>CAZWPT010000016.1:0-181098 GCA_964635675.1 uncultured Nitrososphaerota archaeon | reverse complement strand
CCTGTAAGGGTTTCCGGTTCGACACGGGCTCCTTTTTCTCAGCAGGATAGCCTACAGCTATCATGGAGACTACTCTCGCTTCCTTCGGAAGGCCTAAAACCTTCTTTACTTCCTCCTCCTCGTGGAATACTCCAATCCAACAGGTTCCTAGACCCTGCTCCCACGCTTCCAAGACAAGGTTTTGCAGGGCTATGGCTACATCAATCTTCCAGAAGCCTGTTCCGGGAATGCTTTCACCGGGTAGGGCGCAGCCCACTATTAAAACCGGGGCCGATTCCAAGGGGCTTCTGAAAGGCCTAGGGGGAGCTCCTGGTGGTGGAGGCGGCATCATCTTATTTTTCGCCTCAACCAGTACTTCTTTAACCTCGGGGTCTGTGATCACGATGAAACGCCATGGCTGCCTGTTTCCAGCGGATGGCGCTAGCCTTGCTGCCTCCAAGATTATTTTAAGTTTTTCTTCCTCAACAGGCCTGTCCTCGTAGACCCGTATGCTACACCTTGTCCTTATGGCTTCAAAGACATTCATTTGAACAACCGTGGGGAATGGTTAATAAGGAAACTTATAACATTTTGCTTTAAGTAGCCTTGTCCGCATAGGGATGGTTAGCTTCACTAAGTGTTAGAATTGTATCCTGCGTATCCCAAGCGGCATTTACTTTCCGTTTTAATGGCCTACTCGCCTTAGTTTCCAGATTTAAGGTATTTTTTGAAGAAGCTGAAGGCCATTCTCCCAGAGAAGCTGTGTTCTCCTGGAAAGACCTCTATCCAGAGGTTTTCAGGCTTCCCAGCAACCTCGTAGGCCCTCCTTATAACGGTGTGCGCTTTAAGAGCGGAATGAATCCAGAAACAAGTATCGGAGGCTCCGCTCTCTATTAGGAGAGGCTTAGGAGCTATTGCGGCTATGACGTCGGGCACGTCAGCATACTTGTAAAGGTTGGGAACCAGCTGAGACCCGCAGAAGTTTGGCCTAGATATCGCGTAATGCTCGGTCGTCGTCGCGTAACATATAATGTCTGCCGCTTTTATCCTCTCGTCGAGCAGCGTCAAGTAGGTTGTCATCGTCCCTCCGAAGGATAGACCCATACACCCTATCCTGCTTGAATCAACATATTCCAGTGTCGCCAGGAAATCTATAACCCGCATGCCGTCGAAAACATTGCTTCCCAGAAGCGTCCTCCCAAGAATCAAGTGTTGAATGAAATGAATATTGCATATGTCTCTCCCAGGGTAAGGATTATAGTAGCCTATTCTTTCGCCGAAGCTCCGCCAGTCTGGAGCGACTGTGACGAAGCCAGCATTAGCCATTTGCTCCGCATAATTATAGTTTAATCTTTCAATCTCAGCCTTCCTATTCGGATCGTTAAAATGAACACCTGCTACTGAATCCTTACCGTAGGCACCATGACCGTGTGCACATAAGATTGCTGGAAGCTTTCCCTTGAAACCCTTTGGGATTAAAAGGTATAATGGTACCCAGCAGTCCTCTTCGGATTGAATGATCCATTTCTCCCTAACATACTTCTCAGTCTCTTCCTTAGAAAGCAGACGGGGATTTAAGTCAGCGGGCTCAGGGAATTCTCCTAAAAGTTCTCTAATCTTATTCTTTAGTTTCTCCTTCCATTCTAAGAACTCCTCTCTAGTAGATGCTTTGAAGGATAAAGAGGGCTTAGTTCTCTCATACAGTTTCCCTATGAAATTGTCGGTGATTTGAGGAGCGTCAACGATGTCGACCAATATGCGTCGTCAAAAGTACTACGCGGCACATATATTAAGATTACGTTTTTAAATAGATGATTCGTAGTCCTACCGATGCAGAAGTTTCATAAACGTCAGAAGATGTAGAGCATTATTTTTATTCCGTCACCTCCTACCCTTAGACTCCACTATTTCACTAATCATCTTCACCCTCTCTATCTCCCCATCCGGCGGCACCTGGTCAGCAACCCCTATGATAAACTTGCGATCATTAATATATGCTTCTATTATGTCTTCAAGAATCCGTTTCAACATTTCGACAGGGTATTTTTCGCTGAATAAAACCCCTGGCAATCCTCCCCATAGCACTATGCCGTCACCAGCAAGCCTCCTAAAATCCTTAACGTCAACGTCGCCTGCCGGCGCCGGAGTAAGCGATTGAGCACAGTCTACGCCGGTTTGAGCTAGCAAAGGCAACAACCCTCTAAGGCTACCATCTATATGTAAGTAAATCTTCTTCCCTTTAGAGTGAAGCTCAAGGGCGCGCTCCCTATAGTAGGGTTCCAAATAGGTCTTGAAAAGACGTGGGCTAACCATGTCGCTAGAAAGATTTTCCCCGAAATAAACGTACTTGGCGGGTGCTTCTGAGACCGCTTCGTAAACCCGGTCATCCGCCTCACACATGACTTGAATCGTCTCGTCAAACTCTTCCCTAGACCTCCATTGGAGTTTTACAGTGTTTGAAAAACCAGCCCACTCCACTATCATCCTCATCAACGGTGTTCTCGGTGGAAGGGAACTTACAATTCCCCACCCGTCCCATTTCCGCATCGCTTGCAACTGCCATTCGTACATCTCAGGATCCTTCTCTACAATCTGGTCTCTCAATATGAATCTCAGGACCTTCAAGTCTCTCTCTGTTTTCACCGGGTGCTCTATAGTTGCAGTACTGTGGGATTTGAATGAGTGTTTACTTACTCGTCTCAACTCTCCTACTGGCGTTTGAAAAACTTCATGCCTAACGGTGCTTCCATCAGGATCCTTGGTCTCGTAGCTATTGATTTTCACCTGTTTACGCTTTATCCTGAAAACCGGACGGTAGAGCTCTTCATGTGCGCCACACCCCATATCCATGTAAAGGTTTATCCTGCCATCGCCCCTATACCTCGGGGGTAAGGTTCCCATTTCCTCATGCGAGTGGTACCAGTAAGTAAGGTCGGCGAACCACGGTATTGCATCTGAATACTCGCCTTCAAACGCAGCGTCAAGCCTTTCAGCAGGCAGCATTCCACCATAGCGCCCGCTATTAAAATATAAGGCTTTCTCACATATGATTGTTCCGGAAAAAGTTTAATATTTTAAACGCTCCGCATGGAAGCATGCTTGATGAACAATGGTGGCGCAAGCCTCTTACTATCGCCGACTTCACATTACCTGATGCCGAGGAGGTTCTAAAAATAAATCCGGCTCAGCTTGCTGAAGCCAAGAGTAGACTTGGCTTTAACGCTGAGCATCTTGGTTGCAGCGATGTTTGGGGAGGAGAGAAGGGTGTCTTCTACTTTAAGACTAGAATAGCAAGAAGCATGCCGAGAGATTTTTTAAGCGAATACTTGCCGGAAGCCCATAAAAGGGGAATCAGGGTCCTGATCTATTACAATGTACACTGGATAAACATTGAGTTTGGCAAGGAGCATCCGGACTGGCTTCAGGTGAACAAAGAAGGCAAGATAATAGATTTTCTCTACGGCTCCGGGAACTCTCCATGCGTAAACTCCCCTTCTTGGAGGGAGTGGTCTTTTCAAGGCATTGAGGACCTGGCTTCTTACGATGTTGATGGAATATTTCTAGACGGGCCGGCCTACTACCCGGGAACTTGCTATTGCAAGAACTGTCAAGAAAAGTTCAAACGGAAGTATGGGTCGAATATTCCCCGCAAGGAGGATTGGAAGGATCCTGCTTGGAGGGAGTTCATAGAGTTCAGGTATGAAAGCATAGCCGAGTATCTCAGAGATGCTGAAAAGACACTGAAAAAGGTTAAGCCGAACGCGATAATCTACATGAATTCGGCAGGCCTGTGGCCGACTTGGATTGAAGCGAGGGATAACCGGAGGCTTATGTCTTACCAGGATATGCTGGGGGCTGAGGGTGGCTTCCTATACTATGACCTGAGGGCTCAGCCACTTTGGAAACCAGGTATGACGGCTAAGCTCCTGGAAACACAATCCAGCGGTAAGCCGACGGTTGTCTTCATAGCCGGTGCTAATAAGGGGTGGGATGAGTATCTCTTAACCCCGGCTGAGACGAAGCTGCTTTACGCGGAAACAATTGCTAACGGTGCTAATCCGTGGTACGGCGTATCGTTGAGCTCAGCCAAGGGGCCTGGAGTACTGGCCGCTGGGGAGATGAACCGCTTTATAATGGGAAACACTGAATATTTAGAGCACACTACGTCGATCGCTAAGGTTGGGCTCTTCTGGTCCAAGAGGACGGCTGACTTCTACAGGGCGAGCATTCCTTTTGCGGACTTCCATCCCAAGGAGGTGAAAATCGAGGAGAGGAAAGCTGCAGACTACTTCGCTGGCTTTCAAGGATGTTACGAGCTACTGGTGAGGTCCCACGTCCTCTTCGACATTATTGATGAGGAGTCAATAAAACTGGAAAATCTTCGCAAGTATGACTTGATAATTGCTCCAAACTCTGCATGCATCTCCAAGGATTGCGCTGACACGATCAGGGAGTATGTAAGGGATGGAGGTAACCTTGTTGCTAGCTTTGAATTTTCAAGATATGATGAATATGGAGTATTGCTTAAAGAGTTCCGGCTGGCCGAGGTTTTCGGCGTTAAGGCGGGAAGAGGTGTCTTCGGCCCAATGATGATGGACTACATGTCGATCGTTAGTGACCATCCGTTTGTAGAGGGTGTGAGCGCAAAGCTTCTTCCATGCCCAGCTTTCGGGGTTGAGGTGATTCCGGTGACCTCAAGGGCGATAGCCATGTATAATGAGAAAATGCCTGCTAGATATGTAAGACTCCCTCCCTTATCCAAGAATCCGGCGATCCTGATTAACAAGTATGGAGGGGGGAGTTGTCTCTACATTGCTGGGAACTTCTTTGATCACTACAATTCCTATCATAATCCTGACTACAGAAGGATGATTGCTAATGCTGTCCGCCTCATGTCTAGAACACTTGTAACGCTTGATAATTGTCCTCAGAGTGTTGAAGTTACTCTTAGACACCAGCCGGGTAAATGTAGAATGCTTATACATCTGGTGAACTTCACTGGTGAGATGACTAGGCCGATAGAATCAGTCTTACCGATTAGGGATTTAAAAATAGTTCTTCATGGATTTGATAAGCCACGTTATGCTAAGGCATTGAGGTTAAACATGGAGCTGGATTGGGAAGAGGTTGAACAAAATGTGGTATTAAAGTTGCCAGTTCTCCAAGAATACGAGATTGTTGTCCTAGAGTCTAGCCGAAAGCCTTTTGATTAGGTTCTCGTTTTTAGCTAAGCGTGTTCGCATAGATTTTCTCTACAAGCTCCATCGTTTTAACGGCGTCCCTAAAGCATGTTTCAGGCTCCCTGTCCTCTATCACGCATCTGATGAAATGCGTGTTTTCGCTGAGAAACCCGTAGTATACATGGAATTCAGTACTCCCCGCTGCTTCGAACGTGGATGTTGCTTCGGGCTCAGACGAGCCGTCTCTGTATAGCAGGGCTTTGTCATTCGGATTTACAAAAGCCGATATGCCTTTGCTATGCATTTCGAAGACATGCACCCTTGAGCCGGCTGCCCAGTTACTCATTAAAAAGCCTAGTGCGCCATTCTTGAATTTAACCATCGCGTTAAAACTATTGTCGTAAGGAACGTAAAGCCTCCTGATGGAGCTACATATGCTTTCAACATCGCCTCCACCCATCCATCTTAAAGTATCCACCGCGTGGATTACGTCTGAGGTTAAAACATCCACCGCCCCCGAATAGTAGGGAGGCTCATGCGAAAGAATGTTCTTGTAAAAAACCGATACGCATTGGTTTATTGGGCCTCTTTCCTCAACGATCTCTTTAACCCTTCTCACAAGTGGTATGAACCTCCTGTTGAATCCAACCATGGTTCTACACCCGTGTTTCTCAGCGTACCAGGCTAGGCTTTCAGTTTGGCTGCGGGTTATGCCAGGCGGCTTCTCGATGAAAAGGTTAAGACCCTGCTTTAGGCAGTCGATCGCTATGTCGTAGAGCTGGTGGGGAGGCATAATCAGGTATACGGTGTCCAGCTCCTCCTTATCCAACATCTCTCTATAATCGGTATACCGACCCGGTATCGAGTATTTTTCAGCTGTTGCCCTAAGCCTATCCGGGTTAAGGTCGCATACTGCTACAACCTCAGCCTCCTTTATCGCGAAGAGCGAGGGATAGTGCACATTGTTAGCGTGGGAGCCTGCTCCGACTACTCCTATCCTCACGGTCCTCATGTTTTCCCTGCGTGTGTCCCGAACTATTTAAAGGATTTGCGGTGTGCGAAAACCGGGCTTAAACTTTTAGCCGCTTCTCTAACAGTCTACAATCTAGTGTCTAACCCCTCCTGCCGAGTAGAGAATTAAGTTAATATATGACTCTGAGGAGTGCATTATCCGCAGAATGCTGGATTTCAACAGGATTAAAACCTACCCAATATCTCAGAGGAAGAACCTTGTGAAACTGAAGGATCTGGTCGACCCGGAGTCTCAACCACCGCCTTTTGAAAGCCCGGAGCTAAAGAATCTTGCAAGGATAATCGTGGATGCGAGGAGGAAGGGGCGCTTAGTGCTATGGATGATGGGGGCGCACGTGTTAAAATGCGGGTTGGGACCAGTATTGATAGACCTCATGGAGCGGGGTGTGGTGAGCCACGTCGCCTCTAATGGCGCTGCTTCAATACACGACTTCGAAATCGCTTTAATCGGCGAGACTAGTGAGGATGTTGCTACAAGCATAGAGGACGGAACCTTCGGAATGGCTGAGGAAACAGGATTACTGATGAACGTGGCTATTCAACGCGGTGTTCGCGACGGCTTGGGCTACGGTGAATCTCTAGGAAGGATGATTGCTGAAGACGGCCGTTTCAGGTTCAAGAAGTATAGTGTTCTCTACCATGCCTACAGATTAGGGGTACCTTTTACTGTTCACGTGGCGCTTGGGACAGACATAATTCACCAGCATCCGGCTTGCGACTTCTCCGCCATAGGTGAGGCCAGTGGGATAGACTTCAAAAAATACGTTTACACGGTCAGCCGCCTGGATGAAGGAGTGTTCCTGAATTTCGGTTCAGCCGTCATAGGTCCTGAAGTTTTTCTTAAAGCATTGTCGATCGCGAGAAACCTGGGGTTTAAAGTGGAGAGGTTTACAGCCGCTAACTTCGATTTGAAACCCATAAGAGATTATACTCGTCCGAGAAGTAAGGATGAAGAGGAATACTACTACAGGCCTCTGAAAAACATTGTTATAAGGCCAACCTCGCTGGGGGGTAAAGGTTTCCACATTACTGGCGACCATGCTGTGACAATACCCAACCTCCGCCACCTCGTGGTCAGGATGCTTAGTGAGGAGAACGTTACGCTCCAGTCTCCTGGGGGAGTAGGCTTCTCGTTGGAAAAGCGGGTTGACGGGTTACTTGAGCCCTCCGTGAAAAACATTATTGAAGAATTTGCAGAGAGTAACCGGGAACTGAGTGTTGTAGCAGACGACCTGGTTAAGGCGTTTAGAGTTATCGACACCCGTCTTAGCGTTGGAGGGATGCTCTTTATATGCGGTAATGGCGGCAGCTTCGCGGACGCTTTCCATATTTCCGCCGAGCTTCTGAAATCCTTCGAGTCTAGGAGACCCGTGCCGAGCTATCGTAGGAGGCTGTTTGAAACCGTTCCTAACGGTGGTCTACTGGCGGGAAGCTTGGAGGAAGGTTTACGCGTGATAGTCCTAGGCTCAAACCATTCTCTCTCAAGCGCTGTTGATAACGATAACCCGACGAGGAACATGGCTTTCGCGCAAGAACTGTACTCTTTGGCGAAGCGTGGGGATGTCCTAATGGGTATAAGCACTAGTGGTAATGCTCAGAACGTGATTTATGCTGCGGCAACCGCTAAAGCCCTGGGTTTAACAGTGATAGCTCTAACCGGTAGGGAGGGTGGGATGCTTGCGGAAATCGCTGACATCGCCGTCAAGGCGCCAGCTTCAGAGACGAGGCGTGTGCAGGAGATGCACTCCGTACTATACCATGTTTTATGCAGAATGCTCGAGGCCTCTTTGCTCAGGAGGCTGGAGTTGAATGAGAGGGCTGAAACGCTCTAGGCTGGTTGAAATACTGGGTTACTTCAAAGGCTTGAGAAGCATGGTGATCGGCGACTTCGCGCTGGACGTTTACTGGTATGCTGATATGACGCGTTCAGAACTATCGCGTGAAACGCCTCACTACACGCGTCCCGTCGTCAGGGAGACGTATTCTCCGGGCGCCTCAGGAAATATATGTTGCAACGTTAAGGCTCTGGGTTTGAAAGATGTCTTTGCAGTGACTGTTATTGGAGACGACTGGCGTGGGAAAATCCTTGGAGAGAAGCTTAGGGAGAACGGGATTAGCCTGGATTTTCTAATCACTTCTCGTGAAAGAGTTACGCCAACCTATATTAAGCCAATGCTCTGCGGGTGGGATTCTCAACAGGAGGATTCTCGGCTTGACTTTGTAAACTACAGTCCATTAACCAGCGGCTTAGAGGAGGGAATCATTGAAAACGTGAAGGAGGCTGTTGAAAAAGTGGATTTAGTGATAGTTGAGGATCAGATGACGCTGAATGGCGTAGTCACGGAAAACGTTAGGAGCAGCCTAGTTCAGCTCGCTGAGGAAAATCCGGGCAAGGTTTTCATAGCTGACTCGAGGGAGCGTATAGGTCTTTTCAGAAAAATGGTTTTAAAGCCGAATCGCATGGAGGCTGTGAAAGCCGTGCGACCGTCTAGAAATCCTCTTGAAGTAGATATGGATGAGCTTCTGGAGATAGGGAGGGAGTTGCAGGAGAAGGCTAAGCGACCAGTATACATAACGTTAAGCGAGAGGGGGTCCCTGGTTATTACGGGTTCCGGCTGCCACCATGTTCCAGCTGCGCCGACCCAGCCCCCAATAGACCCCGTCGGGGCCGGGGACACTTTCATCTCCACAGTTGGCGCGGCCTTAGCGGCAGGAGCCAACCCTGTTGAAGCGGGTATAGTTGCAAGCCTAGCTGCCGCAGTTATTCTTAAAAAACTGAACACTACTGGAACCGCCTCTCCTGTAGAGATATTGAGTAAGTTTGACGAGGTTTCTAGTGGGGATGAATGGCCGTGAACCAGTGGTTTGAAATTCTTAATCCGAATTTCGATTCGATGGTGGGTTGTATCAAGTATGCGTTGATAGATTTCGACGGGACTATATCTGTTATAAGGCAGGGGTGGGAGGACGTAATGATACCGCTTATGATAGAGATGATTTGCGAGGGGAATCCTCCAACCCCGGAGATTGAAAAGGAGGTTAGGGAGTATGTTGACTACTCGACTGGAATGCTGACTATAAAGCAGATGGAGTGGCTGGCTGAAGCCGTCCGCCGACACGGGATTTCCAGGAACCCGAGGGATGCCTACGAGTATAAGAGGATATACAACCAGCGGATGCTCCTGCTCGTTGAGAAGAGGCTTAGAAAACTGTTTAATGGGGAATTAAACCCGGATGACCTGATGATATGTGGGTCCAGAAGCTTCCTGCAGGAGCTCTATGAAAAGGGCGTGGTAATGTATTTGGCAAGCGGCACTGATCATGAGCATGTTTTAAGAGAGGCAGGTGCCCTCCGGATCACCGAATATTTTAGGGGCGGGGTATACGGGGCGCTTGACAACACTGAGGCAAACTCTAAGGAGAAAATTATCGAGAGGATTTTGAGAGGGAACAATCTGCACGGTAGGGAGTTGCTGGTGGTTGGAGACGGCCCGGTTGAGATTAGAAGCGCTAAAGCCAGGGGGTCGATAGCCCTGGGAGTTGCCTCAGACGAGGTCAATAGAATGGGGTTAAACTCTAGAAAGAGGAAACGCCTAATGGATGCCGGAGCAGACCTGATAATTCCGGATTTCGCCAGAACCAGCGAGCTTATGCGTCTTCTCGGCTTCTAGGCATGGTGCTCCTATAAGCTTTAAAGCCTCGGCTTCGCAGGATTCTGGAAAATGGTCTTTGGCGAGAAGGAAAAGCTTCTAAAGGAGGAGCTTGACGCGACAGGTGGAGTTTTGAGACTCGCCCCCTCCTTCGTGCCGAGAACCCTGTATCCAGGATTGGGTAGGCTTGGTCTTAAGGAATACTATGTGGGGTCCTCGAGGGGATGGATATGCGAGAGATGGCTGGCCTCGTCTGTTGAAGCCGTTAACCCGGTTAGGGTTGAAAACGAGGGCTTAAGCTTCATATCCTTCACCCGTAGGCAAGCCAAGCTTCTCTTAAGGGATGCGTTTAAGATTCTCCCGGGTGAGCTGCTCGGCGACAAGTATGCTGCGGAACACGACAACCGGTTCGGGGTTTTAACGAAGGTTCTTGATATTGGGGAACCCATCCCGTGGCACGTGCATGCGAGAGAGGAGGATGCAAAGAGGTATTGGAATATGCATGGGAAGGATGAGGCTTACTATTTTCTAGAGGCTGAGGAAAAGGGGCCCCTCCCATATTCACACATAGCCGTCCACCCGCATGTCGAGGAGGGAGACCTGGTTCCCCTGTTGAAAAGGTGGAGTGACGACAAGGTTCTGGATCTTTCCCCAGCATACAGGTTGAATGTTGGAGAGGGTTTTCATATTTTCTCCGGCGTACCACATGCTCCGGGAACAGCCCTAACACTGGAGATTCAGGAAGAGTCTGATGTTTACAATATTCTTCAGGCTGTATGTGGAGAGAGGAGGATTCCGAGGGAAGACATGTTGCGAGGCCTGCCTGATGAGGAGGCTGTTGCTAGGCTGATTGATTGGAAGAAGTCGCGAGACCCGTTTTTCTACAAAAAGTATCACGCGGTTCCAACAGAGGTTGATGAGCCCGAGTTAGAGGGTAAGGGTGTTGAACGCTGGGTGTTTCATCCTAATCGCACAAGGAAATTCTGTGGGAAAGAGATGAGAGTGTTCCCAGGAAAGGCTGTTGAAACCGTCGAAAAAAATGCTTACCTGGCTTTTGTCTGGAAGGGGGAGGGGATTATTGGGAATGTCAGGGTAAAGGGCAAAAACCCGGGTTTAGACGAGCTGTTCGTGTCTGCTGAAGCTGCGACCAAGCCGCATAAAATAGTTAACACTGGGAGAGAGGACCTCTTGGTCTATAAGATATTTGGCCCAGATGTCTATGAGGCCAACATAATATACGGCGACTCCTAACTATTTTCAATAAGCCCTCCATGTTTAATCGCAAATTCTTATATGCTCTGTAAAAGGCTCAAACCCAGGATGTCTGAAGAGTGGAAGGCGAAATGGATCTGGATAAGCGGCCGCGAGGAGGAGTTGCGAAACATTTACGTTTACGCTCGTAAGGTCTTCGAGGCTCCTAGCGATGTTGAAGCAGCCGCGCTTCGAGTAACTGCTGATGCACGCTACGTTCTATTCATAAATGGTCGAAGGATCGGTAATGGCCCGATTAGAGGATGGCAGCATTCATGGTTTTACGACGTATATGATGTCAAGCCCTACTTGAACTCCGGGTCAGTAAATACTATTTCCATACTCGTCTGGCAGCCTGGCGAGACTAATTTTCAATACCCGCTTGGCCGCGGGGGCCTGCTTGCACAGTTGGATATGAAAACCGGAAGCGGGAGGGAAATCACGGTTGCAACGGATCGAAGCTGGAGGATTTCTGTCAGCCCAGCTTATGATCAGCATACTCCACGCATATCATGCCAGCAAGGGTTTGTTGAACATTATGACGCATCTAGGGATCCAGAGTGGAAACACAATGGTTTCGACGACAGCTACTGGCAGCAGGCAATCGAGCTTGGTGATGCCCAATCACATCCTTGGTCGAGCCTTAATAAACGGCCAATACCTTTTCTTACGATTGAACCAGTCTATCCTGTTCGAGTAGTACGTACGCGTCTAGTGAAACCGCTCGAAACAGTGTACAGTTTCGACCTGCGTCCAAGCCTAATCCCAGGCGACCGGTTATCGAACCATCGGGAAATCATCGGCCTGGCTGTAACAATCGTTAGAACATCTGAAGCAAAAGAGGTTAAGGTTACCGGTGTCAACGGGATTGGCCTCGGCGCGCGGCGCGTCCGGGTTAACGGCGAGGACATGCTTGTCAATGGAAACACCGCGGTGCTTAGGCTTAAAAAGGGTGAGAACCTTGTAGTTTTCGACGTCACTGGGCGGTATCATGACTGGTGGTTTACAACCGTCTGGGATAGTGACGACCTGGAATTCGGAAACCCGCTGGGTGAAACAGGTTTTCCTTGGGCTACAGCCGGTCCGTTTCAATCAAGTGATGAAACCAGCTTTAAAGCAGTCTGGGACGCTAAAACTCTTGGGGAGATTCAAAAATCCTCCTTAGCCCAGTCCGTCAAGCCTGAGCATGCTGCTTCAGACCACGTGTTTGCGAGAATGGTTTTCGTAAAAGAAGTGGAGGGTGATCTTGCTTCGGAAGGTATTGGGAACCTGTGTATGCCGAACGGCGAGGTCGCAACAATATGGCCCTCTGAGAATAGTGATGCTGAACTATTGATGGACTTTGGCCGCGAGCTAGTTGGTTTCATAGATTTCGTTGTCGACGCGCCTAAGGGTGTTAAGCTGGATTTCTACGGGTTTGAAGCAATTCATCCTCGAGACGATTATGGTTTCGACGTTCAACATACCTTCGGCCTTAACAACGTGCTGCGTTACACCACTAAAGAGGGGTGGCAGAGCTACACCAGTATTGTCCGCCGTGGGTTCAAATACTTGATGCTGGCCATCCGCTTCCCAAGGGGTGAGAAGAAGCCTGTACGCATCAAGTTTGTAAGATGCTTACTCAATACTTATCCGTATGAGGAGGCTGGGGAATTCGTCTGCAACGATTGGAGGCTAAACAATATTTGGAGAATGTGCCGATATACTCTGCGCCTCTGCAGCGAAGACACTTATGTCGACTGTCCGGCATATGAGCAGACCTTCTGGGTTGGTGACGCTAGGCATGAGGCGTTAATCGCCTATGCTACTTACGGTGGCTATGCCTTGGCGAGGAGATGCTGGCTTCTAGCCGGCGGGTCTCTTTTCCGCTCCCCGCTGGTCGAGAGCCAAGTGCCCAGCGGCTGGCAGAATATTTTGACTGCATGGGCTTTGCTCTGGGTTTGGGCATGTGAAGAATACTACAGGTACACGGGGGATGAAGCGTTTCTGAAAGAAGTATACCCGTCTATTTCTAGGCAGATGCGCAATATTGCTGAGAAGTTTATTCGCAGCGACGGCCTTTTTGAAATCGATGCTTGGAACATGCTTGACTGGGCGCCGATGGACACTCCGAGCAAGGGGATAGTAACGCATCAGAACGCGATTCTCGTAGAGGCTTATCGACGCTCCGCAATAATAGCCAGATTAGTAGGTAGTGAAACCGATGCTAAAGAGTTTGAAATGCTTGCCGGAAAGGTTAGACGGGCGATAAACCAGCATCTCTGGGATGAGCAGAAAGGAGCTTATGTAGACGCTTTGCATCCAGACGGAACGCGGAGCAAGACCTTCAGCCTGCAGACACAGACCATGGTTTATCTTTGCGATGCAGCTCAGGAAAATAGGATGAGCATTGTACGCAGGAATATCTACGAGTGGCCGGGGGACTTTACTAGGTTCGGAAGCCCATTCGCACTGGCTTTTCTTATTGAGGCGTATGCTAAGGATGGCGAAGTTCAAAAAGCATTGGACATAATAAGGCAGGAGTGGGGTGCCATGCTCGATCACGGTGCGACAACTGCCTGGGAGGTTTTGTCGCCGAAAACTAGGAGCCACTGCCACGCGTGGAGCGCCATGCCGGCGTTTTTCCTAAGTAGCTGTGTTCTTGGCGTGAGGCCTAAAGATGTTATTACGAATGGCGTGATTATAGCGCCTGAGCCTGTTGACCTGGTTTGGGCACATGGGTGTTTTCCGACACCCAAGGGTACGGTAAACGTCAGATGGAGCCGAGGGGAAAAAAGTTTCACGCTACGGGTGGAGTTGCCCAGCGGCCTCAATGGAGAAGCAATAATGCCCTTGTTCGTGCCTCCGACAGCAGAAGTAAGCATTAAGGCTGGCAGAGGATCCTTAGAGGCGTCGTTTGAAAATGGACGCTGGAGGGTTGAAATACCTGCTGGCTTAAAAGCATACATTAAAGCAACCTGGTGAAGCGCTTCTTAACGCGTCATTGACATATTGGAATAGAATTCTGGCAGTAAATCTTAAATAATAATTTAAAACAAAAATTCTGTGAGCGAGAACATAATAGTGGTTGAAGCGTCTGAGAATAATCTTTATGATCTTTGCAAGTTATGCGTACCAC
Source organism: uncultured Nitrososphaerota archaeon (assembly GCA_964635675.1). GTDB lineage: Archaea > Thermoproteota > EX4484-205 > EX4484-205 > JAAOZP01 > JAAOZP01. Next base: position 166,888 of record CAZWPT010000016.1, on the reverse strand, counting down.
TTGACAGGCAGAGCGACCCCGTCTACGTAAGGGGAGTTGAGCTAAAGAGAATTTGGGCGGAGGACATGCTTAAGCGTTGGGGTTCGGTTGCCAAAATCGCATACGTGGGTGAGGCTCCCGCGGGGTTAATACAGTATGCTCCTGTTCCTGACGAGATGGTTGTTCGCATAATTTGCATATTTGTCCCATACAGGGAGCACTGGAGGAAGGGTATCGGAAGACGGCTCTTGAACAGTCTCATTGAAGATATGAGGAGGCCTAAAAGCTGGTTCGGCGGTAAACCTCCGTCAGCACTCGTGGCTAAGCCTTTTCCAGGGGAGAAGCCTGGCCAGTATCCGGCTAGAAACTTCTTTATAGACATGGGTTTCAAGCAAGTGGAGGAAGACCCCAGCCTATTCTACTATCCTCTTAAGCACGGCTTCGTCTACAGGCCCGTTAAGCGAAGTGGACCGAACTACGTGCCACAGGATGATGACAAGGGCAAGGTGGTGATAATCTATAGCCCTTCCTTCTGCCCATGGTCATATTTATTCTTAAAAAGGTCCGGGCAAGAGATAGAGAAGGCTGTACAGGGCGTGTGCATCAGGTGGATAAACAGTTCGGAGGAGCCCAACGAGGCTGAGAAACGTGGCATCTCCGAAGGTGTAATCGTAAACGGTAGGCTAATAAGTTCCTTCATACTCGATGATAGGGAGGCATTTATAAAGGAGGTTCTTGCTGCACTAGGGGAAAGTAAGCATAGCGCATCCCTGTCTAATGGAAAGACATATAGGTATTGACGAGTAAACTTACTGTTATGACTGTATCTAAGAGTATGGAAGAGCTCCGCGAAATAGCGATAAGGCTTGGGGCGGCTGAGGCAAAGTTAATTAAAGCTGGCGACGTGGTGGTAAGAGACTGGGTTAGGCTTAAATGCCAGTATGGTTGTGACGGGTATGGTAAACGCCTTACGTGTCCTCCTTACTCGCCAACCCCGGAGCAGATGAACCGGGTCCTAAGCGGTTACACCTCTGCCATATTGCTGTGCTTCGAGCCAGGATGGGAAAAAGTGCATAGAGTGGTTGCAAGTCTTGAGCGGGAGGCATTTCTCTCAGGGTATTACTCTGCGTTCGGGCTTACATCGGGACCCTGCCCCCTATGCAAGGAGTGCAACTTGAAGAGTTGTGTTCGTCCAGAGCTTGCAAGGCCATCGATGGAGGCTTGCGGCATAGATGTCTATGCGACAGCAAGGGGAGCAGGTTTCAAAATAGATGTGGTGAAAACCCGTAGAGAAAAGCCCAGATACTTTGGGCTGTTGCTGGTTATTTGATTCAAAGGCTCAGGTTCAAGAAGGGAATAGCAGGCTTGACTAGGCGCTAATCTATTTGGTAATATGTTTTTCTACTTAGAAACCATCATAGCTAGGATGAATTCTTTTTCAACACTCGGCTAATGTGCGAAACTAGAATCATTTTTTCCTAGTGAATTCGATTATCTCCGCATCCCCGGGACCTATCGACTGGTGTAGCGCAACCTCTCCTCCTTCTATAGTCCCCTCTTTTCCTGATTTTAACTCCCTGAAAATGTAGTCTCCGGTAGGCAAGTTCAGGCTTATTGAAACGATTTGTCTATGCGGCGCAACATTTATTGCGAAAGCTACATATCTTGACCTTGTTTCAACATCTTTATGCAGCGAAGCATAAGACATGTATGAGGTTGTTCTCGCCGGTAGCTTGATGTTGAAGGCCTCTATGAGGAATTCCAGAAGGGAAGGGCTTGGATCCAGCCCGATTATTGTCATTCTGCCTTCTCCAAGTTTTCTCGTTAATCCCACCACGTGTTCCTTTAACGTCGGCGCTACGTCAACGTAGGGTGATTTCACTTGGACACCGGATACTGTTATGGCTTCATCCCATTGCTGGTCGAAGAACTCGAAGCCTGACGTGCTTATCTCCTTACTAAGGTTTCTGAAAGAGATCTGTAGGGCCATTGGTGAACCCCTTGGCTCCGACCTGCTTCCAATTGGCCTAGGCATCTCTGAGAATTCTTTAACTTCTTCGCCGGCGAAATCCATAAGCGGCGTTTTTCGGAAAAATATGACGTGGCATCCCTCGTGGCAAGACTTGACGAGGTTTTTCGCATCTCTTGGCCACATCAGTCCATCTCCAGCATAAATCATAAATGGCCTCTTTTCACGGTCAGCTTCAGGATTATAGAAGGTGAAATCCAGCCCAGCCTTATGAAGGCTGGAGAAGCAGCGTCCCCAGTTCCATCTGTCGGAGAATACCTCAGAAGGATGTCTCAGCAGCATCTCCGGCCTATAGTGGACCAGTGAAACAGAAGTTAGTCTTTCGAGGACGTATGGCCTGACAAGTTTATACGTTTTCGAGAGCTCCTGAATGGCTTCATAAACATCAGGATTTATTAATCCCCATTCGTTTACCGGTGCACACGTCCAGTTGTCTCTTCCAACAGCCATGTACCAGTTCCATCCTTTCAGGCCCCATGCCATTGCAGACAATCCCAGAAGCCTCTCGTGTGCGCCGTCAATCGGCCCAGTTGTGTAAAGAGCATCGGTCCAGATTCCGGATTGAAATTCTGTAGCGATTGGGAAAACTGTGTAGGCAGCGTAAGCCTTAACCCAATATGAAAGCTTCACCATTTCGCTTTCAGGTAAATGCCTCTTCAGGTAGATGTCCATACTGGGTAGGTCTACAATCCTACCTAGCTTTGTTAAATCGTGAAAAACCGGGTCGTCATAAGTGTTCGCCAGCATCGGGATGTCGACACCGTTCCTCCTATACTCGTCTCTAGTCCAAGATATTATCTGTTCAACGCACCACTCGAGAAAAGCCCTATAATCCAAGTACCTAATCATGCTGCGAGGCTCCCTGTTCCCTTTTGCTAAAGGATGTTCTTCAAAAGCCTCTGTTTCTTCGAAGCTACCATAGTTAGAAGCCCAAGCCTCATTAAGCTTATCAATATCTCCATACTTTTCAATCAGGAAGTTTTTGAAGGGGCCTTTCTCCTTGCATAATCCCAACTGTTCTCTATAATACCTTACCCATGGGTCGACCTCATTGTCAACTTGAAGAACGAATATTGGTCCGCCCTTAGTTGCTTGGTTGGGAACTATGGATTTTTGGCATACTGTTTTTATATAGTGTGATGCAAGCCTCCTGAATTCTTCACTGAACCTGTGGTGTCTGAACGCTTGCTCAGGAACCCCGCCATATTTCCATTCCGCATATATGTAGGGCCCGGGTCTAATCATCATCAGGAAACCTTTGCTCTCAACAAGTTCTATGAAGCGGTTTAACGCTCTTTGGGGATCGGTGTCTCCCTCAAAATCAAACTCGTCGTCAATTTTGTGAAAATCCCATGGAACATAGGTTGATATGATGCTTAAACCCGCCTCCTTCAGCCTATTCATTATCTTAACCCAGTTTTCTCTTTTGACCCGCCAATAATGGAACTCTCCGGATAGAAATTCAATCTTCTGGTTGTTTAACGTAAAACCATAACGGTTTATACTGATCTTCATGCAGTGATCATTATTGCTCAATCTTATATGTTTTATTCATCTTCAGCTAAACGATCGATACACCCGCCATATCGTATCACTTGGAGAGTGTTCTTGCGTTTCTCAATAATCTATTAAGGGTAGCTTAACCAGCTTTCCTTCTTTACTGCTTTTCTCAGCAGCAACAGCTGCCTCCATTGCCTTCAATCCTTCTAAGGGTGTGGCGAAAACCGGCTTATCCTCCAATATGCTTTTCACGAAATCCTCCATCTCCTTCTCGTACATAACTATGGGGTCTTCCTCTATTTTTACTTCCTCTAAGCCTCTACTCCTATTGCTGACCTCCATAGTTCCTAACACGTATCCTTTCACGCTTACAGTGCCCTGCTTGCCAACTATCCCCCACGATTCGTAAGTGTGGGTAGCAGTCCAGCTTTGCAGTATGCTGGAAAAAGCATTGTTTCGATGAGTGAACACTATGTAAGCATTATCCTCTATATTTATTCCCGTTCTCTCTGTTTTATACCGTGCTAAGGCTGACACGATGTCGCCGGCGAACCATCTGAACGCATCTATCATATGGATCGAGTTTTCAACCACCATTCCGCCACTCCTCTTCCTATCGGTCAGCCACCCCATAGGGGGTAGAACGCCGATAGCGGTCCCTATGGCTATTCTCCAGAGTGCAACCGGTTCTCCAACAGTGTTGTTTTCAACAAGTTCCTTAGCATACTTGAACATCCCGTGGTGCCTTAAGCAGAAGCCGACTGCAAATTTTACATTGCTTCTCTTCCACTGGCTGTAAATTTCATATGCATCCTCCAGGTTTGCAGCTAAAGGCTTCTCCAGAAATACGTGCTTGTTGGATTTTACTGCGTCTACAGCTATTTCTTTATGAGTATCGGGTGGAGTAGCTATTATGACTGCATCAATATCCTTTGATTCAAGGACCTTTTCATAGTCTGTGTAAAACCTGTCGGCTTTAAACTTGTCAGCAGCCTGCTTCGCCCTTTCCTCCACTATGTCGCACGTAGCAACCAGTTTTTGTCCAGTCTTCAACAGGTTTGGCAAGTGCGCGTAGTTAGCAATGTTGCCGCAACCAATAACAGCTACATTAAGACTCTTCATATCCGTTGTCTCAAATAGAGGGAAGTATTTAAAATTTTCCCTTATGTTGGAGCATTGGCGTATACGAGTTATGCGATTACTATTTCAAGAATTTCTCCACTACCAAGGAATACGGGTTCTTCAAATAGAACAGTTGTATGCTCCCCTTCAATATTCAATTGGGCGTTTAGCCTCCCCTTTCTTGAATGCCTAACAGTTAAATTAGCGTTGCATGGTTGAGCAGCGGTCAGTTTAACCTTCTGGAGTTCAAGGCTCCCGTAACGAACCTCTATTAAGTCTCTCTGGAAGCCTTGCTTGACCTCCCTGCTATAGCTTCCCCAGCATCCTCCTGTGGAAAAGAAGCATTTAAAGTTGTTCTCGTATACTCTTGGTGCAAAGCCTATGGTCTTTTCTGACGCGTTATATTCAAATCCGCTTAAAGCCAGAAGCAGAGACCAGCTTGACATAGCTCTAGCATAGTGGTGGCCGCATTCAACTTCATCCCACGGATTTCTCTTAGCACCATCATACCTATCTCTAACTCCCTTAACTATTCTAAGCCCTTCTTCAACGAAACCCTCGTAAATCAGATGGGCTGCTACTTGATACTCTATGCCTGTCCAAACCTCGTCGCAATATGGAAATGGGTAGTTAGGCTTGCCGCCCTTTGGCCAAGAGCAGACAACAAGGCCGCTCTCATCATTTAAAGCGTAAGTTCTCTGACAATTATCGTGTTTCAGAAAGTTTTCTCTCCAATTGTAACGGAACACCGCTGAAAGCGCGGATTTAACCTGCTCTTCTGGAAGAAGATACCCGAGTCCTATAACATGGCTGAACCATTGACCCAGCAGTTGGTCTGAGAGACAACCTTCTCCGAATTGATACCTTATATTTGGATCACCCTGAAACCTCTGCACAAAATACTCGCCATTCCACAGGAGCTTACTGAAATTATCCCTTCCCTTCTCAAAGACTTCTCGGTACTTTTTAGCAGATTCAAAATCTCCAAGATACTTGGCAATTTCCTCCGCTGCTCTCAAGGCTCCCAGGTATAGCGAGCTAACCATTGGGTTAGGCCCGTAAAACTCTATATCATACGTGTTATGCTGGTCTGTTTCCATCAATCCGTCGCAGTCCTTATCCCAGGTTTTCCACGCGTATTCAAGCGCTTTCTTAGCGCTTGGCCAAAGCATCTTCAAGAATTCGTCGTCGCCGCTGAGCTTCCACTCCCTGTACAGCTTCATTATACAGCCCATCTGCCCGTCGGCTGCAGGCTTAAACTTCCATCGGACACCAACCAACGGCACCAATGTCCTGAAAGCCATGTTTCCAGCCTCATCAGTGTTATTCAGGAAATCTGTTAGACGCATTGTTCTCTCCAAGCTCGGGAAAAGGTGTGCTAGTGTCTGCTCGTAGTTCCAGACGTGCGTACAGTTCATCCAGCAACACCCGCTGTTATCGTTACATCCTTCAAACGCGTAGAACCTGCCGTCTTCCGCCCATAAGCATGTGGGAGTCCTTATGGTTGAAACCTGGCTGGAGACAGCGTCCAACACGTAGCCTGGAAGAGTGCTTTCGAAAAGCGTCTTGTGAAAAAGCCTCGTCTCCTTCTCAAGCCTCTCAAATTCTCTAGCAACATACTTAGCCACGTCTAAAGCGTCGCGGAAGAGCTTGGCGTAGAAGTTTCCAATCCTCTTACCCCGTACCTCATCCTCCCTGTTCCAATAGTTCACCAGGTTCGGGAAATACCATGAAAGTATGAATGGGAGTACCACCTCCTCACCAGGGTCCAGCCTGGCTAAAAGCCCTAGACTGCCTACATCCGTCTCCCCGTCTATGGAGGGGTCTGGTGAGGGTTCCTCAGCCAGCCGTCCGTCTTCAGAGAAATCTCTCCAGAAGCTCTGGACATCGTCCCACCATATTGCTCTCTCCCATCTAAGCGTGTAGGTTACATCCTTCCAACTTGTTGCGAGAACCATTGAGCCGAACTTCGGATCATCCTCAGAATACTTTTTGCTGCCCATTCTAATACAGGTAAGGCCTGTTTCTCTGACCAATTCGTTCAAATTTTGTCCGAACAGGTCGCTAAACCTGTTTGTGAGGCTTGAAACCCCGTCGTATCCAACTGCGTTTAAGAGACTCATGGCTAGGGTCAGGTCGATCCTTCTCGTAGACTTGTTTCTCACCCTCCATTTGAAAATCGCCACGGGTAGGCCTGAATCCTTTGCGTTAAGAGGAATCAAAGGGTTAAAGGCTTCTAGGGAAATCTCCAGCGGAATATTGTCTTCAAAATCTATCCATGCAAAAGGGTATTCTCCCCTGAACCTTGCCTTCGCAAGCCTAGGTAGGCCAGGCACGTAGGACCATGGGATTCCATGGCTACCCCGGTAAGGCGGGTGGATTCTTGACTCCAGCACCATGGAAACCGGTTTCAAACCTTCTTCGCGAAACCAGAGGGAGAAGAAAGTGTATGGCAGGTCCTTCCCCTTACCGGGCCTGTTGAAGATCTCCCAGTCTCTAAGGTTTCCTCTCCCCCCTAGGGAAACAGTTCCGGTGCCTATTCCACCTATCGGGAAAGCGATTTCGGAAAGCATGCTGTCTTCGAAGACACGTATCCTTTTGTCAAGCAAGCCTGAACGAACCTTGTTTAAAGCCATTTATAAAACCTTCTGCTCAGAGGTCAGCGTCTTAGCTCTCTCAGCCAGTTCTCTTCTTTTCCACTCGACGTCTCTCGGGATGAAGACTGCTGCCATGCTTAACAGGATTATGCATACTGACCAGGTGATGTTTACTATCGTCACTATTCCCCATTCCAAACCGATTCTGTCTGCTGCATAACCCGTGATGAGTGGTGCAAAGGCTGACCCGACGTTGTAGAAGAATAGTAGCATAGCCATGGCTGTCCCCCTTACCTCCGGAAGGGCGACATCTTGGACGGATGACGAGACGCATGGCCCAGCCATCGGCATGAATAAGGCGGTTAGAGCACCAAGTATCAGGAAGAGCTCCACACCGCCTTTAGTTAGGAAGGCCATGTCGAAGAATACTATCCCTATGATGACGGTTATTGTTGCGAAAACCACTCTACCCCTCCGGTTTCTTCTAAACGCCCAGTCCCCAGCCATGCCTGCAAAAATGTTTCCAGCAACCATGGAGAGTAGAGCGGCCAGCATTACGAGCAGCTGGGAACCAGGTTCAAAGCCTCTAACATCAGTCATGTATGTGAATAGCCAGTAGGAAAGTATATTCCAAGGGAAGACACCGAAGAATCCCTGAAGATAGAGGAACAAGACGGATCTTCTTTCGAAAAGCTTTTTCAGAGATTTTATTGAGAAAGTATCCTTAAGCCTATCCCTGACGTTTACCAGTTCCGGTTCAGTTCCTCCTCGCGGAACATCCTTCACGGTAAAAAGTACGACTAGTGCTAATAGCACTCCTGGAACCGCCGTAATCAGAAAGGCGTTGCGCCATCCGAAGCTTATTCCGATGAGGAGACCTATTATGACGCCTATTAGAGCTCCAAAAGTCTCAGCGGCCTGAAGAATCCCTAGTGCTGTGGCTCGTTTCTCCGGGGGGAAATAGTCCCCCAAGAAAGACATTAATCCACTAGTGGCTTGATTATCAATCCCTGTCAAGGATCTCGTAATAATAAGTTGCGGGTAGTTGCCTGAAAAGGTGGAGAGGATAGTCGTGCCTCCCCAGACCGCGCTTGCAAGGGCGACCAAAGGGGGTCTAGCATACTTGTCAAAAAGATATCCCCATAGGGGCATGAATACAACAGCGATTAGAATGGTGCCTGTTTCAATGGCGCCTAACTCGGTGTAGCCCAGCCTGAACTCGTCCCTTACTAGGGGTAGGAGTGGCGATATAAGGAATTTGTCAGCATAATGTAGTACAACAAAGACGAAGAAAACAAGCGTTACATACCATGCGCCGCGTAATACTCCAGTTTCACGCTTATTCATGAGTCAAAGAACATTAAACCTATATATAACTGTTAGGGTTACTTTTTTCGATTTGAAGAAAAATGCTTTTAGCCTATGTGTTAGAGATTCGCCATTTGAGAAAACTTTATATTGATGTAAAAACGTACTTTAGATTGAAATGATTCCCTCATTCATGTTGAGACAGCTGTATGAAAAGGGATCCTTGAAAAACGTTCTTGATGAAAATGGGAACAAGGTTGGCTTCAGCTTCTCTCTGTTCAACAGATTAGGATCAGGAACTATCGAAGGCGGTTTTAAACTCGCGGTAGATGGTGAAGAGCTGCCTTTAGAGAAAATAACCATAGAGAAGGGTGGCGTATCTTTAAAGGCAGACGAATTCGCTAAGACCTCGACGCTCTTCACCGTCGGAGATAGGATTAAATTCACGGTTGAAAAGCCTGGTGGCCTACAACCAGGGATTCATAAAGTAGTCGTCACGGCGATGACTATGGAGTACGGCAAGATAGAGTTCGATTTCTCAGACAACGTTTCCTAACCCTTGTTTTTTCTAACGGCAGTTGAGCTTCTTTTTAATAACGCAGTTTTGATTCTCTCGGCCGCTTCCTCAATTATCTCTAGAGGTGAGCAGAAGTTTATTCTCACGTGTCCAGCACCACCTTCCCCGAAGCCGCTTCCACCGTGAACCAGTACTCGTGCCTCTTTCAAAAGGTATTCTACCGCATGCTTATCGTTTTCAAATAGGAAACCTAGGTTTGGGAAGGCGAAAAAAGCACCCTCGGGCGGAGAGATAGTTACTCCTGGGGTTTCGTTCAGCCTAGCTACTAATCTGTTTCTAACCTTCTCCAAGTAATTCTTTAAAAAATCAATGTAGTAGTCGCACTTCCTGAGGGCTGTTGCAGCCCCTATCTGTTCAACCGTGCCTGGATGAATAACTATGCCTGCATTCTCATCCCTCATCTTTCTAATTATTTCCTTCTCGGCGACAACGTAGCCTATTCGCAGTCCAGACATTCCGTATGTTTTCGTAAATCCGAATACGGTGATTGTGCGTTCACGCATGCTCGGCAGCGAAGCAATACTAACATGTTTTCTACCATCGTAAGTAAGGTTCTCATATAGCTCGTCGGAGAAAACGTAAAGATCATGCCTTGTAGCTATTTCTGCTAATTGCTCCAACTCGTCTCTAGTGTAAACCGTTCCAGTGGGATTATTAGGATTACAGATAGTTATAATCTTGGTTTTGCTGGTTACTGCCTCTTCAACTCTAGCCATGTCTGGATGCCCATCTGCCCTTGTCTTGACTTCCGTCACCTCAGCCTGAAAGCTCTTTGGTCTGCCTATTAGAGGCGGGTAAGTGGGGGTGACTACGATAACATGGTCGCCGGGCTTTAGAAGAACCCTGTAGGTCAGCCATATTCCATTCATAACACCCACCGTCGGAAGTATCTCATCCTCGCCGGCTGAAATCCTGTTAACCCTGAGCAGCTTTTCTCTAGCCGCATCTATGAACTCTGCAACCCCATTCATCTCGTAATGGTACCTTCCACTCTTGATCGCTTCAATCATCGCTTCCTTAACCTCTCTAGGCATTTCGAAATCGGATTCGGCTAAGCCTAGGCTTATCACGTCTCTCTCGAGCCCAGCATACTTGCTCGGCCTACTCCTCCTTATTTCTTCGAGGCTCAGTTTCTCTATGAAGCTCATTTTCTAGCTAGAAAATTCAAACCTATTTAAGAATATGCTTGGTGTTACCCTAGGGTCTGGTATCGAAATTAACTATTTTCGTCTGGCGAACTCAAGCATGCCTAGCTCTTTTATCCTTCCTTTCGCCTTGGGAATTAGAAGCGTCTTTATCTCGAATGGTTTAAACCTCGCTTTAAACTTCTTGCCGACAAAGGGGAGGTTAATCCTTACCTCCGTCTCCTCCCCGTTTGCCTCGTAGAGACGCATCACGAGTTTTCCAGAATCCTCGTGTTTTTTAAGCACACTGGCTATCACGCTATCCTGGTTAACTTGGATCAAAGAGCAGCATGGTGGCAGACTGCCTTTATGCGGGTAATCGACGAAAACTATTGGTTTAGAGTTTAACTCTTCTGCAAGCCTTACGGTGTAGGCTGGTTTCCAGGAACCGGCATGCGGTATAAGCATTAGGTTGAAGTCCTGCCATCCTTGATCAACATAGCTGTAGGTCTGGCTTAGATCAAGCTTGTAAGGCTGATGGTGTGCATAGGGCGGGCTTCTCAGAACCGTTATCCTTATTTCCGAGCCTTTAGCATCATAACTATACTTACAGTCGTTGCATATGCTAAGCCCATACTCCTTGGCCTCGCTGTCAACGCTCATTATCCTCCCAGTCATGTCTACCCATTTATGCATCGGCTCCTCCTCCCCGTTGCAGGGACGCTTAGCCCACCCATACGGGATTGAAGAGGTCAGTACTGGCTGGTCAACGTTTACTGTGAAGCTCAGTTTAAGCATTTTATGCTGCTCGTTCCAGTTTAATGAAAACCTTAGCTCGACATAGGGCAGCCCCTTGTAGATTGAGACGTGCATACGCATGAACGACTTATTATAACTGCTTTCAACCCTTACGGTGGCGCGCACCGGGCCTTTTTCAACAAGCTTCAACTTCGCGTTTCCAAATGTTCCAACATCACTCCTGAACCCGTCAACCCCGTGGCTCCAAGTATCACTCGGGTCTTCAACGACAACAGGGATGCAGGAGTCTTTGCTGAATACTTCAACCCTGTTTCTCTTGTCGTAGAGACGTTTAATATAACCGTTCGCCGGGTCTATTTCCAAGCGGACCCACTCGTTCTCGAGAAGATTGTCTGAAGCCACAAGTCCATCCGTAGGAGGAGTCAAACTATTCTTTTTACTAGTGTTGCGATAAACCCTGTAGCCTAGGGCTGGAACATCTGCGACAAAGACTATTCTCTGCCTCCAGTCTCCAACGTTTGCCGAGGATTTTACACGCTGCATAAGTACTTCCTGACCATTTTCATCAGTCAGGCTGCCCTCGCCATTGACGTCTTCGACCTCCACCGGGGAAACCGTGTTCCACGAATGCGGGTTGAAAACTATTATCGGAATTCCCTCTCCCTCAGTGTTGATTTTAGACGCTATTGCTTGGACAGCCTTGTTTAAGACGGATCCACCCGTGTTTAAGACTTCGCCGAGAATATTCCGAACATCTTCGTACGCTTCTGGAATGGATGTTCCGCATAGCGCATCGTGGAATTGCGTGAACAACAGGTTTTTCCAAGCCCGGGTAAGATCTTTCTGAGGGTATTCCTTACCCAAGAGTAGGTAAGCCGCGGAGGCTATTTTCTCCGCGGTGCATAGCAATTCTTCAGCCCTACGATTATTTCTCTTAACCTCAGAGTGGGCTGAGTAGCAGCCTCTCGCATGGTGCTGCATTTCTCCGTGGAATACGGGCAACCGTGGCCTCCGCCTTACTCTGCTGAAAAACTCGTCGGGCGAGCTGAAAACAATCTCAACATCACCTTTTTCTCTTCTTCGGAGAATACTCAGAATGTTCTCTCTAGTCGGTCCTCCTCCATGGTCTCCCACGCCATAGAAACACATAGCCTCCGTAAAAGGAGGTTTGACTTTACTGACTGTTCTATCTATATGATCAGTAATGTCTCCACCACTCGTGCAGTAGGCTAGAGGAAGCCTGTAGCAAAGCACTCTTGAGCCATCGTATCCCTCCCACCAGAAAGCATTCTCCGGAATATCTTTGTTCTCGAACAACCCTGGACGCATAAAAACATAGTTTTTCAATCCGCATTTCCTCAGGATCTGGGGCAGCATTCCGTTGTGACCGAAAGAATCGACGTTGAATCCTGTGACCGCCATTACTCCAAACTTCTTCCTAAAGTATCTCTGTCCGTATAAAGCGTGTCGTACAAAGCTTTCTCCACACGGTATGTTGCAATCAGGTTCCACTATCCACCCCCCTGCGACTGCCCAACGCCCCTCCTTAATTCTCCTCCCCACTTCTCTGAACATTTCAGGCTCGCTTACTTCGATCCACTCGTAGAATGCTGCTGAGGAGGCTGTGAATACGAAAAAGTTAAACTCGCTCATCAAATCTAAAGCTTTTCTGAAAGTTGATCTTACAACTCTATACCCCTCCTGCCAGCTCCACAGCCATATCGGGTCTATGTGAGCGTTCCCAACCATGTAGATTCTAATCTTTCTTCCATCCATTTCTCTAATTTTTACGCAACACTGATTAAATAAAGCTTACCTGCTGGCGTAGAATAGCCGAATAGGCTGATACAGGTTTTTCGAGAATTTAAAAACGAATATTTTTCGTAATAGTGTAAGCTATGAATCTATGGTGCTGGAAAACCCGTGCTTCTTTATCAGCCTATAAAGTTCATCCGGTTTTGAACTATAGAGCCTGATCCGTTGCGGCTTCTTCTCGTCTCTACTGACTAGTTCTACAAATTTTCTCTTAGAGTCGAGCTTGACCTCATAGTTATCCATAGGGGGTTTTATAACTATTCCTTGAGCAACCAGCCCTCGTTCGAAAAGAACATAGCTTCGAGGGATCTGAGCAAAGTTTTTAGACACCTTGTTCTGCCTGAAGCTTATCACCGCCATTACAGCGTAGGGGACCTCGTAGCCAATCAGGAAGATCGGGAATCTCAACGAGTTTAAGGATGATTCGCCTGTCAGACTGCTTGCGAAACTGAAATACACCTGATACCAGATCAGTATAACTACTATGGCGAAAATTGATAGTAAGGAGGAGACTGCTAGGGGCTTCATTTCTTGAGAGAGTTGAGCGTCCAAAGCTATAAGTCTCGAAACCTCGGTGCTTTCCTCCTCATAGATCTTTTTGCTTTCCCTTATCTCCTTAAGCTGCTCGGAAGACGAGCCTTTCAGCTGGGACCTCATCCTTGAAAATGTTAGGATCATTGAGATTGCTAGGAACGCTATGAAAGTATAGGTGAGGTACTGAGGATAGTAGGTGTTTAAAACTGCGAGTACCAATATCATGATCTGCCCGTATACCTGGTATAACGCGAAGCTCTTCTTATCCTGATAAGCCATGCGGATAATATGGGTGGTTATTGATATAGTTTTTATGCTTTTCCGTATGGGCTAAGGGGTTGCAATAACCTGCCACTTTTACGAGGCTAATGTGGAGCGTTTTCAAGTGTTTAAGCTGACCACGGTAGGATTTTTAAACCGAAAAAAAGAATTAGGGTTTGCGTTACGCTTATGCTCTAACTACTTTTATCCCTAGGAATCTGCATGCGCTCTCCATCTCTCGAGAAATATCTCCGTGAACCATGCTTGCATGATGTATGAAACCCTCGTTTACAAGCGTCCTATATACTTCATCAAGGTTTTTAATCCTAACCCAGCTGTACGAGCCCCTCGTGTAGGGTCCTTCCTCGACAATCTCTCCGCTCACACTCAGCATTTTGAATTCTCCATCATACTCCACAAGCCTGTTGATCGTAACCGGGCCCGGTTTAAGCCTGAACTCGCCAGTCCCCTGAGACCTGTCTTCGCCAACTGCCCTGTAAAGTATGCTATGATATCTTACAGCTATTTTGCAGCCGGCGCATGCCAGGGAAGGTGGTGCGTTCCCACAGTGCCACATTAGAACGAGGTCTTCTTTCTCCGGATGCTTGATGGTCCAGTCTACGAAATGGGGCGCTGATTTCCCTAGTGTTGCCCAGTACTGCATAAGCATGGTTAGCGCTCCATAAACATCGGATTCGCATGCGGAGACCAGACCCTGCTGCGTCAACCTGCCTAGCACGTGGCAAACCGATATTCCATAAAGGTCCTGTATCTCAGTCCAGCATCTGAAGCCGAGTGCCGACAAACCGTCTCTCTTCGCCATGTTTTTCAGCAGAACTTCAAGCTTCGCCATCTTCAGAAGGTTTTCGACTGGTATTCCTGTAACCTCAGCATAGGATTTTATTTGCTCAACGACCCTCATCACATCCGGGTTGTCCCCAGGGATCTTGTTCAAGCCGAGTATGACTTCCGTGAGATCGTAGGGTACGGCTCTCTGCCCAAACTTGTTTATCATCGCCACCTCGTTGTAAGTGCAGGTTTCGAAGCGTTCGGGTCTAGGTCCAAACACGCCAACCCTTGCTCCGAGGAAAGCTCTAACCAGGGAGCATGCTCTCGCAAAGATCCTAACTTTCTCCAGGAAATGATTCTCCTCTGGGAGAACTATGCCGGCGAAGTCGAAGGGTATTTTTCTCCTGTAGAGCCCTGAGGTTAGGGAAAGGGTTCCGCAGAACGAGTCGGAGCTTCTAAAGCCTTCGCTCGATATTGGCGGCTCCTTTGTTCCGAAAACTAGAGTGGGGACTCGTAGTGCTTGGGCTATTGAAGAGCCTGCGACCTCGTCTCCAAAAGTCATCGTGCCAAGTATTAACCCTTGTATCCCCTGGTCTTTAAAAAGCCCTATGGTTTTCGAAGCATCTTCATCATTCCTAACCAGCCCGTTTTTAGTGAGTTTTTCATCCGGATATACTAGTGTTATTTCTTCTAGACTGGAGAGCGTGTTTATCGTCCTGCTCCGTAGCTTCTTAGCCCATTCCTCGTCGAAAGGTTCCCTGTGGAGAGGAACAAACCCCAGCTTAACTCTACCGGTTTCCCTAATCATTTTTCCTCAATATTTCCTCCGCAAAATCCTGAGATAAATCTTTAGCTTGGTGGTGTGCCGTCTAGAACACTTCTACTGAGAGGTTGAGAAAAGGATTAAGGCTTTTCACCGGGTTTAAGACGGAAAAGATATTATGCGTTTCAAACTCCGTCACTTGGAATCACTCGTCGAATTGGTTCTAAGAATAAGTTACTCCTAGCTTCACGTATTCCCACGGCTGCTCATCTATCTTCCTATAGGCTTCAACCACTTGGCTAAACTTCACAATCGGGTCAATTATTCCTTGAACACTAATCTTCCTTCTTATGAAAAGCTCTATCACCGTGTCGTAAACCCTCTCCCTGTTCCAAAGGGGGTGTTCTCTGTAAGGCTCGCTTTCGGCACGAGCTCCAGATAATAGCGTTATCCGGTTAAAGTGAAATTCTTCGCCAAGGTAAAGGCCTTTAGCTTCCCCATGATACCATGAAACAGGAATCACTTTTCCACCGTATCTTGTCGCCCTAATAGCCTGGTGTAACGCTTGATAACTGCCACTGATCTCGAGAGAAACATCCACTCCTTTCCCACTTGTTAACTCCCTAATCCTTATCCCCGCGTCTTCAGAAGTGGGGTTGATCACGTAGTCTGCTCCAAACTTCTCAGCGAGCTTCCGCTTTTTTTCAACAGGTTCCACGGCAATGACACACAGGCTACCAGATATTCTACACATCTGGAGCGTTAAAAGCCCTATTGCTCCCATTCCGAAGATTGCAACTCTATCGCCCAGTCTTACATGTCCTTCCCTAACCGCCATGAGCGCGACCACAGCGGGGTCGACGCATACAAGCTCTTCATCACTAACGCCTTCTGGAGCAGGCATGACGTTCTGCTCGTAGACAGTATGTGTTTCCCTTATTGGAAGATAGCCGTAAACCCTATCTCCCACTTTAAACCTGGTAACGCCTGGAGAAACCTCCTCGACAATCCCGACAGTCATGTTTCCAAGGGGGAGGGGGAAATAGGATTTTTCATCCCTCCTGTCAAGGAAAATCATGCGTTCCTGATCATAATACTTGTTCAAGAAGGGTGCTTCCTCCCTGTAGAGAAGCAGAGTCGTACCATGCTTTTCAGCTGAGAAGATGCTCCTTATACGGATCTCGCCTTTTTTAAGTGGTCTCTCCTCATACTCAAGGAGCCCGGGTCTTCTAGGGCCTATGGCAACTAATTCTCTAGGCATGGTTTTTAAAGCACCATCTGAATCTTAAGCCTTTCCAAGGAGTTGTTCCTAGAGGATCTGGTAAAACTTTAATTTAGGTCTCTTGAATACTTTGCCGTGGAGAACAACTATTTCAGCGAAAGGTATTACCTAAAGTATCTTCATAAGGCTGGTAGGGAACCTATTTTCGACAAGCTTCGCTGGAAATACCATTATGCTTCACACGTAGATTCTTGGACTGTTCAGGATGGCAAGATTAAGCTAATCGTTGAAACAGAGCCTAAGGCTGTCCCTCTTCACGTAGAGATTTCTTTCCTTGGAGAACAGGCTCTTATGTTGAGAGCAGGCGTAGGCAAGGTCCCGTCTTTCGAGCCTGAACCCATTATGGTGAAAAAGCTCTTAGAACCAGTGGAAACCAGTATCACTGAGTCTAATGAGGTTATAGATTTTTCATCAGGCAGAATATCCTGCCAGGTCCGGAGGAAACCATGGTGTCTTAAGCTGAAGAATGAAGAAGGCAAGGTGTTCTTTGAAGAATATGTTTCAGGTATTCTACGCAGCTGGTTTCCAGTTTATCCTCTCGGCTATAAAATTGTAGACGGTGAGACGCATTTCTTTGAAAGCATCTGTCTTAGGCCGAATGAATCGGTTTATGGGTTCGGTGAAAGGTTTGGGCCTCTGGACAAAAATGGTCAGTCTCTCCTCCTCTGGAATTCGGACACTACTTTAACATCTTCCGATAGAAGCTATAAGAGTATACCTTTCTACGTTACAAGCGAGGGTTATGGTTTACTTGTGAAGACAGGATGTAAAACAGTGTTTGAAGTAGGTTCAGAGTACTGCTACAATTCCATCTCGTTCGAGACTTGGAAAGACTGCTTAGAGTATATTGTTTTCTACGGTCCTGAATTGAAGCGTGTTTTGAAAATGTATACGGAGCTCACCGGACGTCCCAGCCTTCCGCCATTATGGTCATTCGGACTATGGATGTCTCGGGCAACATATCGAAACAGGAGGGAGCTTGAGGAGGTTGCTCAAAGACTGAGGAGCCAGCAGATACCTTGCGACGTGCTGCATATAGACCCGTCTTGGATGAAGCCTAAGCATTACTGTGACTTCGAATGGAATGAGGATGCTTTTCCAGATCCTGATGACATGTTTAAAAAACTGAGGGAAATGGGTTTCAAAATATGCTTATGGGAGCAACCGTATGTCCCAAAGGGTACAGCCATGTATAAGGAGGGTCTTGAAAAAGGCTTTTTCCTGAAAGATGGGGATGGTGAAGTAATCCATATTCCCGATTTTGAGCTCTGCGAAGTCGCAATAATTGATTTCACCAACCCGGAGGCTAGAGAATGGTATAAGAGTAAGCATTCTGTTCTACTTAGAAAGGGTGTTTCAGTCTTCAAATGCGACATGGGTGAAGCTGTGCCTGAGCAAGCAGTCTTCCACAACGGTAAGACGGGTGTGGAGATGCATAATCTCTACCCTCTCTACTATCAAGGAACTGTTTTTGAAGCAGTTGAAGATGTTTATGGGAGAGGTAACGGTCTTGTCTGGGGTCGTTCAGGATGCGCTGGGATACAGAGATACCCGGTTCAATGGAGCGGCGACAGCCACGCTACTTTTGAAGACATGGCGTGTGTGCTGCGCGGCGGGCTTAGCTACTCGTTGTCTGGAGTACCTTTCTGGAGTCACGACATCGGTGGTTTTCAAGGGCCTAAGCCGAGTCCAACGCTCTACATCAGATGGGCCCAATGGGGTCTTTTAAGCCCGCTTTCCAGGTGTCACGGGACAACTCCCAGAGAACCATGGGAATACGGGGAGGAGGCTCTGAAAATATTTAGAGAGTTCACCCGTCTCAGGTATAGTTTGCTACCCTACATTTACTCCTGTGCGTATGAAGCGTGTGAAACAGGCATCCCAGTAGCCAGGCCACTGGTCTTAGAGTATCGGGATGATCCGAATACTAGGAATATTGACTTGGAGTATTTGTTTGGCTCATCCCTGCTTGTTGTGCCGGTTCTGAACGAGGAGGGGTATGTGGAGTACTATCTGCCAAGAGGCGAATGGTTAAACTGGTGGAGTAGGAAGCCGATTAAAGGAGGCTGCTGGGTTAAGGAGAATGTCCCGTTGCAAGTAATCCCGTTATTCATAAGAGAGAACTCAGTGATACCTAGAGTGACTCCTGTGCAGCATGTTGGTGAGAAGTTTGAAGAAATGATTCTGGAAATATTTGTGAAAGACAAGGCGTTCTTAAAATACTTTTTCGACGAGAGGTTTCCAATAGAGGTTTCAAGAGAAAACAATGTTTTAAGGCTGAAGATGGGTCCTTCAAGAAAAACATGGAGGATAGTTTTCTACAATGAGAATAAGCCGCTGAAAGTCGACTGCACAGGAGGCGACCTTGCCTCCTGCGAGTATAACAGTGAGTTGAAAGCCATAGATTTGAAGATTCACCTAAAAGGTGAACTATGCGTCATCAAGGTGGTGGAACAGGTTTCACCTGTGCAGAACCAGTGACATGGTGCACCGGGGTTAAGCATTTGAAAACCTCAGTAAGATGGTGTGGCGTCTGCAACGTGCCGCTCCTCGGGGAGAAGTGTGACGTATGCGGAGACAAGGGTTTTTATTTGAAGACAAGGGGGAAGACTGACTTAAGACCTGTTTTCGAGGAAGAGAGAAAACTGATCTTAGAGACTCTGGATAAGCAGTATGGTTCGGGAGCAGGGGGGAAAGTAATGTATGATGGTCATCTTATGCTTGCAAACAAGCTTTTCTACGTTGATCAGGCTTACGAGATAATCTCCGACGGAAGACTGATCGGCCACTTCTTTTTCGACGTCTATGTTTACGACTGGGTTTTTAAGCCTGTTGAATACGGTTGTTTAAGGATTTTTAAAAACCTTGGCATAGGGTTTTTCAAAGAGGGTGTTGAAAAAGGAGATAGCTTGAAAATCGCTGAGTTGAATCTTCCAGTTGAAGCAAGGTATCTGCCAGTGTATGGTGAAAAAGGTGTTTACGGGGTTGCTCAACTAACGGGTAATGGAGAAGCAAGAGTGATAAAGACTTTCCAACCAATTCTGAATGAGGAGAAGGCTAAACCATCTGGTTTAGAGGACGTGTTGAAATCTAACTTGGAATATTTGAGAAGAAGGGAGTCTAGAGCTATCGTGTTCATCCACAGGCTTTTAAACAGGATTAGAAAGCCCACTTGTGTCTCTTACTCCGGTGGGAAAGACAGTTTAGCGACGCTGCTCCTGGTTCTGAAAGCCGGAGTAAAACCCAAGGTCTCGTTTACAAACACTGGGATAGAGCTTCCTGAAACCGTGGAGAACGTGAAAAAGGTGGCTGACAGCCTTGGCCTAGAGCTTTTAACAGTCGACGCTTACGATGGTTTCTGGAAAGGTTTGAATGTTTTCGGCTTGCCCTCGAGAGACTACAGATGGTGCTGCAAAGTTATAAAGCTTATTCCGACTGCACGGCTCTACAGGAGAGCATTCCCAAGAGGCAGCTTGACCTTCGTGGGACAGAGAGCACTGGAGTCTAGAAAAAGAGCTAGAACTGGAAGTGTGTGGCGGAACCAATGGATTCCAGGATCAATCTCCGCCTCTCCCATAAACGATTGGGATATGTTGACCGTATGGCTGTACTTGCTGTATCGAGGCGTCCTCAACCTGGTGAACAAGGCTTATTTCTACGGGTTTAGCAGGATAGGGTGTTACCCATGTCCCTCCTGCAGCATAGGGGACTACCTGCTTTTAGAGAAAATCCATCCTGAGCTCTGGAGCAGATTCAGACGAGAAATTCTTAGGCATCTCTCGGATAAAGACTCGCTGTCGCTAAAGTATCATTTGTGGAGATGGAAACGGGTTCCGGTAAAGATGAAGAAGGTTGTTGGAGAAGTCCATAGCCGCCGGCTTGAAAAATACGTGGTGAAAGACAATGGAGTTGCCACATGCCTGGTTTTAGACAGGGAAATAGATGAGGATAGGTTAAGGGAACTCGTGAAAACCCTGGGGCATTCTGCAGCATCATATGTGTTAAACGGAAACAAGGTGGTGTTCAAGTTAGAAACCAAGAATAGAAAAATGATTAGCATTGTTCTCAGAGCAGCATACTGCTTGGGATGCGGTTCCTGCGAGGCTTGGTGTCCGCATGAAGCATTGTTCCTTAACCGGGATGGGAAGGTTCATGTGGATGAAACCAGGTGTAAAGGGTGTGAAACATGTATGGAGAAATGTCCAGTAGTCGAGTTCCTCCTCCCATTTTGAAAATCGTGCAAGTCCACGCATGGTGTTGCGTACCAAGAATTACTTAAAGTGGGTTAGCGGGTTCTGCGCCGTCATTTAAAAACAGCAGCTCTTTTCTCTCTAGTCGTCACAAATCAGGCTCAGAAGGCAACTCATAGCTGTTGCATCAAGCAGGGTTAAAACCCAAGTTCCTTATAACTCTGCTTCCTCAAGGGCTCTCTTCCATCAACAGTATCTTACTATTTCTAGAAGCCGGTGAGCATGTGCGTCTTAAGCAAAACAGTAAGTTGCAGTCATATATCCTTCTAATGTTCCTCACTAATTTTATTCAGTTGGTTATCTTGCATTTTTATTTTTAACTAGTTTTGCTGTAATCAGACCTGCAAGCCCTAAAACAATAGTTCCAATACCTATGTAGACATATCCTTTTGAACTCCGCTGGATATTCGTGTAATATACGCTGATATGCCTTCTTCAGACCTGTTCACTATGAACAGGAAATAGAGACCCCTCTTGTGTTCGAGCTTGAAATCAGCATTATCTACATTTTTAAGCTCGACAAGTGGTTTTAAATCCGCCACCTGGATGGTTGACTTAAGTTGTTCAGCATCCAGGAGCAGTATATCTGCCTTAGCCCTTGATGGGATTATTTCAATTACAAATTCAACATCGTAGCGCGCGCTAAAGCTGCTGTTTAATTTACACCTATCAATATGTTCTCCTTCCTAACTTGTTCTCCACTCGTAGAGCCTCCAAAGAAGATAATTCCAAGAGAACAAGTATGGGGTTTATTAGGACTGGCACTAATTGGGCTAGCGCTCCTAGTTTCAGTATTTGCAATATTTAGGATGAAGCGGCTTATGGAGGCTCGGGCAGAATACAATGCTCATAATGGTTTTAACCTCGCTGCGTATAAGCGCGCACTTGCAAATAGGTTCTTCATTGTTATAGGGGATGGGAAACCGGTGACGCCGATAAAGCCGGCATAGGAGACGATCAACGAGTATCTTAAAAGTATAACATTAACGTAGTCATCTCTAACGAGGAGCTGGAGGTCAGAGAGCTAACAAGGCATATGATAATCGATAAAACACGATAAAACAATTAAGCGCACTAGCAAGAAAATGAGAAAGTGGGGAGCTTTAATAAAGCTTATGTAATTCATAAAAATAAACGCGGAAATGTGGTTCCTAGTGGAACGGATGTAGGTGTTAACTTTTTACAAGCGTGCTAGACTATCCTCCAAAGCGTCATTTCGATACTCGGCACTCGAATTAAACTCGTTGATGAAACTGAAATTCTCCAGCGCCTAGAATCGCTCTCGGGCATGGAATAACTTTTTATTCCTCCTCGCCAAAAGGCTTTTGCATGAACCCCACTAGGAGATGGATAGCGGACGGGCATCTTGAAAGGCTGAGGGAAATAGGCAGAATAGCCCGAGGCGATATTTTGAAGATGACTACTCTAGCTGCCTCGGGACATCCCGGGGGATCCATGTCCAGTATAGACATCTATCTTGCTCTCTTCTCTTTCGCAAGAGTCAGGCCTAAAGACCCCTGCTGGTCGGCTAGGGACAGGATAGTCGTCAGCCATGGTCATACTTCCCCAGGTGTTTATGCTGCCTTAGGCAGGCTCGGGTTCTTCGACATTGACGAGGCAATAGCCACTTTCAGGCTTGCCGGCAGCCGTTTCGAGGGTCATGTGGAAAGGTGTGTACTAGGCGTGGAATGGTCCACCGGGAACCTTGGCCAAGGGCTTTCTGCCGGATGCGGCTTCGCAGTCGCAGGAAGGGTAAGAGGCATGGACTACCATGTTTTCGTCGCTATGAGCGACGCAGAGCAGGCTAAGGGACAGGTGGCTGAGGCCAGGAGGTTCGCCCACAAGTATGGTTTTTCAAACATTACTGTGATAGTCGACTATAATGAGAGGCAGATAAGTGGTAAGACGTATGAAGTGATGCCGGTCAACATTAAGGAGGGATATGCGTCAGACGGCTGGAGAGTTGTTGAGACGGATGGTCACGATTTTAAAGCTCTACGAAGCGCGTTGGACCAGGCTGTGACCGACGGTTCTCCAACAGTCATAATCGCTCGAACAGTAATGGGGAAGGGTGTTTCCTTCATGGAGGGTAATGAAGAGTATCATGGCAGACCGTTGAAAATAGACGAGTATAAGAAGGCGATTCTAGAGCTAGGTGTTGAGGATGATCTGGACAAGTATAAGGCGTTGAGAAACAGGTTCGCCTCAGAGCTTAAAGATTCTTCACGCCGCAAAGCTTACGAATTATGCTCGGAAACAGTGGTGCTCAAGCCTGGGGTGCCGAGAACATACGGGGCTGGAAGCCCTGTGGAAACCAGGCAGGCTTTCGGCAATGCTTTAATCGACATTGCTGAAGCCCAAGGGGTGGAGAAACCTTTAATCGCCGTTTTTGACTGCGACTTAGCTGAGTCCGTCAGGACAATGGAGTTCGCAAAGAAATTCCCAGACAATTTCTTCCAAGCCGGTGTTCAGGAGCACACCACAGCGACTATTGCAGGAGCAGCTTCAATCCAGGGGGTTGTATCCTTCTTCGTGGACTTCGGGGTTTTCGGTGTTGACGAGACCTATAATCAGCATAGGCTTAACGATATTAACCATACGAATCTTAAGGTTGTTGTTACACACTGTGGTTTAAACGTCGGCGAAGACGGGAAGACTCACCACTGCATTGATTACGTGGGTGTTTTCAGGAACCTTTACGGCTTCAGGGTTATAGTGCCTGCTGACGCTAATCAGACTGACAGGGCTACGAGGTTCATCGCGTCGACACCCGGCAACTTTCTGCTCGCCGTAGGAAGGTCGAAGCTACCGATAATCACTGATGAGGCAGGTAGAGAGGCGTTCACGGGAAACTACGTTTTCAAGTATGGTAGGGCGGACGTTTTGAGGACCGGTGGGGATGCTGCAATTTTCACCATGGGTTCAATAGCTCATAAGGCTGTCTCAGCTTGGGGGAGGCTGAGAGATATGGGTGTCAACGTTATGGTGGTTAATGTTTCCAGCCCTTTGGAGGTTGACGAGAAAGTGTTGGAGGAGGCTGCTAAAACAGGCAGGATTGTAACCTATGAGGATCATAATGTTAACACTGGGCTAGGGGCTTCCGTCTCGCAGGCTATTGCTGAGCGTGGCTTCAGTGTTAGAATAAAACGGTTGGGAATTAGTGAATACGGTTCCTCTGGGGTGTTCGAAGACCTTTATAGAATGGCAGGGTTGGATGAGGATTCGCTGGTTGAAGCCGTTGTGAAACTTGTCCGCAGCTAAGCAAATAGGGTTGCAGAATAGAGGTATCCTGGATCTTCAGGGCTCTGAAAAAGCCGATTGGAAACGGGCTTGTGAACTTTCTATCGCCGTTAAGAATAAATGTTTCTTCTTCGTTTCGTATCTGGTGTATGAAGATTCAGGACTTGGTGTGTTTCATACCGGTAGGTGGTCAAGCTAAAAGGCTGAGGCCGCTGTCCCACGATGTTTCTAAGCCCTGTGTAAGATTTCTCAACAGGCCCCTGATAGAGTTTTCGATGATTGCTTTGGCTGAGCAGGGTGTTAGGAACTTCATATTCGGGGAAATGGGTTATACGAATTATTCTAATCTTTTCGACCAGTATGGGGAGGGGATAGGATTCTCGGCCAAGTATAGGATTGAACCAAGGATTCACATTAAACACCAGCCTAATCTGGATGATGCTGGAAGCGCTGATTCATATAGGATAAACATGGAGTATTACGATATTCGTAAGCCTGTGATCGTTGTTCAGGGTGACAACCTTTTCAGCTTCGATCTGAATGATTTTATTAGGAAACATGAAGAGAGAAACGCTTTGATGAGCATCGCATTAATAAGAGTGAAGAACGTGGAAGAATACGGTGTTGCCGATGTTGACCCTGATATGAGGATCAAGCGGTTCGTGGAAAAGCCTCAGCCCAATCAGGCACCCAGCAACCTTGCGAATGCAGGAATATACCTCTTGTCACCAGAACTAAGAAGTATAGTGAATGGAGAAGAGGTGATGAGGATTAGAAATGAGAGGGAGAGGCTTGATTTCGGATACGACCTGATTCCGTATCTAGTGGATAAGGGTTTTCCAGTTTACGGCTATGAAATCCCAATTTGGTTCGACGTTGGCTCTCCAGAGAAATATCTGGAAGCGATGCTTAACGTTCTCAAGGGTGCATTAGATATCAGGATAACTGAGGAAAGGATCGTACCCGGGAAGAATATCTGGGTCCAGGGGTATAGTGAGGAATCTATAAGAAGGAGGGAGGAAATCGTGAGAAAATATAATGAAAACAAGCTCGGTTTAGAGGATGCTGTCTTAATAGGTAGGCATACTAGAATAGGTGACTATTCCAAGATAATGGATTCTTCAATAGACAACTTCTGCATTATAGGTGAGCACGCGGTCATCGAGAGGTCAGCGATTATGGACGCGGCAAAGATAGGTGATTATGCTGGCATATCTGATAGCATTATAGGGAGAAAAGTAATCGTTGAATCTTCTAAAGAAAAACCTGCCCTCGTAGAGTCTTTCTCAACGATTGGAAACTCAGTCCGGATACGTGAGGGTTGTAGGCTTATAAACACAAGGGTAAACCCGGGTCTAACTCTTCCTCCGGGAATGACCTATAAGAATAAGTTTCTCCAGACCTATGAAGATGTTGTCAGAATGGCGGAGTAAGAACCTGTTTCCATCCAAGCATATTTTGACAGTTATTTATTTTACGAGCGATTCATATATCTTAATCGTTTGTTGAGCCACCTTGTCCCAGGTGAAGTAGTTTAAAACCCTCTTCCTGCCGTTTTCACCCATCTTAAGCGCTTTATCTTTATCAGACAGTATTAGGTTGACGCCCCACGCTATGTCTACAGGATCATTACCATTTATGTGGACACCGTTTTGGTCCGGCCCGCTGCTTATCACTTGCTCCCTGAACCCGCATACTCCACTCGCGCCAACGACGATCGGCTTCTTCATCGCCATCGCTTCGAGCGAAACTATTCCAAACGGCTCGTAGATGCTTGGAAAAACGCACAGGTCTGCTGCCGCGTAATGCAGGATGCGTTCGTTCTCCGGTATAAACTCATACCTGTAGTAAACATTGTTTGAAAGCCCCAGCCGGCTCGTCAACTCTTCAATGTCCTTCTGCTCTTCTCCTCTTCCCAGTATCACCAGCTTCGTGTTGGGGTGCTCCTTGAGGATCAGGGGCATTGCTTGAATCAGGTTTCTAACGCCCTTAACCCAGGTCAACCTGCCTATGAAGAGCAGCATGTTCTCTTCCCTGCTTATGTTATACTTCCTTCTAACTGCCTCTATGTCTTCGGGCCTGCATTTATCAGGATTGTAAACGTTAGCGTCCACACCGTTCCAGACTACGCTTATCTTATCCTCAGGCCAACCGTGTTTAACCAGATCCTCTTTCATCGCGTAGCTTACTGTAATTATCCTTTCCGCCGTTGAAGCAGCCTTCTCCTCTAAGTATTTTATTACTTGGGAGCCGTTTCCAGTCCTACCCCATTCTGTTGAATGCACGTGGAAAACCATTGGTATGGTCGTGTGTTTTCTCGATATCAACGCCCCTATGCAGCTCAACCAATCGTGAAACGAGATTACGTCGATTTTGGTCTCCCTAATCTCTGCAACAAGGTCTGACGCAGTCATCACGTTGTAGATGAAAATATCGCTGAAGAACCTTATGTAGGTTCCCCAGTGCTTCAAATCCTCCGTCACTATAGGGGCGAAAACGTCGCTCGCATCCACCGTCGGGTATCTCCTGATTTCAACGCCTCCCGTTATTTCTCTCAATTGAGTTGCCCCCCTGTGCATGGTGAAAACAGTAACATCGTGCCCAAGCTTAACAAACTCCTTTGTAATGTACTGCGCGTATGTTCCAAGCCCCCCCACGAGATACGGTGGGTATTCGTACACCATGAATGCTATCTTCATAGGGGTATTCTTCACTAAACGTGCAATTATCCTTTATATGTTTTTAACTTCTCAAGATTTATGTAGTCGTCCAGCGACGTATTCATTATGATTAACCCGCCTTCCGGCGAGGTGGAGAGCGAGGTAAGGTTCGACGATTTCACCGGCAGGATTGTTATAGTTGCGAGAGGAAGACGGAAAAGGCCTCACTTCTACCGTGAGGAATTCAAAGAGGATGGTAAGGAGTGTCCGTTCTGCCCCGGTCGCGAGGACAAGACTCCTAAGGCAAGTCTTCTATACGTTTCAGAGGGTGTTCAAAGCGTTCTGAAGACCTTTGACGAGAATGGGCATAGGAGAAGCGACTGGTCTGTTAGAGTTTTTCCCAACATGTTTCCCGCGCTTAGCACTAAGATAGGATCCTCCGGGGCAGGATGCTTCAACCCGTATGGTTACCACGAGGTTGTTGTCGAGAATCCAAATCACTTCTGGAGCTATGAGACAGCTGAGCCCAGAAGCATTGAGCTGCCTCTACTAGCACTACTCGACAGGGGGAGATTCATGGAGTTTGACGAGAATGTTAAGCATGTTGCTATTTTCAAGAATCACGGTAGGGAGGCTGGAGCCTCCATCACGCATCCTCATTACCAGATTATAGGCGGCTCATTTGTTCCTCCTTTAGTCTCAAAAGAGTTAGAATCTTTCTCAAGGATTACACGGGTTCATGGTGAATGCTATTTTTGCGCGTTGATCAAAGAGGCTCAGGAAGGCGGTCGGCTTGTGTCGGCTGGCGAACGCTTTAAGGTTATAACTCCTTTTGCAAGCATCTTCCCGTATGAGTCTTGGATTGTGCCGAAGCGTCATACCGGTTCTTTCCTTGACTCCCGCTTGGAGGAGATCAGTGGTCTCGCTCTAATCTTTAAAGAGCTTTTTTCCGCCTACAAAATGGTGTTGGGCAATTTTTCATTCAACATTGTTTTTCATTCGAGGCCTGTGGGTTACAGGGATTTTCACTGGCATATTGAGGTGTATCCGCGTGTTGCTGTACACGCCGGCTTCGAACTCGGGTCCGGCGCGTTTATAAACATCGTAGCGCCTGAGGAGGCTGCTTTTCAACTGCGTCAAGCTCTTCACGCGTCTAACAATGTTTAAGACACGGCCTTCTTATCCTGGCTTTTCCTGTTGTAAGCTCTTCGGACTCTGAGTTCAAAGTCAAGCAGCGCTTCCATCATATTGTTGTACGCGTTCAACGGATTAGGGTATGGGTTAAAATAGCTGTGGACTTCGCCAGCTCCCCCTGTTTTAGTGCTTAAATAATAGTAATAGTCGCTAGTTGTAAACCTTCTCCACAGCTCTAGAGCATCATTGTCTCCAACAGCCTTTACTAGGGGCTCCAAAGCCTTAATTCTTTCAAAAAGAAAGATTTGCATCGGGTTCTGCAGCCATGCCGTCAAATCCTTTTCCTCGTCAGCCCAAGACACGGTTCCGCCAAGCTCGAAAACATCTATCTCGTCCTTTGCGTCGAAACGTTCCACTACCTCGCTTGGAAGCATGAAAGAAAGGTTTTCGTGTTCGAGTACTTTCTCGGGCAGGGCTCTCAGAAAATCGAATATGCCGGTCTCCCTCCAATGGTGTTCCCCGAAAGTCTCATAGTCCATGAATATGTTGATACAGTCTCCAGGTGTGGCGGCAAGCCAGGACGCGTATTTTTCAGCGGTCAAAGGATACTGTTCCCACCTGGTTGATGAAAACCTGAAGCCTATGTCGTCGGTGAGCCTGTAGTTTCTAAGCAGCAGCCTCAAGCTGGAGGCTCCTTTCGGAGAATAAACGTAGTTCGGAGACCTCCAGCCAAGAATTCTTTCAACGCCTTCGGTGAAAATAGCCTTAAAACCCATTTTTTCAACCGTTCTGGCTATGGAATTATTATAGATAAGCTCAGTGTTTTCGAAGACGGCGGGTTTCTGATTAAATTCCTCGCCTACAGCATTCACATGCTTCCTAACCTGCTCTATAAACTCGGGCCTCTCCTCCGAGTAGAGGCTTACGAGCGAGTGGTAATAGGTCTGCGCTAAAAATTCAACTCTACCCGTGTCCGAGAGGTCCCTAAAGGCTTGAAGCACTCTTTCATCGTATTTTCTAGCCTGCTCTATGAAGAGCCCGCTCAGGCTGAAAGCAACCCTGAGCCCCCTATCGTCAGACTTCTGCCTCTCAATAATGTCGATCAAGACTTCACTAGCCGGCAGATAGCATCTTTCAGAAACCCTCTTGAATATCTGTTTGTTAAGCTCATCGTCAAAATATATCTTCTCGAGGTCTCTGAACCTTACTATTTGCTTTGAAGCTATCTGCTCAACTATCCTTTGCCTTATCCTGTAAGGTTGATGGGCTTCGAAGCACAATACTACTCCTTTCATCCTTAATACGGGGTGAGAGGATTTTATTTAAGCTTAAATAGAACGCCTGAAGTAAACATAGTGTGGATGGCTGAACCAGGTGCTTACGAGGATAC
This sequence comes from uncultured Nitrososphaerota archaeon, assembly GCA_964635675.1. Taxonomy (GTDB): domain Archaea; phylum Thermoproteota; class EX4484-205; order EX4484-205; family JAAOZP01; genus JAAOZP01. The sequence continues at coordinate 137,775 of CAZWPT010000016.1, read as the reverse complement.
TGATGTAAAGATACTTCTGCAGCTTCATAACTTGGCGGCAGTAGACCCTGGGAAAGCCGTGGAAGCTGAGGATGTTGCTAAGATCCTTATGATAAAGCCAGAGGAATTGATTCATAGGCTGTTCGACCTTGTTAGTAGGGGCTACGTAGCATCTCTTCAGGACAGGGTTGGTAAGAAGAAGTTTCATTTGACGGGTCTAGGCCTGATAAAGATAGAATCCCTATTCTCGTGATACGTAGCGTTGAGGATTGTTCTACTTACTACTGAATTCCCTCCTCGCGTAGTAGGCGAGCTCTCGAACATTGTTAGTTTTATCGCAAGGTCTCTTTCGAATAAGGGGTTTGAAGTTAATGTTGTGGCTTTCGACGACTGGAGGAGCGGGTTTGAGATAAAGAGCGGCATAAAGGTATACTATGTTTCCAACAAGGTCTCGTCCCACGTTAACCCTTTTACTTGGGCATCAAGCCTAAGCTGCGAGTACACTAGAATACTGGCTGACCTGCTGTGGGAGCAGCCTGGTCTTGATATAATTCATGCTTTTGAATGGAGTTCTGCCCTGCCGTTGATTTCATTAAGGGAGGCTGTTCCACCCCCTTACGTGCAAAGTTTCCTGTCTCTAGAGGAGCTCAGGTCTCATTCTAATCTCTCCCTCCTAGGCCAGACTATTAAGTGGGTTGAATCTTTCTCTGCGAGTCTTGCAGACCGCATCGTGGCACACTCGGCAGCAACCTACAGTATGATTAGAGCATTATATCCCTGGTGTGTTAAAAAGCTGCACCTAGTGGATTTTAACAGTATGAATGCTGTTGAAGAATTAATTAGGGTTTACGAGGAGGTTTCTGAGAGGCATGGATAGGCTAAGGGTTCTTATGTTGTCTTGGGAGTACCCTCCCAGGGTAATCGGGGGATTAGCTACTCACGTCAAGCATCTTACGGAGGAGCTGCGGAACATTGGTGTAGAAATAATCTTGCTCACGTGTAATTATCCAGGGGCTCCTGAGACAGAGAGGCTTGGAAACATGACTGTGAAAAGGGTTGAATCCTACACTGCGCCGACGTCGGATTTCGCATCCTGGGTTCTCCTTATGAACATCAATATGGAGCGCGAGGCTGTAAAAACAGTTAAAGAGTGGGGCCGTGTCGACATTGTTCACGCGCACGACTGGCTTGTTGCTAAACCAGCGATATCGATAAAACACCTGTGCAGAGTCCCACTCATATCCACAATACATTCAACCGAACAGGGCAGGCGGCGCGGGTTACACACTGATTACCAAAGAATGATACACCAGATAGAATGGTGGCTGACCTACGAGTCTTGGAAGGTGGTTTGCTGCAGTAGTTACATGAAGGAGGAAGTGGTGAGGTTCTTCAACACGCCTCCCGACAAGATACTGGTGATACCGAATGGTGTGGATAGAAATCAGTTTAACGGCTATTCCTGCGTGAGAGACTTCAGGTCGCGATACGCTGCAGAAAAGGAGAAGATTATTCTTTATGTTGGGAGGCTTGTCCCGGAGAAAGGGGTAAACGTGCTCTTAGGCGCGATGCCGAGTGTGCTGAATTCTCATCCCGAAGCCAAACTGGTTGTGGTTGGAGAAGGGTATTATAAAGAGGAGCTGATGCGGATTGCGGGACAATTAAGCATTTTTCCCAAGGTGCATTTCACCGGCTATGTGGATGACGAGACTCTTAGACGGCTCTACAAGTGTGCTTCAGTAGCCGTATTCCCAAGCCTATACGAGCCTTTTGGCATAGTGGCTTTAGAGGCGATGGCTTCCGGGGTTCCAGTGATAGTTTCCAATGTAGGGGGCCTCTCGGAGATAGTTGAGAATAATGTAAACGGCCTGAAGGTGGAGGCTAACAATTCAGACTCGTTGTCCCGCGCGATCTCTTACTTGCTGGATAATCCTGACGCGGCGGAGCGTTTAAAGCATAATGCTTTTAAAAAAGTTACTGAGACATATGATTGGAGGTCTATTGCCGAGAGAACTAGGGCTCTCTACCTGAAGACGCTTGAGGAGGCGAGGGGAAACCCGTGGATGAGGGGAAACCTGCCGGCTGCGTCGGAAGCACTTTAGGGAAAGCAAGAATCTTCTAGATTTAAATCGTCTGACTCGCTTTAATACAGAAGCTTTCTAAGCGTATGCTCCATACTTCTTAACCAGCTCTATGACTCTCCTGTAGTTTGCGAAGCTAACGTTTTTCGGTATCGAGTGGTCAGAGTGGTAAATGTATCCTCCACCCTGCTTCGCGAAGGATATTTTCCGTTTTATCTCCTCCTCAAGTAGAGTAGAGTCGTCTAAAGCCATCAGCCTCACATCTATTCCCCCCATGAAGCAAAGCTTATCGCCGTATCGCTCCTTAAGCTCGACGAGGTCCATGCCTGCCTTTACTTCAAGCGGCTGCAAGCAGTCAATACCCTCCTCTACGAAGAAGGGTATTAGGTCCTTAACCCTTCCGCAGCTGTGAAGCAGGACCGGCATGTCTCTACTGTGGAAAAACCTGCAGAGCTCTTTAAAAACAGGGTGAAGCTGCTGCTCATAGTGTTTCGGAGAGAATAATAGGCCGTTCTTATAACCCAGGTCGCAGAAGAGGAATGCTCCGTCAAACTTTAACCCTGCCCTCATCATTCTTTCACACATTTCCATTGCAAGCTTAGCGTCTGTCCAATACATGTCAACCACCCAGTCTGGCTCCATTATGACTGCTTTCAAAAGCCTTGTCGTAGCGACATAGTTCTGAATCTTATCGTATCCTACAGCCGCGTTATAAGTTATGAACCTGCCTAGGCTCCTCTGGTAATGGTAATTGTTGAAAGTCGAAACCCAGTCAACCCTCCAGTCGCTCGGCTGAAGCCGGGGCTTAAGCTTCTCCCAGTCAGCCCTGCTCTTACAGGGGTAATCTATTATCTCTGGAGTGGTTGACCTATCTCTATGGTTTCTCCTAACCCCTCCGTAAGAATCTTTTTCAACTATGTACTCTTCATCCTCCCTGATTACCTCAACGGGAAGCTGTGGTGTAGTGTCTGCTGAGAACCCGGCTATCTCATAGCCAAAATAGTCGGCGGGTGAAACGCCTGAGGGTAGGCCTTCACTCCTCCACCTGTCGACAGTAGCACCCCAGGGGCTATCATGTATCGGAATCCTGTCGGCTTCTTTATGCTTAAGAGCCATCAACACTCTTTCCCGCGGTGTCAAAGCCATTTTAAAACAAGGCACCTGAGACCTGCATATATGTTTTTAGAAGCCCGGTGTGGCGAGCTTCTAAAGGGCCGTATGACTTTAGGTTTACCTGTTATTGAAGAGTCAATATGCTGGGTTTAGCCATGGTTAATGTTTTCAGTGTTTCAAACACTAGTCTCGTCTTCCCAGGAATCCCACTTCGTTTTAAGCTCGAACTCCCAGTATTCCTTCTCAGTCTTAAAAGTTCCTTTGCGGTCAATGTCTGGCCGGTGAGTAAGGTCGATAACACTCGGCTCTTCAGAAGAGAATATCGTTCTGTTTCTGAACCGAAGCTTCATCCCATCTATGAAAGCGTATTTTAGCAGGTTACCATTAAGCCTCGCATAGAGATAGGCTGCATCAGTTGCAAATTCGTCGTATCGAACTTCCCCGGCTTCATACGTGTAGATTGGTCTAACCTCGGGTCTAACTAGCCCGATGGAGAGGTCGTGCTTAACGCATACGTATGCTGTCCCGTTGGGCTGTTCTATTCTTATAGCGGTGGCGTTCGGATACTTGTCCACTTTGACCCGCTTAAGTTTCCCGAGCATAGCGTCAATAGCCTCATCCTCCCTGTGGGGCCATAGGAAAGTTGTGAAGGAGGCGTATTCTCCTTTTTTGAAGCGATTAGAATAAGTCTGGTAGATACATTTCTCAGGAAGATAGCATCGCATGGCCTCGTCAACCCCTTGCGTCTTGTTCCCGTCAGGGTGGAAATAGATTAAAAGCCTCTCTCCCTTCCTATTGGGCCATGCGAGAAGTTTTCTCTCGTCTAGAGTTATATTCGGTTTGTTCATGGCTCCAACCATCCCTATTAAATCGATCGAAGTGTCGAAGAACTCTTCTTCATAAGCATGAATGTTCTGGGTCCATAGTAGGTTGCTGATTGTGAACTCGCCATCTTTTAGAAGCCTTACTCCGTCATGGATTACGAATGCTTTCAAATCCTTCACGTATGTTATAACCCTGTCCCAATGATACCCATTCTTATCATCTGTCACTTCACTCCTGCTCACATCAACGTCTCGGAATGTTTTGAAATGAACCCTCCTAGTTCTAACAGGCTGGTAAACCCCTTTATCGTGAAGAAATTCGAAAAGCTTTTGGCGCGATGGTTTTCCGGGGCGAACAACTATGCGATTATGGTAGACGTCAGCCCGGTAGGCCCCGTTCGGCAGAGCCTCACGGTAACCCCCGTCGTGAAGCAGGAAAGCCCCATTTTTAATGAGGGTGACGATAGAGTTTTCATCGGCATGACCATGATGCATCTTCTCGGCGGTTACTACGAGGGTATTACGCAAATGCTCCTTGTAATACCATCCGATATCTCCCTCATCCATATAGTTGAGAAGCATGTAGGTTGTGTTCTCGTCCCAGCCTTCTCTGAAAACAATCTTCTTACCGATAACCTCGTCCAGAACTTCCTGGCTGCTGGACGCCGGGACCTTAGCTTCAACATTGTCGTCTGACCAAAGGTATGCGAATATAGTGTAGACGCCTAGCCTTTTCTCCTTAACGGCGAACCTGAAGATTCTGTCCGCAGCATACTTCATATAGGGGTCCCTGTACACGCTGGCTCCTTTCTCCAGGATCGCTAAATACAGTTCGGCGTTTGCACCCCATGTCGCATCGCCGAAATCCGGGATCATTCCGAGTGGACAGAGCAAGTATGTAAAATAGTGAAAATAGTACTTCATGATGGGTGAGTCGAGTACTTCACGGTCTCCAGTAACATCCAGATACAGAAGTAGGTCTGAAAGCCAGATCGGGATATAGAGCTCACTGTCTTCAAGCGACCAGTGTTTTAGACTCGGTTCCACCATGAGTTTTCCAAGCTTGCTCCATTTCGAAGCATCAGGATGGTCTGGGAATATTTTTGCAGCATAGGTTAATGCTAATCCCCTTTTAATCGCACGGTTATGCGGTCCCCACTCTGGGAAGGAGAAGAATGGTTCAAGACTGTTTCCAACTATCTGCTTAAATACCTCCCTATCCTCCAATCCTATAACCCCACTATCCAGTATGAATTCATAGGCTCGTAGGAAAAGGGTAACTCCTCCGAACCAGTTCAACATTGGGCGAATACCTTTAGCATATTTGGGCATTCTTCTCAAATGGTTCGGAACCATGTCGGGTAGCTTCTGATAAGTTAGCATTGCTTCCCTGGCTTTTTCAGCATATTCCTTGTTTCCCGTAACATGGTAGAGAAAGCCTTCGACGAGAGCGCGTGCAACCGGAACCATAGGCGGGTCGATGGAATTAGCGGTTTCCATCCTTTTCTCCCATTCTTTCAAAGAATTTTCGTAATTCCTTAATAGTTCCTCATAATACTTGTTGATAAAGTCGAAGTATTCTTTCTTTGTCACCATGCTTCGGGCTCCGAAGCATATCGATTAATAAAGATTTCGCGTCTAGAAACCTTTAATAGAATCAGGGAGAGGAAAGTAGTTTAGGTTGGAAGAGTTAGCTATTAATGGTGGTCCGAGAACTAGGTTGAAAGAGCTTCCGAGCAGGAGGGATATTGGAGGCGAGGAGATGAAGGAGCTTGTTGATGTAATCTGGTCCGGTAATTTAAACAGGGTTGGCGGGATAAAGGTTTCAGACTTTGAAAAGGAGTTTGCAAAGCTATACGGGGTTAAGCATGGTGTTGCCTCGACTTCTGGAACAGCCTCGATCCATGTTGCTCTGGGGGCGATTAACCCTGAACCCTGCTCCGAGATAATCACTGGCCCCATAAGCGACATTGGAAGCATAGTTCCAATTCTCTGGCAGAACTGCATACCTGTTTTCGCCGATATTGACCCTGAAACCTACGGGTTGGATCCCGAAGACGTGGAGAGAAAAATAACCGATAGGACTGTTGCAGTCATCGCTATACACCTATTCGGCCAATGTTGCGACATGGACCCGCTTGTTAAAATCTGTAGGGAGCACGGGCTTTATTTGATTGAAGATGCTTCTCAAGCCCACTTGGCCGAGTATAAGGGTAGGCTGGCAGGGACAATGGGTGATCTGGGCTGCTTCAGCCTCCAGCAGTCGAAGCAGATGACTTGTGGAGACGGTGGAATAACTATTACGAATGTTGATAAGCTTGCTGAGAGGGCGCGTCTATTCGCGGACAAGGCTTGGCCCAGGGATCAGGCTGGAGACAGGGGGTATCTTTTCCTAGCTATGAATTACAGGATGACTGAACTCCAGGGGGCCGTAGCGCTCGCCCAGCTGCGCAAGGTGCAGAATATAGTTGCTAGCAGGAGAAGGGTGGGGGATACTTTAACGAAGCTTTTAAGCGAGGTTGAAGGCGTGAACCCGCCAAAAACCCTTCCTGGGTCGAAGCACTCATACTGGCTTTACCCTATGACGATCAACCCTGAAGTCATCAGGGTTACTCCGGAGGAGTTTGCTAAAGCTGTTTCAGCGGAGGGGATACCTGCTTTCACCGGATACATTAAGAGGCCGCTCTACATGTTCAGCATTCTTAAAGAACAGGCTACGTACGGTTCCTCACACTGCCCGTTTGACTGCCCACGCTACAACAGGAGGGTCCAGTACAGTGAGGGAGACTGCCCCAATGCTGAGAAGGTTCTTAGAGAGATAATAACTATTCCTGTGAACGAGTTTTACACGGATGAGGATATTAACGACATATTTAAGGCTATAAGCAAGGTGGCCAGCTATTATAGGGCAAATCCTAAATTCTGAAAACCCTCTTAGCGTTTAAATAGAATATTTTTTCTTTATCGTTTTCCGAGATCTCAGAATCCATAACCATTCCGATCGTGTGAGCAGGGTTTAAAAGTGTTAAGTCGCTGCCGAACATGATTTTTTCAGCACCCGCCTTGTCGACAGCTTCCTCGAGCTTCCCCTTTTCAAAAAGCGTCATGCATATCTCTAAATAAAGGTTTGAATACTCTTTAGCTGCAGCAATCGCCCTCCTCCAGCTTAACCCGGTTCCAGATGCGACTGTTCCACCCATGTGTCCAGCTATGAATATATTGTCAGGAAATCTTTTAACGAGTTCGATAAGCGCCCTCACGTTGTCCAAACTGTAAGTATGTATTAGAAACGGCTTTCGGTATTCCGCTGCTTCGCTTATCACCGAGATACTGTCCTCAGAGTCTGCTGAAACCCCTGAGTAATCCGGATGTATTTCGCCTACGCCTTTGAAAAGCGGATTGCCGAGATACTTCTTTACCTCGGCCTTAGAGAGCTCTGGATAATTCGGGTTAACGTACACGTAGCCGTATACCCCTTTGTTTGAATCAAGGATCCTGCTTAAATCCATGTTTCCCTCCGTCATGTCGTAGGTTATTGCTTTACTTGAGGATAGAATAATCGCCTCAATACCGTGGCGATTCATCAACTCCTCTATATCCTTCTTCTTCGACCTGTAGATTGGGAAGAACCATTCCCCATAGTGAGCATGCGCATCGACTATGGTCAAGTCAACAAGCCTCCTTGACAATCCTGAGAATGTTTCCACCGAGAATCAAATCCTTGTCTTCCTCACTGATTCCGGCCGATTCAATCATCCTGTAGGAGGCATTAAAGTACTCGAGAAGTATTCCGGAGCCGAATATGAGCCTGCTGGCGCCAACTTTCTCAACAAGAACCTCGACTGCGTCACTAGAGGCTAGAAGACGGGTTTCAACATACAGGTTCCTATTCCTCCTGGCTGAAACTATGAACTCGCTTAGAAGAGAGTACGTGCATCCAAGAATTATCACGGGATAATCCTTATCTGCAGTAAGCCTCGAGAGAAGGGTTATACACCCGTATTCATTGCAGGGAAATAAGAGTGGCACTCCTAGTCCCTTCATGCTTTCAGCGATCTCGATTACGGGGGAGTAGTCCAGCGGGTAGCCTTGAAACTCCCTGAAAAGCCTGAGCCCTTTGAAACCCTGTTCAACCAGGTTTTCAATCTCCCTCCCCCCTCCCGGAAACCTTCTAGGGTTGACTGTAGCTAGAGGAATAAGCCTCTTATCCGTGTAGCATGCTTTAAGGGTTTCCTCATTTCCCTCCTCATAGCTGTAGAAAGCCCCTTTCAGAGAAGCTGTTAGGACTTTTTCAATCCCGTGAAGATCCAGGGTCTTGAGCAGGTTTTTAAGCGAAGCGTCTATTTTCCTCTTCGGATATGACCCGAAGACAGTGTTCGCATCAACTACCAGCCTTTTATCCTTACGCATCACTATTCGAAAAATTATCCGCTAATTAAAAAGATTATTGGGGATGCGGCTTGATCAAAATTTCTGGACTGTGAAGATTAGGCCTCATGTTCTTAAGAGCTCCCTTACTTCCCTGAATATTCTTTTCTTCGAGTCTCTTAACAATTCGTACATCAACATTTCTGTTGAAGAAATTATGATTCCAGCATCCCTCATCCTCTGTAGAGCGAGATCAACGTTTTCAATTTTGCGGGAGGAAACTGCGTCAGCCACGACGCAGGTTCTTATTTTGCTAGGGGTTTCAAGCGCCGTCTGCATTATGCAGACATGCGCCTCTATTCCTACAATTATTAACGTGTTTACCCTCATATTTCTGACAGTGTCCCTGAATTCTTGAGACCCAAAACAGCTGAAGCTTGTCTTCTCAATAGGCTTAATATCCCTTAGCTCGCTCCTTATTTCACGAATAGTTCTTCCAAGCCCCTTGGGATACTGCTCAGTCAGTATGATGGGTATTTCACACTTTTTGCAGAAACGTATCAGTTTCAAAATGTTTCTCAAGATCTCTTCCCTCCTACTCATTAGGGGAACCAGCTTCTCCTGCATGTCGACAACCAACAATACAGATCCATCTATATTAATCAGTTTTGAATCAGCCTTCATCTTAATAGAAACAATTATGGATGGTCTTAAGCTTTTTCCAGTTCTTACCTGAGAATCCTTCGCCATGGGCAGTTTAAACGGTCACGTTCAACCTGTTGGAAAAGGATTTAAACCAGCTGCTTAAGACATCGTTATGCAAAAAACAGTGTTAAAGATACCTGCAAGATACTATCGGCTTTATCTTGAAGGGAAGCCCTACGGGTGTCTAGAGAAAGATTTTCATTATTTTGAGGAACTGCTTGAAATACCTGTTGTCGAAAGCGCTTTAATCTTGGTGGACTGTTGGAGCATTCATTACTGTGAAAGCTATCTCTCAAGGTCGAGAAAAATAATAGAGGAAAAGATCGTTCCAGCGGTAGAGGCTGCTAGAGAAACCGGTGTGACAGTGATACACGCTCCCTCGTCGAACGTGGCTGAAAAATACTCTCAATCATCCAGATTCTTCGAAAAGGGGGATGAGGAAAGATTCCCTGTATACGCCTCGATAGACCCTGAATGGCCTCCTAGGGAGTTTGTAGAGCGGAGGGAAGGTTATTCTGTGTTCAAAAGGGTTTTTTCACCGCCGCGTGAGGCTTGGGAGGAAGTATACAGGGAGAAACTAATGATAGCTGAGCCTCTGACTCCTAAGCCGGAGGATTACGTGGTCAGGTCTGGAAGACAATTGCATAAGATACTTAAGAGGCTTAGGAAACTCCATCTCTTCTACGCCGGCTTCGCTACCAACATGTGTCTGCAACATAGGGATTATGGGGTTAGGGCTGTAAGCGAAATGGGTTATAACGTGATCCTTTTAAGGGATTGTACTGCAGCAATTGAGGCTCACGATACTGTTGACCAGCAGCTGGCGACAAGAATATTTGTTCAAGAGATTGAGACTAAGTATGCTTGGTCAACAACCTCCAAGGATTTTATAGAGGCTTGCAGAAGCCATTAAGAATCCTTGACTTAACAGTTTCAGCTCATGGGAATACTGTAGGAACGGTTTTGCGAACTATAAAAGTTTCTTCCAATCTGATTTTTTAATGAAATCCTCCAGCTCCTTCGCGAGTCTTTCCACCTCGTCCTTCCTGTGAGCCGTTGACAAGGCGAAATGCGGGGTCTCGGGTCTTAGATACACTATGCCCTTCTGAAGCATGTGGTAGAATAATTTTCTACCCAATTCCCTGTTCTTAGTTCTCTCCGCTGTCAAACCGTTAACCGGCTTCTCTTTTGTAAAATGCAGCCCGAACATGGATAGTAATCCGGTAACGTATGCTTCAAACCCTGTTTCCTCAAGGGTCTCTCTAATCCTCTTCCTCCCGTATTCTGCGAGAGAATTAATATAGGGATATATTTCATCACTCCTCTTCTCGAGCTCGCTTATTGTAACGTATCCGGCGCGCATCGTCAGAGCGTTGCCGACGTAGGTTCCACCGTGGAACGACCGTCTCCAGAACTCCGGCCTATCGATCTGGTCTAGTAGACTCATTATTTCTCTGTATCCACATATCCCTCCTGCTCCAGCGAAATACTGCCCGCCGGCCGTTTTACCTATTGTTATTATGTCCGGCTTGACTTTGAAATAATTCTGCATACCGCCGGGATGCCTAAATCCAGTTATAACCTCGTCGAATATTAACACTATGTTACTTCTACTGCAGAATTCCCTGAGGCCTATCAAGTATTCTTCGCTCGCCGGAATAACTCCTGCGGATCCGAGAACCGGTTCCAAGATTATGCCAGCCAGATCCTCATGCTCAGCTATTCTTATCGTTGCCTCAAGATCGTTGAATGGAAGCGGAACAATGTTTTCAACGCTGGCTAAGCCTAAGGAGGATGGCTTATCATAGGGATAGTTAACCGCCTTGTGCAGCCCGTCGTATCCTCCATGCCATCCCCCCTCCATCTTCCCGATCTTTCTTCTTCCAGTGTAGGCTCTAGCAAGTCTGACAGCATACATGTTTGCCTCCGTCCCACTGTTCGCCGGCTTAGCCATATCCATATTGAACCATCTGCACACTGCCTCCGCCCACTTCGCCTCCCATTCGTTGCACCATCCGAAGTGTGCACCGTGTTCAAGCTGTTCCCTTGCAGCTTCGATTACAGGCCTATAACCGTGTCCAAGGACGGCTGCGAAATGAACCATCCAAAAGTCGATGTATTCATTGCCGTCGACATCCCAGACCCTGCTGCCTTCAGCCCGCCTGACGTAAAAAGGATAGGGCTCGAAATACCTTATGGAGTATGCCGACCCGCCTGGAATATGTTTCTTTGCTTTTTCAAAAAGCTCTCTGGAGGCTCTCGTTCTTTCCCAGTAGCTCATCTTTCCTGATCTTAAGCGGTTAACCGCCTTTTAAATCTAAGAAGGCTGATGGCAGAGGGATATCCGTTATTCTGAGCAAGCCTGTTCTCGCCCCTAAAACTTTAGGGATAAGGTTTACTATTACTGCGGCAGTAGCAGTGTCGCCTGCAATACCTGTGCTCCTCCACTTGACCGGTGGCTCCCCCTCTACCACTACTTCTTCAAACTCCTCTCCACCTGCTTCAGCTAGAAGCTCAACCCTGACGAGCTCTTTTTCCCCGGCATAGCCGATTCCGTAGCCGTGCACTCCCGAGACTCTTCCCGGCATTATTTCAAAGTATTGCGTTTTCAACTGTTTCGTCGAGACTATTGGCTCCTGTTTTTCAACTATCCTAGTCAGGTTTACCCCGAGGGCGGATGCGATCAGGTCAACGGATTCACCATAACCTACATGCGCCGTTATCTCGCCGCTCTCTATTTTACGCGTGAACTCCTCGACGCTTAAGGCAAGACCGTACTTCTTTTGGAAGGAGAGTCTTCTTTTCCCCGCGTCTAAGGACCTTATGACTCTTAAACGGTTTATTCTTGTGCATACCAGTGTCATGAGTATGGGCAGGGCGTCGAAAAAAAACCCAGGGTTTACGCCAGCACCTATGATTGAAACATCGTTTTCCCTAGCCATTCTGTCTATTTCTGAGGCCAGCTTAGGATAACGATACCAGGGGTTAGCCAGTGTTTCTGAAGTCGAGATTAAATCCGTCCCGGCTTCTATACACTTAACTATCTGCGGATAAATTTTGTCCAAATGCGAAGAGGTCGCGTGGAGCACAATATCGGCTCCGCTCCTCCTCAGTATTTCAGCCGCTTCGGACTCTCTTGAAACAGTGATGCCAATCCTACTGTTAACCCCAATCACTTCGCCCACATCCCTGCCTATTTTAGAATCATCGACCTCGAAAGCTGCCACCAATTCAAGGCTCTTTATCTCCAAAACTTTTCTAGCTATAAGCATTCCGATTGGCCCTAATCCATAGACTGCCACCTTGACCAGCATACTTTCCCACACCCTTAATAGATATTTAAGGGTTCGTGAACCATGATTCAACGCTTAAATACGAATTCAGAGGAATGGTTTCAGCGTGATGATGAAAACTGTTTCCTCTTGGATTGATTTCATCAGCTCCGGTCCCGGAGCAAGTAGGCTGGCAGAGATATATGGGCCGGATTTCGTTGAAGAAAGGAGAAGAGTGGTTCTGAAGGTGCTGAAGACGTTTGGTGAAACATATGGTTTCGAAAGAAAGGTGATTATAGTCAGGGCCCCGGGTAGGGTGAACATGATGGGTAGGCACGTGGATCACAGGGGTGGGTTCGTAAACCCGATAGTGATTCCTAGGGAAGTCATAATGGTTGCCGAGGGGAGAGGGGACTCCTGCATTGAGATTCATAATGCGGAGGAGAAGTTTGAATCCGGAAAATTTGAAATAGGAGAGGAATTACCCGGCAAGAAAATATCTACGCTGGATGAATGGAGGAGATGGACTCAGGAAAACCTCGAGAAGAAGCCGGAGAGGGAGAGGAAATCCTGGATAAACTACGTTAAGTCAGTATGCTACTTGCAGAATGTTTACACCAGGGAGGGTTCACACGGGAGAAGATTGCTGGGGGCGAACATTGTCTGCTACGGTGACATACCTCGGTCCGCAGGGCTTTCCTCATCGTCAGCTTTAGTCGTCGCCACATTCTTGACGGTTTCAAACCTGAATGATCTTGAAATCCCGAGGGAGAAGATGGTTGAATACACGGGCATCGGGGAATGGTACGTGGGAACCAGGGGTGGATGGGGAGACCAGGCGGCAATGCTCTTCTCGAAAAGAGGCTTCGTAAGCCACATAGGCTTCTTCCCATTCCGAATATCCTACATACCGTTTCCAAGCGGCGTCAGCATTATTCTTTGCAACTCCTTCGTCGCGGCAAGCAAGATGACGGGGGCTAGGAGTATTTTCAACGAGAAGGTTTCTACCTACGAGTTTGGGTTTGAACTAATGAAGAAGTTCAACCCGAGGCTAAAAGGGTTCGAGTATTTGAGAGATATTAATCCTGAGAATTTTGAGCCTGCTGAAATATACCGGATGGTCAAATCCCTGCCTGAGAGAATAGGCAGGAGCGAGCTTAGAAGCCTCCTTCCGGAGAAAGAGGAATGGTTGAACAAGATGTTTAAAGAGCATGAGGAGCCGAGGGAGGGCTATGACTTGAGGGGAGTATGCTTATTCGGGATTTCAGAGTGTGAACGGAGCAGGAGAACCCGGTGGATTCTACCCGGAGACGTGGAGCTTTTCGGAAGGCTGATGAATGTTTCTCACGACGGGGATAGGGTGGTTAAGTCAGGCTTGAAATGGCGTGTCGGGGTGACTGATGAATACTTGGAGAGGCTTATCCTTTCTGAAGGCGAGACTAGGCTGGAGTTTCAGTCAGGCTACTACGGGTGTGGAGCCGAGGAGACTGATTTCCTCGTCGACACCGCGTTGAAAGTTCCGGGTACCATGGGGGCATCGATAGTTGGTGCTGGCCTAGGGGGTTGTGTCGCAGTCCTCGCGTATACGGGTGCTGTGAATGAGATTGTAGATAGGCTGGAGAGAGACTATTATTGCGGCGAGAGCAAGCCGAAAAGCGGAATCATGCTTGTTAGCCCTGTCGAGGGTGCTTGCCTAATTTGAAAAACCTATTCCCCAAACTTTAAAAAAGCTCTTTCTTACCAGGTTCAGCATGCGTGAGGAGTCTGAGGAAAAGATTAGGGAGAATACTGTTGCGATCGTTCCTGCAGGCGGCTCAGGCTTCAGGTCTACACCGCTCTGGACTAGGTTGGACCCGTATGCCGACACTATTTCGAAGCCTGCGATGAGAGACCTCTTCTGGAGGAAAACGTATTTAGACACTATATTCGAAACTATAATGCGCTCAGGCCTAGTTAAGTCGATTCTCCTGTCAGTCGGCAGAAGAGTAAGGGGGAGCGTTGAAGATTGCAGGGATGAAAGGGACCTTATAGACCTTAAGGCACTGATGGACTTGAAAGCGGTTGTGGCGAAATGGAGGGGCGTTGAGATTTTTTTCGACAATCCTGGCGACAAGGGTACTGGTGCTGCGGCAACAAGCGTGGAGGGTAAGAAACTGGTTAGGGAGAGCGGTGTGAAATACGTTTTCATATACTACGGGGATGTGCCTACTGTACCTCCTGAAGAAATAAGGAACATTATAGGGAGCCACGTGTCTTCTGGTGCGAAGATCACTGTAGTAACTTGCGACAAGGGTGATCCATTCATGTACGGGAGAATAGTCAGGTACCCGAAGAAGGTTTTAGGCATTGTTGAGGAGAAGGATGTTAAGGATGGGAAGTCGCTAGAGATAAACAGGATGCTTAAAAGCGGAGAGCTGATCGCGGTTAGGCTTCCCGAGGTTGATACTGGGAAATACGGCGAATGGGCGTCATACGTGTTCCTTAAGAAGCAGGATGTTGATAAGGCTGGCGACGAGATCTGCATATACCACCCCATAAGAGAGGCTCTCCCCGGGGGGAAAATAGTTATTTCAAGAAAACAGCTTGAAGAGAGACGGGTTAAGCTAGACGGGAGGGCCCTGCTTTTCCACCCCATGTCAGACGAGTTCCTAGATATAAAGGAGCAGGATGAAATCGGGGTTACTGCGGAGCAGAGGAGGAGCATAGGCTCTCTGGAGGTTAACCTCCTGGACTACAGGGTTTCAACAGACTATCTTAACGCGATAAGGGAGAGGAACACGGGGCTAATGGTTATGAACGCCGAGGTTTATCTTAACGTGATAAGGGATGTTGACGCGCCAAACTATGGGCGGGTTTTAAGAGGTGATTCGGAGATTGTGGTGCCTAACCCGGATGTTTTTTCTCTAAAACCCAGTGAGAGGATACACGGGTTATCCAAGGAGGAACTGCTCTCAATAAGCGAGTGCAGGAGGATTGGTCCAAGCCCGCTTGGAGTATACGTTCTAGAGAGGCACGCTGGAGGCGAGTACTTCCTGCCGGAGGTCTCTAAGGAGGCTGTTTCCAAGGGGGAGAGGGTTAACATATATTTGCTTAAGGGTGAGGAGGGTGTTGGCGAGGGATACGATTACAGGAGTGAGGCCAGGGTTGGGGCGATGCTCCAGTCTAGGAGAATTGCAAGGATGCTTGTGGAAAAGGGGTGTTTTATTGAGGGTGAGGCTGTAATAACTGTCGGCGAGGATTTTGACGCGAGCAGGATTGGGAGGGGCACTGTTTTCTCAGGCAGGGTTGACGTAAGGGGGAGCGTGACGATAGGTGAGGGTTCTCGCATACGCAATTCCTTCATTATCGCTCTGCCCCCCGGTGTTGTCAGCATTGGGAAAAACACTAGGATAATTGATTCCGTTATAGTTGGCTCAAATATTGGTGAGAACGCCGTAGTGGAGAGGTGTGACATCTTTAAGGCTGAAGTAGATGCCTTCGCGTTTCTAAGGAATATGGTGTTCTGTTCGAAAGACGGTGAACCATACGCGGCGGTGAGGGAAGCCCCGGAGCTGGACCACGCCGGCCTAGAAGTGTTAGAGGGGACTTCCCTGGAAGCGCTCGAGAAGATTTTCGGAGTTACTGTGGACCTAGCTGCAAGAATATACGTGGAGAGCAGGGTTAAGCGTTTTCTATGCGACATGATGATGGTTGCTGAAAAGGAGGGTGGCTTAAAGAAGTTTGACAAGAAGTTCACCAAGCAGTTAAGGTCTCTAGCGTTCAGCGAGATACCTGGGCTACAAGAGTATAGTGATGTCCGCTTCTATGTTGGCGTCAATTCCTTTCTGAGTGGAGAAATCGTTTTCAGGGGGGAGGTTCACGTCAAGCCCTGGTGTGTCATACACAACTCGATGATAGAGGAAAGCAGGGTTGAAAGGGGTGCTATAGTTTGGAGCAGCATCCTGAAAAGGTGCTTGGTTAACAGCTCGCTTGCGAAAAGAACGATAATCGACAGGGAGAGCCTTATCGGCATGATTATCGACGAAGGGTGGAAATCGCCGGGGAGCGAATGGAAAAGCTTAATAATCTTTAAACACGGCGAGTAGCATCCGGAGGATTAGAAATGTCAGAATACTCTGTTTCGCCAGAGGGGATTAAATACAGGATTCCAACTAGAGAGGAGTTGAAGGCTGAGCTTGCAAGCATAAGCAGGTTTGTGGATGATCAGCGGGCTAAGGGAAGAGAGATAGTTACAGTCATGGGGCTGGGTTTCGTCGGAGCAGTCATGGCTGCAGTCGTCGCGGACGCGAAGAATTCCCCATACTTTGTGCTTGGCTACCAGAGGCCTTCGAAAAGATCCTACTGGAAGATTCCCTACATAAACTCGGGTAAGCCTCCCGTGAGCGCGGAGGATCCTGAGATACCTGAAATATTCAGGAGGACTGTTATCGAGAAGAAGACCCTGATGGCTACTGGTTGCGAAGAGTCGCTGGGGCTTGCTGACGTAATAGTGGTCGACATACAGCTGGACGCTGCTAAGCCTGTTTTCGGAAAAGCTGAAGCAGGGTATGTTGAGCTGGATGCTTTCAAAGCCGGCTGCAGAACAATAGGGAGATACATGAGGGATGATGCCCTCGTACTGGTTGAAACCACCGTGCCCCCCGGAACCTGTGAGAGAATCGTCCTCCCAATACTGAGGGAGGAGAGGGAGAAAAGGGGCATAACTAAGCAGCCGTATCTCGCACACTCTTACGAGAGGGTCATGCCCGGTAGGAAATACGTCAGCTCGATAAGGGACTTTTGGAGAACCTGGGCTGGGATAGACAGGGAGAGTGCTGAGCGTGCAAGGAGGTTCCTTTCCCGGGTGATAACCTATCCCCTCTACGAGGCTGAAAACACAACAGCCTCTGAAGTCGCGAAGGTACTGGAGAACTCCTACAGGGCTGTCAACATTGCTTTCATCTACGATTGGACTCTTAGGGCTGAGGAAATAGGTATAGACCTTTGGAAGGTTCTCCCCGGGATAAGGGTTCGCCCAACCCACAGCAACATTATGAACCCTGGGCTGGGCGTAGGCGGCTACTGTTTAACGAAGGACAGCGTTCTGGCTAACTGGGCTTTCAAGGAAATATTTGGATGCAGCGATGGTGTGCCATACACTATAGAAGCGATAAACATAAACGATAAAATGCCGCTTCACACTGCCGACCTGGTTGTTGACGCTCTTAAGGAGAGCGGGAGGGATGTTGAGGGTTCAATCGTAGCGGTTCTCGGAGCCTCCTACCTTGCTGACATAGGTGATACTCGCCACTCGCCTTCAGAGATCCTGATTAGAAGGCTTAGGGAAATGGGTGCAGAAGTAAGGGTTCACGACCCCTATGTGAAGGCCTGGCCGGAGTTCGCTCAGCAGGATGAGGACGAGTTCTCGCTTGCAAAGCAATTCAGGAACCAGGAGGACTTGAAGAATTTGAGTGTTGAGCAGGACCTTAATAAGGTTGTTAAGGGTGCTGACGCCATAGTCTTCGCCGTTAGGCACAGCCATTACCTTCAGCTTGAGCCTAAGGAGGTTCTAAGGATGAACGGGGGTACTCCAGCAGTCGTGGATGCTTTCAACATAATTGACGATGACAAGATAATTGAGTACTTGAGGAACGGGTGCGCTGTCAGAGGAGTTGGAAAGGGACATATAAAGAGGCTTAAACAGTTAGCATAGGCCCGTTTTCAAAAGATGATTCGTCATTTTAAACGGTAGATGTTTAAAGCGTTCTCGTAAAGCAGGTTTCTAGCTGCTTCCAGAGCAAGCTCCACATCCAAATAATCTTTTTCAACCAAATCGTTTAGAGTGTGGGCAAGCTGGTGTTTAACCAGCTGCGCCTTGCCGAAAACCCATTCTGGAACCTGAGCGTCGCTGAAGAACGCGCACCACTTGTTCACCGGCAGCATTTGAAGCTTCTCAACAGTCCTCTCCATCATTATTGAGGGATAGTACGAATACCACCAGAAGCCTGATACGTAAACATTCCTGTAGTTTTTAGCAATCACGTCAAGCTCATGGCTCTGCGTCCTGCTCGCAGATATAAGGTCGAAATTAACCTCCTTATACTTGTGGAACAATGTGCAGAGCGAGAGCAGCTGACCAGGCTCGTTGGCAACTATCGCGTAATCCGGTGGGGAGGCTCCGACAACCGGTCTTTCAACACCCAGCATCAGTTGAAAAACAATACTTCCATCGTTAATAAGCTTGAGGAACTCTTCTACTACGAAGGATATAAGCGCGTTTTTCTCCTCTAGGCTAAGCCTCCCCCCTGACTCTGCCTTTCCTATTGCCTCGTCGACAAGCTCCTCCCTAGGATCAGTAATTATGGTTTCACTAGGGTTCAGGCTTATAGTAATCGTCGAAATCCGCTCCTTAAACTTGTCGAATACTTCTGCTACAGCATCCCTCATGCTCCTAGCATCGCTTACTTTCAAAGAGAACATGTCTCCCAGCGTTCTGAGCGACTCCTTCGAGAGCTCTTTCGAGAGTCTTTCAAGCCTCAGTGAACCGGTGAAGAAGGAAGTTTCGAAAGTTAAACCAGTATCCGTGAATTGTAGTGTTAGAAACGCTTTCTCAACCTTGACTCTTTCTTTCAGGAAACCGATGCCGTCGAAGTTTTTCTCAAAATCCATGAATTTGTCTTTAAGCAGAGGAAGGCTTTTCTCAGTTAGTTCCTCGTTGAAATTAAAGAGGCTGAAAACCCTTCTTAAAGCCCAGAAGGTCGACGTGTTTCTCACGTTTTTAAGAAAAGGAATAATCCTTCTAACTCTTTCATCAGGATCCTCTATGTCAAGTATTTCTCTAGGCGTTCCTGAGGAGGCAAGCTCGGTAGCAATGTAATGGTATAGGATTATTTCAGATAAATCCTTGGCTTTCAGCCTCACAGGATCCAGATGCGTATGAATATCTATCAGTGGAATGTTGGGAATCTCTTCAAAAATCTTAATGCATCGCTTCTCCTTCTCCATAATTCTGCGGAGAGACAGTAGGCTTATAAACGTTGTGATTTTTTAAAATCACATCATTTATATACTGCTCCCGATTCATCCGCAACGATACGAGATGGATGGAAGGAAAGTGAGGGTGGGAATAATCGGGTGCGGCGGGATTGCGGCTTCCCACATCTCCGGCTATTTGAAATCCGGTATGGCTGAGATAACTGCTCTCTCCGACAGCAGGGTTGAAAGAGCGAAGGCTCTGGCTGAGAGGCTTAGCATCAACCAGGCTAGTGTTTATGAAAACTATGAAGACCTGTTGAAGGATAGGAGTGTTGACGCAGTAAGCATATGTACGCCTCACCACCTGCATGCTGAAATAACGGTAAAGGCTGCGGAATACTTTAAGCATGTTCTCTGCGAGAAGCCGATAGCGATATCCCTAAAGCAGGCAGACGAGATGATCAGCGCGTGTAGAAAAAACGGCGTGAAGCTGGCAATTGTTTTTCAAAACCGTTTCTCAAAGGATGTTCAAAGAGTAAAGAGGGAGTTTGAAAACGGAGCATTCGGGATTCCAATATACGGCGAAGCCGTCGTAAAATGGTATCGTGAAGACAAGACTTATTACCATGCGGACGAGGTCGCGGAATCTTGGCGTGGAAAATGGGCCACCGAGGGCGGAGGGGCTTTAATAAATCAAACAATCCACCTAGTGGATCTTCTGCAATGGATAATGGGGCCAGTGGAATATCTCTATGGAATATACGATACTAGGATGCACAGTATTGAAACCGAGGACATCGCTGTCTCAATACTCAGGTTTAAGAGTGGCGCCATAGGCTATATTCTGGGGAGCGTCGACATCCGGCCCCAAGAGGATTGGGTAGCCATATACGGCAGCAGAAAATCCGTCGTCATAGGGAGTGATAAAAATGTTGAAAAGGAGTGGATTGAGGAAAGCGGGACAATCTTGAAGAAAGGAGGCGTGGAGGAAAGAAGGGAGACAGTAACCCCGTTCCTTGGGCACGACGAGACTGTTAGAGACTTTATTGAGTCAATACTGGAGGACAGGCCTCCCGCCGTGCCGGGTGAGGAAGCGAGGAAGTCGCTGGAGATTGTTCTCGCAATATACAGGGCTCATAGAACTGGTGGTAAAGTAACTCTCCCACTCGTGGAGTAAGGAGGTTGTCGAGAGTTGAGTATTAGGTTTAAACCATCCTTCATAACGGATGAGGTTTCACAAGACCTGGATGAGGTGGCAGAATTCGCCAGGAGTTTCAACATAAACGCTATAGAGATTAGGACAATACTTGACAAGGGTTTTCCAGAAATCCTCGGCGAGAAAAACGTGTTGAAAAAGTTTCTCCAGGATAATGGTTTAAAGGTTTGTGCAATCGCATCCCCGACTTTCAAATGCAATATTGATTCAGCAGAGGAATACGAGAAGCACCTGGAGATATTTAGAAGCGCGTTGGAGCTTGCTGGCCACGTGGACACTAGGCTGGTCAGGGCTTTCACATTCTGGAGGAAAGGCAGGTATGAGGACTATAAGCAGACGATAATCGAGAAATTCGGGAGGATTGTTGAAATGGCTGAGGAGCAAGGCGTTACGATAATTGTTGAGAACGAGCCTTCAACCTTCGTCGGGAACGGGAGGAAACTGGTGGACTTCTTAAACTCCTTGGGCGCGAGGTCTGTGAAAGCGCTCTGGGACCCCGGTAACGAGCTGATGGATGAGGAGGGTGAAGATCCTTATCCAACCGGGTTCAACTATGTGAAGAAGTTCATAAAGCATGTGCATGTTAAAGACGGTGTTAGAGAGGGCTCTGAAACCAGGTTCCTGAAAGTCGGCGATGGCCAGGCTAAAATAGAGGAAAACCTGAGGGCCTTGAAGGAGACGGGGTATGAAGGCTATGTTTCGCTTGAGACCCATTGGAGAGTTATGAAGAGCCTGGGGGAGCCCCTGCTGAGAACCCCTGGTGGAAAAGAGTTCAGCTCAGGCGCCTACGCCGCCTCATATGTTTCAATGCAGGGTTTGCTTGAGGTGATTTCCAGAATAGGTTAGCCTGAAGCTTTCTGAACCCTAGTCTCCATCTCAACCAGGCTCTTAAACTGCCCAGTGCTCCAAGAGCGTGTCTCCCACCCTGACTCCTTGGAGCGTTTAACAAGGTTTTCCGCCTTTTCAAAATCAGTTTCATATATGTGGTAGGAGTTTGAGAAATCCACGTATTCGCCTGGAACAATGGTTCTCCCAGTCCTCTTCGACAACTCTTCTGCAACGTTTTTCTGAAGTATTGTGAGAGCATAGATGTTCATGAAAGCCGCCTTCATAGCGTCCCTCGACCTCCAGCAGGTTTCCATGAGGAGGTTGTCTCCATAAACCCTGAGCCAAACCCTCTGAAGACATGGCGGGTCCTCAATCCTTGGATCAACCCACGGCTTCCAGGTTATCGCCTGCGCCCTCCTGGAGTAAGGTGTTTCCGCCAGCTTTCTAACTATATAGTCTATCTGGTCAATCGTCTCGTTGCAACACTTGTAGGAGCGCAAGCGTTCATGATAAGTATAGGGCCAGATTCCTCTTTCCACGTAGGAATCATGTATCCCGTTGCAAACCTCCTGAACGTATTCTTCAAGCTGTGAAAGCTTGCCGACCATCAGCCCAGCCTTGTGGATTCTCGGCTCAGCTAAAGGCCTCCTTATTATCATCAGCATCGTGCAGTCCTTGCTGTCGTTCCCGTATTCAGTCCTAATGTTCACACCCTTACTCCAGAGCTCGGTTATCGACTTCTCCCAGACCTCTGGCAGACAGCCTCCTTCAACAACCACCACAGGATGCATAAGGCTCAAGTTCCTCGAGAAAATATAAGCGTTTAGGGGTTATGCTTGAGAAAATCTCTTAAGAGTCAACAGGTTTTTCAAGCATGATATCCGGTTTTTCTCTATTGTTCGGCACGCTGTTCTTAAAACTTATTAACTGAAAACTAAAGCGCTACTCATTGGACTCTAGAACCAGGGTTCTGACGGCGCTGAGGCGTGAGGAGCCGGACAGGGTTCCAATAGACTTAGGCTCAATGCCTTCAACCGGTATAATGGCAATAGCCTACGCTAGACTGAAGAAACACCTCGGCTTGGAGAAGGGTGTTGTAAGGGTTTACGACGTTGGCCAACAGTTAGCTGAGCCTGAGAAAGAGATACTTGAATTGTTTAAAGTGGACGTGATTTCCCTTACCAGGACGCTTGAACCATGCGGACCCGGAAACGAAAGGTGGAGGGAATGGTTTCTACCGGATGGAACTAGTTGTGAAGTCCCAGCCTGGTTTAACCCTGAGCCGGATGGTGCTGGCGGATGGGTTGTTAAAAACGGAAGAGGAGTAGTGGTTTCAAAAATGCCTAAGGGCAGCCTATACTTCGACAGCGTCTATCATCCTCTTGAAAAAGCAGAGAATCCTGAAGCGCTGAAGGACTATGATTGGGAGAGCCATAAAGTAGGGGATGAGCATGTTTCGAGCCTCAGGAGAAAAGCGGAGCATCTTTACAACAACACGGGTTTCGCGATACACTTCTTCGGCGCGGGAAGTGTTCACGAGGCGGGTCAGAGCTTAAGAGGATGGTCAAACTGGCTCATAGACCTTTCCTCCAGAAGGAGCTTGGCCTCAGCAATTCTTGATAGGATGATGGATGTTTTAATGCATAATGTGAAGAAATATGTTGAAGCCTTGAAAGACCACGTGCAGGTCATAGGTTTCGGAGACGACCTCGGAATTCAGACTGGCCCCCAAGTTCCACCGAAAACATACAGAGAACTCTTAAAGCCTTGTCACAGAGAGCTTTTTCAATACGTGAAGAAGCATTCGAGAATGTTCGTCTTCCTCCACTCCTGCGGCTCAATACACGGTCTTATCCCGGACCTGATAGATGCTGGCATCGACATACTGAACCCTGTTCAAATCTCTGCGAGAAACATGGAGCCGGAGAGGTTGAAGAAAGAGTTCGGCGATCAGGTTGCCTTCTGGGGTGGAGGAGTGGATACTCAAAAAGTGTTTCACGTCGGGAGCCCGGAGGAGGTTTACAAGCATGTGAGAAAGAATATTCTGGTTTTCGCAAGGAATGGTGGATACGTTTTCAACCAGGTTCACAATATTCAGGCCAACGTGCCTCCTGAAAACATTCTCGCCGCCTACAGGTCAGCTTATGAAAACGGCTTCTACCCGTTAAAACCCGTAGGCTCCCCATCTATCTGAAGCATTTCTTGCAAGGGGGTTGAAAACTATCTTAGTCTAATGCAGAAATCCTCCATGGCTTGACACAGAGCCTCAACGTTTTCCAACGGAACATCCGGCCCGATCTCCCCCTTCATCATTAAACCGCCCTCGGGCAGATACAGTTTTTCAATGCTCTCCCCAACCATTCTACGAATATCCTGGGGGCTGCAGAATGGGAGTGTCTGCCTGTCTAAGTCAAGGTCGACGCACAGCTTGCCCTTGTAAGCCCTGGCAATCCCGTCCAGCGTGTTCGCGCGGAGCTGCGGGTCGTGGACAGAAACCCCGCATTCAACCAGGTCGTCAACAATATCCAGCAGCCGCCCGTCGGAAGAGAGATAAACGTGTACACCCGCATTCCTGCAGAGGGTGAAAAGCTTTTTAAACATGGGTTTAAAGTATTTACGGAACTTCGCTGGGCTTATCATTAAACCGTTCTGCGTCCCAATGTCTGTGTGAAAGCTGACGACGTCAACGCCTATTTCAAGCCACTTTTCAACGAGCTTCATCTCATGCTCCATAAGCATTTCTATCAACCTTGGAAGACGAGGATCATCCGTAACAATATCCATCATCAGGTTTCTAAAGCCCCTTAAGAAGTATAAGCGGTCGAAAAGGCGCTCCCCGTCGCCGACCCTCAGAAGACCCTTCTCCTTGCGGTCCGCAAAAACCTTCTTAACATGATCCCAATACTCTTTCCCCCTCTCTCCCCTCTCCGTCTTCTCAAGAGGGTTGGGAGGCCGGTAGTTTTCCAAAGCTTTCCAGTCGGCTAACGGGTGTCCAACAACCTGCCCCTCTAAACCCTCTTGCACAGTATGCCAAACGCATCCCCAGTTATCCGTGAAACAGCCTCGGCGATAAACAGGAGGCATGTCGTCAAAATTCCTAATACCCTTCTCATACTGGCCGAAGATAAGCGGGTGTCTAACCAGAACGTCCTCAATCTTCTCTCTATACTTCTTCCAGACACCGGGTAAAAAGTTGACGCTGCATGGAATCCATTCTGGGTAACGGTATTCTAAAGCCTTCAAATAGTTATCCCTGATGTCCTTGTTCGGGTATCCTAGTTCTAAAGCCTTCAAACCGTCTTCCCCAGACCTTTAAAGCCTTTAATAAGATTTTATCCCCGACCTTAACGGTGAATGTTCTGTAACCGGTTAAAGGGGGAAAATCTTTATAAGCTGTTAAAAAGCCAATTTACATGTGTTAGAAATGAGAAAAATAAGATTATGCAGCATGATATTTTTAATAGTTTTGATAATTGCGTGTTTAAACATCCCACGCGCGCGCTTTCTAATTGTTAGCGGTGAAGAAGGGAGAGTCGAGGCTGTTTTCCAGGCTTCCGTCGACACATATATCGACCAGGAGAATCCAGATAATAATTATGGTTCAAGCGAGTATCTCAAAGTAAGGTCGCTAGCTTCCAAGAATGCTAGAACCTATGTTTTCTTCAATCTCTCCACGATTCCCCCAGGAGCCTCTGTGCTAAGCGCGAAACTCTCCATATACCTTTCAAAGCCCCCGGCCTCGGAAAGAACCTATCTTTGCTACAGGTTAAACTCAGCCTGGGATGAGGACTCGCTAACCTGGAATAGAAAGCCCGGGTCCTCGTCGACATTCGCCGCTTCATCCACCGTCTCCACAACACCCGGATGGGTGGTTTGGGATGTTAAAGAACAGGTTCAGAAGTTTCTAAACGGGATTGAGGAGCATGCGTGGATAAACTTTGGCTGGGAGATGTTTGACGGCTCAGAGGACTCTCAGGAGGTTCAGGAAGCGTTCTTCGCCTCAAGCGAATCCGGGGAGCAGGATAAGAGGCCTTATTTAACCGTAGAGTTTACTCCTCCAAAGCTCAACGTTACAGTGGGCACGCCTCTCGCAGCCGGGGAATGGGTTGGCTTAACGATCAGGAGGCTTTCGCAAGACGGTATACTCGTCACAAGGGGGGACAGAATATTTAAACAGGACTGGATTAACATAGGCTCGACAACCGTAAGGCTTTCAACATCCTCTGGAACAGGAGTCTTCTCCCTGGCCCCGGGTGGCGAGCCCGTGGACAGGGTGGTTATAAGAGGGGGGGAGACGCAGGCTGTTGTCTACTACCGGGACACCACCCTGGGTAATCATACGCTGAGCTTTTCCCCCGAAGGCTATCCTTCAGGATACTATATGGGAGGATCCCTGCAGATTACTGTGGTGGCGGGTAACTATTCTCTGGAGATAACGTCTGTTTCTATAAGCCCGGAGAACCCTGTCATGGGCGACATTATCAAAGTATCTGCGTCAGTATCGAGCATCGGTGTAGGTGTTGGGGAGGTGGCCCTATACTACTCTACTGACGGCGGGGCAAGCTGGACTAAACTTGCGATGGGCTTTTCAGGTGGAAGGTATGAGGCGTACATACCGGGTCAAAACGCTTTCACAGAGGTGTCATACTACGTGGAGGCAAGGGATCAAAAGGGTGGCACGGTTAAAACCGATGTATACACAGTGTCGGTCGGACTGCCAGACTGGGTTTTCCTAGCCGTTGCGGCTGTAGTAATCGCAGCTATCGTTGGATTCCTAGCTATTAGGAGAGCCGGAAAGAAATAGTGATTAATGCCTTTTTAAAGACTATTTATCAATCGACACTGCTTTCATCTCTCTCCTTATTTCCAGGGAAACCACGATTATGAACACGACTAGAATGGTTATGCCGATTAACGCTATGTAGAACTCTCCCGAACCTACTGTTGTAAATGGTAATGCTATTAAATCGAGAACTAGGAAAACCATGGCTAGGTTCAGGGCCAGTCTCCCAGTATTCGGGTCCATCGTAGCTTGGCCGCCGGGTCTACATATAAACATTGCCTTTTTATTAGGCTTAACGGCTCGACGGCTTAAGATTTATTAGTGTCTCTCTTTCCGTCGCACATGGACTCTTGACATCGGCCGCGGGGAAAAGCAGAGAGATACTGTTAAGCGTAAGAGGGCTTACGGTGGAGTTCAGAGTTCCACGGGGAATATTGAAGGCTGTGGATAATCTTGACTTGGATGTTTACAATGATGAGGTTCTCGGCCTGGTGGGCGAGAGCGGCTGTGGAAAATCGGTTTTAGCGCATACAATACTGAGGATAGTTGACCCTAACGGGCGTATCGCAGGAGGGAAAATAATGTTTCAGGGAAAGGATATTCTGAGCATGAGCAAGGAGGAGCTTAGACGCTTCAGGTGGAAGGAGATAGCGATAGTTTTCCAAGGAGCCTTCAATTCCTTCAACCCTGTTATCAGGATTTTCGAACACATGCTTGACACTACTTATGCTCATGATGAAAAGGCTAGCAAGGAGGAAATAGTTAAGCGGTCGAAGGAGCTTATGCGTATGGTTAGGCTTGATCCTGATGCTGTCCTCGTAAGATACCCGCATGAGTTAAGCGGCGGGATGAAGCAGCGCGCAGTGGCTGCGATGGCGATGCTCCTTGATCCTAAGCTCCTTATTCTGGACGAGCCCTTCTCCGCCCTAGACGTGCTCACGCAGAAATTCTTCATGAAGACTCTCGTCGACATTAGGCGGGAAACAAGGAAGTCGATGATATTCATAACTCACGACTTGGCGCAGGTGGCTGAAATCGCGGACAGGGTTGCCGTAATGTATGGGGGCGTGATAGTTGAGGCTGCCAGCGTGGAAGATATTTTCTACAAGCCGAGGCACCCATATACGAGAGCCCTGCTTAAAGCTGTCCCAAGCATTGTTGGAAGCATTGATGAGCTTAAGCCTCTTCCGGGTCCACTACCGGACCCTGTCAACCCTCCACCTGGATGCGAGTTCCACCCGCGGTGCCCGCATAGGATCGATATCTGCTCAAGGGTAAGGCCGAAACTCGAGCAGGTGGATGATGTTTCACTGGTGGCATGCCACAGGTGGCGTGAGCTGAATTGAGCGAAGAACCCCTTTTAAAGATAATTAATGTAACTAAGGAGTTCGTTAAAGGCGGTTTATTCTCCTCGAAGAAGGCTGTGAGGGCTGTTGACAGTGTTTCGCTTGAAATAGGTAGGGTTGAAAACGTGGCGCTCGTCGGAGAAAGCGGATGTGGAAAAAGCACTCTCGGCAAGCTGACGCTGGGGCTTTTGAAACCAGACTCTGGGCAGATATTGTTTGAAGGCAGAGATATCTGGTCTCTTAAGAAGGAGGAGTTTTCAAACTTCAGGAGGAACGCTCAGATAATCCACCAGGACCCGTATACAAGTCTCAACCCCGTCCGAACTATTTTCCAATCCCTGGCTCCTCCACTGATCAGGAACAAGGAGGTGCCTGACTCTAAGGCTGCTTACGAAAGGCTGAGGGAACTGCTCACCATGGTGGGGCTGACGCCTCCTGAAGACTTTCTCAACAGGTACCCTGCGAGGATGAGCGGTGGACAGATGCAGAGAATAATACTTGCCCGAGCGGTTTCGCTGAGGCCTAAATACGTTGTTGCAGACGAGGCGGTTTCGATGCTCGACGCCTCCCTCAGGCTTGGGGCTGTTGACCTGATGCTTGAGCTCCAGAAGAAATTCAGGGTTTCCTATCTCTTCATCACTCACGACCTGGGAATAGCTAGGTATTTCATTCTCAAGGGTCGCGGTAAGATTGCCATGATGTACTTGGGTAGCATTGTTGAAGCTGGAGAAGGCGACTCAGTAATACAGAGGCCCATACACCCTTACACCCGGGTGATGATGACAGCCATATCTGTACCGGACCCGAAGCTGACTAGGAGCAGACCGCTTCCAAGTCTTAGGAGCCTCGATGTTCCTAGGCTTGAACAGGTTCCGAGTGGCTGCAAGTTCCACCCGCGCTGCCCGTATGCTGAGAAGATTTGCGAGGAAAAGGTTCCTGAGCTTAGAGCTTTCGATTCAAGACTGGTTGCGTGCCATTTCGCCGAAAGATTCGTAAACTAAAGACTTTTTAACAATCATAAAAACCTTTATATAGGGGTTCTAATCTTTCATCTTCCGGTGAAAGGTATGAAAGTATGGCGGATACTCGCATCAGGACTAATTTGCCTCATGCTTTTAACAAGCATCGCTCCGCAATCCTTCAAGACTGCTGTTGCTCAGGAGGAGAAGTCGGTTTGGATCAGGCCTTTCGGCTATAATCCTCCTCCCGTTGGACACTTCAACTATTTCATCGGTGGTAGCATAGGTGTTTTCGACTGGGTTTTCGAACTGATGACTCACTATTTCGCTGCTAACGGAACCTATATTCCGTGTGTCGCTGAAAGCTGGCAGCTCGACCCGGACTACATGTGGTTCCAGGTTAAGCTGCGGAAGGGGGTTAAGTTCCACGATGGGCATGAATTAACGTACAAGGATGTTCTGTCAACACTATACTGCGTCTACCTCCTCAAGGACAGGCTATGGTACTACATAAAGGATGTTGAGATCATCGATGACTACACTATTAAATTCAACTTCAAGGAGAAGACGGACTACCCGGTGTTCTACATTCTGTGGCACTGGATGATAGTATCCTACACCCAGTATGGGCAGATAGCAGACAAGGTTCAGGCAAGGATAAGGGAGGGCAAGGATATTTTCGCTAAGACAGAGGACTTCCAGGACTTGATTAACGAGCTGAACCAGTATAGGCCTGAGACAGTAGTAGGCTGCGGCCCCTACAAGATTAAGAGCGTCACCGAGACGATGATTGTTCTCGAAGCCTTCGACGGCTACTGGAATGGAAAACCTCCGATAGACGAGATACAACTGGTAAGGTATGCTACGGCAGACCTTGTTTGGGAAGCAGTGATAAAGGGTGAGGCCCACTACATCTGGGCTATCTCGCCCAGCCCCGACTTAGTGAATAGGCTATTAAAGGAGAACCCGTATGCCTGGACCATCAGGATACCTAGGCCTGTCGGAGTAACCCTGTACATTAACAAGGCTAAGTACCCGTTGAGCATGGTTGAGGTTAGGCGCGCACTCGCCTACGCGATAAACAGGACTGAGGTAGGCTGGGTCCAGTATACTGGCGGCTGCGTCGCGTCGGAGTACGTGATAGGTTTCCACGTGCCGGACTTAACGAGATACTTGAACCAGAGCTTCATAAACCAGTATCTGAAGGACTTCAAGTACGAGTATAATCCTGCTAAGGCTGAGCAGATTCTGCAGGGCCTAGGCTTTAAGAAGGGTGCTGACGGAGTATACGTCACGCCCAATGGGACAAGGCTTGAGTTCACACTCATCACTGGAGGAACATGGATCAACGCTCCCGCGGCTGAAAACCTTAAAGCCCAGCTTGAGAAGGTCGGCATAAAGATTAACGTTCAGGTTGTTGACTCCGCGGTTTGGACAGACGTGTTCTACAGGGGTGCCTACGACCTGACTGGCGGTGTCTACGGTTCACCAGGGTTCGCGTTCGACGAGTACTATCACAAGTACTTGGCGCTCTACGCTGGCCACGACCCTGGGAAGAACTGGGGCCAGATGCACTCTGTCCCGTGGAAGACTCAGCCTGTTAACGTTACTAAGCTAGCCAAAGATATAAACCTGTTCCCGGCTCAGATAAGCCAGGCGCAGTTAACAGAGATATATTCAGAGTTATCATACATAACTGGGAACGAAGTTCCAGTCATAAACCTGTACCAACCTGCGGTGGTAATCCTCATGGATAAGAGGTTCGTCTTCCCAACCGACCCAGGATACTGGAATGGCTTAGGCTCCTACGAGCTCCACGGCCTGAGACCATTGTTCACGTTCGGCTGGCTTAAGCCTAAGGTTGATCTGACGGTTGAGAGCGTAGTGGGTGGAACATTAAGCCTTGCTCCTGGACGGTATGAATATGGCAAGGGTGACACGGTAACCATAACGGCTACTCCTTCAAGCCGCTACAGGTTTGAGAGGTGGGAGGTCGACGGCGCTCCGGCTGGAACCGACACTACGTTGACGATAACGATGGACAAGTCCCACAGGGTTAAAGCAGTCTTCAGCGCGATACTCTACAAGACGCTTACAGTGCTGCCCGTGGAGGGAGGTACTCTAAGCATAGCTCCCGGCTCCTACGAGTATGAAACAGGCCAGACAGTCACTATAACTGCTACTCCTTCAAGCGGCTACAACTTTGAGAGGTGGGAGGTCGACGGCGCTCCGGCTGGGACAAGCACCACGTTGACAGTAACGATGGATGCTGACCACACTGTTAAAGCAGTCTTCACAAGGATACCGTACGAGATGTACATAGGCATAGTTGCAGTCATAGCGATAATAGCTGTCGCGGCATACTTCCTCCTTAAGAGGAGAGGCAAGTAGCTACCCGCACCAATAGGAAAACTTTTTCTACCCCTTTTCTCAGTCTTAGTCTAAATGAGGTGGATAGTCCGGAAGGCTATTTTCTCGCTTGTCACCTTATTCTGCGCCATAACTCTAACCTTCTTCCTGTACAGGGTTATTCCTGGGAATCCTGTGGATTTAATGCTCAACTACTACATGTCGTTGGGTTATTCGTATGAGGAGGCTTTGTCAAGGGTCTTAATGATGGTTCCCTTTGTCCCCACTGCTCCTCTTCACGAGCAGTATATGGATTTCCTGAAAGGGATTTTAACAGGGGACTTCGGATACTCTTTCACTTTGGCTCAGCCTATTACGAGAATACTGGGCTACGCTATTCCTTGGACTGTTTTCTCGGTTTCGATATCCCTCGTGATAAGCTTCATGCTGGGTACCGTGATAGGAATGTACATTGCTTACAAGAGGGGTTCACTCGTTGACAGGGTAATGTCGTTCTACGCTTCAATTACAACAGCCATGCCTCAAAACATCCTCGGCTTCTTCCTCATATGGGGTTTAGCGATACAGTTAAGATGGTTCCCAAAGGAATTAGGCCCATATGGTCCAACCGTCGACCCTTCCAAGCTTAACCTGGAGTTCATTCTCAGCGTGCTGCGCCACGCGGCTCTACCTGTCCTCACATACGTTCTCACGACCATAGGGTCATGGGTTCTAATGATGAAGAGCAGCACGATCTCTGTTCTAGGGGAGTACTATGTGACTGCTGCTGAGGCACGGGGTTTGAAAGATAGGAGGATAGTCACGACATACGTGGGTAGGAACGCGGTGCTTCCCTTGTTCACTCGTTTCGCAATATCCTTAGGATTCATGTTCGGAGGCGCGCTTCTTATTGAAAACCTTTTCCTCTACCCTGGCGTCGGCAGGTATCTTACAATCGGGATTCAAATGAGGGACTACCCTCTAGTAACAGGATGCTTCCTCATAACCTCCATCGCAACCGTGCTAGGCAATCTTTTTGCCGACCTTCTTTACAGCAGGCTGGATCCAAGAATAAAATTTGAATAGAGGTGAGGAGACTTGATTAGTAGGAAACCAGGGCTGTTTAAACGGTTTTCATACGTTTTTAAAGTGTTCAGGAGGAAGCCTACAGCCATGGCGGGCCTGATAATAGTGGTTTCCTTCACGCTCATGGCGCTCATCGGGCCGTTCTTCTTCCCGCTCGACATCAGGGCTTATCCTGCGAAAAGGTATCTCCCACCGTCTTGGGAGCATCCTTTGGGAACAGACCCCTACGGCAGGGATGTGCTGATGCAGATAATCAACGGCTCCCGTGATGCTCTGCTAATCGCCGCGTTAACCGGCCTAGTGACCATATTTATCGCGACCGTAGTCGGGGTCTCATCCGGCATGCTGGGCGGCTTGTTCGACGAGGTGTTGATGAGGATTACTGAAACATTCCTGCTGCTTCCGCAGTACCCGCTTCTACTGTTGATAGCCGCAATCCTCCCAGCAGGCAGGGAGCTAACCCTGGTTGAGGTCTCGCTCATAATAGGCATTGTCCAGTGGCCGGCTACTGCTAGAGCCATCAGGTCCCAAGTGCTGGCTACCAGAGAGAAGCCGTTTATAGAGGCGGCGAGGTGCCTAAACCTTGGCAATCTCCACGTAATCTTCAGAGAGATAATTCCCAACCTGATGCCGTACTTGGTGATGAACTTCTTCCTAGCGCTCACCGGCGGCATCTATTCCCAGGTAATACTGTTCTCGCTTGGTATTCTCAGGTTCACCTCAGTAAACTGGGGTGTGATGATAAACATCGCGATGGGTGAGAGCGCGCTGATCAACCCGAAAGCATGGATATACCTCTTCTCTCCAATCGTATGCATAGTTCTGCTTCAGACGGGCCTGGTCCTAATATCGTCAGCCCTGGAAGATGTGTTTAACCCGAGGCTTAGAACAGAAGAGTAGTGAAAAGGCTTTGCAACGCTTATCCGCCGGCTGTCTTTCTACTCTGCTTTAAAAGCAGCGTTATTATTTCCCGGGGCTCAACCTTCAACCACGTTTTATTCTCAATATTCTCAGTCCTCATTACCGGCTGCTCGTTAAGGTCTGTCTTCCAAGCCTCTGAGAATTGGAATGATGCTTCAACACTGTAGGTTAAAGCTTCACCGCTTATATTGTAAAACCTTATTATTAGCCCCTCCCCGTCCTCCCACTGTTTGACGCGCGCGCTTTGACCGCGCTGACAATGAGGTTTTCAGGCTCAACTCTCAGGAGACTTATGCTGCTTGGCAGTTTCCCCTTAGGGTTTAAGACCGGGATGCTGAGAGGCGGGTATGCGAATCCCCTAGCCTGCATGTATGTTTTCGAATCAAGCCAGTCATCCTCGTGAAGTATTACGGAGTATTCGAAAACCATTCTCCTCAGACACTGGGCTCCGGGCGTGGGTAAACCTGGCCCGGCAGGCCCCCTCCCTGTAGATAGGTCGCTTCTCGAAAGCCAGCCCACAGCCCTAAGGAGCGTAAGGTATATTAAAACACCCTTCGGGCTCTTCCTAACCTCGTATTCCGGAATCCCCCTGTTAGCCACCGTGAAGCCCTTTGAGCCATCGTTGACGTCAACCCAGGTGAGCTGGGGGTTGGTTGTCGGCGGGTTCTCCACCCAGTTGTCCCCCTTGCCGGCTGGTTCAACAGGTCTCTCGATAACCTGGTAGTGATAGTCAGCGTAAGACTTTTCAGCCGCTACGTCTGTTTGGAAAACCACTCTAAGCCTGTGGTCCATCGCCCTGTTGTCAACCTCAGTCTTAAAGTCAATCCTCCTTGAGCCCGGCATTATTGAAACCTGTGTCGAAACAGGCACCTCGCCTTCTTCAACGCTTCTCCGCTGACCCTCCAAGCGGGCGGGTATTCTCATCTTCAGGCTGATATTAATTAGAGCCCTCGTTCCAAGGTTGCGCGTCTCAACCCTAGCCGGGTTCTCCATGCTTGAGATAACCGGGTTATGCTCGGGAGGGGGTGAGAAATTATACCCGTCCCCAGCATCGCCTTCATCCATGAAGAAGTTAACGCCTTCTAGAACCCTGCCCGTATTCTTCTCCAC
Organism: uncultured Nitrososphaerota archaeon; assembly: GCA_964635675.1. Taxonomy (GTDB): domain Archaea; phylum Thermoproteota; class EX4484-205; order EX4484-205; family JAAOZP01; genus JAAOZP01. The sequence goes on along the minus strand of CAZWPT010000016.1, from coordinate 103,881 downwards.
GATCCTCAGCACGCCTCCTTTCTCAGGATCGGCTTCAACCCTTATAAGAGAGTTTTCAACATGAAAATCCCCTGTTCTAAGCTCTCCGCATGCTGGCGGCTCACCTTTGACTATGGAGTAAACCCTGTATCCCAAGGGTGGAGGATTTGCGGTGAACTCGATTCTACACGCGTCCCCCCATGCGGTCGCGTCCTGAGGCGGTTCAGACACGTGTGTCGCAACCTCGGCATCCCCGTCGTGAACCACATACTTGTCTAAGGGCAGTGGCACAACCACCGAGACGGGTTCAGTCCTCTGCCAGTTTAGCGTGTTGAAGACAACGATTTCGGCGAGCGAGTCAACCCTAGGCCTTGAAACCAGCCTCGCCACTGCTGACGCTGCTTGAAGCCCCCTCTATGACGCTGACGAATCTAGCCTCGTTCTCGTCGTGAACATGATCCACCCCGCTGCCGTAAATACTGTCGTGTGCATGGTTCAACAACAGGTTTTTCCAAAGCCTTGTTAGGAGCCCACTGGGGTAGGCTGCTCCCGCAAAGATTTTCGCGAACATGGATAATGGTTCAGCGTACAGCTCCAGCTCGGCCTGAGCCCTGAAGTTCAGCTGCTTAAGATAAACGCGTGTCGAGTATACGCCTGCAAGCGTGGGGAAGAAGCGTGCACCCCTGAGCTCCCCCTCAAACACCTGTAGGCTCGACGCATGCCTCCTAACCTCTTCTAAATAGCTCTCAATGTCTGAATGCTCAGCTAAAATATCCTTCTCCACCTCGTTCAGAAACCCTATTATCCTGGTTATGCTTGATTGCGGCGGCATGTGGTCACACCCGTTCATAAGCAGGATGCTGTCGCACACGCTAAGCGGCTTCAGCCTGTTTACAACGCTAACAACCCTCCTCCTAGCGGCTTCGAAGTCGGGCTCAGGTTCTCCTCGTAAACCCCCTGCTGAATGGTTCCCCAGCCGATTGGAGACCGCCAGTAGTAAGCGTCCCACGGCCTGGAGACGCCCAGCATGTTCGCGTTGCAATAACCCATTAAGAGGTGGACTGCAATCACCTCGCTGCCATCAGGCCCCCTGTAGAGGAATTGAGTCTTAAGCCTCTCCCCCTCGTCCCCCATTCCTCTTGTGAAGACGAAGCTGTCTATTCCGAAGCCGCGGAGTATCTGGGAGATCTGCGGAATGTGGCAGAAGGTGTCTGGAAGATACCCTACTTTCATAAGGCCTCCGAAGCTTAGAGACAGCCTGCACCCTATCAGGAGGTTCCTTACCAGGGCCTCATCAGGCTGGGTGAACCATGGCCCTATTTTCAGCCTTCCCGAGGAGACGAGACGCCTAATCCTCGGCTCATCCTCAGGCTTCGCCTCCAAATAGTCTTCGAGAATGCTGGCTTGGCCGTCGAGCATAAAGCATTTAAACCACGGGTCTTCATCAAGAATTTTCAGAGCCTTCTCAACAACCCTCACCAGCCTAACCCTGTATTCTTGGAAAGACAAGTACTATTCACGGTCCCAGTGCGTGTGTGAAACCACGTGGACCCTAGTAGGCATTTCACCTAATACTTGTCTTCCAGATTATAAAAAGGTAGTCTCGAACCCGGTTTAGCTCGAAGAATCGCCTTTTTGCTGCATGGGGCCGTCGAGCCTGGGCGTCGACCTGATCCAGACGCTCATGGGGCCTGGTTCACGGTTCGCCCAAGCATAGTAAGGTATCGCTAAGAATCCTGTTTTACGAGCCTTAGCCGGGTTTAAGGCTCGGTATAGGGAGTCTTGCCCCCACTCGGAGTCCGCCACGTAACCTTCCCCTCTGATCGCCATTACTCCGTCAAGCAGGTTGGGGGCCCATTCTGCTTGAAGCACCGTGTCCTCAGGTATTAAAAGATCCCAAACGTCGAAACCAGTGTTGTCAACGCTCTCTAAACAGTATACTAGCGGCCCCCTGCTCAAAGCCATTCTCCCCAGGTTCTCGTAGACAAGCGGGTTGCAGGATGTTTTCCTAACCTCCATTTGAAAGGACAATTCTATTCTGTCACCGTCGCTCCAGCTTCTGCTAAGCTTTAAGTAGGATCCCGGCTTGATTTCTTCACTAATCTTCAACCCGTTTAGGCTTGCCTCTGTATCCCCGCTCCAACCCGGTATGCGGAGATACATGGAGAAATCCAGCTCGTGCTCCAGGCTTAACGCTATTTCAACCCTCCCATCCCAAGGGTAATTCGTTTTCTGAACCATCCTTACAGTATTGTCTTTAAACCTGAGGCGGGCAGTATTCTCATCATACATGTTCACCCAGATCCCGTCTTCAGAAACACTGTAGAAGTAGCCGGGGAGACTGGCTACGAGCCTAGCCACGTTCGGCGGGCAGCAGGCGCATTCAAACCATTTCCTCCGCCTGTGTCTACCACGGTCTGCAAGCGGGTTCACGTAGAAATACTCTTTTCCGTCGAGCGAAATACCCGCTAACACGCCGTTGTAAAGAGCCAGCTCCATCACGTCGACAAACTTAGCGTCCCCGCTTGCGAGAAACATTCTCCAGTTCAACATGAAGCTTGCTATTGCAGCACAGGTCTCAGCGTACGCTTGAGCATTCGGCAGCTCATAGTTGAATCCGAATGCCTCCCCATCGTAACGCGAACCAACGCCGCCAGTAACGTACATTTTGCACTTCACCATGTTGTTCCAGAGCCGTTCTAAAACACTCCAGACCTCTTTGTCCCCCGTCTCCATGTAAAGGTCCGTAGCCCCACTGTTCAGATACAGCGACCTGACGGCATGCCCAACGATCTCGTCGAGCTCCTTGAACGGCTTATGGTCTATCCGGTTGACGTCGCCACCCGCTATTCCCCTTCCACGGTTATCTATGAATTTTTTAGCCATGCTTAAGTATCCGGGGTCGCCAGTCTCCCTGTAGAGTTCAACCATCGCCATCTCTATCTCAGGGTGTCCCGGTGCCCCCGGCTTCCCGTCTGGGCTGAAGACTCTCAATATGTGGTTTGCGAAACGCACGGCAGCGTTGAAAAGCTTCTGGTCTCCCGTGGCTCTGCGAAGAGCAATAGCGGCCTGAATCAAGTGTCCAGCGCAATATAGTTCATGATCGCGCGCAAGGTTCGACCAGCGTTTAGCCTTGTTCTCAAACGTGAAGAAAGTATTCAGATAGCCTTCCTCGTCTTGAGCCGCACATATATCGTCAACAACTTTCTCAACCAGGCTGTGAAGTTTCTCGTCAAACCGGGATGCGAGAAGGAACCCGGCGGCCTCAACCCACTTGTAAACGTCTGAATCGTTAAAAACCAGTCCTTGGAAATCACCCTTCTCCTTCCCAGCTGCCCTTCTGAAATTGTAAATCCTGCCAGTGTTTTCAAGAAGCTCATACTGGGATGGGACAGTCACTTCCCTAATCTTCTCCAAACGTTTCGCCCAGAAGCCGTGTTTCAACTCAACTTCTTCAATTGACACAGGGCGTAGCTTCGCGTAGGGGCTGTTCGAAGTATCCACTATGCGAGTCGGCAAGACTATTCCCAAGAAGCGTCAAAGTCTTAAAAACCTTGTGCTCATCTTCGGATTTCGAGGCGTATCGTTTATATTGCGCATTGAGACATTGTTAACTGCTAATGGCTTGCAGCAGCTTTAAACCAGCTCGTCTTCCAGACCTTCTTGAAAGTGAACCTGAGCTCGAAGAAGTTTTGTCGAGGCCAATGCCTGAAACTGTGAAGGCTGTTTCCAGGCTTGAGGGCGACATTCTTATCTTGGGTGTTTCAGGTAAAATCGGCCCCACCCTTGCGAGGCTTGTTAAGAGGGCTGTAGACGAAGGCGGTTTGGACAAAAAGGTTATAGGAGTGTCGAGGTTTTCAACACCAGGCTTAAGAGAAGAACTGGAAAAAATGGGCATAGAAACGTTTTCATGCGATCTGTTGGAGGAGGAAGAGGTGGAGAGGCTTCCAGAGGCTTCCAACGTGATCTACATGGTTGGCAGGAAGTTCGGCACGCAGGAGGATTCCTCGTTAACCTGGGCTGTAAACACGCATATCCCGGTTATTGTTTCCAGGAGGTTTAAGAAGTCGAGAATAGTAGTGTTTTCAACGGGGAATGTGTATCCGTTGGTCCCAGTGTCCTCTGGGGGCGCGGACGAGTCTACTCCTCCAGACCCGGTGGGCGAGTACGCCCAATCCTGCTTGGGACGTGAAAGAATATTCGAATACTTCTCTAAAAAATACGGTTTGAAAACCCTGTTCTTAAGGCTTAACTACGCGATAGACCTGAGATACGGTGTTCTACTGGATGTGGCTAGGAAAGTTTTCGAAGGCTTGCCAATAGACTTGAGAATGGGGTACATCAACGTTATATGGCAGGGGGATGTCAACAACATAGCTGTTCGCTCCCTTGAGCTCTGCAGCCTCCCTCCTGAAGTAATAAACTTGACTGGTCCTGAAACAGTTTCCGTCAGATGGTTGGCGGAGAAATTCGGGGCTATCTTCGGCAAGAAACCAGTTTTCAAAAACAGCGAGATGGGGAACGCTTTGCTAAGCAACGCTTCGAAATGCTTCAGGATATTCGGTCCTCCAACAGTCACGTTGGATCAAATGATGAAATGGGTTGCGCACTGGGTTCTAATAGGGGGCCGTACTTTTAACAAGCCGACTCACTTCGAGATTGTTGACGGAAGGTTCTAAGCAAATTGTTAGGTCTTACTGGCGTCGCTTTATATCTACGGGGGCTGAAACGCTTAAAAGAAAGCTTGGCAAATGCCCTACTAATGCGTTTAACCACGACTGTTATCGGAAGCCTCCCGAGGCTCCACGAGGACCTGGAAACATCGATCAGGCTTGCCGTGGACCTCCAAGTTAAGACAGGCATAGACATAGTGTCCGACGGGGAGCAGAGGACAGACATGCTTTCCTATCTTTCGAACTCTATGCACGGCGTGATGGCGGTTGGTGAGAAGATTTGCTTAACTGGAAGAATAAAGCCAGTGGCGAATATTGAGAAGTCCTTCAAGATTGTAGATTTCCTTGAGGCGAGGAGGCATATCGCTGAAAAAGGTTATTCAAATAGTTTAAAAGTAGGTGTAACGGGACCTATAACCTTCGCTTTTTCAGCGGCGATGAAGAACGCTGGACCCTACGGAAACGTTAGGAATATTGAACTCTACAATGATGTCGCGCATGTTGTGAACAAGGTGGCTAGGCTTATTCAATCATACGACGGTTTGACGCAGATAGATGAGCCTGGGATCAGCGCGGGTTTTCTAGACCCGGATAGGATACTGGAGCCTCTTAGTATTGCGACTGAAGGCCTAGATCCGAAGCTGACGAGTATACATGTCTGCGGGAAGCTGAACGCGAAAACAATAAAATCCTTGAGCGCGACGAAAAACGCGAGTGTTCTCAGCTTGGAGTTTGCAGGCTCTTCTGGAAACATTGATCTTCTGTCTAGAAGCATTATGGAGGAGAGCCAGAAAAAAATCGGGGTGGGATGCATGAAGGTAAACGTCTTGTCGAAGAATGATCTAACGACTTCTGAAAGGGCCGTGGAGATCGTGAGTGAGGTGTCTTCGAAAATCGGTGTGGAGAACGTGGCTTATATTCATCCTGATTGCGGATTGAGAAGGACTAAGCGCGACTTGGTTTTCCTGATCTTGGAAAACCTTGTGGATGCGTCGAAAGCCTTTAAAGTTAGGTGGGAAAAGCTTAAAAATTAACTATGTTTTTAAGACTCATGGGGCATCCCGCCTTTCTGGCCTTCGACCTTGGGGCGGAGAGCGGCAGAGCCTTAATCGGGATGCTTGCTGAGAAAAAGATAATGGTGGAGGAGGTATACAGGTTTCCAAACATCCCGGTGAAGGTGGGGGAAAGCATTTTCTGGGATGTTTTAAGAATATGGGGTGAAATTAAGTCTGCTGCTTCACTAGCATACTCCAAGCTTAGTGGGAACCTGGAGTCAATCGGAGTCGACACGTGGGGGGTTGATTTCGCTTTTCTCGACAGCAACGGCGAGCTCCTTGGAAATCCTCACCACTATAGGGATCTGAGGACAGAACGCGCTTTTGAAGAGGTCTTTAAAAAGGTTTCGAGAGAAGAAATCTATTTCAGAACAGGGATACAGTTTCTCAGGCTGAACACCCTCTACCAGTTGTACTCGCTTGTTTTAAGCAGGTCTTCAGCTCTCAACGCTGCAAGCAGATTCCTGATGATACCGGACTTGTTCAACTACTGGCTGTCTGGCGTCAAGGTCTCTGAGTTTACAGATGCTACGACAACCCAATTCTTCAATCCCTCTAAGAACAACTGGGACTATGAACTCCTGGGGAACCTCGGGATTCCAACCCACTTTCTGCCCGAGATTGTTAAACCGGGAACCGTGCTTGGAAGGATTTCCACTAGTCTCGCGGAGGAGCTTAACATTAGCAACAGGGTTTCAATCGTAGTCCCAGCATGCCATGACACTGCTTCTGCAGTCGCAGCAGCCCTTCTGGAGAACGAGAGCTCCGCCTACATAAGTTCCGGAACATGGTCGCTAGTCGGCGTTGAGGTGGATAAACCAATAATAAGCAGAAAATCCCTGGAGTACAACTTCACTAATGAAGGGGGTGTTTTCGGGAAATTCAGGTTTCTGCGCAACGTTCAGGGAATGTGGCTGGTTCAGGAATGCAGGAGGATATGGGCGAGCCAAGGCAAGGAGTATTCTTACGATGAGCTAACCAGGCTTGCAAGCAGGTCGAGAAGATTCATAGCGTTCATCGATCCTGACGACCGGAGGTTCATGGCTCCAACGAACATGGTGGAGGAGATAATGAATTACTTGAACGAGACTAACCAGGAGAAACCGAGGGATGAGGGTGAACTGGTTAGGATGATTCTTGAAAGCTTGGCTTTCAAATACAGGCTTGTTTTAGAGAGGATAATGGAGTTGACGGGGAGCAGAATAAACCGGATTAACATCATCGGAGGCGGTTCTAGAAACTGGCTGCTAAACCAGCTCACTGCAGACTTCACCGGTATTAGGGTGGTTGCCGGGCCCGTGGAGGCTACCTCCATCGGCAACATTCTCATGCAGGCGTACGCAATGGGTTTCGTTAAATCTCATAAAGATATAAGGCGGATAGTTGGAAACTCGTTTGAATTTGGAGGATTCGAGCCGGAACGTGAAGACTTAGTTGAGGATGCTTACACTCGTTTCTGCTCCATAGCTGAAAAACCCGGTGGCTAAGGGAAAAGCCGTCGGGAAATATTGTTAAGGGAATTATTTTCTTCTCAACTGACTAGGTTATGGTAGGAGCACTATAAAACTTATAACGTCGGAGAACGTATGTGGAAGCGTGAAAGCCCGCGGGACCATTATTATCATACTCGTTTTTTCACTAGCTGTTTGTGTTTTAGCTTGGGCACCTTGGCTTGACAACAGGGAAATACATGACCGGGTTCTTAGGGAGAAGGGATGGATAGACGGTACGATTCAGCCTGTGGAAAACATCACAGCGAGTGATGATGTGCTGAGGGATATGATAGAGTATAGCAGGAGCCATGGTGTAACTGATGGAATCCTGATTTGTGATTATAACGTGAAATGGGCTCCTTTCGGAAGATGGGTTGCAAGCTGCGAAGGCGCCTACTACGTGACTTTCTGGGGGGGAGATATGGCCTTAGATAAGCATCAACCTTCCAACAGGGTTTTCCTAGTGCGCGCTAGTCTTCAGGCAGGCCTAGTTCTTTAACTATCTGCATAGCCTTCTCTTCACCGACGGCACGCTTCAAATCCTCGATGGATTTCCCACCCCTCCACGAGTTCACTATGTTTAAAACAAGCTCTCTAACCCCGGGGTTAAGGTCTCTTAGAGCAACCTCTACACGTCTTCTCCTGTTTAAGACATCGTCCGGCCTGTAAACTACCCCCATCCTGAGGTATTATCCTCGATTGAAATATAAAGCTTTAGGGCGATATTACCGGCGTCCACCCGAAGAAGTTGAGTTTAACGGCTTCTCCAGGCTCCGCAGGCGCGAAAATAATTCTCAATCCAACAGCCCTGCCTTTCAACACGCTTATTTCAAAAAGGTCTTTTAAAACACCCTCTATAAGCCTGCTGGGCGCATCGTCTGAAACCACAGTCATGTCAACCCCTGAAACGCATGCTGAAGCCAAGTGTACAAGATCCCTGAGCTTAACATCTCCAGCTGCCACTCTTTCCTTCAGAACGTTGTCTTCAGCAACCGGCAGCATAACCTCGTTATAGCCTGTCGCCTTTATTCCCGCTGTTTTAACAGCGTTCCCTATCAGGCTGTTTATCTCTCTGATCATGCTAAAGGTCCCTGGCAGCGGTATTTTAACCCCGGAGGCAAACTCAACTATCTCTGCAACGCTTTCCTCCATCCATGGCGATAGTGAGACGTCAATCCCGTAGTAGTTTACCCCGAGCCTCTCTGAAAGCCTCAGACCAACCTTCTCGGTTGAAGCGTAGACTTCAGCGAGAATGTCTTGGAACTGGCTGAGAAGCTTGTGTCTGAGGAGGCTCGGGTATAGTAGGGATATTGCCAGCCCCTCTTCACAATGCAGGTTGCACGCCGACGGGAAGTAGGGCGTAACTATTTCCCCACCCATGTTGACGCATATCTTGCTCCCATTGGAAGGGTTTTTTTCACAGGCTTTCCTTAAAACGTTTTCAATGCTCTTAACACTGTTTACGCTCCTCATGTTTATCGACACGTAGAGCCCGTTTTCCGCAACCTCCGCAACCTCCTCTAAAGCCGGATGCTTATCCTCAACCTGGCCTATCGAAACATAGTTGACAACATTCAGATCAAGAAGCTGAGAAGCCCTCTTCATAGGGGTCTCCTGGCTCTCTAAGGGTGGAAGCGCAACCCTGGTGCTCCAAACGCTTTCCGATAGAAACATTGATTCAATGTTTAATGAAAGCATTGAACCCAGGTTGAAAATACGCTCCCTAAGGCTCTGCGAGTCTCCAGAAGATACGAAAAGCGTCACAGACCTTATTTTCATTCCGAGTTATGAGTACGTCTCCTTTTTAAAAGGCTTTCTTACCATGGTGGTTTCCGGGTTGTTTCTATTTAAAAGATTTGAGCGCTGGAAAAAACAGATTTGAAAAGAATGCTCTGCTTTAAACAATGGTTCGATGAGAATAGTGAGTGGGCCGTGGGCGAGCCTACGGGTTTTTGTCTCAAGGAAGCCCTGAGCCAGGAGCCTCAGGCTAAGAAGCTGGGAATCATACAAGGCTCAAAAAGTTTATTAAATTCCCCGTGTTTCCCCCGCCGGGTTGTCGGTAATCCAGCGGATAAAGGACAGGGCTAGGCGGAGGCCGATGAGGATTGTCCTGCCTGAGCCTGAGGATGAGCGGATACTTAGGGCGGCTGCAGCCTCTTCGGAACAGGGTGTTGCAAGACCAGTGCTTCTAGGCCCGAGGGAAACTGTGGATAAGAACGCTTCTCAACTAGGCTTATCCTTAACCGGGGTTGAAGTTCTTGAGCCCTCGACATCAGGCTATTTGGATGGCTTCGTCGAAGAGTATTGCAGGGCTAGGGAGGAGAAGAGTGTCAGCGAGGCTGTTGCGAGAAGAATACTCAACAGGCCGCTCTACTTTGCATGCATGATGGTTAAGACTGGTCTGGCTGACGGCATGGTTGCCGGCGCCTCCACCACTACTGCTAACGTTATTAAGGCCAGTCACCTTGTAATCGGGTACGAGGAGGGGGTTGAAACACCGTCCAGCTTCTTCATAATGGAGACCGGTAACACGAGCATCGGTGAAAACGGTATCCTGGTTTATGCTGACGCTGCCGTAAACCCGGACCCGACTCCGGAGCAGCTTGCGGACATAGCTGTAGCCACGGCTAGAAGCGTAAGGAGGCTCCTGGGATGGGAGCCGAGGGTTGCGATGCTCTCCTTCTCAACCAAGGGTAGCGCTATACACCCGCTTGTGGATAAGGTGGTTAAGGCTACGGAGATCGCTAGGAGGAAGGCGCCTGAAATCAAGGTTGACGGGGAGCTTCAGGCTGACGCAGCGCTAGTAATGGAGGTGGCTATGAGGAAAATGAAGGAGCCTGGGCCGGTCGCGGGGAGAGCGAACGTCTTAATATTCCCAGACCTGGATGCTGGAAACATCGCTTACAAGCTTACTCAACACGTGGCTGGGGCTGGAGCCTACGGGCCTATCCTGCAGGGTTTCAAGAAGCCTGTCAGCGATCTTTCCAGGGGCGCTAAGGTTGAAGACATCGTCGGGGTCATTGCAGTGGTCTCTGTTCTAGCGCAGTCAGCCGGGTGAGAGGATTGCCGTGTAAGATACTTGTCGTAAACTGCGGCAGCTCCTCAATAAAGTATAAGCTTTTCGACGCCGACTCGCTGAAAGGCGTTTCCAGCGGGCTGCTGGAGAGGATTGGGGGCAGGCCGGCTGTTCTAAGGCATGAGGCCGGTGGAGCCTCGGCAAAGAGAGAGGTTGATGTTTCCAACCATAGACAGGGCTTGGAGCTTATTCTAAAGGTTCTCCTCGAGGCTGAGCCAAAGGCTATTGGTTCGCTCGAGGAGATCGTCGCCGTTGGGCACAGGGTTGTTCACGGCGGGGATTCTTTCTTCGAATCCATCCTTGTTGACGAGAAGGTTCTTGAGGTCCTTAGGAAATGGTCTCACTTGGCGCCCCTCCATAATCCTCCCAACATAGCGGGTATAGAGGCTGCGCGAAGCCTTCTTCCAAGGGTTCCTCAGGTAGCCGTGTTCGACACTGCTTTCCACCAGACTATGCCTGAAACCGCTTATCTCTACGCCATACCTTTTGAGCTTTACGAGAAGCTGGGGATCAGGAGGTATGGTTTCCACGGGACAAGCCACAAGTATGTTGCTCAGAAGGCTGCTGAAATCATTGGAGAGCCTATTGAGAAGCTCAGGATAATAACCTGTCATCTCGGTAATGGGTGCAGCATCACCGCCGTTAAGAACGGCCGCTCAATAGACACTAGCATGGGCTTCACGCCTTTGGAGGGCCTGGTCATGGGGACTAGGAGTGGGGACATAGATCCGTCGATAGTCTTCTACCTGATCGGGGAGGGCTTCTCCCCCAGGGAGGTTGAAGACATGCTTAACAAGAAGAGCGGGCTACTTGGTGTTTCAGGCGTTAGCAACGATATTAGGGATGTGGAGAGGGAGGCTGAGGCCGGTAGCAAGAGGGCTAGGCTCGCGCTGGAGATCTTCGCGTACAGGGCTAAGAAGTATATAGGCGCCTACGCCGCGGCTCTAGGCGGGTTCGACGTGCTCGTCTTCACAGGGGGGATTGGTGAGAATGATCCTCTCATGAGGAGAATGATATGCGAAAACATGGGTTTCCTAGGGTTGGAGATCGACGAGGAGGCTAACAGGTCCACGGTTGGCAAAACCGGGGTTATAAGTGGGGAGCAGTCTAGGGTTAGGGTTCTAGTCATACCGACTGACGAGGAGCTTGCTATAGCTGAGGAGACTAGGAAACGCTTATTAAACCATTAAAAGTATAGCGTTGGCAGCGGTGGGAAGAATTGAAGGTCTGCCTGTTCGAGGATGAGAAGTTCGACCTGCTCTATCCGTTAACGCTCACAAGGGCTTCTTTCGAGCTGAGATGCGGGTCGATGACCCTGGTTGAGAGAATCAGGAGGTTCAACCCCGGTATAGAAGCCTCGTTTTTTCTAAGGGACTACTTGGAGCCTGTTCTTAGGGAAAGGCTTGGAAACGCCGTTGTGAACAGCCTTGAAGACCTTGGTAGGGATGACGTTATTCTGGTTAACGGCAGGTGGCTTCCCGAGCACGGTCGCCTCCCGATCGAGGGGGATGAGACTGTTGCCACGTGCAGGGGTGACGTAGTGTATGTTCGCGCGAAGAGGGAAACAGTTAGGAGAAGCCTTTCCGACAGTCTTCAGAAGACTATTGAGAACCTGAGGTCTGAGCTCAGCGTCGAGGAGGTTGAAGCCCGGATGGTGGAGTATCCTTGGCACTTGGTCCAGTATAATCATGAGCTGCTTAAGGAGGATTTTGAAGCATACTGGTCTAAGAGGGAGGGGGTTAAGGCTATGGGGGAAATGGTTTCAGTCGTCGGCGATAAGAGCCTGCTCCACGTTAGTAGGGGTGCAGCCATACATCCTTTCGTCGTGCTGGACACGAGTTCCGGCCCAATAATGGTTGACGACGGCGCCAGGATATACCCGTTCAGCCGCATAGAGGGCCCCTGCTACATTGGCAGAGACACTTGGATAGTCCGTGGAAACATTAGGGAGGAGACGAGCATAGGGCCTGTCTGCAGGGTTGGCGGTGAGGTTGAGGCGAGCATCATCCAGGGTTATTCGAACAAGTATCACACGGGTTTCCTCGGTCACGCTTACGTCGGCGAGTGGGTTAACATAGGTGCACTCACCACTAACAGCGACCTGAAGAACGACTATAGCACTGTCGACGTGTACGTGAAGGGGAGGCTTATGGACACGGGGGACCTGAAGGTCGGCAGCTTCATCGGGGATCATTCTAAGTTTGGCATAGGCTGCCTGCTGAACACCGGGACCGTAGTGGGGGCGGCGTGCGTAATGCTAGGGGGAGAGGTTCTTCCAAAATATATTCCGAGCTTCTGCTGGTACGCGGATGGAAGGCTGAGGAGGGGCGCTGGCTTCAGGAGGACTGTTGAAGCGGAGAGGAGGGTTATGTCTAGGAGGTCGGTAGTAATGTCGGAGAGCTACGTCAAGATGCTTGAGAAAATATATCAGGACACTAAGGAGGAGAGGGAAACTTTAATAAGGAAGGCTGAGCTTAGGCTGCAACAGGGAGGTCTATAGAATGTCGGTTGAGGAGAAGGTTAAGAGGATCATAGCTGAACACTTCCGCGTCAGCGTTGAGAGCCTGAAGGACGATACTTCCCTGGTCGACGACCTTATGGCTGAATCTATAGACACCGTTGAGCTGATCGCAACCTTCGAGGAGGCTTTCAACCTGGAGATTCCTGAGGAGGAGGCGGAGAGAAACCAGACTGTCGGGCAGGTTGTGGAGTACATAAAGGCTAAGCTTGCTCAAGCGGGGCGCTGCTAAACGTATCTCCAGCAGGCTTGATAATCGGGGTTGGCGTGGATGTTGTTTCGATAAGCAGGGTTAGGAAGGCGGTAGAAAAGTGTGGGGAAAGTTTCCTCAACAGGGTTTTCACGGAGAGAGAGCTTGAACATTGTTTTCAATCGGGATATCCTTACGAGAGGCTGGCTGCCAGGTTTGCCGCTAAGGAGGCGGTTTTCAAAGCAATAGGCCACGCTAGCAGGAGCCGGCTGGGCTGGAAGGGTGTTGAAATCGAGGCGGGTGGCTCAGGGGCTAGGGTTGTAATGAGTAAACCCCTGACCAATATTCTCCGTGAGAAGGGTGCTAGAAACATTTTGATCAGCTTAAGCCATGATAGGACGAGTGACGTTGCTATCGCTGTAGCAGTGCTTCTCGCATGATTATCAGGCTAATCTGGCTGAACACGTTTCCCCGGCGCACGGAAAAAGCGTGTGAAGATTTCTAGAGTCTTCGCAAACCCGATTACTTTTTTCGCCAGGCTCCTAGCCTCCTCCATGCTGATCCTCGCCTCCTCCCAGTTTCTCCAGGTTTCGAAAACCGTTTCAACTATCTGCGTATCCGGCAGCCCGCCATACTCCTTGAGAAAGTCTTTAACGCTTTTCTCAATATTGTTCACGTAGACGCCCTTAATGTTTAGCGCAGCCTGAACAAGGCGTAGTGCTGTCTCAACCGCTTCGTAAGCCAGAAGATCCGGCAGCTGCTCCGCGGTGAAGTCGTAACCGCCGGAGTTATACTCCGCCAGCATTCTCTGCTCATCCATTTCAACAAGCTTCTCCAAGCGTTCAACCCTCCGGTAATAGTTTTCCCAAACTGTTTTACCGTTTTCCTTCAGCGCCTCCTTGGCAGATTCTGAAAAGCCCTGTTTAAACAGCCCTTTTTCAAACGCCTTTTTCAAGGCAAGCATGAATTCATCCGTCTTCACAACCCTGTAGGTTTCACCATCCAGTTTTCCGATTACGCTGCGTAAAACCGGCATTTTAACCTCCTCCCTAACATGGATGGCTACGAACAACGGCCTTGCTTTACAGCCTTCCACAAGCCTCTTCAACTCCTTCAGAATATCTGTTGAAGCCGAAGCGTAGAGTGAAGTGTGAACGTAAGGAGTATTGTTGGCGAAGACCGTTGGCTCGAAGGCTGACCCCGCGTAGCTGTGCAGAAACCCGTAGCATTTTTCAATCTTTTCGGCATAGGCCTCAGGGACCTTGGGGTCTTCAAGCTCCTGGTAAGCCACCCTAGGGTCACGGTTCATGATCAGTATTGACCTTAAATCACACGCCTCCATATACCTCTTGGAATGCTCGAGAAACTCGTCGAGACGCTTGTTAATGCTTGGAGCAGTGTAGCCGGCTCCAGAGGGCCCCGCTATGAAATAGTCGTTGGCCGTCGCAGTCCTGTAGTAGTATTCAAGCATCCCGGGCGCCAGGTCCAGCAGCAGTGGCTGAACCTCCCACGTGTAGGGGAACCTTCCCCTCTGGCTGTCAAGCCAGTTCAGGTTTTGAAAATTATTCATCGCCCAAACAGCATCCCCGTCTGACTGGATGAAAACCACGTAAACCTTGTCCTCTAACACTACCCTGCTAGCGTGCTTCTGTTTAAACTTGAAACCGGTTTTTATGCCCGCGTGGACAGTCAGGTTTGGAGACAGCAGGTTGCAGAGCACGAAGAAGCCGTTTCTAGAGGCTCTCGCGACAGCCTCAGACTCCAAGTCCCTGATGCAATGCCATCCTAAAACCACTCCAAGCGAGTTGAAGGAACCGAGAATCCTGTCGAAGAATTCTGCTTCGCGGCGGTCCCTAGCCTTGGTGGAAAGGTCGAAGGAGAATGCTTTAACCGCAACGAGATAGTCTCTAACGTGATGCTTGTTCGTGAAGGATGTTAAAGGAGGGTCTACGCATACGCTTCCGACAATCCTCCTGTTGCACTGTTGCAATAGGTTTTGAAAAGCCCACTCGTAGGCTTCAAGCCTGCTTCCCCATCTCCCCCTGAAGTCGGCAGCCTTCTTGAAGCCGGCTTCAGAAAGTTTTTCCGCAACCTCTGGGGAAGCTGGTACCAAGTTGTGAATGCTGCCATACGTCATCGCGACGTTCGCAGAGTGCAGCATCCCTTCGTCATACACCACAAACCCGGATATTTCTTTTCTGAAGGAAAAAAGCAGCTCGTAGAGATCATTAACCTCCTCATGCTTCACCCTGTATCTTCTCCCATATATTGATAGCCACAGCCTGTCCACGTAGTCGTCGAACACGAGGTAGACCCTCGGCTTAACACGGTTGATCAAGCCCTGTGCGCAAGCCATCGTCATCTGTTCATGCCAAGAGTAGGGTCGGGCGTCAAGCACTCTAAGCTTCCCAGGCTTCTTGAAAGCCGGGAAGATTCTGTCCTTCACAGCCTGTCACTATTCCTCCGCCTCTCCGCAGACGTATTTAAGAGCATCGCTACCACCGTCTATAGAATTAAGCTTAAGGGCCGTTCGCAGCCGTGTTCGTGTCAAGGTTTAAATTTTAATAGTGGGCTTTACTGGGCAATCCGATGGAGCCGTTTAATCAAGCTAAGTATTCAAGTATTCTCGAGGAGAACAGGAGGCGTGTTGAGAAAGCGGCTGAGTTTAAGGAGCCGGACAGGGTTCCAGTAGTCATAGGGCTTGGAGGCCCATACTATGCTAGGCTCTTCGGATACACGTTCGCCGAATATTACAACGACATGAGTATAATGCTGGATGCCCAAGTGAAGGGGTTGAAATGGAGGCTGGAATGGCTTAGAGACGATTTAACGGGGATAGGGGTGCACCTCGACCTTGGAGCCATATCTGAAGGCATAGTTTTCGACTGCAGGGTTGAAATGCCTGATGAGAGAAACCCGTGGCTCAGCCCCTGGATAATACCCCGGATTAAGACTCTCGAGGATATCGATAGGCTGGAGGTTCCGGATCCTCGTCGCCACAAGGGTATTCAGGCCTACTATGAGAGGCTTGAAAAGTTTAGGGAGCTCGCTAGGAAAAACTATCAGGGTCTTCCAGTCGGCGGCTGGCTTCAGATACATCCGCCGGTTTCAGCCGCCGGCTCTCTAATCGGCCCTGAAAAACTATACCGCTGGCTCTACGAGAGCCCCGGCGAGATACATAGGCTTTTCAGGAAACTGGAGGAAGCCTTCAACACTCTTCAGGAATACTATTATGAGATTTCCGGATCGGAGCCGGGGAGCCTCGGCTTGGCTGACGATCATTCAGGCTACTTGAATAGGAGGATGTACGAGGAGTTCACGCTGCCTTACAACCTTAGGCTTTACGAGCGGCACGGCGCTAACCACCGGTACCTGCACATGGATTCACATATGGATCACATAACAGACATACTTTTGAACGTTTACAGGATAAATGAGGCTGACGTGGGTGTTGAGAACAATATTAAAACGATTGCTGGAGCATTCAAGGGGAAAGTTTTCTTCAACGGCAACGCGGACTGGAGAGTCCTGTTAGAAGGTTTTGAGAGTATTGAGCTCGAGGTCGAGAAATGCGTTTTCTACGCCGCGCCGGGCGGCGGCTATGTTTTCGACAACGGTGGCGAGACCTATGCCGACATACCTCCCGAAAGATTAAGGTACGAGGTTGAATATGCTAAAAAAGTTGGAAGGTATCCGATCAGGGGAGAGTGCTTCAAACACTTAAACAGGATTTTAAAGCCTTAGCATCGTGTTCCTCAACCAACCCTTATCGGGTATGTCCCGCTTCTAAAGCCTTCGTCAAGCATTGCAAGATAGTTTTCTAAAGGCACGTAGTTGGCTACGGTGTTTCCGGAGCCTAGAGCGTAGGCGCCTCCTGGCGCACACCTCCTGATTATCAGCCTAACATGCTCCCTCAGGCTTTTCTCGGGCAGCTGGACAAGCTTATTCATGTCTACACCGCCAAGCACCGCTATCTTCCCCCTGTACTTCTCCTTAACCTCGTAGACCGGCAGTATGTTGTCCTCGAAAGAATGTTTAGCATCTATCCCAACGCTGTCCACAAGATCATCCATAACTGTTCTCCCAGTTTCGTCAGGAGTATACAGGTTTCCGCAGGAATGGATTATGAAGGGGAGTCCTCTCGCATGCGCCAAGCCGGCGAGCCTCCTGTAGTTTGGGAAAACGTATTCTCGCAGGATCCTGGGGGGTAGGAATGTGCCAGTCTTATAGCCAAGGTCATCGCCCATTCTCAGGGCGTCAACAAGCCCCTCCCTGACTATTGTCTCGTCTAAGGCAAGTATGAGTGAGGCAATCTGGCTGAACATTTTTTCAACAAGCTTTCTGTCCAGATGCACAGCCCTGCAGAGGTTTCCAAGGCCCATCAGCCAGCTAACGTGCTCGAAGAATCCTCCGGCAACTCCTCCAACAATCCCCATGCCTTCAGGCAGTTTTCTCCTAAGCCTTTCAAACACTGAAAAATCCAGGGCTTCCTCCGGGTTGGGCCAAGGGTATTTTTCAAAATCATCGAGTGTTTCAATCACTCCCCTGTTCTCATCCTCCCAAGTCCTCTTCCCACGGGAAAGATAGGCAACATCCCTCGTCTGAAGAATATTGGTTCTAGGGAGTTTGGGTGAAACCTCCATGGGGACATAATCGTATCCAAGCCTAGAATAGAAATCAACCAGGGTTTCCAAGTATTTCTCTGAACGCAAGCCTTCCTCGGCTAAAGCCTTGGAAACCGGCTTACCGGTTAACGCTTCAATAACCTCGTTGTCTACGAAGTGTTCGTAGAAAGGCACTCTATCCGGCTCTCCCTCCCTGAGGAGCACTTTAAGCAGCCTTCCCATATTAGGATTCTTGGACACGTTCCCCCCAGTGTTTCCCAACAATACTTAAGTCTTTTTTCAGGCCTCCGTGGAAACATTCCAAATAAGGTAAGGCTTAAAGCCTGATAGAAAACCCGCATCCTTCGGCTGTGAGCATCAGGGAGAAGAAGCTTCGAGTCATAGACATTAACGGTTGCGGATGGATCCCGTGTAGACTAGGGATTTTCCCAACTACTTGGAGCAAGTATAGGGAGAAGCTTGAAGAACTGCTCGCCAAGCATTCAAGGCTTTTCCCAGGCTTCAAAAAGGGGAGTGTAGACTTCAGCAACTTCGGAGCCAGGGTTAAGGGGAAAGAGGTCTCGGACGCCTTCGGATGCTTATGGAGGTTTAACATAAGCGGGCTGCAGGGGCAGGTTGTGAAACACCCCTTGGAGGATTGGGCTGGCCTGGCAAACTATCGTCTACCAGACCCGGAGAAAGGTATTGTTCAGGAGGGAGGGGGCATCGACACTTGGGATGCGGTTGAGGAGAGAGTAGAGAGGGCGAGAAGCATGGATGACATTGTTGTTGGAAGCATGCCCCACGGGTTCTTCTTCCAAAGGCTATACTACCTAAGGGGCTTTAAAAACCTGATGATCGACTTCGTCAGAAACCCTAGTCAGCTTGAAAAACTAATAGAGATGCTTACCGAGTATAATCTAGCCCTAGTTGAAAGGTTCATCAGGCTCAGGGTTGACATGGTTTCCTTCGGGGACGACCTGGGTCTTCAGGACAGAATGCCCATAAGCGTAAAAACATTCAGAAGATTCATCTATCCCTCATACAGGAAAATATTCCAGAGGGTCAGGGGCTCGGGAATAAGGGTTTACCTGCATACTGATGGGCACATAATGGAGGTGGCTGATGCTCTAATAGGGGCCGGGGTTTCTGTTTTAAACATTCAGGACAGGGTTAACGGGATAGATATCATAAGGGAGAGGGTTAAGGGGAGGGTTTGCATCGACCTGGATATAGACCGGCAGCTCATAGTGCCTTTCGGCAGTCCTGAAACTATTAGGAGCCATATACGTGGGGCTGTCTTCAAACTTGGCTCTGAGAAAGGGGGTTTAATGATGTACTCTGAGATTCACGCTGATGTTCCGCTTGAAAACATAGACGCTGTCTGCAAAGCCTTCGAGGACTTCATGAATCATTATGGTGGATGCGATGGGTGAAAATGGGCTTCGGCTCATTCGAACCATAGGGCTATCATTCTTAGACCCGTGAGGAGGACAACTATGCTTAAAGCCTTCCTCAGCATCATGGGCCTGAGCCTCCTGGAAATCCTTGGGCCGAGCTGCCCCCCTAATGTTGCTCCGGCAGCCAGAGGCACGCCGTATTCCAGTAAAACGTTTTCTAACGCGAGATGTGAGAAGACGCCCGCAATCTTCGTTATAGTCATTCCGAAGACTGACGTCGCCACAGCTACGTGAGGCGGGACTCCGATCAGCATCATCACAGTAGTGTCCACCGCTCCCCCTCCTATTCCGAACATGCCCGTGGCAACGCCGCTCAAGACGCTTGCAAGCTGCGATAAGACGAGCTCCGGAACGCCGAGCTCATACTCGTAGATGTTTCCATCCCTATCCGTCAGGCGCCGCTTAATAAAATGTCTCCGGCTTTTCTTCTCAGCTTCCGTAGCCTGCTTAACGCCACCCGCCCAGAGCCTCCACGCTGAAAATAGCAGGAAAACTCCCATGAGGAGGGCTGTGACCCTGGATGGCAGAATAACAACTAAGTATGACCCTGCTGCAACACCCAGTATGTCTAGAGTGTCAAAGAGCAGGGCGAGCCTCACGTCAACCCTCCTCTGCCCAAAATACGTGAACGCTGCTGAGAAGATTCCAAATATTATCGCGAAGACACCTGTCCCCGCGGCATACCTTGATTCCAGCCCATAAAGCAGGATTAAAGCAGGGACTATTAGCACGCCTCCCGCCAGCCCGACGGCTGAAAGCAGCGTTGTAGATAGGAACGCGATAAGGACAAGGCTTATGGCTTCAGCCACGGTCACGGGTGCCCATGGCTTCCCATAGAGATATAAGGTTTTTGAGGGAGGAGGGAGTTGGCTTCACACTAATCTTCTCCATCTCCGCGCGATCCTCCGCAGTATTGCTCCCCGTTATGCCTTTCGGAAGGGCTTCTAACAGTGGATGGTGTGCTGACGCGCATTCCTGCGTCAAGGCTCTACGGCTGGCTGATGAGGCTGCGGATGAGCTTGGCTTCCAGGCTACTCTATGGTGATATCCTTCGCTGGTCTAATCGTAGGTTCCCGCTACGTTTCATGGGATTCGTGCAGGATTGAGAGAAATATGGATATAGGCCCGGGAGAAGAGGTGCTACTCTGCGATACTCTTGACATCGTTATCTCAGATATTAGGAACAAGAGTCTTGCAGAAGCTTGGCGGGAGCTGCTTTCAAGCAGTATTCTCAGAGAAATACTGGATTGCAATCCGTGCCCGGGCTGTCCTTTAAGCGAGAAATGTAGAGGAGGCTGCTATGCAGGTCATACAGGCAGTATGGAGTGTTCAATAACCCTGATCCCTTGTGCCCCATGGTCTTAGAGACTCCGAAGATTCGTGGATAATGCTGCAGCAACTGTTTCTCCGTGTAGAGTTGTTATGGTTTAACCCGTGTGCTGGAAAAAGTTTATTTTATTCAACTTGTTGCGCTAAGGCATGTGCGACACTTTAGTTGCACTTCAAAACTCGACTAGAGACGGCGTCACGATTTTCGCGAAGAACAGTGATAGGGAGCCTAACGAGCCTCAGGCTTTAGAGTTTTATCCTAGAATGGAGCACGACGAAGAATTTGTAAGCTGCACGTACGTAAAGGTTCCGCAAGTGAAGAGGACGAATGCCATAATTATTTCAAGGCCGGTTTGGATGTGGGGTGCTGAAATGGGTGTTAACGAATTCGGCTTAGCCATAGGAAACGAAGCTGTATTCACAAGGGAGAAAAAGCTGGAGAAGGGTCTTACTGGAATGGATTTGCTGAGGCTAGCCTTGGAGAGATGTAGAGACTCCTATGAGGCCCTGCTTTTCATAGTTAGATATTTGGAGGAATTTGGGCAGGGTGGTAACTGCGGGTTTAAAAGCAAGACGTATTACCATAATTCATTCATAATCTCCGACCCTAAGGAGGCGTGGGTTTTAGAGACCGCTGGGAAATACTGGGTTGCTGAGAAGGTGAAGAACGTGAGGAGTATTTCCAACGCTTTAACCATTAAAAGCAAATGGGACTTGGCGTCGAAAAACGTTGTTGAACATGCTGTAGAAAAAGGGTGGTGTAGGGACGATGGGGACTTCGACTTTTCAAAGTGCTATTCAGACAAGTTTTACACGCATTTTGCGAGAGGTAGGGAGAGACAAGCCTATACTCAGGGCCTTCTGGAGCAGAAAAAGGGTGAGATCGACGTACATATCGTTAAGAGCATTATGAGAAGCCACAGGCTAGGGGAAAACTTTACCCCAGCTAAAGGATCTATGAGAGATATCTGCATGCATGCAGGAGTACTCACAAGGCCCTCCCAGACCGCAGCCTCCTACGTTGGACAGCTCTTTGAAAAAGTGCAGATACACTGGTTTACGGCTACCTCGACGCCGTGTATAAGCGTCTACAAACCGGTTTTCATGGAGGCGGGTCTACCGGATTTAAAACTGGCCCCGGGCAGGCTTTACGATTCCGACTCGGTCTGGTGGATTCATGAAAGGCTGAGCAGGAGGATGCTAGGCTCCTTTAAAGAATACTTCTTAAAGATACGTAGCCAAGTAGAGTCTTTAGAGGCTTATCTCCATCCGAAGGCCGAGGAATTAAGGTCTGGATTTCTAAAAGGAGAAACATCCGTCGAGGAATTAAAGAGACTCACCGACGAGGCCTTTGCAAAATCGTTAGAGCTTGAAAAAGGCTTCATCAATGAGGTGAAGCCCAAGCCTTCAGGCTTATTGTTTGAACTCTATTGGTGGAAAGTGAACTCTGAAGCCAAGATGCTTCTATAGACTCTTAACGCGTTAAATCGGCTTTACATGTGCAAAAAGTTTTAAGTAAGTATATAGAACCCAACGTATTCGGGGAGAGGAACGAGATGTTTAAAGTCGGAGTGTCTCAAGTGGACATAACTCCTTGGGCGGGTATTCAACTATCCGGAAACATAGGGGTTCATCGGCCAGCTCGAGTGGTGAATGATCCGCTTTTTTCTAAGGCATTAGTATTGGAGAGCAGTGGACGCAAGGTTTGCATCGTAGCTCTCGATTTATGTGTAGCAACTAAACGTTACTGTGACCAGATTAGGAAAGTTGCGGCTGAAAAGTTCGGGTTTGATTTTCAAGGGGTAATGATCCATCCTATCCAGATTCATTCTGCACCATCATTAGGCCACTTTATGGTCGCGGAGGATTTTGAGGATATTCCTGAAGAGTTTGGCTGGTTACGCGGTGGTGACGAACGCTATAATCAGTTTGCTGTTGAACGGATAATTGAGTCCATCAGGCTTGCGAATGAAAGGCTAACGCCTGTTCAAGTCGGTGTGGGTAGTGGTATTGAGGGGAGAATGGCGTTTAACAGACGTGCTGTGACACGTGAAGGCACTGTAATGATGCCGTGGTTTTGGAATCCTATAGCGCGGCCACTAGGATGGACTGAAATCCGCTACCTTGAAGGTCCCATAGATCCTGAACTCGGGGTCATGTGTTTCCGCACAGATTCTTTACATTTTCCCGCCATAATGGTTAATTATACGTGTCATCCAGTCGTTGTTTATGCTAATAACGACTATGGGGGCGTTGTTTCGGCAGATTGGCCGGGAGCATTGGCAGAGGAACTAAGGAGGACTTATTCCGCGGATTCCGTGCTTGTTCTCAATGGTGCCTGTGGGAACATTAATCCTTGGAACCCGTTCGATCCGGATTACAAACGCGACCATACTTATATGGGTAGGGTCTTGGCTGGGACGGCTAGAAAAGTAATCGAAAGGCTTACGTTTAAGGATGAAACAGTTCTGAAGTGGAAGTGTAAACATTTAAAGATTCCACTCAGGAAAGTGGCTGACAAGGAGCTTGAAGAAGCTAAAAGGATTCTAGCAGAGTATCCTCGTCCAGTCTGGGCTGATGTGGAGCGGACGCGTGTTGATACAAAATGGTGTTATGCAGCGTGGACATGGAGTAAGCATCTGACTTGGAAACGCGAACCAGAGTTTGATTATGAAATACAGGTTTTTCGAATTGGAAATGCGGCATTTGTTTCTTTACCTGGAGAACCGTTTGTAGAGGGTGGGTTAAGGATAAAGTTAGCCTCGCCTACTTACCCGACCTACATTGTTCATTGTACTAATCAATACGTCGGCTATATTCCTACGGAGGAGGCTTTCAAACGTGGAGGCCACGAGATTTTCTGGTCTAAGCTGGTTCCTGAAGCGTTGGATATGATCGTAAATGCGGCGGTTGAACTGCTTAATGATGTTTTCTCGGAGTGAAGACATTAGATGCTGAACTAGGGTATTAAGGATAGGCTTAATGAAACACTATGAGAACGTCGGGAGAAGTTCTCGTGCCCTCCGTAGGAATATTGGTTTTTAAACGGTTTGAAGCCATAGGGTAATTGCAGAATCTCGTTATAGAAGACTGGCTTTGGCGAGATCCCCTGGAGGCGTCTCTATAATGTTTCACAATTATTCCAGCAAGCGGCCGAAACCCTCCTGCGTAGCACTGTTATCATAAACCTCTTCAACATTCAAAATATAGCATGGTTTGAAGACTCTCCTCTCAGCGGGTGTGTAATGGAATGCATCATGGGCCAGATTGACGAATTCAAAATGGTTTCCCTCAGTCAATACGTCGAGCATACCCCTCACCTCGAAGCTGGTGTTGGGAGGCATATAGTAAAGCATGGCTGCTCGTCTGCAACTCTGGACGTTCTCCCATGTGTGTTTTGAGGATCCGGCTACTCCCGCTCCTATTTCTAGGGTCGCTATTTTCGTAAAGTCGACTCTACGATTCGCCTCATCCTCATTCTCGAAGTATACATGTCTAAGCAGAATTTGCAGCCCTCTTCTAGCATAGTCCTCCCTCGTCATTGAGCAGCCTGCTTCCACATGCGACCTCAGATCTCTAACAGCATCTTCAAGAAAACTTTCCTTAGGCACAAAGCCGGCGCCAACTATCTTAGCGTTCAACTCTATCCCAGAGTTCTTAATGCGGGCTGTACAGAGCGCAGGGTTATGTCTTGTCGACTCTATGAGAAGCATCGCTTTATCCAAATTACCTGTGTCCAGAATGGATTTGATGAAGCGGACTCTGTCGAAGTAAGCCCATTTAAGAAACCTATCAGGCAGCTTCCTAGCCATTTCTAAACCCAACCTGATAAAGAACAGGATATATGGATTTAGTCAAGAAGATTATGTCTAAACGTCTATGCTTAAGCGTTTAGAGAAAAACCGGCTTAACTGTCTGGTTTAAGCTGCTCTTAGGATGATCAGTCCCACCACTTCTTCTTCAGCGGCATGCAGATTACTTCCCTTACTTCAAGCCTCTTAGACTTGTCGCTGCTGAAAATCTCCTTCGTCGGGGTTGCTCTCGCCACTACTGCTGTGTCAGCACCCTCTCCACTTCCACCGACGCCTATGACGTCCTCATACGGCTTAACAAGCCCCCTGTCCGCAGCTATCAGAATAACTTCTAAAGCTACTTTGAATCCTTGTCCCAGAGTGTAGAAGGCATCCCTAACCTTATCCATGCCCCTTCCGTGGAGCGGCAGGTGCGTACCGTCCTCGGCTAATCCGCCCAGACTACTTATCTTTTCCTTCAGCTTAGGCTCCATCTTCTCATGGGATACGGCTACAACCTGTGTCCTACCCTTTAAAGCCCTGGCAAACCTGACTCCCGTCCTCCCGGAAGTGCTTGCGACAACAACCTGTGAAACACCCCCTTTCCCTATCCTTTCCGCGACCGCCTTAATCACTTTACCAGTGTTCCCTGGGCCTGGTTCAGCAAAATATTTCACGCCTGTACTGCGTTTAGCCATATTATTATTGCTTTAAAAGCCTTTTAAAAACTTTGTTGTCAATGCTTATAAGCCTCTTGCTGAACGGCCCGTAGCACATGCCAGACAGAAAAGGGCTGACTGCGCTGACCGTATCCACATGGCTCTTCGGCTTCTCCTTCGGGCTTTACGAAATCCTGTTTCCCCTTTACATGGATTATGTTTCCATTCCGCTCATGGAAATCGGGTATGTTTTCACAGCCTCGGCAATATTCATCGCCTTCCTCAGCATCTTTCTCGGTGCTACATCAGATAAGTACGGTAGGAAAATTTTCATCGCATCGGCTCTACTGCTCGGAGGGTTCTCCCACCTTCTAACACCCTACTTTGAATCAGTGATTATAATGGGCGTTGCCAAGATTCTTTTCGACTCCGCGGTTGCAATCAGGAACGCTGTTTTCGCAACCATGGTCTACGAGCAGGATCGCAGGGGATTCATCGCCTCCTACTCTAAAGTATCAGGGCTCGAGTTCATCTCTCAAGCGTTGGGCCTCGCATCCTCCGGGCTTTTCATAAGCATCTATGGTTACTGGCTTCCCTTCGTTTTTTCAGGGCTTCTTCAGGTAATAGGCTTCCTAGTGATCGCTTTATTCTTCAGCGAACAGGATTCTGCAGGAGTACGGCATGTTGAGAAGCCTCTTGAGGAAAATGGTGGAGGCAAGGGTTTAAACAGGGGGCTTATTATTCTGGCTGCCTCAGGGCTTGTTGTGACGATTGGAGGCTCAGCTACGCACTGCTTCATCACACCCATGTTCTTTTCAAAGAAATTCTCACTATCTCCAGAAACACTTTCAATCCTAATGACTGTTCACAGGCTTAGTCTGGGAATACCCATGTTGTTCAGCAGCAGGATTGTCACAGGCTTGAAAAAGTTTTCTTACAAATCCTCCCTGATCCTTTTCACATGCATACAGGGGGTTTTCACAGCCTTGGCCACTGTGCCGGGTGATTTCACCATGTCTGCAGCACTATGGCTTCTGCACGATCCTCTCGGGGCTTCAGTATGGCTCCCGCTCAGAAGCTACTTGATTCAAAAACACTGTAGTGATGAAACCAGGGCGAGGGACTTCAATGTAGTCAACTTTGTAAGCTCCCTGGGGAACATCATCGGCCCCCTCTTGGCTGGATACTCCGGCTCAATGAGTATAAATCTGCCTTTTTTAATCGGCGGGCTGGTTATAATCCTGTCAAGCCTCCTGCTAATACCATTGTAAGCCCCGTTTAATTTCAGCGTTGTTTAAAACTTAAATCCCCCCGGTGGAAAAATCCTGCTGTGAGCCTGTTTAAGAAACTCAGGGATAAGGTTACCCCACCCAGGGTAAACATATCTCTGCTTCTGAAGAAGCAGATCTTCTATCTTGGTGACAACGTGGAGGGAGCAGTACAGGTCGAGTCTCAGGAAGAGTTCGACTGCACTGAGATAAGGTGCGAGCTTGAGTGTGTCGAGCGGGTGCGTAAAACCAGGAGGGTTTACGAAGCTTCTCTTAAAAGGGAGGTTGAGCAACAGGTCTGGGATTCTGCAGTCATATTTTCGGCTAGACCACAGTTGGCTGGGCCTCTGCACGTTCCCGAGGGTTTTGTCCAGAGCTACCAGTTTAAAATCCTAATTCCTCCCGGAGCCCAGCCTTCTTTCAAGAGCCTAGATAGGGTTGTAGCCTGGAATCTGAAGGGGGTTGCTGCTGTAGAAGGGCGGCCTGATGCGACGAGTAAAACCATCGAAATACAGGTTTCCCCGCCTCTCCAGGTTCAGCACGCGCTATCCACTGTTTCATGCAAGTATTGTGGAACCGTTTTCCCACAGGGTGAGACCAGGTGTCCTAACTGCGGCGCGCCTCGAACAGCCCAGTAGACCTGTTTAAACGCTTCTCAGCCTGCTCGACAAGCTTCTCGAAATATTCTTCGTCAAGATAAGCGCCTTCCCCAAGCCCTGGGCAGAAAGGGTCAGCGTGAAACACGTATGTCTCTCCAACCTTCTGCATTACGAAAGGGTAGAACCTGCACACCAGGGGTCTAACCGGGTAAATACTACACTTGTTGTCCGGCTTAAGGAAGAAGCATCTCCCGTTAACAAGCCTAATAGCATACGGGTAGGCTTCACTACTGTTTTCCTCCGCAAACTCGCTCAAACCTATTCCAGTAGCGCTCGAGATTTCTAAGGCGTCAGTCCTGGTTAGAACTATCCGTCTACCACGCCTAACATCCTCGACGCAGCATTTCCCGCACACCCTGCATTCAAACATGGTTCTGGGAAAAACCATTTTACGCTTCCTTTTCCGCCTCATCTCTAACCGTTTGCCTTCCTGTGTAGGGAAACGTCTCGCCTCGTAGGATTTAACTTTATCTAAACCTCTGAATACCCGGGGGATGGGGCTTGCTGTGGCGGGCCGTCAGGCAAGCTTTAAAAACTACCTTAGGCCATTTTTAATAAGGTGATACCGGCTGAACGAGTTCCAATTGCTCGCGCTTGTCTTCGCCGACACTCCTAAGGGGGTTACGGAGAAGATGGTTAAGAAGGCTGGCAGGCTTACTGAAAAAGAGTTTAAAGAACTAGTTAAAAAAGGCTTTCTAGAAGCGGTTGAAGGAAGGCCTAGAACCGTTAAAAAGTATAGGACTTCTGAGTCGGGAAGGGCCTACTGCGTTGAAAACGTTTGGGGCTTCCCGGTTTTAAAGTACGCTAGGCTCAAGGAGGCTGAACAGCTGTCGCCTGAACGGTTCCTCGAGACTTTAAGGTTGAAGTATGGCGAGCTGGTGAGAACCAGTCCAATAGCTCCATACGTGAAAATATCTGATCTCAGGCTTAAAGTATCTGAAGAATTAAATATAAGCGGCGATGAATTCAACAGGAGGATAACCGAGTTGAACAGTAATGATCCATACGCTGTTCAACTTCACGCTGGAAGCGGGGAGCCAGGTAACGGGTTGAAGACAGCTAGGGGTGTTTACCATTATGCAATCGTCAAATAAGTACTCTCGTCTGATGCTTGAAGCCAACCCGTTCCCCCTGACCCCTGTCCCGAGCAGAATATGGATACTTGGCGGGGAGTCTAGGATAAACGCGTTGAAAAGGATTAGGGAGGAGATAGACTACTCGTTCAGGCTTGAGGAGCCTAAGATCGACATGCTTATAGGGGATGCTGGAAGCGGGAAGACGCATCTCGCCCTACACCTTCAATACCTTCTAAGCCAGGAGAAACCAGGCCAGTCCTTCTCATACATGCCTACTATTCAAGACTCTGTTTACAAGCCCTCCCTCATCTTCTTCACCTCCAAGGTTGTGGAGACGCTGGGCAGCAAAGAGTTTCTCATGGAGCTTTCCCTGAGGCTACACCAGGCGCTGATCTCCAAGATGGGTTACGAACTGTTTCAGAAAACCGTTAGCGTCGGGCTGATTTCAGTAGTCTTAGGTAAGAAGGCTGAGAAGGCTAGGGAGGCTTTCAACACGATTTCAAACGATTTCAGGACTGTTAGGAAACTTGTTGAAGAAGGGGTGATTGAGATAACCGGGCTCGTAAGGCTCGAGCTTGAAGAACTGGAGAAAATGTTTGAAACAAGGTTTGAGCCCTCGAAAACGAGAAGGTTCATAGATCTCAACCTGGCGAAATGGATACTGTGGCTTCCAAGCCCGTATTACGGGAGCTGGGGTGTTAAGCATTCGAACGACTACCTCAGGGAGTCCGACGAGAATGCTTTAAAATTCTTAACGACGCTGGTGAATCTCTCGAAGCTAGTCAGCAACTCGCCTTTCGTAATCGTTGTTGACGAGGTTGAGACGCTTGTGCAGGATAATATCGACTTTTTCTTCCATACTTTGAAAAGGATTGTGGATAATGGTCCGGGCGGTCTATTCATACTTCTGCTTTTAACACCAGTAATGTTTGAAGAGTTGAAGGGGCAAAGGTTCAGGGTGGCGCCTGCAATAGTCAGCAGGGTTTCCTCAACCCCGATAAGCCTCGAGAAGATAAGCGTGGAGGAGGCTAAGGACATAATCGACAGGTATGTGAAGGCCCTCTATCTTGACAGGGGCGGCCGCTCGTATTCAAACATGTTTCCCATGAACAGTGTTAAACTCCTCTGGGCAAACTCAGGCGGGGAAATCAGGAGGCTTCTATCAGAGTGTTTCGCCTGCATCGAGATACTTGCTGAAAGACTTGAGAGGGGCATTACTCAACCCGATTACGTGGATACTGTGATAGCGATGGAGGCCGTTATGAAAATGGGTCTGCCCGCCGCTAGGCTCGCAACCCCGGTTACGCCGGACAGCGATGTTAAAAGCCAGATAATGACGAGGTTCTACAACATTGAGAAATCCTCTGAGAGGGCGATCGTTCTTGAAAAGGCTGTTTCAAGCCTTATTGAAACAGGTCTTGGAAAAGAGAGCCTCATAGGCAGGAGGAGAATAAACGTCTCTCTAACCAGGAAGAGGGAGATAGACCTGCTTTTCACCGATAACACTAGAGGCGGGGCGCAGGTCGGGGTTATGATTAAAGCGCCGAAGCCTTCCGAGGGGCTTAGAAGAAGCAGTATCGAGCCCCTTATAGACTTTGCGAGGAGCAGGAAGCTCGACAGGGTTGTTCTACTTACTACTTGTCCAGTAGACCCGGAGCTTCAGAAAGCCCTCGAGGCCCTCGGGAATATTAAGATACGTGTTTTAAGCGATGAAGAAGTCTCAACAATACTATATGTTTCTCAAGCCTTCAGAAGCCTTTCTAGGCCGGAAAGCCCGACTAGAGACGTTTCCCTCGAGCTCCTGAAGAGGCTAAACCTTATAGGCTAGCATCCTTAAAGCTCTGCCGTGAGGTTTCTAATAATCTTTCCATGCGGCCTCGAGGACATTGTTAAGTCTGAGCTGGAGGAGAAGATCGGTTTTAAAAGCGTCGTCGAGGAGAATCCTCAGGGTGTTCCCGGAAGGATAGTTATAGACATACCTGCCCCGGCTTCTTCAAGACTGTTGTCGCTCAGAAGCGTAGACTGGTTCATAGAGTATGTCGGGGCTTTTAAAGTGGACACGAGTCTAAGAGGCCTGCAGGATATATACAATGAGGTTATGAGAATCGAGTTTCCCAGCGGTTTTCGCGAAGCCTCCTCGTTCAGAGTGACTTGCAGGAGGCGTGGCGAGCACGAGTTTACAAGCATGGATGTTCAGAGGAAGGCTGGCCAAGCAGTAGTGGACAAGTATGGCTTAAAAGTGGATCTTGAGAATTTTCAGGCTAATGTTTTCCTTGATATTGTTGGAGACACCTGCTTCATAGGCCTTTTCAGAAACGAGTATGCCTCGGGCAGGTACTTCGTCTTCACACATCCGGCTGCACTCAGACCCTCGGTTGCGTACGGAATGGTTAGAATAGCCAGCCCCACGCCGGGGACGATTCTTCTCGACCCAATGTGCGGCGGCGGAATCATACCCATCGAGGCTGCTCTCTCAACCAGTGGCGTTAAGATATACGGGTTCGATGCTTCAGAATATTTTCTGGAGGGTGCTGCGCTGAACGCTGAAGCCATGGGTGCTTCCGAAAAAATAGTCTTCAAGAGGGTTGATTGCAGGAGGCTTTCTAAAGCGTTAAGGTTTAAGGTTGACAGGATAGTTACAGACCCTCCCTACGGCACTAAGCCGGTGGCAAGGATCAACCCGTATGCTTTATACAGCAGGTGCCTGCCGGAGATGAGGAAGGTTCTTAGCGACGATGGGAAGATCGTGCTAATAACTCTCAAGCCTGGCTACTTGAGAGAAATATCTTCTGAAATAGGGTTAAGCCTTGAGCATGAGAGGACCATCAGGCATGGCGACGCTCGCCCGAGAATAATGGTTTTAAAGCCTTCTTGACGGGAACAGGGTTTGAGACGCCAATACTTATAAAACAGTATGAATAATCTGAGTAAGCATGGTTAGGCCGAGGGTCTACGTTTCGAGGAGAATACAGGACTCCGCGCTGAGGCTTCTCAGAGAACACTGCGATGTTGAGCTGAACGACTCCGACCACCCTGCGCCCAGGAGTATCCTGGTTAAGAGCCTCGAGGACAAGGATGCCGCGCTAATACTTCTAGGCGACAGGATAGACAGGGGGGTTCTGGAGAAGGCTGAGAGACTTAAGGTTGTAAGTACCATGAGTGCTGGCTACGACCATATAGATTTGAAGGAGGCTACTGCGAGAGGAGTATACGTTGCGAACGTTCCCGGGGTTTTGACAGACGCTGTTGCAGAGTTCGCGCTGGCCCTCCTGTTCGCGGTTGCCAGGAGAGTCGTGGAGGCGGACAGGCTTCTCAGAAGCGGCTCTTGGAAGATAGCTTGGTCACCGATGTTCATGCTCGGCTCCGAGATAAGCGGTAGGACGCTCGGCATAATCGGGCTTGGAGCCATTGGAAAAGCTCTGGCAAGGAGGGCCGGGGGTCTGGGAATGAGGGTCGTATACTTCAGCAGGACCAGGAAGCCGGATGTTGAGGCTGAGCTAGGCATATCCTACAGGACTCTCGACGAGCTTCTAAGGGAGTCGGACTTCATCGTTCTCTCAACTGCTCTCACCCCTGAGACGGTTAAGATGATTGGTGAAAGGGAGCTTAGGAGTATGAAGCCCTCCTCCTACCTGGTGAACGTCTCCAGGGGAGCGGTGGTCGACGAGAAGGCTCTGGTTAAGGCTTTGAAAGAAGGGTGGATAGCCGGAGCCGCGCTTGACGTTTTCGAGAATGAGCCTATCGACCCCGGTAACCCTCTCATAAGCATGGATAACGTTGTCCTAACCCCTCACATGGCGAGCGCCACCTTCGAGGCTAGGAGGAGGCTTGCTGAGAAAGCTGCTGAAAACATTCTAAGCGTCCTCCGGGGGGAGGCTCCTCCAAGCCTTCTCAACCCTGAGGTTGCGAAAGTAAAGCCTTTAGAGAGGGTTAGGATGCTTTAAAATGGAGAAAGATGAGTCTGATTAGGGTAGGTGTAATAGGCTGCGGCGTTATGGGGAAGTATCACGCGCGCGTCTACTCGGAACTCCCGGGGGTTAAGCTCGTGGCGACCGTGGACGTTATAGAGAAAAAGGCTAGGCAGGCTGCGAGGGAATACGGGGCGGAGAAATGGTATACTGACTACAACGATCTTTTAGAGAGGCCGGATATTGATGCTGTCAGTATCGTTGTCCCAGATCACCTCCACCGGGAGCCTACTGTGGCGGCGGCTAAGGCTGGGAAAGCAGTGCTCCTGGAGAAGCCTATTGCCACAACTCTGAGGGATGCGGACGCCATTGTGAAAGCGGTTAGAAAAGCAGGGATAACTTTCCTCGTAGGCCACATAGTGAGGTTCGACTACAATTACGCGAAGGCTAAGGAATACATGGATAGGGGTCTGCTCGGCAAACCCGTTTCAATCTGGGCTAGGAGAAACAACTCAATAACCTCCCCCATGCGGTTGAAAGCCTGGCTTAAGGAAACCTCCCCGCTTCTCTTCCTCGGCGTGCACGACATTGATGTGATGAGGTGGATAATTGGGAGGAGTATCACCCGGGTTTACGCTGAGGCGGAGAGCAGGGTTCTCAAGCCCTACGGTGTCAAGGACGCGGTCTGGTCTGTCTTCAGGTTTAAAGGGGGGACAGTGGGTTCTCTTGAAAACATTTGGGTCTTGCCTTCCACAATGTCTTTCGACTTTAAACTTGAACTCGTGGGAACGAGGGGAAGCATCTGGATAAGCCAGCCCAGCGACAGCTTCCTGTTCTGGGGTGAGAAGGGGCCGGAAAACCTGTCCTACTACCAGCCGGTTGTTCACGGGCAGGTTAGAGGATATCTCAGGGACGAGATTAGCCATTTCATCAACTGCGTGAAGGGGTTGGAGAAGCCGCTGGTTTCAGCTGAGGATGCGAGGGCTGCTTTAGAGGTTGCGCTGGCGGTACACAGGTCGCTTAAAGAGGGCAGGCCTGTAACGCTCCCACTGTAAGAAACGTGTTTTTAAATTCTTCTATAAGTAATGTTTTTAAGCTAGTTATGAATCACATCTATTCATGAGTGAATTCATAAAGGAGTATGAGGAGAAAAGAGGACTGGCTGAGAAGATAGCCTCCTATCTCCCCGGCTACAGGGGGTATAAGCAGAAGGAGGTTAGGAGGGAAGCGGACAAGCTTCTAAGGGATTTCATGGTTAAAAAGCTTGAGGCAGCCAGGTCCCATTTGAAAACAGTCTCAAGGGAGGCTGCTGACTCGGATGCAGCTGGATTGTTTAAGAATATAAACAGGGTTTCCGCGGTCCTAGACAGGGTTATAAACAAGATTGGGCATGCTGACTACGGTTACGCGGGCTTCTTCGACCTCGTCAAGGTTCGCGAGGCTGAGCTCGACAAGCTGATGGAGTATGACTACAGGCTTCTAGGGGCTTGTGAAGAGGTCTCCAGAATAGCTGAGGAGGCTGGCAACGCTGCTGCAGCCGGAAGCCTTGATGCTCTCCCAAATCTCTTGAAGCAGCTTGAAGCCAAGGCTAGGGAGCTTGAATCAGCCTTCTCCTCCAGAGAGGAGGAGATAGTCTCCATTAAGAGAGGTGTCTAGGAATGCCTCAGATAATAGAGTGGATAGGGGCTTCCGCTGACGACATCGTCTGGAGATACCCGAAGGAGGAGATAACCTGGGGTGCTCAGCTGATCGTCCACGAGTATGAGGCTGCAATATTCTTCAGGGACGGCAAGGCTTACGATGTCTTCGGGCCTGGCAGACATACTTTAACAACGATGAACCTGCCGCTGCTCACAGGCGTGTTAACAAGGGTGGCTGGCTTCGAGACCACGCCTTTCAAAGCCACAGTCATATTCGTCTCCACGAAGCAGTTTAAAGGATTGTTCGGAGCCAGCGGGCAGACGGTTGAGCTCGCACCCCTGAAGTTCTATGGGGCATTCTGGTTTAAAATCGGGGATCCTAAGACGTTCGTAATGGAGGTCGTGGGAGGGCAGAGCGCATACACCACTGAATCCGTAAACAGTTTCCTACGGGGATTCATGAACGAGAGGCTGATAACGCAGCTCTCGAAATACGACCTTGTGACGGTCTTCACAAAGCTTGAGGAGGTTTCGTTCAAGGTTAAGGCAACGATAGACGAGGAGTTTAAGCGTGTCGGCGTAGACGTCATAGACCTAAAGTTTGAGGGTGTTGACACCACGCCGGAGTACAGGGACAGGCTGTTCTGGATAAAGCAGACCGGCGGCGCTGCGACACAAGTCATGGCGATGGACACGACTAAGAGCGTCGCCGAGTCCCTGAGCAAGTCGCCCGGGGCGGCGGCTGGAACAGGAATAGTTCTGGTGCCCCAGCTAATGCAGCAGGCTGCCGCAGCACCAATGGTCATATGTCCAAGCTGCAAAGCACAAGTACCCTCCACAAGCAAGTTCTGCCCGTCCTGCGGCGCAGCCATCCAAGCACCCCCGCCACCGCCGGCGCAGCCACCAGCCGCGCCTCCAGCAGGAACAGTAGCATGCCCGAAATGCGGGACGCAGAACCCGAGCACAGCTAAATTCTGTATGAGCTGCGGTGCACCCATGCAGGCCACGGTGAATTGTCCGAAATGCGGAACACAGAACCCTGCTGGCGCAAAGTTCTGCATGAACTGCGGAGCTCAGTTGCAGCCTCAGAGTGTTAACTGTCCGAAATGCGGGTCCACGGTGCCTGAGGGCTCAAAGTTTTGCCTTAATTGCGGTGCAAAGCTCCAATAGTTTGAATTAAACAAGTAGAGTCGATGGTCAAGAGGCAGATCTGAACTGGTGCATAGGATAAGCTAAAGGTTTATGAGAATATTCTAAAGGGAATATTCTGTGGAGAATATTCCTCATATCATAGTAAGCAGGGGGAGGAAGACGAATTAAGAGGTCTAATAGGATGGGTACTGGTTTACGGGAGTCGGAAAACCGGGAAGACCTTCCTGTTAAAGAGGTTTTTCACTCAGTCTAACTACTTTGTGGCGACCAGGTCTGGCGGCGTTGCCGCTTGGGATGAAAACGGTTTTTCACATGTTAATCCTGAGGAGGCGGTTAGACGTATCGGAAAACTCATGAGGGATGGAAGGGTTGTCCTATTAGCGCGCGCTAGGTTCTCACGAGGAGCTTGGCCCAGAAGAATTGGTGAGCATAACGAGGAAAATTGAGGCTAGGTGCTCAATGTCCCTTCAATCCTTGGCGAAGATAGGGAAAAGTTATATATTCAAAGCTCGCCTTGTGGTTCTGAGGCTAATGAGATGAGTAGAAAAGTCGGGTATGGAGGCTACGCGCTGGCTGTCCTGCTAGTTTCAATAGGCATAGACGGCATACTGTTTTCAACAGGCTACGGTGAACCGCTTATTCTAGTTTCACTGCCGCTCATCATGCTTGGGTTCTACACTGTTTTCTTCTCGATTCACGCTGCCGACTTCAAGTACTACCTTATTTGGGGACTAGTGATGTGCTGCCTTGGTTTCTCACTCTTCCTAACGCTTCTCACCGGAAACCTGCCGCTTAACCTGAGCATATCCCTCATAATAATCGTCGTGGTCGGGGTAATAGTTTCAAGGATTGGTAGGCGTTGACAGAGTCAACCATATCTGAAAAGGTCTTCAAATGCTCAAACTGCGGTGCTCCCTTGAATTACACTCCTGAGACAATAGTGTGCGTGTGCGAATACTGTGGGACGGTCAACTGGTTCTCCACAGGTAGGTTTGAAATATTCATACTGCCGACTCGGACAAGGGACGAGGTGGTGAACGCCTTCTGGAGCAGGATGAGGAGCGACCCAGATATGAGCAGGGTCTACAGCGACATTGAGCTTGTCGAGGCTCAGGGCTTCTACGTGCCGATTCTCATGGGGGATGTTTCCGCAGTCGGCGAGTGGTCCGGCTTCCGGAGGGTTACTGAGAAAAGGGGTAAATCATACGTCACCAAGACCGTGACGAAGAAAGGGTCTTTCAACACTTCGATGAGGCTCGCCTTCACGGCGAGGAGGGAGGCTGCCGAGTACGGCTTGGAGGAGCTTGTGAGCCAGGCGAAGTCCGCTAAAGACCCTCAACCCCTGGCTGCGATAGACTGGAGGAACGTTGGGCTCCAGGTTTTAAACGCTGAGCTTCTCCCCGAGGAGGCTGAGGACGAGCTTAAGGACATGGTTGAGGACGAGCTGAGGGAAAGCACACGCTCCTCCAACGGCTTAGACGGCTTCTACTACTATTCCTGCGAGGCCAGGGTGAACTCGCTCTGGATACTGCTGGCCCCGATTTGGAGCCTAGTATACAAGTATAAGGGTGGAATGTATAGGGCAAGCGTCTCAGGCTACACCCTTCAATTCCTAAGGGTTTCGGAACCAGTCTTCCTAGGCCAGAGAATACTGTACATACTCGGAAGCACCCTGTCAGTAGCGGCAGGCGCCTTCATACTGGCCCTCTTAACATCTTTCAGAGAATGGTTTCCAGTACTCGGCTTCATACTTGTTTCAGCAGCCGGAGCCCTCCTGGCGAGCAGGGCTGTTAGCGACGTTAGGGAGGAAAGGTGGAAATGAGTCTGAAGACAGTCACGTGCCTAAACTGCAACGCTTCTATAAACGCGCCGCAATCAGCCTCAATAATCGTCTGCCCCTACTGCGGCCACACCTTCGAGCTTTCAACCGGGAAGACCTGGACCTACTACATGTTCCCAGCCTACGTGGAGAGCCCGTCAGCCTGGCGTAAAGCAATGCAGTTCATAACCAGGAGGTACGGCGTCCCGGATGATTTCAACGCTGAGGCTAATCTTCGCAAAGCCGAGCTCTACAACGTTCCCTACCATGTTTTCAGCTGCAAGGCATACTCCTCCTGCTCCTATGGCGGTAAGCAGGCCAGCTACCTTGAGACCCGGAACACGCCTATTCTGGCAGCTTACACAGGCACCTGGCTCGACAGCTACGCCAAGGAACTCTCGTTCTCGGTGAGGGGGAGAAGCTTCTTCAACCCTGGTCAAGCCCAGAGGAGCAGGTTCTACATGCCTACCTTGAGCTACGAGGAAGCCTACAACGCCGCATACCGGTTAATATCTGGTCAGGCTATGGCTGAGGCTAGCAGGAGCTGCGGAGGCTCGAAGAGGCTTGAGAACGTTGAAGTCAACTACCTTGGGCTCGTCCACTACCCATTCTGGCTAATGGAGTACGTCTACAAGGGTAAGCCGCACAGGGTTCTCCTAGACGCGTCCGGGGGCAGGGTCCTATTCGTCGAGTACCCGTTGAGCACAAGGTCACGGGCAACAATGCTAACCGCCTCCGCAGCCATCGTCGCAGTAGGCTTGCTGACCGGGCTTTTAGCAACAGTCTTTCTGAATCCGCTGGGCCTCTTAGGCGGAATAGTCTCATCACTCATAGCATCCTCACCAATGCTCGTGAAAGCCTTCTCAATAAAGGATAAGGGTTCGGAAACCCCTTCTCAGCGCAGGTGGAGCATAGACGCCTGGAGGATGGCGAGCAGCCTAACTAGAATACCGGCCTTACCCGGGCTCCCCTTAGTGCTCGACTACACGGATCTCTGAGGAGGCTCAGAGCTGTGGGCTGCTCTAAACACCTGAGCCCTTTGCAGGAAGCCTGGCAGCATAGTTTCTCCAAGGCTCTTCACGGTGCAGGTGCTGAGGCACATCCTGCTCTTAGTAGACGATCCGATTCTAGGGTATGCCAAGGGCACAATCAGCCTCGGTCTTAGGAAGGATTTCCTGGGTATCCATATGATTTACGGCGAGGGGGAAAACTGGACTCTGACTTCTACATGGCTGGGCCCAGCCTACCTGGATCTCAGGCTTCTAGGCGTCTTCCTGACGATGTTCACCCTGGGCGCAACCCTTGAGCTTATGCTCTAGGCTCTAAAAATGTCAGGGGACAGTGTCAACCCTGCTACCATCTACCTTACCACTCTCTCGATAGTCATATCTCTGCTTGAGGATGGCGCTAGTCTACCCGTGGTTATGCTCATCATACTCATGATTTATACTACTTTTTCCCAGTCCCCGAGCCTTGAAAAACCCCAATCTGGTTTCAAAGCAAGCAACTTGAAGAGAAAGCTTCTACCCCTGGTGCTCGCGATGTCTCTATTGGGCCTAGGGTTATCCGCCTATGCTTTCTGCTCCGAGTTCGGCGGGCTTAAGAAGCTGGTTCACGCACAAGCGATTACTCAAAAAAGGACGCAGTTAGACCTGGTTTTGGAGCAGGGCGGGTTTTACCATCTGAGGATCACCGGCCCCGGGACACGGTGTCTCGACGGGGTGGTTACGGTTATCAGCGACACTGGTGAAACGCGAAACGTTTTGAAACGGGTTTCTTTCAAAGGCTGTCTCTGGGTGGATAAGGTTGACCAGATTGATCTCGGCTGGTTCAGCATGGGAGGGCAAGGAAGATGCGTTGTTCTGGTGGAGCTTTCAAATTCCTCGGATGAACCGTCTGAAGTATACTTGAGGGTTGAAACACCACGCCTTTCTCCCTGGGTTACAAACGATGCTGTTATACAAACAGCCATATGCATTAACTTCTTAACAATAGTATTGCTGGCCATCGATAGTGAGCTATTTGCACGCTCCAAACCTTAAGCATTCTCCATTATCTTTACTAGAATCCTCCGCCTCCTGGGCCCGTCGAACTCGCATAGAAAAACTCCCTGCCAAGTTCCCAGTGTGAGTTCCCCATTCTCTATGAACAGGATCGCGTTGTGTCCAACGATGCTTGCTTTAACATGCGCGTGGGCATTACCCTCCAAATGGGTGTAATCGCCTTCCACAGGTATTAAGCGGTCTAAAGTGTTGAGAATGTCTTTGGCTACACTGAGGTCAGCATTCTCGTTCAGAGTTATTCCGGCGGTTGTGTGCGGAACATGGATGAAGCAGACGCCCCTTTTCACACCGCTCCTTCTAACCAGCTCCCTTATGGCTGAAGTGACTTCCACAAGCTGTTGCCTTGTTTTTGTCGAGACCTCTATTACTTCATGGCTCATGCCGCGGGAGGTTTTCCGAATAATATTAATTTTGCTGTAGGTTTCTCCTTCACCATCTGTTAGCCATATCGACTTGTTCCATCTCACGTAGAAGCCCGCTTTCTCTCACCACTAAAAGTATATAAAGTGTAACGTCTTAAATATTTCCAAAATGCAAGGATTGATGAAGCCTAGACATGGATTAGCCAGTATAATGGATCCGGATAGAAGGAAGTTTATTAAAGAGGTTCTTAGTCTTCTTAATGGTTTTTTCGGAGAAAGACTTGTAAGTGTAGTTGTTTTCGGTTCTGTAGCAAGAGGAGATGCTAAGCCGACTAGCGATACGGATATTCTGGTTGTTGCAGAAAATCTTCCTAAAAGGATTAGTGAGAAAATGGAGGTCATGGCTAAAATCCTGATTAAGCTGAGAGACGCTCAAGCTTACAAGGAGCTTAGGAAGAAAGGCATTAACACGTGGGTGCAATTCTACCCTCTTACGCCGGAGGAAGCAAAAATCCATAGGCCTGTCTACCTGGATATGGTTGAGGATGCAGTTATCTTGGTTGACAAGGATAGTTTCATGGAGTCGATTTTCACGAGCCTCAGGAGAAGGCTGGATGAATTGAAAGCTAGACGTATCTACCTTAAGAACGGAACATGGCTTTGGGATTTGAAACCGGATATAAAACGTGGTGAGGCTGTTGAGATTTGAATACTGAGGCTATGGCTAAAGGCTATCTCGACGACGCTAAGTATTCCCTCTATGAGGCTGAAGAAGCCTTCGCCAAGGATATGTATCACAGAACGATTAGGAGAGCACAGGAAAGTGTTGAACTAAGCCTGAAAGCTGTTCTCAGACTTCTGGGAATAGAGTATCCGCGTGAACACGATGTCAGCGACGCCCTTGTTGAGATAGCGCATATGAGGGAACTCCCGGATTGGTTCAGGTTTGAACTGGAGACAATCAGCGTTGCGAGTAAGAGGCTTGTGGAGGAGAGAGGCCCAGCTTTCTACGGCGACGAGAAAGCACTCATTCCTCCTAGAGAACTGTATTCCAAAGAGGATGCTGAAAAAGCAATAGATAGTGCTAGGAAGATACATGAGTTGAGTAAAAAGCTTTTCCAATGGTGGAAGGAAAAAAGTTAAGTTGTCGAGCATCGTAAGATGTGTTTATTGTTTAAGAATAGTGTTAAAACAGTTTCTTTCGACTGTGGCGGAACCCTCTATTACGAAGCTGAAGAGGACTACATAGTTTTCCACAGGATTCTGCTCAAGCTAGGGTATCGGTTTGAACCCGTTGAAGTTAGGGAGGCTTTGAAGGATGCTCGCCTATGGTGGAGCCGTGAGAAAGCAAGGACCAGAGAAGTTTGGAACGAAAATACTTGGATTAGCCTGCTTCGAAAAATGGTTTCAAACCTCTCTATTCCTAACCAGGCTCTTGCTGAGCAGTTGCGTGACTACTGGTTGTCTCAAGCAGGCTTTCGGGTCTATGAAGATGCTGAGCACACTTTGAAGAAACTTAAAGATAGTGGTTTCCAGCTGATCACTATTTCTAACGTTTCCTCCAGCAGGAACCTTGCAACATACCTGAGAAAGGCAGGCCTCCTAGAGTATTTCGCCATACTCATAGCTTCAGGCGACGTCGGGTTTGAGAAGCCTAATCCTGAAATATTTCTCGTCGCATCTAGGCTTTCCAAGACTCCTGTGGAAAAAATTCTGCACGTCGGCGACAAGTATGAGGAAGACTATCTGGGTGCGCGTGCAGCTGGGGTGAACGCCATTCTTATTGACCGGAGGGGCAGGTACGGGGACAAGCAGTGCCTTAAAATATTTAGCCTAAAAGAACTAATCAGCCTATTATAGGAATTCCATGCTCTAAATCTTTATATTTAACCGGTTTTATGCGTGTGTTTCATGAAAATCCGCGTTGAGCTCGTAGGCCAGTTTAGGGATATTGTAGGGTCTGCGGAGACGCTAGTAGATATGGATGAGGGAAGTACTGTTTGCGACTTGATTAGGAGAATGGCTGACAAATACGGTAAGAGGTTTAAGGAAAGGGTTTTCATAGCCGGGACGGAAAAGGTTTCCGAGGACGTTACCATAGTCTTAAATGGTAGAGTGGTCTCGGTGGACGAGGCTCAGTCAACCGTTTTGAACGAGGCTAGTAGAGTAGTCCTGATGCCTGAAGCCATAATATGAGTGGATAAGTCTTTATTAACCGTCCCGTCTATGAATTTCAGTAACATGGGGAGTCACGCCGGCTTAAGGCTTGGGGCTACAGCGCTCTCTCTAGAGGGAATAATGGAGGGCTTAGAGCTCGAAGATGGTGGAGTGCTCTTGGATTACGCTAGGCTCGTTAGGAAGACTGTTGAAAGCGGTTTTAATCATGTTGAGCTCAGCATGGATCTATACTATATTCTCCCCGCCTCCTTCTCTAGGACAAACATGGATGAATGGCTTTCTATGAAGGATGTGGGTGTTTCTTTCTCCGCGCACCTGCCGATCTGGTCGGTAGAGCTGGATTCTCCGGTGGAGGACATCCGGAGGGCTTCAGTCAATGCGGTTGTCAAGCCGGTTTCGGTCTTAGAGGAACTTAAACCCCTTGCATACGTTCTTCACGTAGCAGGCCCGCTGGCTGCGGAGGTTAACAGGATGGAAGCGGGCCAAAACTATAAGCAATTCTTCTTCGAAGCTCTTGCCCGTAACGCTTCGAGGAGCGTTGAGCAGATAGTCTCATCAATGTCGGATATGGGTGTGGATTCGCGTAGAATAGCCTTGGAGTCAATAGAGTTCCCGTTTTCAAAGACGCTTGAAATCGCTGAGGCGTTCGACACGTCGATCTGTATAGATACCGGGCATATTCTCGCCGGGTACTCTGGGGAAATAAGTATCGAGGAGGCTATTGAGCTGTCTTCTAGAAGGCTTCTCGAGATACATCTTCACGATGCCTATAGAAGGAGGGAGGGCGAAAGGATTATTGTTAGAGACCACCTGCCTCTGGGTGCTGGAGACCTGGATGTTAAAAGCCTGTTTGAAAGCCTTGGGAAGGCTGGTTTCAGAGGACCAATAGTCTTTGAGCTTGGTTTAAGAGACGCTAAGTCCTCGTTGGAAAAAACTGGTTCGACCCTAAGGGATTTAAACTTTTGAACGCCGTTTGAGACAATCCTTTTCCCATCTGTTTTCCCGATTTCTATCAATGTCGGCGGCGTTTGATTTTCGCCGTGTTAGTGTCTAACGTTAGCGTGCGACATTAAGATGAACGCCACAGCTGTGTTGAAACACGCTAAACTTATATTTAGCCCAATGTAGAATTGGTTGCCGCTCAGGAGAAAACCATGGGGAGAGAAGTGCCTTGGAGGAAAGTGAAATCCTGGGCCTGTCTAAGGTGTGGAGCATGCTGTGTAAAATTCGATGTAACCCTTAGGCCATACGAGTATGCGAAAATTTTTGACCTTATGCCGGAGGCCGTGGTGGTTGACGTAAAGCCCTACTTGAGAAGAATCGGGGGAAGATGTATTTTCCAGAATGAATACGGGCTGTGCAGTCTGCAGGAACTAGGGTTAAAGCCGTTCTCTTGTAAGGTATGGCCCTTCTTGGTCTTCGAGAAGCCGAAATACGGCGGTTGCAAGGAGGCTGAGTTTTACTATGAGGGTGAAAAGTATTATGTTTACTTGAATCGATACGCTGCCATGTGCCCGGGAATCGGCATGGGTAGACCCGAGGAACTGCCGAACGTAATATCTGAAGTTATAGAAATCTATAATGATCCAAGTAGGAAACAAGAGTACTCTACTTCCCGCCTAGTTCGTCTGCAGAGTTACGCTAGGGTTTAATATCTAAAGCGCGCTTATGGCCAAGCGCGCGCATCGTTTTCTTCGTTACTCTGGGAAAAGAGGAAACACGGACCTGTCCCTGAAGTGGTTTAAAACTGCCTCCTGCTCCTCTTCAGAAAGCCTTCTAAACCTTTCGCCAGCACTAATTATCTTTGGCCAGAGGCTGATGTCGCAAGCCATGGAGTAGGTTGCAACAGGGTTCTGGGAGAGAGTGAACCACACGGCCCTGTCTATATCCTCCTGTTCCTCCAGGGGCTCATACCAAGTCTGGTATTTCCTCTCGCCAACCCATCTCCTCCTGGCAATAGCCTTTATTGCGATAACTCCAATATCCCTGTTCCGCGCAATCTTAAGGACAGGCTTAAAATCGTTCTCAGGCGCTGGTGCAAGCATGCTTCCCACGTTTACAGGTATTAGGACGGTGTCGAAGTCGAATCTTTCAAGAGCTTTAACAACTATCCTCATGTCCGAGTGCGCCGTTATCCCTATGTACTTTATAAGTCCCTGTTCACGGGCTTCCTGAAAGGCTTTCATAGCACCGTCTTCGCTGAAAATCTTTTCAAGCTCCTCAAGCGTGCTGACTGCGTGAAACTGGTATACATCCAGGTTTTCAACGTTGAAACGAGACAGGGTTTGCCTTAGTTCCCTCCAAGCACCCTCCCTGGTTCTCTCAAGCGTTTTCTCAGTTATGACTAGCCTGCTACGGTTCCTCCTTATTATTTGCCCAAGCCTGGTTTCCGCGTCTCCGTAGCTTGGCGCCACGTCAACCATGTTAAGACCCTTCTCAAAAGCGTTTTCAAACGCCTTAAGACCCTCCTCCGTGTTCGGAGCTATCCCCGGGCCGCAGCCCCCTATCGCGAGAATACTTACCTTGAAGCCTGTTCTGCCTAGAATCCTATACTCCACGGGGAACGCGTCCTCATCCTGCTTTTTAAGCTTTTCTCTGAATGATTCCCTTAACTCAACACACAGCCGGTGGCTTACCCACAATTCCATCCGCGCGCGTCGAAGTGTGGAACGGGTTTCCTCCTTGGAGCCTTGCTTCAAGGCTCATCCTGGTCGAGATGCGCGTGCTTCCGACGAGCGGGAAACGATGAAACCCGGTGCTCCCCGGCTTCAACACGTCTCAGTAAGACATTTAAACAAG
This sequence comes from uncultured Nitrososphaerota archaeon, assembly GCA_964635675.1. GTDB lineage: Archaea > Thermoproteota > EX4484-205 > EX4484-205 > JAAOZP01 > JAAOZP01. Next base: position 60,130 of record CAZWPT010000016.1, on the reverse strand, counting down.
ACGATTTCCACCGATACGAAATGATGAAGAGGATGCGTTTCCCTCGGCGCGCTAAAGGAGGCGCTTCAATAATTGAGTGCTTGGACTGATGACGCCGAGTACCTGCGGGTTCTCAAGGAGCTCTACGAGCTGAGGGGGATAAAGCTAGGCTTGGATGTTGTCAAGGGGGTTTTGAACGAGCTTGGAAACCCGGAGCAGGACTATCCCGTAATCCTAGTAGGGGGTACTAATGGGAAGGGTTCCACCGTCAGCATGATAAGCTCAATCCTACGCGAGGAGGGTCTTAGGGTTGGAACTTTCACGAAGCCTCACCTATGCAGGTTCACCGAGAGGATAGTTGTGGATGGCCGGGAAATAACCAGGAGGGAAGTCGTGGAGACGTATGAGGAGGTTAAAGAGGCTGGTGAAAAAGTCTCGAAAAGGCTTGGACGGTTTCCAACGTTTTTCGAGTGTAACGTCTCGATGGCGTATAAGTATTTCTCTATGAAAAAAGTTGACGTGGCCGTCGTCGAGGTGGGTATGGGAGGCAGGCTCGATGCGACAAACGCATGCGACCCTGTGCTCTCAGTAATAACCAACGTCTCTTTAGAGCATATGAAGCACTTGGGTGATACTGTTGAGAAAATAGCCTTTGAGAAAGCAGGCATAATAAGGCGTGGACGCCCCACGGTATCGGCTTGTTCAGGCTCAGCGCTCAGAGTCATAGAGGAACGCTGCAGGGAATTGGGCTCAGAGCTCACCTTGGTACCTAGGGATGTCAAGCACAGGGTTTTAAGGTCCGACCTGACCGGGATGACTTTAGATATTGAGCTGGGGAAGACGCTGTTGAAGAACCTTAAGGTCTCGCTCAGGGGGAGTTTTCAGGCGGTGAACGTATCGACGGCCATAGCGAGCTATCTCAAGTTCTCCGAGTTAACTGGCGGATCAAACTTTAACGAGGAAGCCATAAGGAGGGGTCTTGCCGACATTGTTTGGCCAGGGAGGCTGGAGCCGATTAGTAAACGTCCCCTAGTAATATTGGATTGCGCTAAGGATCCGGCGGCTGCTGAAGCATTGTCGTCGAGCATAGAGGAGATGCTGCCGGGAGCCAAGTTTAAGACAGTCGTCAGTATTTCCTCGGATAAGGAGTATGACAAGATTCTCCGGTCTATTGCAAGGGTCACGGACGAGTTCATCCTGACTCAGCATGGCGTCATGGGGAGGGCTCTCCCGGTTGAGAGGATGGAGGATGTTTTGAAGAGTCTGGATGCTAAATACAGTTCTAAGCCGACTGTTAGGGAGGCGGTGGCTCGAGCATTATCGTGCGCTGGGGAAGAAGGTAGAATACTGGTTACGGGCTCGGTTTTCACCGTTGGGGAAGCAAGGCCGATATGGTCGGGTGAGCCTTACGACGGGTTCTGAGGCCTCCATATCATCCTAGTCAGTACTCGTGTAGCTGGTACTCCAACCAGCGTGCTGGCTAGGACTAGAAGCATCCTCTCTATAGGATATATCCAGAAGACCGTATACCAGATTTTCTCAAACCCTTCTCTGTTAATCATTCCGGTTAGGCCGAACACGTATTCAAATAGCGCACTACCAGTGGAGTGTTGCGCCATGGTTCCGAGTAGGGCGCATCCTGAAAGCTTCAATAATATTGGGTCAGCCTTATGTTTAAAATTGCCAAGTCTAATGAGAACCAGGGAGACGGGTATTGCGATGAGGTGCAGCCAGTGGAATGGCAAGTCCACCTCTAAGCCGGGAAGGTCAAGGTGTATAAGGAGCAGGCTAAACGGCCCCGTCATGAAAACGGTTAACGCGGAGACATAGATGAGGATTGCTAACCACGTTTTCCTCCTCCAGAGCAGACTTACCGTCAAAGTGTTAACCAGCGGTGGTAGGAAGTCTAGGTAAAGGAACCTAGGAGGCTTTATTAAGAAACCTAGAATCGTCCCCAGGAGGATTACGGTGGCGCCGTGGACGGGGTCCAGCAAGACGCCGTAAAGCGGCAGAATGACGTCTGAAACCGGGAAGCTTCCTCCAGGTACCCCTATGATTGGGAAGGCTGGGACTGCCCTTAGCACGATGAAGAGCGCCATGAACAGGGAGGAGGTGGCAAGCCTATGAACGTCGAATGTTTTTTTACTTAAAACCGCTCTCGGTTCTCTAGGGTCGCGCCGTATGATGCTGGATTCAGTAACCACGATGTCAACCTTCACATCGTTCTCGTCAACCGGTATACTGTCGAAAACCTGTTCGGAGAAGGCTAAACCGATCACTTTCTTCCCTTCGTTAAATCTCTTTAAAAACCTGTCGAAGTAGCCCTTTCCCCTGCCAAGCCTGTTGCAATTTCTGTCAAAAACCCTCCCAGGAACCACCACAAGGTCTATCTCATCCGTGCTAACTATTCTCGCATTCTTGCGATCCGGCTCCATCACGCCGAATGTTCCGGCAACTAGTTCTTCAAGGGTTGTTATCTCGCAGGGAATCAGCTCCCCGCTTTCTTGATCAACAAGAGGCACTACGACTCTTTTACCGGATTTCAACATGTCAGTAATAAGCCCGATCGTATCAACCTCGTCCTCTTTAGAAACGTAAACCATGACGCACTTTGCCCTCGAGAACTCCTCTAGTCTTTTAAGATTCGAAACCGCCTTTGAGCTCTTATCCTTCCTCTCCTGACCCGACATCGCTAGGATCCTTTCCCTCGCTAATTTCCTGAATTCATTCTTAGCGTTGCCGGATCCCTCGTTCATTCCCGACTGCAAAAGAAGTTCCCTATAAAAACATTTCATGAACGTTAGAAACCCACGTGTTGAAAGCGCTGCTCATCCCGGGGTTCGCGCTTTAAAGGTTTATAAAATTTCGGCTGATGGGGGAAACAGAATCGAAGCATTTATAAGGACGCATGTGTTTGAGAAGGACGCGATGTCTCATTGGCTGGAGAACTGGTAAAGGTTGATGAAGCTGGCAATAGAGATGGGCGTAACTCTCATGGTTGGAAAGTAGGCTTCAGCAGGACACGTGGATGCGTCCCCCTCGTTTCAAGGGTTCTTGCGTCGGGGTTCACGATTTACAAGGGCCCAAGGTGATTCCTGATGGCGGCTAGGATATTGAGTGGTAAGCCGGTGGCTGACGCTATTCTGGCTGAGGCTAAGGCAAGGATCGAGAAGCTGGGTTTCACACCATCACTACACATTATAAAGGCTTCAGGTTCAAAGGCCCAGGATTCTTTCGTTAAGATGAAGGCTAAAGCCTGCAACTCTGTAGGGGGGAGAGCAGTGGTGCATGAGCTTAACAATCCTTCCGAGGCCGAGCTCATCTCGCTCATAAAGGAGTTGAATAAGGATACAGGTGTTCATGGTATAGTGGTTCAACTACCACTTCCGAAAAACGTGTCGCCGCTGAACGTATTGGAAGCCTTAGACGTTAGGAAGGACGTTGACGGTCTGCACCCGGTAAACCTTGGAAGATTGCTATCTGGTCGGGAAGCCAGGCCCACGGCGACGGCAAACGCTGTGATTAGGATTTTGGAGTGGTATGGAATTAACGTTGAGAGTGCTGATGTTGTCGTCGTGAACAACAGTATACTAGTCGGAAGGCCCCTGTTCGCGATGCTTACCTCGCGAATGGCAACAGTCACCGTTTGCCACGTCAAGACTAAAAACTTGAGCGAGAAGACACTGGAAGCGGATGTCTTAATCTCTGCAACCGGTGTCCCACGGCTCATAACCGACGAAATGGTTGCTGAAGGCGCAGTAGTAATCGATGCTGGAACCAGCTTCGTCGAAGGCACTCTCGTGGGAGATGTGGATTTTCAAAACGTTTCCCAAAAAGTGTCCGCGATAACCCCGGTTCCTGGTGGGGTGGGCCCGGTGACGGTTGCGACCATCATACGTAATCTGGTGGAATGCGCCTCCGAGGCCTCGTAGTGTGTGCGCGTTGCTGAGAATAGGTATACTTGCATCAACCCGCGCTACCGACATGGAGCCCATCCTGGAGGCTATTAGAGACAAAAGATTGAATGCTGAAATAGTCTGTCTCATAAGCAATAAGAAGGACGCGTACGCACTGGAGCGGGCGAGACGAAACGGTATAGAGGCAATATTCATAGACCCTAAGGGTAAGGATCCTGTGGATTACGATATGCAGGTCGCCGTGGAGCTTGAGCGTAGGAAGGTTGACCTCGTGCTGCTCATAGGTTATAACAGGATCCTAAGCCCCCAGTTCGTGAAAAAGTTTAGGAATAGGATTATGAATATTCATCCCTCGCTTCTCCCAGCCTTTCTAGGCTGGGACCTAAACGTCCATCGCGCAGTGCTTGAATCCGGAGTGAAGATTACAGGTTGCACCCTCCACTTTGTTGACGAGAAAATGGATGCTGGACCAATAATAATACAGAAGGCTGTTGAGGTCAGGGAAGATGACGATGAGGAGACTTTGAAGAGGAGGGTTCAAGAGGCTGAGGGTGAAGCCTTGGTGGAAGGGATCCGTCTTTTCCAGGAAGGAAGAATCATAGTTGAGCACGGGAAGGCTAGGATACTTCGCGGAGGGGAGGAGAAACCCCTACAAGACAGGTGTTGAAAGAGTTTTGCCAAGCCTACAAGCTTAATAGCGCTCATGTCTCTAGCTGGCTGACACGACCAGCGAAAACCATCACTCGGAATGTCAGCAGGCATAAGCGAACGTTTGAAGCCAACCCCAATCCCGCTAGTCGAGTTCTCCCTATGCCTTGAATATTTTGAACAACGGATGGTTGCTGGTTAATGGTCTTGTTCCAAACTCCTGCCGCATGCTGTAAGCCACGTAAGCGTCAGCCAGTGCACAGTGGAAATACGCGTTTAAAGCATTGTCTATAGGCCCATATATTACGAAGTTCGCCCCCATGAATATGGGAAGCACGTCGGCTACGCTGCTTGCGATTGAGAACAGTGTTTTATCCATTCTCCGCATCTTATTCCACCTCTGGACTGCGTTATGCGTTCCCGCCCCGGCTGGTAACCCGTATTTCTCCTTTACCAGGTAGACGACTTTGCTGACTGGTCCCGGGTCTGGGATGTCGAGGACAGTCGTATCCACCAGGATTTTCTCGACACCAGCTTTCGAGGCTAAGGCTAAAAGCTCATCAAGCACCTGCATTCTCCCTGCTATCGTAGGGCTTTTAGCGTTATACGTCAGTAAGACGGCGGACTTGATCCTAGCCTCCCTAATCGCGGCTATCTCAGCCTCTTTAATATGCGGCATTATCGAGTTGTAGACGACGCGTTCAGACAACCCGACTTCACCGACGTATCTGGCTCCTGCAATCCTCGCCTCCTCAGTAGTTCCGTCTATAGCGAGGGGCCCGTCGATCTTGTCAGCCACGAACTCGATGAGTTTTCCAAAAGCCTGGGGCCATGTGCAGCATACGTCTACAATCCTCGGATTACCGGTTTTATCCGATATCTCCCCCTCCTTATTCAAGAGGTCTTCAGCCTTCTCTTTAGAGAACACTCCAGCCTTCTCATCCTCAAATATTTTCTGTTTACCATAGAATATGCTTCCTATCATTACAGTAGGTAGTTGACCCGGCTGGCCACCAACCTTCACGCCGGCAATATCAAAAATTTTCTGCTCCTGCTTAAACCTGAACATCCTCATCCCTTTCCTCTACCCCCTTTTTATACTTTTAGAATCATAGTGGACACTTAGCCCTTGATGGTTAGGCTGAGGAGCCTCGCAACGATTGTTTCTAAAGCGGCCTCTCTAGTCTAAGAGCGTTATGTTCTGCACGGGTTTTCAAGCGCTTCATCACACAGCTCGTAATGTTTGAAGGAATTGTGGGCAGACACTCTAGAAGAGGCCTCTTATCCTTCCGGTTTCCGTTTCCACGTCGACCCCTAGGAAGGCGGGTTTCCTCGGGAGACCGGGCATAAGCTGTATTTCGCCGCATATCGGGATAAGGAAGCCGGCTCCAACGAAGACGAAAATGTCGTTGACTGGAAGCGTGTAGTTCTTAGGCACATTCTTCCAGAGAGGGTCGTGCGAAAGGGAGAGGGGTGTTTTAGCCATGTTTACCGGAAGCCTGTCGTACCCTAGGCTACTGTAAAACTCTATCTTTTCCTCTGCTTCAGGGGAATATTTCACGTCGCCAGCTCCATAGAGCTCTGTAGCTATGGTCTCTATTTTCTCCTTGATGGTGGCTTCATCCGAGTAAAGAAACCTCAGCTCGCGCGGCTTCCTCATCGCTTCAAGAACCTTGTCAACGAGTTCCTGGCAACCCTCCCCTCCTTTGGACCAGGGGTCTACAACGGCAACGTCATCGGCGCCAGCCTCAATGGCTTTTTCACACACCAGCCTTATCTCCCTCTCAGTGTCAGTGGTAAACCTGTTGACGGCTACTACGGCGGGAATACCGTATTTATGGACTATTTCTATGTGTCTAGCTAAATTCTCACAACCTTTTTCAACCGCTTGGAGGTTTTCCGTCTCAGCCGCCCTTTTAACCTTCTTATAGGGCTTTCCTGGGCTAAGCAGGAAGGCGCCGCCGTGTTCTTTAAGGGCTCTAACCGTGCAGACGATGACGGCGCAATCAGGCCTTATCTCGGGGGACTGGCGGCATACAATATCGCAGAACTTGGAGAAGCCGCATTCAGAGCCAAACCCGGTCTCGCAGATAACGTAATCCGCAAGCTTCAAAGCCACTAGATCAGCTATTATCGAGTTGGTACCATGCGCTATGTTGGCAAACGGGAATCCATGGATTAAAACAGGGTGGCCCTCTGTGGATTGGACTAGATTAGGCTTAATGGCTTCCACGAGCAGAGCTGCCATGGCCCCGGCTACTCCAAGCTCTTCGCACGTTACCGGTTTTCTACTATAGGTGTAGGCTACAACAGCTCTTCCAAGCCTGTTTCTTAAATCTTCCAGCCCAGTGGCTAATGCGTGAATGGCCGCTGTTTCCGTCGCTACAGTTATGCTCCAGCGCGCCTCCCTAGGGTAACCGTTTGACCTTCCTCCCAATCCTATGACGGCTCGTCTTAAAGCCCTCGCCTCCACATCCATGCAATAGGGCCATTCGATTGATAGGGGGTCGATGCTTAAAGGGTTTCCGTGAAGTATGCTAGCATCTATGGCTGCTGCACAAAGGTTATGGGCAATTTCCACCGCTGGTATGTCTCCTGTGAAATTAAGATTAATCCTGTCCATCGGCAGGACTTGGGAGTAGCCGCCTCCGGTTGCGCCTCCCTTTATTCCAAACGTAACACCCTTAGATGGTTCTCGCAGAGTATTGATAACCTTTAAACCTCTTTCGTAGAAGGCTTGGCCCAAACCTATGGAGACTGTTGTCTTTCCCTCGCCGAGTGGCGTGGGGGTGATTGCAGTTACGATAATCAATTTTCCATTGGGCCTGTTTTTCAGCCTGTTGAGAACGCTCCTATAATCGATTTTAGCCACGTATTTCCCATGGGGCTCCAATTCTTCTTCCAGAATCCCAGCATGCTCCGCAACCTTTTTAATTGGGTAAAGCTCGGTTTTGTAAGCGATTTCAATATCGCTCGGCACCGGCCAGCTTTTTTTCACCGGCATTATTCAACGCCTCCTTTCCCATGCATGACAAACAGCCAACATTTAAGGCTTTCTGAGACTATGGGGCGCTCTACGCCATCAGCCTTTTAATGACTTCTATATGTCTCAGGTTCCTTTCAATCCATAGAGATATGAAAATTCAACCCCTAGGCGTTAGCACGCTTATCCTCCATTGTTTTCACGCATCGATACTATAAATAAAATCATTAAATGTTGTAGCGAGCTTTAATTCGGCTCAGTAATCATCTCTTTCCTCGGCAATTCTACGCATGGGTCGCGTGCTCCGACAGAACCTTCATCTTCCAGAGGGCTTCCCCTCTCCCGTTTCCAAGGATTTTTTTTGAGATGTTTAGCTATCTCTAAGTTGCGATCTAGCTTGCGTCGCCAAAATAAATTTTTCTCTCTTATCTCTCCCCGTCTTATTCTCTAAATTTCTGCAGTTTATTAAGCAACTTTTTATCTGCCTCAATATCTCCCAGACAAGTAGAAATTATACCGTCTACTACTCCTTGAAGCTCTTCTAAAAATTCTTCCGCTTTTTCCAGGGTTGTTGTAGAAGGCCATCCGATTCTTTCCAGAATCTTTTTATTTTTAGGTGTCTCAACCACAAAATATGGATAAATGGGTTTTCCTAAGTTTTTACACTCCAAAGCCAATTCTTTTAACTTTGGTAGAGAGCTCTTTTCTAACCGCAGAAAAAGGGAGAAATCCCAAGCGTCTCTTATGCGTGCAATTGCCTCTTGCGTAGGTCTGCGACTAGTTAAGAGACAGCCTAATTTCAACTTTTTAATCTTCACGGTATTACGCAGGAAATCTCTAACCTCTTCTGCAGGACCAGTTTCACGCCTAAATCTTTCAATCTCCTCCTTATCGGAAAGAATTTCACAGGTTCCGTCTTTTCTCGTCCTTATTGGGTATCCGTATCTGGGAGCATCTCCCGGATCAGGTACCATTCCGTAAATTCCTAAGGCTTCACAAGCACTTGCTACAGCAGCAATTTCAACCGGTCCTTTATAATTAGTAATAAGCATTGGAATTATTATTTTTTGAGGATACTTTATCTTAACCGCGCAGGCTACTGCAGTAGCGCTGGGAGCAGGTATTCCCCCTGCACTATCGGTGATGTTAAAACCATCTACTAAATCCTTTATTTCTTCCGCTAAAATTAAAAAGTCTGCTTTCGGAATAAATTCGTACAATATCTTCATTTACGCATTCCTCCTTCCAATCTTCTAAGATTTTAAAGTTTAATGTGTCTTTTTAAACTTTAGTATTCTAAATTGCTTTCTAACACGCGAAGACGATTGATTTAGGCTTTTAAAAATAGTTTAAAATTGATTTTGAAAAAGGACCCTACACAAGCCTCATTCTTCTAAGGTTTTCTAGGCAGCGCTTCACGCATTCGAGAGGCCGGTAGGCATAGCTCTCCTGCTCAACAATATACCACTCGGTTCCACCAATTGTTTTACACAGCTCGAAGAATTCACGCCACCTCATTTCCCCTTCTCCAACCACCGCCTTAGGGTCTTTAGAGGAATACTCTTTCACATGCACGGTTACGGCTCTGCCAGGGTACTTCCGGATGATCTCCAGAACGCCTTCCGCATCCACTCCCCCGTGCATCGCGTTCCCAGTGTCGAGCTGCATCACCACCTCGGGGATGGTGGAGCTGAAAAACAGGTCCCATATTCTCTCCCCGTCAACCTTTTTGAACTCAGCCATGTGATTATGATAGCCTATCCTCATCCCTTCTTTCCTAAGCCTTCTAGCAATATCGTTGAACAAGCCGGCTGTTTCGAGACACTTTGTTTTTGAGCTCAGCATTTCCGCCGGTAGACCAGGAATTATTAGAAACCTGTTTCCTAGGATGCGGTTGAATTCTACAGTCTTGTCGAACTCTTCACCTAGCAGGGTGTTTACGCCGATGTGTGTTCCAGCCACTTTCAAACCGAGGTCGTCAAGAATACTCCTAAGGTTTTCGGCGCTCCTACCATAATATCCGGCGAACTCAACGCCTTCATAACCCATTTCGGCAACCGCCTTAAGGGTTCCATTAAAATCCTTAGCGCAGTCTTCACGCACCGAGTAAAGCTGCAGTGCTATTCCCATTTTGCATCGTTACAATGAGATGTTGAAAATATTTTAACTTTTTGGTGAAAGGGAAAACATTTTTCCTATTCACGGGTTCCACTTGTATACTTAACCGTCTAGGCTTGTCTACTTTCCATGCTTCGCTACTCTGGTGAACTAGGCTTCCAGTCAGCCGGCTAAAGGCGGCTTTATAGGGAGTCCGCCGTACCTGCAGAGTGTCTTCGTTACTGTTTCAATCCCTTTTCTATAATGCTCAGGGTGAATGTCTTCAGTAACACTTATGATGAAGCTTTCTCCAGGAGCTATTTCCTCAAGCAGTGCAGTGGTATAGCGTTCAATCTCTTCAGGGGTTCTAAGAAACACTTCCTCCGGGAAATTCATCCATACAGCTTTATCACTCCAAGCCTCCTTGGCTTCTCTAGGCGGTAAATCGCCTCCCGGTGGGGGTGTGAAGGCCTCTATAGCATCAAGCCTAGTTTTAGCAATCAGATTCTTAAGCGCTTTAAGCCTACCATCCATGTGTGAAATAACTATTTTCCCCTTCTCGTGAAGGGTCTCGGCATACTTGTCATAGTATGGGAGACAGTACTTTTCGAACAGGCTTGGGGATACCAGTAGTGAATCAGTATTGTCGCCTATCCTAACTATTTCCGCCGGCGAATCAGCTATAATCCTGTACATTTTTGAGAAGCTCTCGTCTAAAATGTTGATCAGGTCTTCTATCACACCGCGGTTTTTGCGGTACATTAATGCAAAAGTCCTGAAACCCATGTATCTGACGATTATCTTCATTAAAGGAGTGTAGTCAGCCCAGACAGTGACAATCCCGTCTTCTCCAAGTTCCTCCTTTATTCGAACATAATTCTCGTAATCCGGCTCGTAAACAGTATCCTCTATCATGAACCTTAAAGCCTTAACATCATCCGTGTTTTTGACTGGATATTCAACCGTCCAGGAGCCGCCTGGGAATTGGAATCTCATTCCAATCCGAGTCTTGGAGTGAAGCTCTCCAACCGGTGTACGGTAAGTCGTGTAAACATAGTCTCCGATTGTTCTACTCTCGATCCTCACGTTCGGCATAAAGATCCTGTAGATGCTGCATCTTTCATCCAGCCCAAGCCCCATTTCCCTCATTCTACGTTCAAAACTCCCCCTGGGGAGATGGTTTGAATATATTAGCCAAGGTATCTTGTCGGGCATTCTACCACTAAGAACGCTTACAATCCTTTCCCTAACCTCCATGGCTGGCCCTCCTCTCCTCAGGAATCCCTGCATACTTGCCTAAGAAGTTTTCCAAGCCGGGCTTGAAATCCGCCAGCCTTACGATTTTAAATCCTGTTTTGAAGAACGCCGACTAGCTTGTTTTCAGCTTTTCAACCAGGGCTGAAGGACAGGCTAAAGTAGCCACGTAGTCTGGGCACTTCCTGTAGCCCAGGTTTACACATTCCCAGGCTTTCCCCTCCGACTTACAGAAATCAACGAGGCTCATCACCATTCTCTCAGCCAGTTGAGGGTCGGTGAGAGATATGGCGTAGGCAACCCATCCTGAAGCTGTTCCCCAGTAGGCACCGTTCTGATAGGTGCCGGGCTCAACTTCAGTAAGCGTTTTCTCCCAGAAACATGGCTCAGGCAGGTGTCTCACCTGCCCCCACTTAACTATCCTGCTGAACCGGCTTGAAAGCCATCGGGAAACCTCTAGGGCTCTCTGATTGTCAACCGCCCCTATCCATACCGAGTATGCAGACCCCCATACGTCTGGCTGCCTACAGTCTTCAGAGGCTGCGAAGAAATAGCCTTCCCCAGACCAGAGTCTTTCCAGGGCCTTTCTTACTCTACGCGCCTCAGCCTCATGCATCCTGGCCTCAACCGTTTCCCCAATGGCTTGATAAAGCTCAGCCATTTTAACATGCGCCTCATACAGGAGTAGTGAGGAAAAGAGCTCCCCTCCAGTTTTAGCAATACAGTCCGTAAAGCCGTAGGCTGAGTGCGGGCTGCTCGGGTCAATCCAGACTAGATCCGACTTTAAAGGGAGAGAGCGTAAGGCTTTCGTCAGCATTCTTGAAGTCTGGGCGAAGGGGGCAATATCCCCGTAGGAACGCCATATTTCCCAAGCGATCTTAACCGCGAACTGGGGGTTGTCGGTCGGAGGGCTTGTTCCTAAAACATTATAATAGGGTTTCCCGTCTGCGTCCACCCTATCCGGTATTGCACCGTCTTCTCTCTGACCCCTGAGTATTAAGAAATAGGCTTTAACAGCGTCGTCATGCGCGATATGGCCAGGGAGGCCTTCAAGCATGTAGCAGAAGTCTCTCGTCCAAAGCGCGTTATAGTTTCCCCCACCGTCTGGCCTGAAAAGCACCGTTCCGTCTGAAGCCTTCAACATGGATTTGTCGACAAGCCTTTTAGCTTCTTCAACAATCCATTCTAAAGATTTCTCTAAACCCATGTGTTGCTTGCACCATCATCCTTATATTAATTTTTATTAGCCTGCAAGTAAAAACTTGAAAAGTTTCAATCGGAGCAGCAAACCGGTTTCTTCAGCCTGCCAACCCTTCTTGTAGCAATCACGTCGGCGCCATACGCGTCTTTTAAAACAACATCCCCTATCTCGACAGGAGCCTCCAACTCTATCGACGCCAGCATTCTCATCAGGGTGAAAACATGCTTCTTGGGTATTGGCCTGCTCGTCTTTACAGAGACCGTTGGCAGCTCCCCGTTTCTAACTTTGATAACGGTGAAAACCATTCTCCTAGGATCGGAAAACTCCTGGCTGGCATACTCAACCCCCCTTTGGCATCCTGCACCGTCCACCTTTACAATATGATTCTGGTCGGTCAAGACTTTCAACAAGCATCCTGCTGGGCAGACTATACAGGTATACTCCTCAATCCTGGTCATTCAACCACCTCGAAAATAAGCTTCTCTCCATTCAATCCTGCCAGTTCTTCAACTGGAACCCTTATCCTAATCATCTCTCCCGGCTTAACCCTGAGAAGCCTTCTTTTAAAACCTGTTTCCCGAATAGTAATGTTCACGTTATTTTCTGGATGTTGAACCCTAGCGTAGAACAAAACATCCATTGTTCCGCTGACGAGCTGGGGCACAACCAGCCTAATGTTCCTCCCCCTGTATACTTGTCTCCAATTTATGGTCGGGGTCTCGTAGTTATCTAAAAGCTTTGAGGCAAATGTTGCCGCAGCCTCGCCCTGCTCCACATCGTAATCCACGAGATCATTTATGACGAGAGCATTGCCTGCGGTGAAAACCAGCGGTAAGCTGGTCTCGTAGAACTCGTTCACTACAGGCCCTCCGGTAGCCGGGTCTGTTTTAACACCCATTTTCTCCAGAAGGTCTATATCCGGCCTTAACCCTGCGGAAACAATTAGAGTGTCGCACTCTACTTCGAATTCAGACCCCTCCACAGGCTTCATTTCTCCGTTAACCCTCGTGACGACGACTTTCTCAACCCTGTCATGTCCCCTGACTTCTCGAACCATGTGACTCAGGTAGAGAGGTATGTCGAAGTCTTGGAGACATTGAACGACGTTTCTAGTCAAGCCACCCGGGTAGGGCAGGGCCTCTATCACAGCCTTTACCTCCGCCTTCTCCATGGCAAACCTCCTAGCCATTATCAGCCCAACGTCCCCGGAGCCTAGGATTACTATTCTCCTACCGGGTAGGACGCCATAAACATCCATGAGCGCCTGAGCCTCACCCGCCGTGTAAACACCGTCAGGCCTATCACCGGTCAGCCCAACCTCAAACTGGTGTCTTTCCCTAGCGCCGGCAGCGTATATTATTGCTTTAACACGTATTTTTAAAAGGCCTTTAGGACTGACAGCGTAAACAGTCTTCTCCCGGAGGGATTCGATGTTAATCGATAGGACATGGGTCCTCACCAGGCTTTCCACGCCTAGCCTCTCCGCCCTATCTATAAGCCTGGCTATAAACTCGGTTCCAGTCAAATCCTCCTTCAAACAATGCACTCCGAAACCCGTGTGGATGCATTGAAGAGGAATACCGCCAAGCATCTCCCTGTTTTCAAGAAGCATTGTTTTCAAACCTTTTTCAACAGCCTTGGTTGCTGCAGACAATCCGGCTGGCCCACCGCCTATGACGATGACATCATACTCCTGCTCAAGCATCCTGCGCATTCCCCTCCCTCTCCATCCAAAGCGTCTTAACCCCTCCAATACCAATGCTAGACCTTTTCAAAGCGACGCGACACAGGGGGATCCCGGTTGCTTCAGATATCAGGAGGGCAACCCGTATCCTGCATCTTGAAGCTTGGCACTTGCCGAAGCCGGCTGTCGTCCTAAGCTTTACGCCATCGAAGGTCACTGTCTTGACGCCGATTGTCCGCATTCTCTCAATGGCTTCTGAGATCTCAGCTCTTGAAACATTGTTGCAGAAACATACGATCTCACCATAATTTGGATTTTCCCCTATGTGTTTGTCGAGGTTAGCGTAATCCATTTCGCTGACTGGAGTAATTCTTCTCCTTAGAGGTTTCCAACCCGGTTTCTCAACAAGTTTAAAACCGTATGTCTCAGAGAGGAGGCTTGAGACATAATAGGCTATTGCGGGTGCAGCTGTTAACCCCGGCGACCTTATGCCTGCCACGTTTATGAAGCCGTATGGTTCAAAGTATGCTTTTATAAGCCATTCTCCGTCAGAGGGTTCAGGCCTTAATCCAGCGAAAAACTTGATTATTTGGGAACGTGAGGGGGTTTTCGCAAAAATTCTCCCAGCCTCCTTCATCAGGTAATCTAAGCCTTCCGAGCTCGTGGACGTGTCTTCCTTAGAATCATAGTCCAGGTCCTTAGCAGTCGGGCCTATCATCAGGTTGCCGTGGACCGTTGTTAAGGCGTAAACCCCTTTCGTAATGGTTGAGGGCATTGTGTGCAGCACGAGCCTAGGCCTAGGCTCGGCGTCTTTGTCGAAAATTATGTATTCGCCCTTCCTGGGCTTTATTTTGAACCAGGGTTCAACCCCTGCGGCACGCGACACTTCGTCAGCATTCAGTCCAGCCGCATTGATGACGATGTCCGCCTCAATAAACCCACTATTCGTATCAACACCTACGACAGTACTGTTTCTGACGACGATGCTCTTTACATGCGTCTCGGTGAAAAGCTTAACACCATTGTCAACAGCGTTCTCGATCAAAGCCACTACTGCTTCAAAAGGGGAGATTAGGCCCGCCGTAGGCGCGTAAACGCCTCCCTCAACATTCCTGTTGACGGATTCATCCATCGCAAGCAACTCCCTCCCTTGAACAATCCTTACGCCGCCGACTTTGTTCCTACGGGCAAGTTCAACATACTTCTCAGCCTCCTTCTCCTCCTCACCCCTCTCGAACAGCATGAGCTCGCCGACCCATTTAGCCGTGACCTCTAGCTCACTGCACCATCTCCGCCACAAGGCATTGCCCTCGACGCAGAGTCTCGCGCGCAAAGGATGAGTATCAGGATCCTCTTCGTGACCCGGATGTATTACTGAAGTGTTAGCCCTGCTGGCGCTTCCTCCAACATCATAGTTTTTCTCTAAAACATACACTTGCAGGTTTTCAAACCTGCTTAAAACCCTGGCTATAGAGGCCCCTATGACTCCGGCGCCTATTATCGCGACACGGGTCTCGCCGGCCATGGTGAGCCACCTGCCAACTTATCCCTGTCTACTCGTAGCCGTAGGCCCAAGGCACTTCCCTAGCCCATCCTAAAGATCTTTTAACAGCCGCCTTCCAACCACTATACAGCCTCTCTCCAACTTCCCGACTCATCCTAGGGGAAAACTCCTTCTCCATCCTCCAGTTTTTCTCAACCTCACTTATGCTTCTCCAGAAACCCACGGCGAGGCCAGCAAGGTAGGCTGCTCCCAGACTGGTTGTCTCCTGCACAAAAGGCCTGATGACAATCGCATTGAGTATGTCAGACTGGAATTGAAGCAGGAAGTCACTCCGGGATGCGCCGCCGTCTGCTTTAAGCTTTTCCACCCTTCTGCCAGTATCGTTGCTCATTGCTTCAACCACGTCGCGAGTCAAGTATGCGATGGATTCTAAAACTGCCCTAGCAATATGCCTCCTACCCGTCCCCCTGGTTAAACCTATTATCATGCCCCTCGCATACGGGTCCCAGTAGGGTGCTCCAAGCCCTGTGAAGGCCGGTATAAAATAAGTGCCGCCTGTGTCTTCAGCAGCTTCGGCAAGGGGATTCACTTCCCCCGAGACCTCGATTATCTTCAAGCCGTCGCGAAGCCATTGGATTGCTGCACCGGTGATGAAAACGCTTCCCTCGAGAGCATAGACTGCTTTACCCGGTTCAACACTGTAGAGTATTGTGGCCAGCAGCCCGGACTTGGAGCGCACCTTGTTCTCTCCAGTGTTCATCAGTATGAAGTTACCTGTGCCATAGGTACATTTCACATCATAGGCTTCAAACCCCGCTTGGCCAAGTAAAGCGGCCTGCTGGTCTCCAGCGTCACCGGTCACCGGCTTGCTTAAGCCTTCGAAAAGGCTTGAGACCTCTGGGCCAGTCCATCCGTAAACGTCTTTATCGCTGCTAGGCCTCGGTAGTGCAAGCGCCTCAACAGGTATTTTACCCTGTATTTCTGCAAGGTCCTCGTCCCACGCAAGCCTGTGAATATTGAAGAGCATTGTTCTAGACGCGTTACTGTAATCGGTTACGAAGGCACCGTTGTACTCCGGGGTCTGAACATCTCTAGAGCCGCTAGTCAGGTTCCATATGATCCATGTGTCTATAGTTCCGAAAACGACTTCTCCTTTCAAAGCCTTTTCGCGCAGACCCTGAATGTTTTCAAGCATCCACCATATCTTTGTGCTTGAGAAATAGCTATCTGGAATCAAACCGGTTTTCTCGACAATGTCTTTTAAAAAGTTTTCCCGGAGGTGGTCAACCAGCTTAGCTGTCCGGCGATCCTGCCAGACGATTGCGTTTGAAACGGGCCTACCTGTTTTAGGGTTCCACGCTACAACTGTTTCACGCTGATTGGTAACGCCTATCGCAACAATTTCTCCTGGTTTAACACGGGTCTTATCAAGAACGTTCCTTATGCAGTGCTTAATGTTCAGCCATATTTCAACAGGGTCGTGTTCAACCCAGCCGGGTTTAGGATAGGCTTGCGAATGCTCAACGTAACACCAGCCGTTAGGATAAGGTGTTCCATCATGCTTGTACAGTGAGACTCGTGAACCCGTGGTGCCTTGATCGATGCTCATCACGACCTTTTCGCTCATTAAACACTGTTGCGGAACCAAGTAAGGAAATATAAATCTTTATATGTGGGAAATATTTCCAAACCAAGTTGAAGGATGAAGGTCCTTATAATCGGTGGAACCGGGCATATCGGAAGCTACCTGGTGCCACGCTTAGTGTTGCGTGGATATGAGGTGCAGGTTCTAGCGCGAAACCCCAGGCCATATTATAGTTCTGCCGGCACCGAAGCCTTGTGGAGTCGGGTTGAATGGATACTTGCCGACAGGATTAGGGAGGAGGAGAACGGCTCCTGGGGGAAGCGTATGGCTGAGGTTGAGGCTGATGTCGTGATAGACCTTATTTGTTTTACTCCTGAGCAGAACAGGATTATGGTTGAGAACCTTGAGGGTCGTGTAAGCCATTTTATCCATTGTGGTACCATATGGGCATATGGGCCTAGCACTCGAGTACCCTACAGGGAGAACTATCCCAGAAGGCCTATCACAGAGTACGGTATAAATAAGGCAGGGATTGAAGCCGACCTCCTTAAGAAATACGATAGGGAGGGTTTTCCAGCAACAGTGATTCATCCGGGCCACATTTGCGGGAAGAAATGGCTTCCCATAGATCCTCAGGGAACTAGAAACGGTGTTGGTGTGTACAGAAGCCTGGCTCGCGGAGACGTTGTATACCTGCCTGATGATGGACTGGCAACTCTTCATCATGTTCATGCCGAGGATGTGGCACAGATTTTTGAACTGGCGATCCTAAACCGTAAAGCAGCCTTGGGGGAATCTTTCAGCGTTGCGGCGCCTTACGCTGTAACTCTCTCGTACTGCTGCGAGTTTGTAGCCTCTCTTTTCGGGAGGAAGCCGAACCTCAGATTTGTCCCGCTGCAGAAAATGCTGGATGTCCTTGGTGAGGAGGCGTTTGCCATTACTAGGGATCACGTTGTTCATTCTCCCTGCGTCAGCATAGAGAAGGCCCAACAGCTACTCGGCTACTGGCCGCGCTACACTACGGAAGATATTTACCGGGAGTGCATAGAACACCTCTTGGAGAGGGGGGAGCTCATTGTTTAACTTCTCAGGAACAGCGGCTTTACGAATAATCGTCTCAATGGACTTTGATATAGTCTAACTCTAAGAAGGCTTTCTTCCTATTCTCCTGCGTCGCATGCCTGTAGACCCCTGCTGGGTCGCCTTTCCTAATCTCGTAGACAGCATTGTCAATCCAGACGTCTGCACGAGCCCTTTCCTCCTTAAATGGAAACGGGATTTTCGCCACCTCCCTGTTGTCCACGTAAAAGTTTACCCCCTGTTTAACCCACTCGACTCTATACTCGTGCCACTCGTCAAGCTTAAGCTCCTGCATACTGGGCTTAGGGGAAATTATTTCCACCCCGATTATGCTGCTTGAAACCTTAGAAAGTATTGAGGCTAAAAGAAACCTGCTGTTTTTCTCGAGAAGCATCACTGGCTGGAAACGGTTCCCGACTTGCGCGAAGAAACCTGAAAAGGGATAGGGGCGCCTAGTCCTCAGATATATAAACCAGATGGGTAGGGAGCTGTCTATAACCATGGTGTGGTTCCAGAAGCCCCAGCCAGCGCTACCGTAGTGTTTCCCTACGAGTCTAGCTTTAGTCTCGAAAGTCTTGAAAATCCATGGAAGGTCGTCGAAAAGGCCGTCAGCTATCTCAGCGTTCGAATAGTACAGGGCCTCCGTCGGCCCCATCCACATTCTTAAAACGCTTCTCTCAACCTCGAAGCCGGCATGGTTGTCTATCCTCCAATTCCAGTATGATGATCTAGTTTCAAAATCCTCTGAAAAACCTCCTTCTTCAACAGCCCTATCCCTTAAATTCTCCTGCTCCTCCATGTGAAGAAAATGGTTTAAACCACTTATAACCATTTTTAAAATCTGCAGCAAGACTAAGATGCGGATGCAATTTTGGACTGCTTGGAGCGTTTTGAGCTAATTATGAAGTAGGCTAGAACTGTGGCGGCAAGCCCGGCTGCCATTATCGGCACGCCATACCTGGTCATCCAGAATCTTGCTTCATGAGATGTGAAAACCCTTCCTTTCAACTCTCGATCCATGAAGTCTAGGATCCTTGACGCAACGAGCTCTAAAGGGAGGTCGTGCCCAGAATCATACCAGTATACTTGCTTGGGTTCTCCAGCCGCCTTGTAGAGCTGTTCGCCTGCTTCAGCTGGAACGATCTGGTCGTATTTACCGAGATGGAAGACCACGGGCCTCGGCGAGAAATTCCCTATGAAGTTAAGAGGGTCGACAGGGTTTAAGGCTTCCTGAAGCTCCTCGTACGTCATGCCTTGCTCCTCCAAGTATTTCCTGATCGCTGGTATTGCTGAGTGCTGGCTCTTCATTATCATCAGGCTCATGTTTCCCCCTGCGACTAGGAGTGCAGCCGCCTTAATCCTAGGCTCGACGCCTATGAATATGGCTCCCAGGATTCCCCCCATGCTGCCACCCACGTATCCAATCCTCTCCCCGTCAATCTCTTCCCTGGTTTCAATATAGTCTACCGCCCTCCTAAGGTCGATGATGGTCTGGATTATGCCGTTCCTAGACTCCTCAAGATTCGGGGAGTACAATGCTTTCCCCTCCTCCCTCCTTTCACCATGGAACTCTGCGTCTATCGCGATGATGGCATAGCCCTCGGCTGCGATCAGCCCGGCAAACGATAGTATGTCCTCTTTTGAACCGCCGTAGCCGTGGAGGAAAACGATGCATGGGAATCTGCCCGAGCCGGAAGGTGTTGAAATCAGGCTCGGAACCCTTTCACCGTTCACAGAGTTGAAGTAGACCCTGTATATTTTGCAAACGCCCTCGTCCCTGATTAATTCCTCCGTAGCGTTTAGAGGAATAGACTTGTCGTAGTCGTAGAATCCCGAGAAGTCTTCCTTAGCGTAAAAGCCTGATTCACTGGGGACGCATGGTGTACTAATTCCTAATGAGGCAAGGAGTATTAGCAACAGAAAATAAGATGAGGCCTGATTCGTTCCATTCGTCTTAGCTGATGAATAGTCTTTTCCTCGTCTTCCAGCCTGGTTTGCCGTCGCTTCGCACCTGGCTGTTTTCAAATTAGGAGTATGGTTTAAGTTTTTCATCAACACTACTTCCCAGCGTGAAGCCCCAAGGCTGAAAATAAAACCGCAGTTTTTACATCTCACGGCATTATGGCCCGTGAGCTCTAAACCACTTGAACTGAGGCATTTAGGGCAGAATAACCTGCTCGTCAAAGGGATTTGCGAAGTAAGTTCTAGTCGATGGGGCCCAGGTGTCTCGAAGACTGTTTTAAGAATGAAAACAGTCGCGGCTGAAAAAACAATCAGGACTAGAAACGACAGTAGAAGTCGCGTGGAAAAGGGTTCGTCAAGCATATAATACCCCTTCTTACAACCACTGCAGCCGCTCATTTAAAAGTTTATCGTGTTTAAACCTGGCCTCCTTTAAACGCCTGAAAGCCAGCGCCTTCACTCTGCTCCAGTAACGGGTTTCTCCGAGAAATATATGAAAGGATAGCATTCGGGTACATGCGAGTCCCAAACGTAGTGTGGGGCCCAGGCCCAGCCCCCAGAGTCCTGCGCCGGAGGCGCTTCCTTATACTGGTTGAAGCGGAAGAAGTTCATACGCCAAGTGTCTCCATCCCTAGGGGGCAGCGGCCGGTTGTCAGGCATGGCTAGCACCCTCATCCCCTCCCAGGGGAGGGCTATCTCAACCGTCCACCCCCGGTCCCGGTCATGATTATTATTAAGAGTACCGTCGACGTGAACAGCGCTTTTAAGGCCGGGGAAATCCCAGTTCCAGAAGCCTATCCTAAGTCCCCGGGGATGGTTTTTTAAACCGACTCCGGGGAAAAGCCTTACTCCGGGGAGTTCTCTTCGAAACTCGGAGAGCCTGCTGTAACCAGCCTTCTCGTAAGCATCCTCCCATATGAAGAGAACCTCGTAGACAGTTCCAAGCGCGTTTATCTCAAACTCGTAGTAGGCGTCTCTACCAGCGATGAAGAGCTCCACGTCATTATCCTCGTAAATCGGGGAGTCGCGCTCGGTCAGGGTGGCGACTACAAGGGGCTCCTCCACCCAGAAGCCTACGTACAGGTTATCATCGTCCCATAGTACTGCTACATACGTGTCGTAGAGGGCCGGCCGGCCGCTAACAAGATCTACGAAGCGCGGTGAGCGGGGTGCTATTCGCCAGCAAGCCTCGTCTAAAAGTCCGTCAATCCGGATCGGCTCGTTGACGCGGTAGGCTATATAGCTAGGTATTTTCTCCTCGGGGCAGGGGAAGGGTGACGGCTTCTCCATGCGCATAAGCTTCACCATGATTTGCTGGCTCCAGCTATACATAAGGATTTAGCTATGTCTGCCTTAATGCCTAAATATTCCTCTGCGCTTTAAGCTAAGCAGTGTTGCGAAAAACGGATGCTCTGGAAAACGAGTTTTTGACGGCTGGTCTGCCGGATAGGGTTCGACGCCTAGAGGAGGACGGACTTTTCGAAGAAGCAGTAACCACAATAAACCAGATCCTGGGTGAGGGGAGGCGGCTTCCAGGGCTTCTGAAATCCAGACTGGAATGGGAATTGGAAAGAATTCGGAGGGTCAAGTGGGATTATTCACTTTCCGAAGAAGAGGCTTTCGTTTCTCTTAGGGAGCGGATTCCGGATTTGACTAGGGATGAATTCAACGAATGGGTTAAGAAAGGGTTCATAGACCACATTAGGATGGAGGGGGAGACAAGAATCTTCAGAAACTTTCTGCCTAATCTCGTTAGGGAAAGGATGGAGATTAGGAGTAGGCTGAGAGCAGTGGAAGATGCTGATAGGATTACGAGCATGCTGTTTGAACACTTGGACACCGTGATTCTTAGAGGAGGCTCCGACGCCAGATATTTTGAGCCGGTATGGAACAGAGTTTCGATGGTGTTGAGAGTTAAGCCTGACGTTGTTCCTAACGGTGAAACTGTAAGGGTCTGGATGCCTTTTCCTCAAAGGAGCCTGTTGCAACCGGTTGTCAGGCTCGTGTCAACAGTCCCAGAGAAGCATGTTATAGCTCCAGAGGATGCTCCACAGAGAACAATATATTTCGAGAAAAAGTCTGCCAGGGGCGAGGGGCTTGAATTCAGCGTTGAATACGAGTATGCGGTTAACGCAGCTTATGTCGAGGTAAAACCCGAGAAGATAGGTCCATACGTTGAGGACGAGTCCTACAGAAAATACACTTCTGAGGCTCCGCCCCATATAGTTTTCACCCCGTATCTGAGAAGGCTTGCAGACGAGCTTGTCTCCGGGGAGTCAAACCCGTATCTTAAGGCTTGGTGCATATACGGGTGGATAACTGAAAACGTTAGTTACGCCCTAGTGCCGGAATACTCGACGATGGAATGCATCAGCGATTATGCTGCGAGAAACCTTAGAGGGGACTGCGGGGTTCAAGCCTTGCTATTCATAACTCTCTGCAGGATAAGCGGGGTTCCAGCCAGGTGGCAGTCAGGATGGTATCTTAATCCGGTTAAGCCAAGCCCGCATGATTGGGCCCAGTTCTACGTAGAACCCTACGGGTGGCTTTACGCAGACCCGTCGTTCGGAGGCCATTTTAGAACCATCGAGAAATACCGTAGGTTCTATTTTGGGAATATCGACCACTATAGGCTTGTGGCTAACACGGATATCTCCCCCAACTTTATTCCTCCCAAAGCTCATTTCAGGTCGGATACTGTGGATAATCAGCGCGGAGAGGTTGAGTGGAGAGGAGGAAACCTTTACTATGATGCATGGACTTATGAGTTGAGGGTTCTCTCCCATGAGAAGGCAAAACCCCATTTAAATCCTCACGGTGAAAGACGTTTACAAAACCGTATGCCTAACTATTCTTAATGCTGGCTAATGGCTGAGCTCGTTAACTGTAAGCCTATATACACCTACTAGGGGCTTCGGGGTCGAAATATGAGGGTCATGTTCCTGGGGACAGGCGCGGCCGAGGGGTGGCCGGCGGTGTTTTGCCAGTGTGCGAATTGCAGGAGGGCAAGAAATGCTGATGGTAGAAACGTGAGGACAAGGTCTTCAACGCTGGTAAACAATGATTTGAAGATCGACTTCCCGCCGGACACGTATCATCATGTCCTTAAGCATGGGATTGAGCTGGCTGATGTTAAGAATCTTCTCGTCACCCATACTCATCAGGACCATTTCTATTTTGAAGAGTTCTGCATGAGGTCAAAGCCCTTCGCGAAGCTTTTGAACGAGGAGGTTCTTCATGTCTACGGGAATACTGCTGTCTACAGTAAGATTCGGGAATTAGACTCTTCGACGAACGGGAGGTTGAAGGGTGTGGTGGAGGCTCATGTTGTTGAACCGTTTAAAGAGTTCAAAGCTGGAGGATACTTAGTTACCCCGTTGCTCGCAGACCATTCGGAAACGGAGCAATGCTTAATCTACGTAGTATCGGATTGGAAAACAACTGTTTTACACGGGCATGATTCAGGATGGTTTCCAGAGGAGACATGGAGGCATCTTGAGAATTTTAAGCTGGATCTAGTGATACTGGATTGCACGCATGGCCCCTTGCCTCAAGTCAAGTACCACATGGGCATCGACGGTGTATTAAGGGTTAAAGACGAGATGGTGAGGAGGGGGATTGCGAATGGTGAAACAGTGTTTGTCGCCACGCATTTTTCACACAACGGCGGCTTGCTGCATGAAGAACTGGTCGAGAGGCTAAAGCCCAAAAACGTTGAAGTTGCTTACGACGGGCTTACGGTAGAGCTGTGATCAGAAGATTTTGGAGGCAAGCCCGTTTTTACTAGTATCCGAAGGTTTTAATCCTGGAAATCCAGGTAGGCTAATCTCCGGCTGCTTTATAACCCCTTGTTATGTGGAGTATTCTGGCTCCGCTTTTTCTTAAATATGATGCTATAAACCTTCTATGGCAGTATTTTGGATCCGTTTCCAGACACATTATGCATGTCCTTCCATGCCTTGCCAGTTCCAGAAGCCTCCTAATCCCCTCTTTAAAAACCTTGGTCTCCATGTGTTTCTCATAGCCTCCTCGACGGTAGCCTCCAAGCTCTTCTCCAAGCCACAAGTATCCAATGCCTTCTTTGGGAAGCCATTTCTCCAGGCTTTCTCGGCGAAAATGCTCAAGCCTAGAGGTTGGGAACCTGCGGACATCCACCAGCAGGTTGATCTTATGCTTCTTCAATAGGCTTAAGAAAGAGTCTTTTGAAAGGCCTCCATGCCCTATTGTCCATACGCTTAACCTGCGCTTATCCTCGTTCAAGCTACTCATCTGCAGCCACACTCGGGGTGTTAGGCTGATATTCGCCTGCCAACCCGCTTTTAATCATGCTTCTCATTAAAACCCTTTGATACGCTATTATTGAATGTATCGCGTCGTACAGCTCGTTGTCGGAATATTTTCTCCTTGCCAGGTTTAGTTCAATAGCTTTTCTCGCAACGTTTCGCGCCACTTCAACATAAGCCATATAATCATCCATTGTCGGCAGTATGCTGCTCTCGCTCAAACCCTTGCTTTCAGCGTAACGGGCTAGTGACCTAGCGCCCTCTATGCAAAGCTGATTAGTTATTGCTCTAGATCTTACTGTTAAAACTCCTCTGAACACCGAGGGGAAGGCTAAACTGTTGTTAACCTGGTTTGGAAAGTCGCTCCTGCCTGTAGCAACGATTCTAGCGCCTCCAGCCTTAGCATCCTCAGGCCATATTTCGGGGAGAGGGTTTGCCAGTGCGAAGACTATCGGGTCTCCAGCCATCTTACTTACCCATTCTTTCTTAACTGTACCTGGCTTCGGCACTGACAGCGCGATTAAGACGTCCGAATCCTTCACAGCGTCCTCAGCACTCCCTTCCCTATTCTCAAAATTTGTCCTTCTAGCTAACTCTGCCTTCCAAGGGTTTAATATTGATAGTTTTTCCATATCGGGTCTTGAAGAGCTTAAAATCCCTTTGCTGTCAACAATCAGCATGTTTCTTCCACTCACCCCTGCCTCCATCAACAGCCTTGCAGTAGCCATTCCTGCAGCTCCAGAGCCTATTATCGTGATCTTAGCCTCCTCCAGCCTTTTCCCAACGATTTTAAGCGCGTTGATTAACGCTGCCAAAACCACTAGCGAGGTGCCCTGTTGATCATCGTGCCAAACAGGTATCTCCAGAGATTTTTGAAGGGTTTCAAGTATCTGGAAGCATTTCGGGCTTTCAATGTCCTCAAGGTTTATTCCGCCAAAAGATGGTGAAAGCAGCCTAACTATCTCTATTATCTTATCCGCATCTTGCGTCGCTAAGGCTATTGGAACAGCGTCGACGCCTCCCAGAAACTTGAAGAGGAGGCATTTTCCCTCAATAACCGGATAGCCAGCGTAGGGCCCAATGTTCCCAAGGCCAAGAACCCTGCTGCCGTCACTAACCACGGCGACCAGGTTCCATCTGGATGTTAATTCGAACGAAAGGTCTTTATCGGAGGATATAAGTCTGCATGGAGAGGCAACTCCCGGAGTATACCATATGGAGAAGTCTTCAAAGTTTTTAATAGGTACCTTTGGAATAACTTGGATCTTGCCACCATACTTCCTGTGAAGCTCAACAGCTCTGTCTTCAATCATGATGGTTGAAACATAGTCACGATAGTAATATTAATGCTTTTGGTTGCTATTGTTTTCTTCAACGGAAAACTGGGTAACTGTTATAAAAGCGTTTAAACAGCTGATACGTCGGATTGGGTGAAGTTAGAACTATTTGAATTCTTACAGCTGGGGAGCGATGATTTTGCAGACTTCAGGATAACAGGGGTGAAGTCAACATTCATCTCATTGAAAAAAGGGTTGTAAGTGTCTTACAATAGAGCATCGACGATAGCGCGCGCAGCTATAAGCATGGTTGCTAGTAAACATCATATCCCTTCGAGATCAACGCGTATATTGCTTCATATTTCTCGTACAGCTTTAAATAGGTGGAATGATTCCCAGCATTAGGTACGTATATTCTTCTTGTTTTCACTGCCGATTCAACAGCCTTTTTCACACTCGCATACTGACCCGTGCCGATTCCCGCAAGCAGGGCTGCTCCCATAGCGGCTGCATCCTCAACCTCAGGAATCCTTATTCTCCTACCGGTTGCGTCTGCCTTAAGCTGGTTCCAGAAATCGCTCCTCGTCTCTCCGCCGACCATGCTTATATCAACTATATGAAGGCCGAGCTCCTCTAGGAGCTCGAGCATGACGATGTAATGGTAGGCAACCCCCTCTAATATGGCTCTAACAAAATGTCCTTTAGAGTGGAAGAGGCTGATGCCGAAGAATACGGCGCGGGCTCTACCGTCAACCCTCGGCGGGAAAGAACCGGCTAAATAGGGATAGAACATTAGGCCGTCCGCACCAGGGTTTGTTTCAGAAGCGGTGTTGAGCAGCAGATCATATGGGTCCCTACCGGTTCTCTCAGCCTCAGCCCTCTCCTTCTCTCCGAAAACATCCTTGAACCAGCGTAGAGCACCACCCGTCGTTGAGATTGCTGCCTCATACTCCCACATATCAGGCATCACGTGACAGCAGCAGCTAATCCTCCCCTTCAAATCAGGGCGCGGCTCGCTCAAAGGTGCTTCGAAGGCAGACCCCGTCCCAGTACCTACGTTTACATCCCCCTCCTGAATAACTCCTGCCCCAAGACATTCGCAGGGTCTGTCTCCTCCACCGTTCACAACCGGTAGGCCTCTCGGGAGAGACGTTTCATCTGAGGCCTTAGAAGATACTTCTCCTACGACAACGCTGGATTCCAAGGGTGTGGGAAGCTTATCTAAAGGTATGCCGAGGGCTGAGCATATTTCGGCTGACCATTTTTTCCTCCTAATGTCGAAAAGCATTGTTCTCGAGGCCATGGAGTAATCAATTACTTTCTCCCCGGTCAGCTTGTAAATTATGAAATCCTTCGCTGAAAGGAAGACTTTAGTCTTAGAAAAGACGCTTGGATTGTTTTCCTTAAGCCATAGAATCTTGGATGCTGAGAAAACAGGGTTTATCCCTACGCCTGTTATACGTAGAACATCCCGCTGGTCAAGCAGTCTCCTCATCCTCTCCGTCTGGGGGCCGGTCCTTCCGTCGAGCCATATTATACCATTGTACAGTACTTCCCCATCGTTCCCAATCGGCACTACAACTTCTCTCTGAGAGTCAACAGCCAGACCGACTATCTCCTCGCCTCTTACACCTCCTTTCTTAAGGCTTTCCAATATGGTTTCGACAGCTGCTCTCCACCATTCTAGAGGGTTCTGCTCCGCCCACCTTGGCTCAGGCTGAATAATCGGGTATTCTCTGGAAGCGGAAGCAACTGTCTTGCCGTCTAGAGTGAAGACGACAGTCTTACAGGATGAAGTGCCAAGGTCAACTCCAACGATGTATGGAGCTTTGTTCACGAGGTTTTCTGTGCTAAGCTTAAATTTATACCTTCTTTACCCACGGGTTTTTGAAGCTTGGGGTTAACGACTATGATGATTTATAAAGCCTTCAGCCACCTTTTGAGGCCTTTGACACAGAGGGTTTAAAAATCGACTTGAACGCTATGCTGCTTGTGTTAAGCCGAACCCATTATTCTCTTCTTCTCCTTAACCCATAGCATTAGAATCCAATGGACGTATTCAACCGCTCTATCTATCGTGCTTTCCGGAATCCCTGGCGATGTTGGCTCCGTAACAAGTGTAACCCTGTAGTATTCCTCGGCCGGGGTCTTGGTTAAAACCAAGCTATTCTTCGTCCCGTTCCTGCTCCCCACCGGTCCCACATAATAGTTGAATCTTACGGTTTTCGTAAGCACGCCTTTAGAATCCGCTACTTCCGGAACATCCTCAACGTTCTCGATTCTCTCCTTATAGCCTGTTCTCAACTGGTTTAAGTGGTCGATGAGGAAGCCTGTGAAGAAGTCCTTCTCGTTAGCGAGTATTTTCACAGGCATGCTGACGCTTCTCGCCTGGTAAACCCTGAATATTTTCTCCTTCCGCTCCTTCCGCTGTTCCTCCGTTCTCCTGACCCTCTTCACCATCGAGGGCGTGTACGTGCGGATAGCTAGGGCTGCAGGTCTTGCAGCCGAGAATACTGAGACGGCTACTGCGAAAACAAATCCCAGCGCGCTCCACCACCATTCCAGTTTCTCTCTAACCATGAGGTTTTCTAAAAGGTTCTGCCCTATGAAAACCATGGTTCTGTAGAAGCCTAATCCCGTTAAGTATCCGATGCTTCCTCCAACCATCCCCATTATTATTGCTTCAGCCACGAACATTAATCCTATGTGCGTCGGGTTTAACCCGAGTGTTGAAAGAGTCTTTATTTCTCTTTCACGCTCGTAGACACTGTTGACCATAACCATGCCTATGCTTAAGACAACCATCACTAGTGGAATCAGCAGCTCCGCAGCCCCGCCGAACTCTATGTATGAACCAATATAGTAGTAGTTCACTACGCCTTTAGATGAGACGAAGACGTCGTAGTTGAAGAAGAAAATAATGCTTCTGACAACTGCTCCCGCGTCTTCCGAGTCTCTCAGCCTGAAAAGTATCTCGGAAGGGACGACGAGCTGGGGGGCGTTCGCACCGTAGAGACTGTTAATCTTCTCCTGAATTCTCTTCGCAGTCTCAAGGTTAATCACTATTATCTCTGAACCGTTACACCTTCTCACTGAACCGTCTTGAAGGAGACGCGCGGGGCCGAGAGGGCTTCCGTCAACATCCGTTAGCCTCTCATACTCCTCGTCCCTGATGAAGCCCTTGATCACGATGGTTTCCATTATCGTGGTGCCCGGTATCTCTAACGTGGCATTGCTGCCTACTTTTAAGCCTAGCCTGTTTAGCGTTCCGAATCCTAAGATTGCTTCACCATACGCTTCGTCGCTTAAATAACTGCCTTCAACCATCTCGTCGAGCATCGTGTAGACGGTTTCGTTTCCTGGCGATATGGCGAGCACACCGTGAATAGGGTAGCTGTTGCCGGTGGCCGGGTTTATGATTCTGGCAACCGGGTCGTACCGCGGAACGTTTTTCATCCTTGGCGCCACATTAATCGCGGGCACTATCTTCAGGAGGACTTGAGCGTCCCCTGCTCCCAGAGGGGAGAAGACCAGTGATGAGCTGTTAACCATGCGCTTTATGAGGAAACCGTCTGAAGACGGAGTTCCCTCCACTCTTTTAGAGATTATTCCGAAGGCTGTTCCGAAGGTAGTTAGCGCGGTGAACGCTAAAATAAGCATGCATATTGAAAATATTGTGAAGAAGCCACGTATCTTTTTGCGTTTTATCTGGCGCTTACTCATTGAGAATATTACTGAGATGGCGCTCCTCCATTGAACCTCCCCCTCAATATTCCTCTCCTTCCAGATGCGCGGAATGCCGAAGACAATAGTAGAGGTTATGATGAAGGAGACGGCTGCCGTCCAGGAGAAGAGGGGAAGGTTTTCATCGATTACAACGTGAGTACCCGGGTTTATAAAGTACATGGTTCCCAGTAATGCTACGTAGATGACGGCTAGTGAAACAATTTTTAGCATGGTTTTTTCAAAGAAGAAGAATGCGAGAACAGTGCTGAATACCACGATCACTGCGGAGAGGTAAACCGCGTTAGTCTTTCCAACCAGATACTTGTTTTCTATCATCGTGGCTACGAAATTTATTTCCCCAAGTATTTCTCGGAGTGTAAACCATGTTTTTTCAAAATCTTCCTCTGTTTGCGCGTTTGACAGCAGAGTGTTGGCCTCCACCAGTTTCTGGTTTGCATGCTCCAGTGTGCGCCTCTCCTCGAAAACCGTGAACCCGATTTCCTGCGCCTCGTCAACCTTTGAAGAAACCCCTACTAGGGCTGATTTCACATACTCTAAGCCCCTTCTTAGACTATACTCTGAAATTTTAACGGATGCGTAACCTCTCTGCGGCATGATGAAGGGTTGCGTCCCGTTCATAATGTAGAAAATTTCTGATACTCGCTCGCGTTCTCGCAGTACGAGCGAGACGCTGACCTCAAGGTCGAAAGGTGTCTCAGACGGGACCGGGATCATTTTCCTGTCCAGCCCCAGGTAGAAAACGTCTATCGCGTCTCCGTAGTCAGTGATTAACGAGAAATTAAAACCTTTCTGTTTCACTATGACTTTTATTATCATGTTGCCCTCTTGAAGGCTTGATGCTTGAACAATATATGGAACGCTTTCCAATTCCACTAGTGCACCGGGAACCAGTGAAAGGTTCACTTCAATACCGCCGGTTTCCCCGACACGAATCTCTTTTTTAACTGGCACGAAGTCCATCCTCTTCTCCTTAAGATTCCCCTTGTAGGCGTAAACCCAATAGGTCCTCCCGGGTTTTACAATTTCCTCTGGAACATTATACTCTCCATCCATGTTCGTTAAGAAAATGCTTTGCCCTACCTCCGGCCTTCTGGGGTTCTTTAAATCCAGAATTATTAAAGTAGCGTTGGGAATTGCTTCGCCAGTTAAAGCGTTCAGAACTTTTACGCGCATTGAGACCGCAGGTGAGGCTGCGGCATCGATTACCATGCCTGTTTGGAAGAACGCCTGTTTCCCATGTATATTATGCCAACCCGTAAAACTGGTTTCGAGAGGCAGCGCTAGGAGAGTTAATGCTAATACTGGAATAGTCAAAATCGTTTTACTGTTTCCCCAGTATTTCATGTTGCTGGGGGTAGATGGAAAAACCTTGTTATAAATTTTGTTGAAAAGCGTGTCCCGAATGCCCTGAACAGACCCAGTGCCCCTGAGACTAGCTAAAAACGCTCTAAAAAACGTTTTTCTATCAGGCTTATCTCAAATGCGATCCTCCCCCGCGTTCCATAATAGTGTCAGCCGCGATTGGCAAGGACTTCGGGGCTGGAGGACTATAGTGATGGTTTCAGAA
Organism: uncultured Nitrososphaerota archaeon; assembly: GCA_964635675.1. GTDB lineage: Archaea > Thermoproteota > EX4484-205 > EX4484-205 > JAAOZP01 > JAAOZP01. The sequence continues at coordinate 29,362 of CAZWPT010000016.1, read as the reverse complement.
ATGCTTCTCAGCAAAGAGGAGCAAGGCTTGGTAAAAATCGTTCTGAAGCCTTAATACGGGTCTTGCCGGCTGGATGTGTTAGCGCACGCTGGTTTTTTCAGAGGTCTTGGTTAAGTTTTTAAAGCATGCTTGAAAATGTTGCGTTATGAGGTTTAATTGGCCGGGCGACTTTAAAGGAGCTGTCTCGCTGACTTTCGACGATGGTTTGCATTCGCAACTGGATCTAGGCGTGCCTCTGCTCGAGGAGCTCGGCTTTAATGCAACGTTCTACGTAAACCCTAAGGAAGAGTATGGAGATTTTTTGAAAGCATGGAGGAAGATTGCTGACCTTGGTCATGAAATAGGTAATCACACAGTTACGCATCCTTGCTCATGCAACTTTTCAGGAGACCCTGGTTGCAGAGGGCTGGAGAACATGACTCTAGAGGATGTTCGCATGGACATACTTGAGGCCCATGACAGGATAAGAAGGGTTATACTTGGCGGTAGCCGGACCTTCGCATACCCGTGTTACCAAACCAGTGTAGGCAGGGGCTTGAATAAGCGGAGCTACGTGCCGGTTGTGGCTGAAATCTTCCTGGCTGCTAGGGCTTCCGGGGAAAAGGGGTATTCTAATTCACCTCTAGCCTGCGACCTACACGAGCTATGGTCATGGTCTGCCGACAGAATGCGGTGTGAAGAGATGATAGGCTTAACCGTTAAGACTGTTCACGAGAGTAGATGGGCCATATTCACGTTCCACGGTATTGACGAGGGGCACCTGCCTGTTTCCTACGAAGACCTCTCCGGGTTTTTAAGATTCCTGCATAAGCATCGCGACGAGATATGGGTTGCTCCTGTGGCGGAGGTTGCTGAGCATATAGTTGGCGAAAGAAAAAGGCTAAACCTAGAATTCTAGAGCCGTTAACACGTCTACTTCCAGAAGGATGGTGGTGCAGCCTCAGGCTCGCCTTCAACCTCTAAGGCAACCACGGTGTCTATTGGATCCGGCGCGCGTAACGGTAGTCCACGTATGAAAAGGCGGTCTTCCTTCTGCTCGAACCGTAGTTTTCTTCCGCTCGTCAGCATGTACGTCTTTAAAACCTTGTTCTTGATCCCGGCTACACACATTTCTCTTCCAGGCCAGAACATGACGTGCAGGTACACCCTGTTACCCTTCATGGTGACTTGACCAAGGTGAGGCTGTGGGAAGGGCGCGGCGCCAGCACCGTATACGGATTCCCCGTTTCGCCGCAGCCATCGTCCTACGGCTCTCATTCTGGCTGCCTGCTCCAGTGGAATAGTGCCGTCTGCCTTAGGGCCCACGTTTAAAAGGAAATTCCCGTTTCCGGAGACGCACTTAACCAGGTTTCGCACAAGCTGCATCGGTGATTTTAGATTCGGGTCGCCGGGATGATACCCCCACCAGAGGTCGTCTATAGTCATGCATGCTTCCCAAGGCCTTTTAGACCCTTCTATGCGTTGTTCAGGAGTGTCGAAATCCTCCGGCAGCCCTGACCGGTTGTTTATTATTATTTCTGGTTGAAGACTGCGAACCATCGCGTTAAGCTGCTCGGATTGCCAAGCATCCGGGCCGTGGGGCCACGCGCCGTCGTACCAAAGTATGTCTATCTTGCCATAATTGCTCATGAGCTCTCTAACCTGGGCGTGAACATAGTTCCGAAACTCTCTCCAGCCCTCCGGATTCTTCTCAGGCCCATCCCAGTATGCTGGCCAACGCCAGTCTAGCAGGGAATAGTAGAAGCCGATACGCATGCCGGCTTTACGACAGGCCTCCACATACTCCGCTACGAAATCTCTTTTCGCCGCTGTTTTAACGGAAGTAAAGTCTGAGACGCTGCTGTCCCACAGGCAGAAACCGTCGTGGTGCCTCGTGGTTAAAACCATGTATCTGGCGCCAGCCTCCTTAGCAAGCGCAACCCATTTTTCAGCATCAAACCTTTTAGGGTTGAATTTTTGAGCGAGACGCGCATACTCGTTCTTAGGTATTCTCTCACAGTACATGACCCATTCCCCGCGGGCAGGGATAGCGTAGAGCCCCCAGTGGATGAACATGCCGAACCTTGCTTCAAGCCACCAGTACATTCGTTTTTCAATTCCCCCCTTGTCTTCCCTACTTGAGGCCGACATTTCGACTCTCCTGTTTAATACCATCATTTAAGCATTTATCAACAGCTTTGTTTTCAGGAACCAGCTACAACTTTTTATAGTCTCGCGAGTTGAGGAAAAATATTATAGCTCCTCCTTAGAGGAGACTATGCGGGATGGATGTTCTAACGGTGGGCGAGGTGCTTGTTGAATTCGTAAGGAAAGGGAGGGATATGCCTCATTATGAGACTGGCGAATATGCTGGCCCTTTTCCAAGCGGTGCTCCTGCAATCTTCATAGACACTGCCTCCAGGCTGGGCTTGAAATCAGCCATAATCGGCGCTGTTGGGAACGATGATTTCGGGAGTCTTTTAAGGAAAAGGCTGGCTGCTGATAATGTTGACACTACGCATGTTTTTACCCGTGAAGAATACACTACTGGAATAGCCTTCGTAACATACTTCTCAGACGGTAGTAGAAGATTCGTGTTTCACTTAAAGCATTCCGCAGCCTCCAGGATCAGGCCGGATGATGTAGACGAGGATTTTGTGAAAATGTTCAAGGTTCTGCACATCATGGGTTCCACGCTCTCCATAGGGGAGGAAATCAGGGAATCCTGCTACAGGGCTGTTGAAATAGCGAACAGGACGGGTATAATGGTTACTTACGATCCGAACCTTAGGGCTGAGTTGATAGAGCCCCGCATGATAAGTAAACTATCGAAAAAAGTTTTGGAAGCTGCTGAAATCGTGATGACTTCTAAGGCTGAGCTGTTCGACTTAACTGGAAAGAGAAATATAGAGGAGGCTTCGAAGGAAATATTCAAGTATGGAGTGAAACTTTTAATAGTGAAAATCGGCGAGAAGGGCTCCGTGGGTATAAGTGAGCAGGAGACTGTTTTCGAGCCCGCCTACATGGTTCCAGAGGTCGACCCCACCGGGGCCGGGGATGCTTTCGATGCTGCAGCAGTATACGGCTATTTGAAGAAACGGGGGCTTAGAGGACTTCTTGATTTCGCCAATGCTGCTGGCGCGTTGAAGGTTACTAGAATGGGGCCGATGGGTGTTCCAGAAGGCCTCTCAGAGATTGAGCACCTCGTGAAAACAGGTAGGAAAAGGTGGGTTGAAAACGTTTTTCAGGATTAGGGGTTCGACCCCAGAATATAGCTGTGATTTTAAAACCCTCTTCTTAGGCTTCAGCTATCACACGGGTTTGCAGACAATTCTCTGCATGTTTAGCGAAATTCGGAACGTAGGTTTTTAAAGCAGAAGGCTTTTCCCCCAAGAGATGATAATCAGGAAGCTTGTAGTCGGCGTGTTGCAAACCAACTGTTACCTGCTTGTTTGCCCGGAAACACGGCAGGCTATCGTAATAGACCCCGGGTTTACTCGCGAGGCTGAGCTTCAGGTTATTATGGGTGAAGCAGAGAAATATGGTGCAGACATTAAGTATATTGTCAATACGCATTGGCATCCTGACCACACTTCGGGGGATGAATGGTTGAAGAGGGCGACTGGCGCGCCAGTCTTAATCCACGAATATGATGCTCCCATGTTGACTGACGCTCGGGGATTTCAGGTTCTGTTCGGCATCCGGCATGAACCAGTTACGCCGGACGCTACTTTAACTGATGGAAGCATGATAGTTTTCGGAAAGATTAGCCTTAGGGTTGTTCATACTCCTGGTCATACAAGGGGAAGCATATCTTTGCTCAACCGCCTCACCGTTTTCACTGGGGATACGTTTTTCGCAGGCTCTGTCGGAAGAACCGACCTGCCAGGGGGCTCATTCAAGGAGCTTATGGATTCCATTGGGAGGAGGCTTATGGTTCTTCCCGGTGAGACTAAGATTTATCCGGGTCACGGCCCATCCTCAACGATTGCAAGGGAGAGGAGCACGAATCCTTTTCTGACAACAATACAATAGACTATTTAAAACAAAAAGGCGTTTTGTGAAAAACATTTTACAAGGGTTACATCCACCATCTTTCGAGAGCTTCAAGCAGATCGTTCTCCTCTATCTTTATCGTTCTATTGTCGATCTTTTTCACGCCAGTTCTTTTAGACAGTGTTTCGGCAGAACTCTTGTTTTCTTCAGTGAACTCAACCACCAGTTCAACCGGCTTTTCTACTTTGAAGGGCGGTATGATGCTTGTTTTCAACATAGCCTTTTTCACACCCTCTTTAATCATCATCCTCGCCTTAACCGGTGTTACGCTTACCGCCGCCCCATGGCTCAACCCCTCCTTTACGGCTACTGTTTCCAACCCGGGTATTAATGCCTCCGCCTCCAGACATGCCGCCTTATCCCCTGTGACTAAAACAAGTGGAACGTCAAAATATCCTGCTACGGCTGCAACTATAGCTATCTCGCCTGCTTTAACACCGTTTATCCAAACGTTTTGAATCGCAGTATGGCTCTCGGTGTGGCTCAGGTGCGCCTTCTCCACGCCGGCCATAGCGTGCTGCCCGATCATGAAGGCTGCTTCGAAACTCTCTTCTAAACCCCATGGCAGTAGGAGGGGCCGGCCTGCGAGAAGCTTAGCCTCAGGGTTTAACTCCTCTATGTTTACTCCACCCCACCCGTGGCCGTCGACTACAAGCACTTCTTTCGCTCCCTGTTCTAACGCGCCTTCGACAGCAGCATTAACCTCCTGGGTTAAGAGTTTTCGCGAGAGATCATACCACCTGCCCTTCGGGCTCACGTGCTCATCGAAGCTGAAAACCCCTGCAACTCCCTCAAGATCCGTCATTATCCATATCTTCATCTCGTTCTTCACCCTGTAGTGAACATTCGAGAGTAGTAATTAATTTTTGCCGAAACGGTTCCATTTCTAAGTTAACTGGCATCAGGAGATTTCGTTCAGCCATTTCGCCATGAATTCATATGATTTTCTCCCGCTTATCTCATGTCTCCCCTCGAAAAAGTCTGCGTCAAGCCTGTCCTCAGCCTTAAGCAGGGCGTAGGCTCTACGTGTTTGCTCATAAGCGTATTTCGCAGCCTCCAACGGGAATATTGGATCTTTAGAACCGCTTTCCACTAGCAGGGGCCTTGGCGCGATTAGAGCCGCCACATCATACATCTCGCCGTATATAAGTATTCCCGGAACATAATTGTCTATGCAGTGGTCCACCGCCAGTATGCTGCTTCTGAAAGTATTTAGGTAGCCGCTTATCACTACAACTTTAATTCTATCGTCCAGTGCTGTCGTGAAAAGCGTCGTGGTTCCGCCTCCGGATATTCCCATCATGCCTATTTTTGAATGGTCAACATCTCCTCTAGTCAAAGCATAATCCACCACTCTAATAGCGTCCCATACTCTCCGACCTATGGCTGTGGTCCCCATCATTAAAGCCCACAGGGAGAGTGGTTTACATGAGCTCTGCTCGCTCCCCCGGGTAATGTCCTCCCTAGTTCTGCGTTCTCCGAAACCACTCTGCTCCGGCACTATTACGAGCAGCCCGCGTTTCACCAGTTCCAGTGCGAAATCCTTCTGATAGCCTCTGGACGTGGGGTCGACACGGTCGGTCCCATCCTCCCAAATACCCACTAGGTCATCCTTACCGTAGCCGTGGCCATGCATAGCCACCACGGCGGGAAGAGGCTCTTCACACTCCTCCGGGACCAAGACGTATACCGGGATTGCGGTGTAAGGGTCGCTTCTCAGGATTACTTTTTCCCTAAAGTAGCCGGGGTACTTCTTCCTATAAACTGTTTCAGGAGAAATATCGGTGTATTCGAAGAAATCAAGGCCGATGAGCTCAGTAAGCTTTCTTCTAAAACCCTGACGCCAAGACTTCCACTCTGAAAGATCTCTGGCATTGAAGGAGAAAACCCTCATATCCTTCTCATACTTTTCTAAAAATATGTTTAAAGGGTCGTAGTTGGTCTCCATGCTTTTTCAAAGGCTTCAGCCTGTTTATAAAAATAATGGTGGATGGGGAAAGACTCGGGTCAAGTATTTTTCTCTACTTGAGAATGTCCCAAATAGGCTTCGAATGCTCTTCCCCGCCCAGGATGATGGGTGTTACACCAGTTATTTCGCAGAAGTATTTGAGTTCTTGAACACGGTCTCCAGCGACAGCGTGAATATGGTTGGCCGGGAACATTTCGACGAATTCTTCATACGAGCATTTCAACCTAGCATGTACGTGAGGCCAAGTGGGATCGGTTTCCGCGTTAATCCTCCGTCTTGTTTCCTCGTCGAGCTCTATGCTTTCACCCTTAACTATGATCATGTAGATCTTGTCGTTGAATAAGCCTAGTCTGGCGAATGTCAGCTCTCCTGGACCGGCGTCGAACGAGACGGATGCTCCTCCTGCTTTAAAGTAGAGTTCTAACGCGGGGTGAAGCGTAACCTTTCTCAGATTATCCCTAGGGTTGAAGCTTCTTGAAGCATACCAGCTTGCATGATTACCGGAGTTGCAGAAGTCCCACACGTTTAAGTCAGGGTGGTATAGTCGAACATCCATAAAGAGAACAGGCAGCCCGCCGCTGACATACTTCAGTATCTGCATTGTTAATGCAGCAAAAGAATCGGCCTCAGTGGCGCAGACAGTCGGCTCCTTCAAACCGTTCCAGTCATACGGATCGTTAAGCAACATTTCGGCGACGTCGGGAATAACCACGTGCTCAGAAAGCTCCCTCTGACCCTTTATTCCGCAGAAGTCGAAACCCATCTCCTCGTTTATCCTTCTGACTGCAAGGTACATTCTTATCTGCTTACCGAGTGTTTCTCTCGTAAGCATTTTTCCGTCATACTTTATTTCCCCTATCGTCTCCTCAACCCATTTCAAGCCTTTTTCAACCTCCTGATCATCAATCTCCTTCATTTTCTCAACCAGAAGCAACTGGTCAACCTGGCTTACAGTGGTTCCGAAATACCTCTGTATGGGGACGAGGTGGAAATAGCCCGTCTCCATTCCCATAGAATGTCCACCGTACATGCCATAAACCTCGTTCCTAATGTTTGTCGCGGCTATTGCCGCCATAACCCATTTTTTCACCTTCCCCTTCACCACCGGATCATCAGGATCGCCGACAATCCTATGCGTCCTGAAGCCAGCCTGCCTCAAAGCACCATCCGTAGCGAGTAGGCCGACGTTGCCAGGATACTTGCCCTCGTTGTTCGAGAGGTTGAGTATCGGCTTATCCTTCCCCAAGGTGTTAACAAAAGGCCAAACTAGGTATGGGAAATTCCAGACGTTGTAAACGAGGATTACTTGTCTAACTCCCTTGCTCATAAATTCCTCTCCAACCCTCCTGGCTGAGTTTATCGAGTTTACGAGTTCCGATGAAACCACTGTCTCCGGGGAACCGCCATCTGAAAACTTTATCGAGTCCCTGATGAACCTTGCCCAGTTTTCAACAGCCCTGTAGCATTTCTCATAATAATTCGGATAAACATGTTTCCTCTCGTCAAGAAGCATTGTTAAACCTATTTTAGTGCTCTTCATTCCTCATCGTATAGATTCACGTTTTCTGCTTCTATTAACTTTTTCTACTTGGAAAGCGGCTGCGGCAAGCGGTTAGACAATAGGCTTGCCTTAAGCCTGTTTCAAAATGTTCTTTAAAAAATCCTCTTCGAACAGCTTAAGCCTCAACGGCAGTGGCTCCCGCCATCCTTTTTTGAAGGCAAAGCCCGCAGTAATCCATAGCTCACCTGGGCGACGCTCAAACAAATACGGGTAGCTTAACTGTCCACCTCTCTGCCTTGCAATAACAACCGGCTTAGTCCAGTTTTCACCATCATCCTCGGAGAAAGCTATTGAAAGCTCCTCCCTGTGCCAAGACACGGGTCTTTCTGAAGCCGGTCCTGGTTTAGCCTTCTCCCATACTCTTCCCTCAGGGTTTAAACGGTTCCATACGAGGACTAGACGGTTACTCTTTAACTTCAGTAGGTATCCTGGAGAATTGCTGGCGTCTATCCGGCTGGGCTTAATGATCCGCCAGTATTCTCCCCCGTCCTCTGAGAAAGCCTGCCAGAAGCGGTCGAGAGTTGTCCTTATAAGCATGAGTAGGCGTCCGTCGCTCAATTCCGCTACAGTAGGCTCCATTGCTCCATCATGGTGTCCTCGTCCACCTAGGTCGATGAAATTGCTCCTCCTCCACGTTTCCCCCTCATCATCTGAAACCAGCGAGCAGGCTACAAGGCGGCCTGGGTTCCTAGTCAAATGCTCAACCGTGGCGACGATCCTTCCACTCCTGGTCTGTATGAAGCCGAAGAAATTAGCGTTGTAGCCTTCTAAAAGCCTTTGTCTGTCAACCCAAGTTTTCCCACCGTCCAGGCTTCGGGCTGCCCACAATTCCAGCCGGCAATCATCCTTTGGCTCACCCTTTTCATCATCCCAGCTGAACCTATAGGTTGTGAAATCCAAGTAGACGGTTACGAGAGTCTTGCTCTTCGTCCGCAAGATGTAGTATGAGCCGGGTTCCTCGCTTTTTATCCCCGGTAAGACGGATATTGGGGGAGACCAGCTTTCCCCGTCGTCCCTGCTTGTCTTGACACCCTCGCTATCTATAGTCATTAAAGCGTCTTCGTCAAGGATGAGGAAGGGGCCGTTTCTACTTGCTTCAAGCGGGCAGCAAAGTGGATGCACCCATCTCCCGTTTTCAAATGGGCTGCTCATCTGCGGTCAACCCTTTCTTGAAGCTTATTGCTTTTCTCGGACATATGGATAGGCATAGGCCGCAGTTGTCGCATTTCTCCTGGTCAAGTGTTGGGATACTCGCGGCGTTTTCAGTGATTAAAGCATTGTAGGGGCAGACCCTGATGCAGATGCCGCACTTGACACATTTCTCAACATCTATAAATACGTGGAAGCGTTTTCTTCTCTCAAGCTTCTCTAAAGGCACGATTTTATCAAGAGAAATCCCTGAGAAATCGGCTATGCTCTGAAACCCTTTGTTAACCATCCACTTCTCGATGCCGCCAAGTATTTCTGGAATAATCTTCAACCCGTTTATCATGATCGCTGTGCAGACCTGGACTGCTGAAGCGCCTACGAGAATAAACTGCACGGCGTCCCCCCACTTTGAGACCCCGCCGGAGCCTATTATGGGCACTCCCATTCTCTCCATCGCTATGTGCGCGGTCCAGCTGACGCTGATGGGTGTTTGCCAAGGCCCCCCGTAGCCTCCGAAGCCGCCCCAGGAGGCTGGCTGCATCGTCTCCAGGTCGACGATTAAGCCTTGAAACCTGGCTGTTGAAACAAGAGCGTTCACCCCTGAGGAAACCATGGTCTTAGCTAGTTCAACCGGGTTCGCACCCTGTGGTGTCAACTTGCCTATTACCGGGAGCGACGTGGCTCGCCTAACAGTCTTGATTACTTCTGAAACTTCCCCTGGTCTGGAGGATACGGCTCTCCCCATTAGCTCGCCCTTCTCTAAATGGGGGCATGAAAGGTTGAGCTCAACCATGTCTGCACCCGCTTCCTCAACAAGCCTAGCCAGCCTCTCCCATTCTTCAAATGTTCTGCCAGCGATGCTCGCTATTACAACACCCCTGTAAGCCCTGCTCCTGTTCTTGGCTTCCCTGATTTGCCGAAGCCAGAGTTCAGGCTTATACTCTGACATCAAGTCTATAGAGTAGAAAGAGTAAAACCTGTTTCTAAGAGCATCCTCCGGGTTTACCACGAGCATCCTCGGCTTCGGCTGAACCTGCTGGATTGCGTCGTACGTTATGGTTTTGGTAACGGCTCCCGCGGCACCGGCTCTTATGCACTTTAAAATGTGTTCTGAGGAAAGCGTGGATGGTCCTGAGGCAACAATCAGGGGATTCCTAAACTCTACGCCGGCTATGTTGACTGAAAGGTCTATTCCAGCCATTTCCCTACAATAGTCTCAGGCTTTTCAAAGCCTTCCTTATGGCTTCCTTCTCCTCACTCGGCACCGGCTGCAACGGTGGTCTAACGTACGATGTTTTCAATACTCCCATCATTACAAGAGCCTCTTTGAGACGCGCCCTGTAGTCTCTAACCGGCTGAGCGAAAACGGCTTCCTCCAAGGGTAGCAGTTCCTCCCATATTTCCCTGGCTTCAGCAAGCCTGCCTTTGGCAATTAAGTTAAACATTTCAACCTGCTGTTCTACGGCTATCGTCCCGAAGCCCAGTAGCCCGCCTTCCGCGCCAAGCACCAGCGACTCGTATATGAAGTTATCATTCCCAGTGAGGATCATTATCTTCCTATCGGCTTTCTTCAAAGTGTGAACAACGTTGACGAATTTCCTAGCGTCGAAAGAAGCCTCTTTAATCGCTATAACGCTCCTAATACTGGCTAGTCTTAACAGTGTTTCAGGCTTGAAGTCTACGCCGCCCAGGGCTGGCTGCAGTTGAAACAGTATCATTGGTAAACCAACCTTCTCAGATATCTCTGAGTGGTAGTTGTATACCACATGATTGTTCGGCTCGCCTACGAAGGCTGGATGCGGGAAAACAAGCAAACCGTCTGCACCCGCCTCCTTAGCCTGCAGGCCGAGCCTAACAGCCTCCATAGTGTTTCGAGCATGTAGCCCTGCGATTACAGGTATCCTCCCAGCTACGATCTTGGAGAAGAGTCTCAAAATACTGGCGCGTTCCTCAGGATAGAGATGGGGGCCCTCACCCGTGTCAACGTTGACAGCAACCCCTCCGATACCATGTTTAACCAGCCATTTTACGTAATCCTCCAGCTGCTCGTAGTCAACCTCGAAATCTGCTTTCATAGGAGTCAGGGTCGCCGGGATCAGACAGTATTTTCTCAAAGGCTTCTGAGCCTGCATCGTGCCCATCACGAGAGACGTGATGGCAGACTGTATTAAACATTTTCTAGTCATAATCGCGCGCTAGAGGCCCTCGCTAGGATCCTGACTTATAGGAGCAATAACTGAAAAAGTAGAAAAACAGAGGACAGTATGGTGGTGCGTAATGTTTAAAGGCATCTAGGCATAAAGACTAAATATCTTTTATACAAGTCTTATAGTGTGAGTATTCCCATGCTGCCTGGGTATCCTTCAGAGCTTCCCTCGCCACCCTATCTTTTATCAGTTAAGCACGCTACTCTGGAAAACCTGTTAAACGTATCCTACTGGCTGTGGAGGCTCAACCCTTCCTCAATACTCCCAGTGATTCTGAGCAGCGCCGTAGACGTTTTAAAGCAATCCATAGTCGTCGTCACCCTCATAGCAAGCCTAGCGCAGCTAGCGGCAGCAGGGGTTCTCAGGGTGATTGCAGAGTCAATCGGGTCTGGAAACGTTTCCAAGTTGGTTTCAACACTATCCCCGGTAGTGCCGGCAATCATAATCGCGGCTGCAGTATCCGTATTCGTCTTCCTCCTAGCGTCAATCTTGGCTGGCGGTTTTCTAAACTCTGCCGAATACGGTTCCTACCTCCGTCTTCTGCAAAAAGGCGGGCTATCAACAGAAGACGTTTTCGAAGAGATGAGGCTTAAGTGGGTTAAGATGGCTTGGACGGTACTGGTTGTTGAAACGGTGAAGATTCTTCCACTGCTAATTATCTTAGCCTTAATACTGTCGGATGCTTTAAAGCTGTTTTCCGCAGGCCCCGATTCCTCGACTGTCGTGAGCAGGGTGTTTCTATGGCTTGGTCTCGCGATACTCGCGTTAATCTTCACATTGGTCTTAACGGTTTTAACAGTCTACGCTTATCCTGCAGCCGCAGACGGTGCTTACGGTTTCAGCGCTGTGAGGAGAAGCATCGGGACATGCTTAAGGCTCCCCGCGGACACGGCGGCATACTGCATCCTAAGGGTCTTGTCCGCGGTGTCGATAACTGTTGCCGCGTTCCTAGCGGGCCTGCTAGGCGTCCAGCTCTCTTCAATCGCGACGGTGTTTCTAAGCTTCCTTGTAACACCTGTCTTCCACATATTCAAGACGATGCTTTTTCTAAAGGGGAAGCCTGAACCCTTCACCACCCCTCTTCCAGTCGGCCCCCCTGTTTCGAAAGATGTTTTCCAGCATGTTTTAAAAACTGGTTTAGAAAGGGTTAAGAAGGGTTTAAGCGAGCTCGCCGGCTTTCTGGCTGAGCCAAAGAACATGGTTTTCCACTTTTCCTCAGCAGTAGTCTTCTCCCTGGGCGTGGTCCTTGGAAAACAGTTATCCTCCTCAGGGATTAGGCAGATAGTCTACTCCCTAGGATACGTGCCGGGGGAGGTAAACACTCTTTTCGAATCAGCCTTCGGCCTGCCTTTCCTAGCCCTCGACATATCCTTCCATAACTGGCAGGTTTCACTCGCCACAGCCCTATCCGGAATCATATTCACAGCTCCGGTGCTCGCGACACTTGTTTTCAACGGGTTCATCCTTGGGGTGGCTGAAGACATTGTTCAAAACCTAGTAATGTTCCTGGCAGCAGTACTTCCACACGGCATAATAGAGCTTCCCGCCTTCCTGATCGCCGGCTCAGCCGGGTTAAGCTTGGGAGTAGAGTTTCTGAAGGCTTTAAGGAGGAAAAGCGTGGTTTCAGACCCTGGGTTCCACAGGGCTTTAAGAAGAACAGTCTACATTGTTCTAGGCCTAGTGCCCGTCTTCATCGTAGCAGGCTTGATAGAGACGTTCGTCACACCGTTTATAATGCGTCTCTACGGCTGGTTTTGAGCATCTCCGGCAAATATCCTCGGGAGCTCCAATTTCTCAACCTTATCAGAGCTGTAAAATCTTGGTTGTCTCCTTTCAAAACCCTATCCTTATACTCAGCTCTCCTAACCTCGGGCCTTTGTATATCTTTAGAGAAATACCAGGCGACAGATGTGGCAACTATGATTATTAACATGATGAAGCCAACATTGTCCCGCTTAAACATCCGAGCAATCTGTATGGTTTTCTAGAATTTAGCTTTATACAGTTTGAGCATGTCCAATGTGGAGTTATTATTGGTGACCAACTCTCGGATGTAAAAAGTGACACTTTTAGCATTCTTATGGATTTTAGTTGCCGAATTAATTATTCAGCGCGCGCACCTTTCTGGAGAACAGGTAATTGGGTTTCAGTTTCCCGGCTCTGGCGAGCTTTCGACAGAAACTATGGTGCATCCTGAGCTGGGGTTCAGGATTGAGGGATGGAACAAGCATGAAAGTTTTTCAGTTGAGGTCGTGGATGAAAAAAGTGATACCGGTAGAAGAAGCCGGAATATCCATAGTATATGTGAAGTTTAGCGCGCGCTATCAACTCAAATTTAGAACATCTGAATATGATGCAGGATCTCTTGGCTTCATCGTCTCGGAGTTGATTACGGTAAGCTTCGAGCTACGCTCGGAGACAGAGTTACGTAATCGATTGCTTTTTGACGCTGGGCTCTATATGGGTCTTGGTGTCAGCCTCATTTTTGGCGGTATCCATGAGGCATTAAAGATTGCAATGGAATCAAAGAGAAAGTGAATGGAATGGGAATGCACCCAGCACACGCGCTACAAAGGTAAGGATGGAAAAGAGGGTTATCCACACTGATCCATAATGCTGCTCTACTGCTGGCACTAAACGGTTCGCGGGAGGGTTTAGGTCTCCCCGTTTAGCCTCGCGTGTTCAAATCATTAATATCAGGACTCCTAGGAAAACAAGTATTCCGGCTGCGGCGGTTTTGAGTGAAATCTCCTCGCCGAGTACAAGGTATGAAAGCACTATTATGAAGAGTATGCTTGTCCTGTCTATGGTTGCGACCTTGGAGGCGTCTGCCAGCTTTAAGGCGGCGAAGTAGAAAACCCATGAAAGCGCGCCGCTCACCCCGCTGAGTATTATGAAAAACATGTCTCTCTGCGTTAACTCTGCTACCTGCGAGGTTCTTCCGAGGAGGATTATTATTCCAATCATTGCCGCAGCCATTATTACTGCCCTGACTCCGGCAGCCACGGTTGAGTCAACAGTCTTCAAGCCTATTTTACCGAATATTGTTACGAGTGCTGCGAAGAAGGCTGAGAGGAATGCTAGTATGAGCCATGCTCCTACGCCATCTGGATTCATGAAGCTGTTTCGCCCTGAGCAATATATTAGCTTATAGTCCTCCTATGCTTAACATTATAGTAAGACTTAAATTTTCGAGAGTGGTTTCCTGAGCATGGCGTCTAGGAGGCTACTGGTGTTAACGCATTCAGCAGGCTTCAAACACGATTATCTTCCCATTGCCGTTAAAACCTTGAAGGAACTGGGCGAGCCAAACGGGTTCAACGTTTTCTCGACGGAAGACTGCTCGATCGTTAAGGAGAATTTTCTGAATGTTTTTTCGGCAGTGCTCTTCATGACAACCGGCGAGCTGCCCATGGATGAGGAGCAGAAGAGGCTGCTGATAGATTTCGTTAGAAACGGAAAGGGTTTCATCGGCGTCCATAACGCGGCTGATACTTTCTACCAGTTCCCCGCTTACGGCGAGATGATTGGGGGCTACTTCAACGGCCACCCCTGGACACAGGAGGTTGTTGTGAAAGTAGAGGACAATACTCATCCCTCCACTATGCATCTCCCAGAGAAGTTTAAGGTTAAGGAGGAAGTGTATACTTTCAAGGATTGGAGCCGCAGCAGGACGCGTGTGCTGATAAGCCTGGACAATTCTTCAGTGGATCTCAGCAAGGGCACTAGGGAAGACAATGATTATGCTTTAGCATGGTGCCACGAGTATGGTGAGGGCAGGGTTTTCTACACTGCTTTCGGCCACTTTCAAGAAATATGGGGTGAAGAATGGTTCAGGAAACACCTCTCAGGCGGGATACTGTGGGCTATGAAAATCCTCTAAGGGCTTTCACCTTCCCATTACTACCATGACACTGTGCGTAGCCCCATCGTTGAAAACGGGTAGAACATTCCCCTCAACGGGCTTACCGTCAACAATAATCTGCTTCACGCCCCGGCAAACATGCTCCTCGTTTCTAACCTCTATAACGTATTTTGCTCCACGGTAGGAGCGCGTAACCCGGAAGCCGGGCCAATCCCTTGGAATACAGGGGTCCACGATCAACCCGTCATACCCGGGCCTTACGCCAAGTATCCATTGGGTTATCGCGACAAGGTTCCAGGCTGCTGTACCCGTTAGCCAAGAGTTCTTAGCCTCGCCGAAGGTCGGTGCATCCGGGCCGGCGATCATCTGAGTATAGACATAGGGTTCGCAACGGTGAATATAACTTATCGCCTCCCTGGCAGACGGGCATATCCTCTTATAGTAGTCGAAAGCCCTGTCGCCCCGTCCAACGATTGTTTCCGCAATCATTACCCATGGGTTCGTGTGGCAGAATATGCTAGCGTTCTCCTTGTAGCCGGGAGGATAGCTTGATATTTCTCCAAGGTTCACACGGTAACGAGTATATGCAGGCTGGTGTAGAACTATCCCGTGAGGCGTTGCGAGATGCTTCCAGACTGAGTCGAGTGCTTTAACAGCCCTGCCGTCGCCCAGCCCTATTCCAGCCATCACGCAGATACCCTGGGGCTCGATGTAGATACGTCCCTCGTCACACTCTTTGGACCCGACTTTAGCTCCGAAAGCGTCGTAAGCGCGTAGGAACCATTCCCCGTCCCAGCCGTGCTGCAGAACCTTCTCAGCCATCTCGTCTGCAAGCCTAAGATACTTGGCAGCGTCGTCTGAACGCCCCATGTGCGCCGCTATGCTGGCCATCTCTCTGGCTGCTAGGGTGAAGAGTCCTCCTATGAAAACCGATTCAGCAGTCTTCCCGTCGGTCCTGTCTGGAGCAGTCTGGAAGGATTCCTCGGGGGTTGTCGACAGGCAGTTCAGGTTTAAGCAGTCATTCCAGTCCGCGTGGCCTATAAGCGGAAGCCCGTGGGGGCCCAGCCTGTTTAAAGTGTATTGAAGGGCCCGTGTTAAATGCTCGTAGAGAGGCTGCTCAGTGCCGGGAGTATTCTCGTAAACAACCGGCTCGTCGAGGATAGTGAAGTCTCCAGTCTCCTTAATGTACGCGGCCACGGAAAGGACCAGCCAGAGCGGGTCGTCATTGAAACCGCTGCCTATCTCCTTGTTTCCTCTCCTCGTAAGCGGCTGGTACTGGTGGTATGCGCCGCCGTCGAGCAGCTGGGTTGCAGCCAGATCAAGTATGCGTTGGCGTGCACGCTCCGGAACCATGTGGACAAAGCCCAGCAGATCCTGGTTTGAATCCCGGAAGCCTATTCCCCTTCCGATTCCAGACTCGTAGAGGGAGGCGCTGCGCGAAAGGTTGAAGGTTACCATACACTGATAAGGGTTCCAAACATTAACCATCCGGTTCACATCATTATCGGCTGTTTCAACAACGTATTTTGAGAGCAGGTTATTCCAGTAGTTTCGCAGCTCCATTAGGGATTTGTCGAGCACACCGGGCTTGAGATATTTTTCAAGGATTCTTCTGACGCGAGCCTTATTGACGACCCCCGGTGCTGCAAACTTCTCCTCCTCAGGGTTCTCAGCGTACCCCAGTATGAAAACTACTTCACGCGACTCGCCGGGTGCTAGTCTCAGCTTAACATGGTGGGAGCCTATTACTGCCCAGCCATAAGCGACAGAGTTCCTTGACTCCCCCTCCTCGACGACAATCGGGTTTTCAAGACTACGGTAAGCCCCTAGGAAGGCCTCGCGGGAAGTGTCGAAACCTGCTAGAGGCTCTGAGCATGCGAAGAAAGCGAAATGGTTCCGGCGCTCCCGGTAGCCGGTCTTATGGTAGATAACACTGCCCTCAACCTCAACCTCCCCAGTGCTGAAGTTCCGCTGAAAGTTCGTCATATCGTCTAAAGCATCCCAGAAGCAGAACTCCACGTATGAGAACATTTGAAGCTCAACAGGCTTGCTTCCAGTGTTGCTGATTTCGACGCGCCAAACCTCCATCGCCTCCCCAAGAGGTACGAAGAAGCTGATTCTAGTCTCAACACCATGGCAGGCTGAAATTATGCGAGTGTATCCGAGTCCGTGGCGACACTCGTAGAAGTCTAAGGGGTGTTTAACCGGCTGCCAAGTTGGAGACCAGTATACACCGGTTTCAACATTCCTGAGATAAACATATCTCCCAGGCTGGTCGAGCGGAACCGAGTTATACCGGTAGCGTGTGATACGCCTGTAGCGAGCATCCCTGTAGAAACTGTAGCCCCCTGCAGTGTTTGAGACCATTGCGAAATAGTCCTCTTGGCCGAGATAGTTTATCCAGGGCGTTGGCGTGTCGGGCCTTGTAACAACGTATTCGCGCGCCTCATCGTCAAAATAACCGTATAACATATACCTTCTAGCGTTGAATCACCTATTAAGTTTTTCACGCTTGAACATTTCTTGAAGAACAGGAATCTCCCTAATCTTCTCAGGCTGAATAAGACTCCAATAGATGCCTTTAGGCTTCTCCCTAGTTCTTCTAACTCTAAGGATTCTCGTGGGGGTTACAACCCAGTCTAACGGTAAGTCATACGGCGCAACCTCGAAGAATTCTTTTACAAGCTGAACATCGTGCACGGTAGTCACTACGGGAGTGTACTCGTCAACCTTGCCGAGCTCTCTTGCAACAGCCCACTCTATCTCCGAATACCCCCCGCCCTTGCCTATTCTCTCCCCCTGCTCGTTGACAACCACGCTGCCAACGACCACGAGGTCGATTTTTGGCAGGTCAGACAACCTGATCTTTCTACCTAGAGTGAACGCACCATTAATCGTTGAAGCGAAACCATAGTCCCTCGCGTCTATCCTTCCAGGCTCGAGAAGCAGGAAACCCTCCCTAAGCCTTGGAGTAGGCATTATTACCGTAATATTGTTTAGAAGCGCCAGTCTTCTAACAGGTGCCTGAGGAGAGTCAGGGTTAACCTTAACCACGTTGATGCCCCTCCATTCTTCAATCCGGGTAAGCTTTAAGGCTGCTTTTTCAGCACCTGCAAAGTTAGGGATTCTCCCGAAGGCTCTTGGGAAACGGGTTACGTGAAGCTCCTCCATCCTTCTCCATACTTCCTCGCGCAGCTCCTGCTTCGATTTAGCCATGTAGAGGCATACACGTCCCCGGCAAAAATGTTTTTACAGGCTTTAAAACACTGTTTTTACTCATCCATCTGTTCAAGCAGCATTTTCCTCGTCCTAGACACTCCGGAAACCGCATCCTCCTCTCCCTCAAACTCTATTGAAAGATACCCCCGGTATCCGACTTCCCTAAGAATTTCAAACACTCTTGAGTAATCTATGTCCAGCTCATACCATACTCCTCCACCATAGTAGGTTTTAACGTGAACCAAGACTGTATAGGGCGCTATTTTCCTCAGGCCGTTATACGTGTCCTCGATGAAGTTTCCAGTATCCATCAGAACCTTCAGCCATTTCGAGTTTACACTCTCAACTATTTTAACAACTCCTTCAGGTGTAGCCGTCAACCCCCAGTGATTCTCCAAAGCCATTACTACCCCCAAGTTCTCTGCAACAGGCAGGCATTCCTCTATGGATTCCACAACCCATTTAAACGCATCCTCGTCAGTGTAGCCTGGAATTGGTGGTTCCCTACCCTTGTTTGCCATCAGCTCGTCGAAGCTCCTTATCGTACCCCAGCGTCCGGAATTCAATCTGATAGCTGGAGCACCCAGTTTATACGCGATTTCTAGGCAGCGCTTAGTATGTTCTATTTCTTTTTCCCTCTGTTCTCCACTTGGCTTCACGAAATTCTGATGTATAGCAAGACCATAAATATCCAGACCAAGGCTTAACGCCAAGCTTTTTAAATTGTTTATGTAACTGTCGCTTTCGCTCTCCATCTGCACATGAAGTATTTCAACTCCATCAAGGTCGAGCTCCCGCGATTTTTCCATAACGAGTTGTATTGGAACTTTTTCAGGAAGGAAATGCCAGAAACTGTAGGTAGAGGTACCGATCCTGTACTTGGGCATGTTTTAAACACGTAGCCGTATGCTAAAAATGTTTCTCTCTACACACGCTTGATGACCAGCCTAAGACGCTGCTGAAAAAGTTTTCCCCATAAGTGGAAGGCTTGGTAGAATAAGCCAGGCTTTCAGCCTAGCTTCACAGCTGCTAAAATAGTGGGCAGACAACGATGATTTTACTCTTTCTCCAGATAGAGGAATCCTGGTAAGTCTTTCAGGAGACAAGGCTTATAAGCCGGTTACACCGTTTCTTTTCTACAGGAAATGTTCATAGGGTTCTTAACCGGCGGGCAGCTGGGGGATTTGAGGAAGACTCTTGAATGGGCTGAGGCTAAAGGCTTCAAATCCATCTCTATAGGAACGGGTCCAGGAAGCAGCTTCTTCAACGTTAAGGAGGTTGTTTCAAACCCTAGGGTGGTCAAGGATGTTTTAAGCTCCTCGAAGGTAATGGTCTCCGCGATAGGCTTCTACGGGAACCCGATTGACCCCGTGGAGGAGAACAGGCGGCTTGCTAAAGGGTTTTTCAAGGATCTTATAGAGGCAGCTTACAGGATAGAGGTTCCGGTTGTAACCGGCTGGATAGGGCTCTACCCTGGGAGCGTCGAGGACAATATTAGGGAGATTGGGAAAACCTGGCCTGAAATAATAAACCTTGTCGAGGACCGGGGTATCAGGATAGCTATTGAAAACTGTCCGGGGAACATTGCCTACAGGCCCGACATCTGGAGGAGAATATTTGAAGCAATCCCGTCTAGGAACCTAGGCCTAGAGTTCGACCCTAGCCATCTGATCTGCCAGATGATAGACGCAGTCAGGGCTGCTGACGAGTTTGGAGACAGAATATACCATACTCACGTCAAGGATGCTCAAATACTCTGGGACAGAGTTTCGGAAAACGGGATACGGAGCGAAGGATGGTGTCCGCACAGGCTTCCGGGCTTCGGCGAGCTAGACTGGGCGGACTTTATAACCATTCTTAAGAAACACAAGTATGATTATGCTTTAAGCATTGAGCACGAGGACCCGTTCTACGAGTATAAGGAGGGCCTGCTGGTTGCGAAAAAGTTCCTGGAGCAATTCATACCGTAACAGTATGAGCATAGAATATTGAAGCGTGCGCGATGAAAACCCTCATAGTATACATCTCTATACACCACGGTAATACTGAAAGGATTGCTAAGGCTATCGCAAACGTGTTGGAAGCAGACGTGTCTAATCCGACAGAGGTGGGTGCCAGCGATGTCTGCAAATATGATTTAATCGGATTTGGCTCCGGCATATACTTTGGAAAACATCACCAGAGCCTTTTCAGCCTTGTCGACAGGCTTCCAAGCCAAAACGGCAGGGGAGCATTCATCTTCTCTACAAGCGGATTAAGGAAGATAAGGCTTATACATGATTTCGACAGGCGTCTGAGAAACAGCCTCCTAGCCAAGGGTTTCAGAATCGTTGGAGATTTCAACTGCAGGGGCTGGGACACCTACCCGCTATGGGTTAAACCGTTCGGCGGGATCAACAAGGGTAAACCAGGGGAGAAGGAGCTTAAGGAAGCCGAGTTGTTCGCGATAAGGCTGAAAAAAGAATTTTAAAGCCTACTGGTACTCCCTGCAGGTTGGGCAGTACCATCTCTGATACTGCTGCACGTATGTTAACGGGGTGCTGCACTTAGGGCATATCGGTGTAGGAGCACCTGCTGCCTGAGTAGCTTGCGTTGCCGTGGGTGGGGTGGCTGTTACCGATGTAGCCATTCTCGTCTCCTCAACTATAAGTTCGGTGAGAATTTTAAAGTATGACGCGTATGACCCAAGGTATATTACTAGCCCACCAATTATCCACACGATTATTATGCCTGTTAAGACTCCCCAATTAATACCCGTAGGGATCGGAACACCATAATACCACTCATAGGAGAAGGCTCTTGGTGCGAGAGCAAAAGTGCCGGCGCCTATTATAATTGCTCCGACAATCCCCCAGACTATTGTGAAGGCTAGGAGAACTAGTGCTGCTTTAAATGCTCTCCCCCATGAAACCATTTTCCATCTAAATAATCTTATTGTTTATAGATTTAAGTTTTAAAAAGCTTTAAAACGGTGCTTTCAAGGCATTCCCTCCTTTTTTCAAGCAGATACGGTTTAAGGGCTATGTTTAAAAAGAAGTGTCTGCAGGCTTATGGTGGACTGCTTGTTTTCTCAACGGGAAACGAGCACCCGAAGTTAGAGGAGGTGAAGAAGTTGAGTTCAGGATACGGGGACAGGCCGAGGAAAATGTACAAGATAACTTGCTCGGACTGTGGGAAGGAAGCGGAAGTTCCCTTCAAGCCCACCGAGGGCAGGCCTGTCTATTGTAAGGAGTGCTTCCAGAAGCATAGGAAGTATTAGAAGGGTGTGAAGCCCCCGTAGGAACGTGTTTTTAATTTTTTATCTTTTTTATTGAAGATCCATGCCTGCAGTGAGGCTTATAGTAGATATTATCTGAAAACTAGCGTTTAAACTATTTGAGGCGAATGCTGGAAAAAACACGGATTTTTACTTGAAAGCCAGGCTTTTTAAAAGCCTTTCTTCAGCGGTTTTCCAGTCTATTGCTTTGAAGAACGTCTCTATATAGTCTGCACGCTTCAAACCGTAGTCAGTCATATACGCGTGCTCGAAAACATCCATTATCAGGACGGGTGTAGCACCGGATAAGTGTCCCACGTCATGCTCGTTAACCCAGGTGTTAAACAGTCTTCCACCATAAGGATCATAGTAGAGGACAACCCATCCTATTCCGCGCATCACGCCAGTCCCCTTGAAATCCCTCTCCCATGCCTCGTATGAACCGAAGTCTTCACTAATATTTCTGTAAAGATGAGAATCCTTGTCTAATTCCACACCATTCTTAGCCATGTTTCCAAAGTAGTATTCGTGAAGCCTCATCCCGTTGAACTCCCATCCGAACCTGCGTTTCAACTCAGCATATTCCGGTGTACCCGTCTTACCTTCTTTCAACAGTAGGGATAGGGATTCAGCAAGCCTGTTAGTATTGTTGACGTAGCCCTGGTAGAGTGTGAAATGGTTTTTCAGAAGCTGGTCGCTGAAGCCTTTAAGGCCAAGCAGGTGTTCGAAGCTCCTAGGCTGATACATTTTTCACCGCGATTATTTCTCAGAGGCTTAATATTTATGCCTATCCCGAACAAACGGTCGGCTTGGAAAACTGTTTAAGCAAAAACTTTTATCCTGAACACTGTTACCCACAACTATGGACACCAAGTTTTTCAAGAAGCTTGGGCGGAGTGTTTCGAGCCTTGGGCTGGGAACCTGGAGAATGGGGGAAGACAGGTTCATGGATGATGTTTCAATAGCCGCGCTTAAAAGAGGGGTTGAGCTGGGTGCAACGATGATAGATACTGCTGAAATGTATGCTAACGGTAGGGCTGAGGAGCTTGTGGGAAGAGCGATAAAAGGCTTCGACAGGGATGAGCTGTTCATAGTGACTAAGGTTTGGCCGACTAACGCTAGCTACGATGGTGTTTTGAAGGCCGCTAAGAGGAGCTCGGATAGACTTGGAACATTCATAGACCTCTATCTTCTCCACTGGCCTTCAAGCTTCCCGATTTGCGAGACGATGAGGGCTATGGAGGAGCTTGTTAAGAAGGGTCTGGTTAGGCACATAGGGTTAAGCAATTTTAACGTTAAGGGGGTGGAGGAAGCTAGGGCGTGTTTAAAGAACACGGATATTGCTGCTATTCAAAACAGGTTCAGCCCAACCTACAGGAGGGACTATACTGATGTGATTCCCTACGCTCAGAGGGAGGGGATGCTCTACATGGCGTATACTCCTATTGAGAAGGGGGCTCTCTCAGGTAATAGGCTGCTGAGGAGGATTGGCGAGAAATACGGTAAGACGCCCATCCAGGTTGCTTTAAACTGGCTGATCTGCATCGAGCCTGTCGTACCCATCCCGAAGGCTTCAAGAATAGAGCATGTGGAGGAAAACGTGGGGAGCATGGGGTGGAGGCTGAGCAGCGGGGACTTTGCTGAAATTCTGGGCAGTCTCTGAATCATCTGAACCCGGCTAGAAATACGTGGGAGAAGCTTCCTATTCCCACGGGAGCGGCTTTCATCCAGGAAGACGAGTTTAACCGAGAGGCAGGGTGCAGGTTTCCAGCGGAAAAGCTTTTTGCCAAGCCTTGTCTCCATGTTTTATGGTTAACTGGTGGAGAAAGCGCTTCATCTGGCTGACCTGGGGGGATTATGGTGACTTTAGCGAAGAGAATATTGAGAGGGTTGTGGAGGAGGCTTCTCGAAGAAACTGCAACCTGCTGGAAGTAGTTTCCTACAAGGGGGATATCAACAGGGAGTTTGCCCTTTTCGATAGCCAGGTGCTGCCTAAATGGGAGGGGGCTGGTGGTAGAGACCTGCTTCGCGAACAGGTTGAGGCTGCGCATCGAAAAGGGCTTAGGACTAGGACGTATCTTAATGTACACTACTATGGTGACGAGTTTTACTCTGAGCATAAGGATTGGGCTCAGGTGAAACCAGACGGAAAACCGATTGACACGCTGTATGGACATGGTTTCTCGATGTGCGTTAACACGCCCTACAGGGATAGAATGTTTAAACTGATTCTGGAGGTTGCTGAAAGAGGCGTTGACGTTATCTTCCTAGACGGGCCTGCTTACTACCCTGGCGCATGCTACTGTAAGAATTGTAGGAGCATGTTTGAGCAGGAGTATGGTTTTCAGATTCCAACCTGGGAGGACTGGAGGGATCCTGCATGGAGGAAGTTCGTGATGTTCAGGTATAATTCGATCGCGAGGTTTCTGAAGGATGGGCAGGGGAAACTCAGGGAGAAAGGGTTTGAAAACCTGCTTTACAGTAATAACAGCGGACAAGTATGGCCCTCGTGGAGCTTCGCCCTGAGCGCTGAAGACTCGTATGAGGGTCAGAGCATTATAGGAATGGAGAGCTACCAGTACTACACGTTGCCGAACAGTGTTCCAGCCTGGTTCCAAGGCTGGACGACAAAACTCGCTAACTCCATTAAGGGTGAGAAGCCTTTCTGCCTGTTCCTGGCTGCGTCGCACCAGCCATGGTTCAGGCATAGAATACCTGAGGTCGAATACCTGCTGGGCAAGGTTCAGGGATTGGCGAATGGTGCTGACATGTTTGAGGACCATGGTTTCGCCAGGGAGGCGACTGAAGAGGGGAAAAGGTTCTTCGAAACGGCGAGGAGGTATGAGAACTATTACCAGGAGGCTGAGTCTGAGGCGAGAGTGGCGGTAGTATGGTCTAGGAGAACAGGCGACTTCTTCTTCGAGACTCCTCCTCAAGCAGCCGTTGAGGAGGCTCAGGCAAGGGTTGAGATGGAGAAGCCGGCGGCGGTAGGGGTTCAGGCAGGCGATTTTCTCGAGGCACAGAGAATAGCAGCGTGGAAGTTTGAAAGCGAGAGGAAAACTGTTGAAGAGGCGAGGGGCTTCTACGAGGCGCTGATTAGGCTTCACATACCGTTCGACCTGGTAAGTGATTTAAACGTTAACAGCGAGGATTTGAAAAAGTACAGCGTTGTTATTCTGCCGAACATGGCTTGCATGAGCAGTAGACAGGCTGAAGCAATCAGGTCTTTCGTCGAGTCTGGAGGAGGTCTGATTGCCACTTACAAGACCTCCATGTTTGACGAGACGGGTCATCCAAGGGATTCCCCGGCTCTAAGTGAAGTCTTCGGAGTGTCGCTGGGAAACAGGGTCTTGGGGCCTTTAAGATGGGACTACATGGTTATTAAAGAGGATCACGCGCTTGTTGCAGGCGTGCCCCAGTTTAGGAGTGCTACAGACGGTCTGAGGATACTTCCAAGCCCCGAATTCGTCCTTCAGACTAGTGTTTCAAGAGGGCTGCCGGTCTGCACGCAATTGGAGCCTGCTCCAGCCAGATATGGGGATCTTACTCCTGAGACTGGTTTTCCAACAATCGTGGCGTCGGAGTTTGGAAGAGGCAGGGCTGTTTACTTTCCATGCACTTTCGCCGGGCAATACTGGAACAACGGGTTTCTCGACTACCTTAGGATAATAGAGAACTCGGTTAAATGGACGGGTGGGAACGTGCGCGACTTTGAGACGGATGCTCCTGAAACTGTTGAAATAACTGTTTTCAAAGGGGGAAACTACCATATGCTTCACCTGGTGAACTTCACGTATGCTCTTAGAAGGCCTTTCAGGAGGGTTTTCCCGGTGGAGAATATTTCTTTCAAGATGAGGTCTGTGAAAGAACCCCGAGTCGTCAAGGCTCTTGCTCTCGAAGAACCGCTAGAATGGTCTTACGGAGAAGGGTTTTTGCGATTTGTATTGCCGCGGCTTGGGCTCTATGAAGCGCTTTTAATCGAATACTGAGCGATAGAAGGATCAGGAGGGGAGAGAACAACAGCAATTTCATGTAGAAGGTATTGAGAGCCCTACGGTTCCTAACGTTTCTCCTACCTCCAACCATTTTAATGCTTTCATTCATAATCTTCAATGTTTAAAACCCCGTTTGAAACATTATGGGTGTTTACATAATTGTAATTAAAACTTTTTAAAGATTAAGCCGCATATCCTCCATTTCGAGGATTTAGGCAACCATCCCCGCCAAAATTCTCTGTAAACAATTTCCCAACCATAACTCTTCATGATGCTTTCTATAAACGAGGGTGTCATGCCCCATAGCCAGTGGCTCGTATCCCTTATAGCTGCGTTTGAAAAATTAGCCCAGTAATCAGTCTCCTCAGCCCATTTTTCTTTAAACGGGATCAGGCTGTAAGCCTTTGAGCCTGAGAGCAGAACCAGGCAGTTGCGAAACGGCATTGTTTTCTCAGGAAGTATGGGTTGCGAGATCAAGAAGAATTTCCTCGTCTTCGACAGCATTAGTGTCAAGGTGTGTATTAAATCTATTTGGTGGGGAAGAACATCGTATGCTAACGCAAGGTCGTAAGGCTCTTCCAGGGTAGACATGAATTCCTCGTCCGAAAAATCCCCTTTCCTGAAGTCGACACCCCTTCTTAAACGCGGGTTTCGCACCCAGTTTTCCGACACATACTTATCCACCATGGTTACTCGAGCTATTTTAAACCTCTCCCTGCACACTCTAGAATAAAGGCCATCCACCTCCCACATACCCCCAAAGTCGACTACGCTTTCAACCGGTAGGCACTTCTCTATCATTGAGATTTTTCGTAGAATGGTCTCCCCATCTTTCTCCCAATCTAGGTTCTTATAGTCTGCTTTATCGATCACGCCTGGTTGGAGCAACCGGTTGAGTTTAGACAGATAGACAGTCTTAGACTTGGTCATCCATCCGATTTACATAAAACGATCGTTTTAAAGCTTATTAGAGCACGTGCTAGGCGGATTCTTTAGACTAAGCTTTTGAGTAAGAACAGTACCGCTGCTTCATTCCCGGTTGGAGGACGATTACCTTCCTCTCCCCCAGCTCTAGCTTTAACACCTTATGCTGAAAAACAGGGAATCCCCTGACTTTAGATGTGGAGAATGTCAAAGCTTATTAGAAGGTAATGCCTCAAACTTGTTGAAGGAAAAGGTTTGAGAGCCTGGCTCTGCATGGTGAAGACGGATCCTCACGACCACCACCTGTATAGAATTAGGCTTGGCGAGCTGAGGGAGCTAAGCATTGCAGCCGGCTACGACGTTGTCGGTTCGACCATACAGGTTAGCCTAAAGGAGAATGTTGCATTCATGCTTGGGAGGGGCAAGCTGGAGGAGGTGAGGCAGCAGGCTGCTGAAAACAGTGTTGAAACCGTGATCTTCTACAACATGTTGACCAGCAAGCAAAAGTATAATCTTGAAAGAATCCTGGGCGTAGAAGTGCTGGATATTTATGACCTCACGCTTAAGATATTTGACATTTCCTCTTCAGACAGGCTTTCCAAGCTCCAGATAAGGCTTGCCAGGCTCTTGAAAGAAATACCCTACCAGAAGCTGCTGGCGTCGATAAGGTTCAAGACGGGTAGGGAGCACCCTGGTCCAAGGAGCCTCGGAGAGTATGCTTATCACGAGACTGTTGCAAGCCTCCTGAAAAGAAAGTCGATGATTCAGGCAGAGATCGAGAAGAGGAGGCTTGAAAAGCTTTCCCAGCTTAAAAGAAGGAGGGAAACAGGTATACCTACGGTTTGCATAAGCGGCTATTATAATGCTGGGAAAACAACGCTCTTCAACGCTCTCACGAACCTCGATAAACCCGTTAGTTCAAGGCCGTTCACCACGCTGACCAGCAAGTACTACCTGCTTCCCCATAGGAGGCGCGAGGTTTTTCTGGTTGACACGATAGGGTTTGTCATAGATCTTGACCCCCGGCTGGTCGCTTCCTTCAGCATAACGCTTGACGACATAAGGCTCTCAGACCTTGTAATGCTTACTGTGGATGTGAGCGACCCTTCAGACTTGCTGCTACTAAGGATTAAGACTTGCCTGGATATTCTTGGAAGCCTCAAGGTTAAGGATGAGAAAATAATATTGGTTTTCAACAAGTGTGACCTTGCAGCAGGCGGCGAGGAATTGAAGTTGAAGATTGATAGAGCATATCCTCTTATTCACGACCTGCCTTACTGCCTGGTGTCAGCAAAGCTGCGTAAAGGCCTGGATGAGCTTATGGATCTAGTAGCATCCCGGCTCGACAACCTTGCGGAGCCTGTTTTGCAGAAAAGTATGTTCAGCTAGCCTTTCAACAACTCTTTCAGCCTCTCGTTCACCTGCATTAAGTCCTCTTCTAATTCGCTGCTGAGCGTTAGATACGCTTCCTCAGTTATCCCGCCGGATTCCCTCAACTCTTTCAGTCTCTTAATCCTCCTCATTATCGCCCCTCTCCTCCCCCTGAGTTTCTTAACCGCAACGAGCACCTCTGGCGAGGGGCCTCCAAACCTGTGTCTCCTGAAGAAAGGCTTCTTAACCAGCTCCAGCAGGATGAAGTAGGAAACCAGGATTATTGCGACTATAGCTAAGAGATAGGCTGAGGGTGCTGTAAATCTGAAGACTTCGCCGACAGGAGAGTAGACTATGAAGATAACCGCTAGGAAGACTATTTCAGTCGTTCCAATCAGCCAGTTGCTCGGCTTAGAGCGGTAGAAAGGCAAGTGGGTCCTTATTGAGAAAGTCACGAACATTTCCGAGAGCACTGATTCTAGAAACCATCCTGTTCTGAAAAGCGTCTGAAAGATTTCGGAGTTCGGGTCGTAGTTGAGCTGCAGGAGTATGCGGAGAGCCTGCATTGTTAGAAGGTCGAACATAGTGCTTATTAGGCCGAAGAACATCATTGCTTCTGAAAGAAACCTTATGTTCCATCTTTTCGGCGACTTCAAATACTCTTTGTCAACATTATCCGTTGATATCATTAGAAGGGGAGCGTCTGAAAGAAGGTTTAGGAGAAGAACCTGTGTTGGCAGGAGCGGGATGAAAGGGAGAAGGACGGATGCGAACGCTACAGTAAGCATGTTGCCGAAGTTCGCGCTCAACGTGTTCAGAATATACTTTATAGTGTTGCCGAATATTCTCCTCCCCTCTATTACACCGTTCGCTATCACGCCGAGCCTTTTTTGAAGCAGGATGATGTCGGCAGCATCCTTAGCCACGTCTACAGCAGTATCCACCGATATGCCCACGTCCGAAACCCTTAGCGCCGGCGCGTCATTCACCCCGTCCCCTAGAAAACCAACCACGTGGCCTTTTTCTCTAAGCGCCTTTATTATCTCAACCTTCTGTTCAGGCGTGACGCGTGCGAAAACATTGTGTTTTTCAACAACCTCTTTCAACTGTTCCCCGTCCATTCCCTCAAGCTCGCTTCCAGTAATCACCCTGCCCCCCTCTATCTGGAGGCCAACTGACCTGCAGACTTCTGCCGTAACATTCGGGTCGTCGCCGCTTACGATCTTAAGGTCAATCCTTAGTCTTCTGAACGCGGCCATCGCCTTGATAGCGTCTTTCTTCGGCGGGTCGAGAAACGTTATGAAACCCATGAAGGTTAAACCGTTTTCATCCTCCGGGGAAAACTTTTTACCGGCTTTCACTTCTTCCTCAGACAGCTCCTTTACCCCTACGCCTATAACTCTGTAGCCGGCCCTGCTCCAGCTTGAATATATTTCTTTAAGATTCTCCTCTAGGCTTGAAATCGGCTCGTTAGAGTCTGAAACATGAACGTCTTTACAGGTTGAGATCACTGACTCAGGCGCCCCCTTGCAAACCAAAAGGTATTTTCCATCCTTCTCAACCACCATGCTCATCCTTCTTCTTGAAAAGTCGAATGGAATTAGCTGTATCCGCTTATACGCTGCAACCCTGCCGTGTCCAAACTTTTTAAGAACATAGTTGTAGATCGCTGAATCTATCGGGTTGCCTACTGCTTTCCCTCTTTGAACAGTGACGTCGCATGCTACTGCTGCAAGCTCGATAACTGTTTCAGAAGGCCTATTGTCAATGGTGAAAAAGTTTTCAACAGTAATCACGTTCTCGGTTAGAGT
>CAZWPT010000015.1:0-22676 GCA_964635675.1 uncultured Nitrososphaerota archaeon | reverse complement strand
TTGCATCGAATATGCTCTTCTCCTCTTGAGGAGCCAGATAAACCCTTTAAGATAGAAGATCGTCCTAGCCAATGCTAGTGAAAGCTTCTCGACAGCCATTAGGCTCAGGATGTGGAGGACTCACCTGCTTAAAAACGCAATGGGTTTATCAGCGCGCGCTATGTATTCTCAAATAAACAGTATTTAAGATTCTATCCTTATTATAAGGAAATTTTTGGGAAAAATTATCCTCCTTTTAAAGAACTTATAAAGCGCGGCTATCCATCAGCCATCGAGTTTTCTGCCAATCTCCTCGTTCTGCTACTTCAGTCGCGTCCCTAACCCGAGCTAGCTTATAAATAGGCTCTAGATGAAGAAGTGAGGAACATGCAAAACATTCGTTCCACTAGTCTTTTTCAGTCCGAACTCGTCTTCCGTGAAGACCAAGGCTTTCTTAGGTCTGTAGGCTTCTAAGAAGGCTTGGAATCCTCCTCCCAATTTCCTTCGTGTCTTCACCTCTATCGGTATTGCTTCGCCATTTGTCCTGATTATAAAGTCAACCTCCATCTTCCCTGTGGTCCGCCAGTACCTGATCTCCTTTTCGAAACTTGTCCTAAGCTCATTCAGTATGAAGTTTTCAATGAGACTACCCTTATCTGTTCTGCTCCCGGTTTGGACGAAATTGTTTATAGCCGCGTTTCTCAAACCAAGGTCATTAAAGTAAATCTTCCTCATCTTCTTAAGCTCGGTCGTAAGGTTTTTGTGAAAAGGCTTGACGAGAGAGATTAAATAAGTATTTTCCAGGATGGCAAGATAAGACTCGACTGTTCTGAAATCCATTTTGAGCTCACTCATCACCGA
The DNA here is from genome assembly GCA_964635675.1 of uncultured Nitrososphaerota archaeon. Taxonomy (GTDB): domain Archaea; phylum Thermoproteota; class EX4484-205; order EX4484-205; family JAAOZP01; genus JAAOZP01. Next base: position 21,836 of record CAZWPT010000015.1, on the reverse strand, counting down.
CGATACTTCAAGCATGGAACCGATGTTTAAGCTCAGATATTGAAGTAGATTTCTGAATTTTTCAATATGCCTCACGTTCAGAAAGAAAAAGATGTCTTTCTCCAAGTAGGTTCTCACAAGGTTTCTAAGAAGCTCTTTTTTAATCTCTTGATCATTCTCCTTAACGATCGCCGGGAAACCGCCGAATATTAGGTATTCTTCGAGCAGATTTTTAAATTCATTTTCGAACGCAACCTTTACTTTCACTTCTTTACCGGTTAGGATGAAACTAGTCAAAACCCTCTTGTACTCTGAGAAAACATTGTGTAGGTCCTTAGCTTTCCACATAAGGAACTCTTCGAAGTCCAGTGGAAGAAGTTCAAAGTAGATTCCTCTACCAACTAGATGCTTCCCGACTTCCACCTTTATGTCGAATGAACCGGAGCCCGTTAGGAAGATTTTAAGTCTATTCGCAAATAGGTCATGGATGAGCTTCACTCTTCTACCAGCGTCCTTACAATACTGGGCCTCGTCGATAAACAGGATTTTCTCTCCCAGAAACCTGCTGGCGAATTCCCTAGGGGCCTCTTTAAACGTCCTCAACATCTCTTCATCCTCTAGCGTCACGTATTTTCCGCCGAGCCGCTCCTGAAGATGTAACAGTAAAGTTGTTTTCCCGCTTTGTCTCGGCCCTTTTATCACTATTACTTCCTTCCTTCTAAGCCATTTATCCATTTTTTCTTCAATTTTTCTTGGATAATACTCCATGAATAACCATATAAAACATGGGTAATTAAACATTTCCCTAAACCTGCCCCTGCATATCCTTAGTTCAAGGTTTCTTGACAGGCATCAATTCGCGCTCTCAAGAATCGTGCTTAGCGCGGCTTAAAGATTATGGTATATCTATAAACAAGACGGAGAATTTTAAAAATCAGAAACTCGCCTAAGTGTGATGAGGAAAACAGATGGTGCAGGGTTCTCGAAAGGAGTTTCTGGCAAAAATGTTATGGGAGGCTTTAAAGGCTTATGAGTTTCCTGGGGAGGAGTGGAGTGAAGACGAGAAGGAGTTTCTTCCCATATTCATGCATCTCTTAGGGTCTGGTAGGCTTGTTTTAGACTTGGCTGGAGGTTATGGAAGGGTTACGCCTCACCTTATGGAGGGTAACAATACTGCAGTCTTGGGAGATTTGTCCAAGCATTCCCTTCAGTTTGCGAAGAAAACAATTCAAAATTTTAATTTGCATGTTTTGCGTATGGATATGCTTCATCTACCCTTTAGAAACGGCGTATTTGATTGCGTGTGGTTCACACAGGCGTTCGAATATGTTCCACCGGACGAGAGGGAAAATTTCCTTCAGGAATTAAGAAGAATACTCAAATCTGGTGGATGTGTCTTCCTAAACGTTGCGAAGGTTCCGAACGAATGCTCTTTCATATCATACCTGAAAAACTACCTCTACTGGAAGATCGTAAAAAGGCAGCCTGTCATATGGGGAGAATATATCTACAAACTACATCTCAAACATTATACTGGCTGGCACTACCATGCCGTGGTCTTCACAAAAAGAATAGAAAAAACCTTCAAAAAGGTCGGCTTCAAAACGATAAAAACAAGATATAATAAAAACGGCTACCTGACATATCTACTTCAAGCCCACTAAGCGCTTCAAAACCACACAGCACGCGTTTGATTAAGAGGATTGGCTGTATAGAAATTCCTGTTTCAGATGTGAGTAAGACTGTGGCTTTTTATGAGAATGTTTTGGAGCTTAAGAAGGCTTATGAGCATCCTCATCGCCATTGCACTTACGTTTTTCGCTAACCTTGGCCTCTCAATAATCTTTGGAGCGATACAGTTGACATATAAACAGATCAGCCAACTGGTCAATATCGTAAGCTTGTCAGTGTTCCTTTGCTGTCAGCTCGTAGTTCTGGCTCACATCCTTCCTGAGCCGCTTGGTTTTGTAGTGCAATTGATTCCTTGGTCACAATCAGCAGTACTCTTTGGCTATGCCTTTAATGAGCTAGTCGGAAGCTCATTCGATCTGCTTTACGCAATCGCATACCTTATATCTTTTGGTCTCCTAACGCTTGCTATTGCGATACCAGTATTTCGAAGAGCTGAGCATCATGCAAGAATCAAGGGACTAATAGAACGCGAGCATCGGTTCTAGTATTCGCAGACCGGAGAGCGCGCTCTAGGCATGTACGATTCATACACTACCCTTAAATAAGCGCGTGCGCGCGCTGCAAAGAGAGTGGTGGGAGAATCAAGATGGTTAGAAATAGAGGAGAAATCCGCAGAAGACTCAATGGAAGCGCGTGCTAAATATTGGCGTGGATAATGGTGAAGAAACACCTACCTTTTCGGAGCCGAAGTAGATGTATTTAAGGGGGTATATAATTTTGGCCATAATGGAATACGCGTTTAAGCGCGTTTCTCGTTCTTAGCGCGCTAGTCATCTACTGTTCCGCTATCTATACTGGGTGCTAAATTGGGATGTAAATGTTAAATGCTGGGGAAACTTGTTTTTTTTAAGAAGATGGTTTACGAGGTCGCCTTAAGAACAACCCTCCCAATGCTTCTGTTAATCATACTGGGCTATTTGTCGCGTAAAACCGGTATTTTAAGGGCGGGGGATGAACGAGTTTTAAACGCGTACATCTACTATTTTGCGCTTCCATCGCTCTTCATAGTGGATCTAGCCGGTATCGAGTTCACCTGGGGGGAAATAGAGTTTGTGCTAGCTGGAGTAACACCTGTAATCATAGTCTTAGCTGCGTACATCGTTCTATACGTCGTATTAGGGTTCTCGAGAAGCCTTCTCTACCTGCTGGTGTTGACAACGATATTCGGAAGCACTGCTTTCTACGGCATTCCTTTCCTCATGTTTGCTTTCTCGAACATTGTGGAGAAGCTGGCTACGCTTGCTGCAGCATCAATATCGATTATAGGTGTTTCAATCTCGATAGCTTTCCTAGAGTTCTACAGACTTGGAGCTCCTGGTTTAAGAGGCTTAAGAATAGTTGGAAAAAGGCTTTCTAAAAACCCCTTGATTCTCTCCATACTCATGGGCCTTTCAATGTCTTTTCTGAAAATAAATATACCATACCCGTTGTCAACCGTGCTTCACATGCTGGGAAGCACGACCGCGACAGTAGCGATTTTCATGCTAGGCGTCTTATTCTATGGTAGGAGTTACGGAAGGTTTGCAGAATCTCTAGCGTTAAGCCTTCTAAGAATGATACTGTTGCCAGCGATCAGTCTTTCCATATCCGTGTTGCTCGGCTTATCATCTTTAGAGAGAACTGTTTTAATCGTAATGCACTCAGTCCCACTGGCAGTTTCAATGATAATCCTCAGCGACCGTTACGATTTCTACAAGGAGACCGTTTCCTCAGTCGTTCTACTCTCGTCTCTGAGCGCAATAATCTACCTGAACATCTGGCTTATAATATCGCTCTCCTTCTAACCTTATCAGCGCGCTTTTTCTTATTAGCTAGGCAACATTCGGTTTCTGATCGCTGCTTACCAAAGATTAGCGTGCGCTAGAAGTTGGATTGGTAATACTTTAAATACTAGTAAAACTTTTCCAAAAAACGTGGAAGAAATAGAAGATGTGACAAAGGTTTCTTCGAAGGGTCAGGTTGTGATTCTGCCTGGAGAAAAAATCATAGTAATGACTAGAGATGAAGAAATAGTTTTGAAGAAAGCAAGAAGGCTGCGCTTAGAAGAGTTATCTGAAAAAATAGCCGGCGCCGCTGAGAGAAACAAGATAGACGTGGAAAAGCTTATAGACGAGGCCGTAAGATGGGCAAGATCAAAGCTGCCTCAGACACGAACATTCTCATATTGCTTCTGTTTAAAAAAGGTTTAGCAAAGGAGTTTTCTAAGTTAATAGAAAAGGGGAGCGTTGAGTTCTACTCTTCAGAAGAAATACTGGGGGAATTAGCCAGAGTACTGACTTACCCGAAAATCGAAGAGGTGTTTAAAAAGGCCGGTATAGATAAAACAACAGCGTTGGAATCCCTAGTGGAAATATTAAAGATAGTAAATCCAAAAGTGAAGATTGATGCCATAAAAAGAGACTCGATAGATAATAAAGTTTTAGAGTGCGCGCTTGAAGCAGGGGCAAAGTACGTGGTTAGCGGAGATAAGCATTTACTTGAGTTGAAAAAATTCAGGAAAACAGAAATATTGTCTGTGAGAGAATTTTTAGAAAAAATGAGCACGCATGCTTTGTGAAGCGTGCTATCGCACGATGCAGCTGAGGAGGAGGCTACTGAATTAGCCTTAGAACATTTGGGGGAAAGAGTGGCGAAGGGTAAAAAGACGGTCGAGGTAGTAATTAAATAAGCTTCCAATCCTTTCCTGGAGAGAGGTTGTCAAAGCATTAAGCAAGAAGGGGTTTAAAGTAGTCAGGCAGAGGGGGAGCCATTTAAGCGCGCGCTAAAGAGGGTTTCCCAAAATGTTCTCAAAGCTTATTAGCCTAGGGTTAAACTGTTAAGAGTTAGGGATGAAGGTTTTCATAGTTGGAGGCACTGGGCTTCTTGGAGCCGCTGGCGCGGCGGAGCTGATTAGGCGTGGGCATTCAGTAAGGTCGGTCGCGCTGCCGCCTATTCCGAAGGGTGCAAATCTTCCGACTGAAATGGAGCTAACGCTGGGTAATATTAACGAGATGACGGATGAGGAGATTAAGAGGCTGATCGAGGGTTGCGAAGGCTTTGTTTTCGCCGCGGGGGTTGACGAGCGTGTGGAATTCCCCCCACCGGTTTACGATGCCTACTATAAGTATAATATCGCGCCCGTCAAGAGGCTACTTGGATTAGCCAAGGAGTGCGGGGTTAGGAAGGCTGTTGTCCTCGGTTCTTACTTCACATATTTCGCTAGGCTGTGGCCTGAGAAAAAGCTTTACGAGAAGCATCCTTACATAAGGAGCCGGGTGGACCAGGAGAACGTGGCACTCTCCTTCTCAGACGATAAAATGGAAGTCATGGTTCTAGAGTTACCGTATATTTTCGGGAAGCAGCCCGGTAGGAAGCCGGTTTGGATGATATTCGTTAAACAGCTTCTCAACATGAGGAGGGCGGTCTTCTGGCCTAAGGGCGGAACCAGCATGGTTACTCTGAGACAGGTGGGGGAGTGTATTGCGGGAGCGGTTGAGCGCGGCAGGGGCGGGGTATGCTACCCTGTCGGCTACTACAACATGACTTGGAAAGAGTTCTTGAGAATAGTTAACAAGTACATGGGTTGCCCCAACAAGATGATAATTACGATCCCGACTTTCCTATACAAGCGTTTCATGAGGAAGGTTAAGGAAGAGTATAGGGGGAGGGGCGTTGAGCCCGGGCTTGACCCGGTTGAATTCGCGGACGTAATGGCATCCTACACCTACATAGATGGGAAAATGATTAGGGAGGAGCTGGGCGTCGGTGAGGATGATATAGATAGGGCGATCGGTGAATCAATAACCTACTGCTTGGAAATACTTGAGAAAAAGGAAGAGGTTCTAGACATGGTTGCTAAATAGCGCGCAGATAATTATGCTTGAGAAAGCGTTGGGCCAGGTTAAGGTTAATCCTGGCTGGTTCCTGTCTGACCCGACTAGGAGTAGTTTTGAATCATTTATGTTACGAGAGAGGATATTATCGCGCGCTGGAAGCGGAAAAATTGCTGAACGGCGGATGCTAAGAGAATTCTCTAAGCCCCCTCCCCCCCAAGGCATGTAGAGAAACAATGTCAACAAGTTTTTCCGTGTAATCCATGTGGCTTACTGTTTTCTAAGTTTTTCGAAGATTTTTTCAGCCATGCGTATTCACCGCGTATTCGCAGTAGGGGTCTCCTTTCGCTATGCACCTGGTTTCAGTAACCCTGGCCTCCTTCCCAAATACGAGTGAGAAGAACCCTGCCAGCATCCCCCTGACGATTTGACTATATGGTTGCTCGCTTCCCTTGCCTATTTCACACTCGCAGCTTTCATAAACGCGCAGCTGGATCCTGCCAGTTTCAATATCTGTTTTCACAACCTCTATCATCCCCCAGCCCAATGTCTTAGCGTAGGCTTTGAAAAGCCCTATGAGAACCTCGGGTTCATCCGTGCCCGCTACCTCCACGTAAGAGTTGTATACCTGGTGCCCGATGCTTAAACCCTGGTAGTAGAGCGTAACCTCCCCCGCCGTGCCCAGCATCTTCCTAATCCCTTTAAACAACGCTTCGTAAACCTTTCTACTCAACCCAGACGAAGAATAGGGGATGCCTCCTTCCCCTCTGGTTTCAGTATTTTTAAACCAGTTATCCTGCTGTAGCGTGCACGGTCAGGTTCGCGAAGGGAAAGAATACGAGGACTATTTTGCTCTTGAATTATACTTGACCCTAGTGTCTTTAATAGAGTAGATATTAGGCTCTCCTTCAAGAAACCTCATCGGCTATTATAGAGCGTTGAGAGCTGTTGGAAGGCTTGTTGTCTACGGCGGCTGTGCTTTCTTATCGTATATGATCAGGGCTGAGTCGGGTCTCTTAACAAGACGAACTCTCAAGCCTGTTTCCATCAGCTCCCTGCCTGATGCAACACTTCTCTCCCCAGTGTCTAGATTGGTCGTCTCGTATTCAGCGGCTGGCTCTAATGAATTCAGCTGGAAAACTGCTTCGACGAAACTACTTAGTGGACGTTTCAAAACGACTACAAGCCCCGCTCCCAAGTCAGGCCGGTCAAGCTGATAGGCCATCCAAGAGTCTCTGGCCCGAGTATACTGTGTCAGCAGGTAGTAGTCGCCGTAGAAAAACTTCTGCACTGCGAGATATTGGTTAAGCTTCCTCCTCACCTCGTTGAATACGTCCTCTTGGTGTTGAGCATCCTTAATTTTAAGCTCAAAGACCAGGCCGCTGGACCAAATACTTCGAAACGTATAATCGTCAGCTTCAACTATGTTTACGTTGAGGCCGCCTCCTGTTTGCAGGGGTACCCACAGCATTATGCCGTACGTGTGGCATTGTGTTGAAACAATGTCTCCAATATAATCGGTGCGTGAAAACGCTGTGCTGAGACCGATGGATTCTAGGTCTATGCGCCGACCGCCGCTTGCACAGTTATCTATTACGAGGCTGGGGTGGCTTTTTAAAAGCTCCTTCCAGAAGGAGTATAGGCCCTCCACATGCCTTATCTCGCTGATGCCTTGGCGGTCTTCTGGGTCAGCGTTGTGCCAGAACTTCAGCGGAGCAATGTTGGCGTCATGCCGGAAGCAGTCGATCCCAAACTCGGATATCTTCTCAGAGATGAAGTCCGTGAGGAAGCGGCGTGCCTCAGGGTCTCCAAGATTGAACAGCCTATCGCCTTCTTTAATCTGATTCCGGTTGCTTTCTGCAATGACCCACTGGGGGTCAGACATGTCGGTGAAATGCGGCCAGCTGTAAACCTCATCCTCCTCCTTGATCCGTAAAAGCCAGTCTGCGTGCTCACTGTACCACGGTGTTCCCTCGCAGACCCGCTCGGGCTCGAACCATAAGAGGAGCCTGCGGCCTGCTTGATGAAGCGTTTCGCTTATCGGCTTGAAGCCATCGGGATAGAGGTTTCTCTTGACCTCCCAGTTGCCCGCGTTCTTCCACCATTCCCCGGTGCCAAACCATCCGGCGTCGATCCAGTAGTATTCCACCGGGAGGTCGTTAGCTATTATGCTCTTAATCCTGGCGAGATGAGTGCTCGCTGGTGTTTCACCCCAGTTGCTGACGAGGATCGGCATCTCTAAGGGTCTTCCGTTCACTGAAGGCCTGTGGTTGGCTAGGATGAACTGCCTCAGCAGGTTATGGCCCCGCATCCTATTCTTCAACCAGAATAGCAACAGGATTCGCGGAGACCGGATCTCCTCGCCGGCATGAAGCCTTAGGCGCGTACGCGCCATGCCTGCCTGTAGAAGCAGTTTACAGTCAGTGCTCCTTGAAAACCTAGCTAGCCATTCGCCAGTCCAGCCTATCGCTATCACTACGCCTTCTTCGCCCAGCTCAAGGTTGAAGAAAGGCAGGGTTTCGCTTGAGGATCTGCCGCCGCCGGCTCAGCTGAAATTCTTTTTCACTGCTGATTTTTCTGCAGAGGGGTTCAAAGTCACTCGGCGAGCAGAGTGCTCCTCTCGAGTAGTGAAGAATAGGGTCGATCTTACAGTTCAAAATCACGTCCAAGGGTTGGATGTTCTCTATAATCGGCGTGTCGTCCCTCCCCGTATTCTCGAAATACAGCACCCATTCGACTGCAGGAAACTCCGAGTACTCTGTTGCCATGCATTTCACTCGAAGACCGGTTGCAGCATCAGTATACGTCGAGACGTATTCCGTTTTGCCGCCGCCGCCGGGCATAATTGTTTTACGCTCAAGCTTCCAGCTGGCCAACAGTTTTTCGGATGCCTTGCCCCCGTATGAAAAAGAGAAGAAGGATTCAGAGGACTGTATTAGCCTAGTGTCTACCCATTCGCGGGCCTTCGCCATTTCACTAACCGTAGCCCTCATTCTTCTAGAGGCAGATTATGCTTGATATATAAAACCTGTCGGAGGGGTCGTCTACAGTACGCTTGTTGTCGTTAAGATAAGCTGTTCCAAACCACTCTTTAAGAATGGAGGGACTCCCGTTTGAACAGTCTCAGTAAACAGTGTGTTGGAAGATGGGAAGGCTCATGCCTCATTTGCCGCAAAACCTTATCTAGCACGACCGCATCCGAGCGAGATATGCGCAGCCAGCGGAACAACCCTCTGTCTATAGAGGTCGTTAACCCTATAGCTGTCGAAATCGTGACGGAGGAGGTTCTAAGGAGCATACGGGTTGGAAGGCTGAGGGACAGGGGAGGGGGGATGGAGTCGCTCGTGGATAAGAGCCGTAGCCTCATAGAGCCCAGAGCAGTATACGCGTTCACCAGGGTTATGAGCATTGAGGGTGACGAGGTTATTTTGGAGAGTGGCCACACGTTGAAAAGCATCGTGCTCGGGGATGTTCTGACCCGTGGACAGGAGGTTGCGCCCTACGTGGTCACCATAGGGTCTAGACTCGAGGAGGAGGCCTCCAGGCTGGGGGTGTCAAACGTCTTTGAAGCATTCGTCTTGGAAAAGGTGGGAGACTACGCTGTGAGCAAGGCCAGTGCTCAACTGAGACGCCTCGTCGAGAATAGGCTGGGGGCCCCGGTCTCCGGCTTCGGGCCCGGCACAGGCTCCGGCAGGCTTTTCGGAATCGAGCAGCAGAGAGTGCTCTTCAGCGTCTTGAACCCGCTGAAAAACATAGGTGTCCGCCTCACGCCCAGCTTCCTGATGGTTCCGAGGAAATCTGTCTCCGGCGTGTTCGCTGCAACGTTAAACGAGTACGTCGCCTGCCGGTATTGCCCGAGGGAAGGGTGTGAAGGGAGAAGGAGGCCTTTCGCCGGCGAATATGTTCCGATTAGGTGTAGAAACGCGGATTAGAAAAAGGAGGAATCGATCGCCTAGAGGTTCTCCGGGTCTTACAATCCTGACGCTGCAGTGTTCACCAGAAGGCTCGCCGCATCAATAGAGCATAGGTTTATTAGTAGTAGCCTGATTTATCTAATAGAGTAGCGGGTGATGATGGTGTCGACAGTAGAGGAGTTTGCTGAAGAATTCCTCAGAGATGTCGCCGGCATTAAGAACCCGGACTACGCGACGAAAATGCTGTTCATCTCAAACTACTTGATGGCGAGAGATGATCGTCGCCGTAGGAAGAAGAGGAGAAAGACTTAACCCCAGAATTCTCCTCTAAGTATAAGGGTGAAAAGAGTTTTTCGAGGAGACGCTTCCGTTTATTAAACGGGCCGTGCTTTCTAAAGGCTGGGCTTAATATTGCTCTAAACGGTGTTATCGTTCTTGGAAAGCATGCTCGTCGTCGTGGCGCGCGCTAAATAGTGGTTTAATCGTTTAAAAAGTTTAAATAAAGGTTTAACCTATGGTATAACTATGAGTGAAATTATAGCGGTTAAGGTTTCCCGCGAACTCAAGAAGAAGACTAAAGCTCTAAGGAAGGAGGTGAACTGGCCAGAGGAAATAAGGCGTTTCATAGAGGAGAAAGTAAAGGAGGTAGAAGCTAAGAAAACAATAGAGAGGATTACGAGAGAAATAGAGAATACTGAAGGGGTTCCGAAAGGGTTCTCAGTGAGGCTGGTGAAAGAGGATCGTGAAAGTCATTGATACCACGGTTATAGCTGCCTACATACTTAAGGAACCAGGCTGGGAGAAACTATCTGAACTTCTTGTGCGTGCAGCTACGGTTGACATGGCGATCAAGGAGTCTCTGAACGCTGTTTGGAAAACATATGCGAGAGGCAGCATAAGCGGGGAGAGCGCTAGGGCTAAGGCCAAGGCCCTTTTAGAATTGGCGGAATCAGGCTTGGAAATTGTGGATGAGAAAAAGCTTTTCAAAAGGTCTTTCGAGATAGCGTGTTCTGAAAACCTATCAGTATACGACGCCCTCTTCCTATCCTTGGCAGAAACCATGGATGCCGTGCTCTACACGCTGGATGAGGAGCAGGCTGAGAAAGCCAGGAAGCTAGCGATAAGAGTCAAGCTGGTAGAGTGAGTTAAACTAGCGCGCGCTTGAAGATAAACTTCATAAAAGAAGGTTTTCCAGAGATGTTCAAACATGCTTAAGTCAAACCTGGTTACAAATTCTTAACAGGTTTATGATGCGGGAACCGCTTACATCCTGAAAGGTTTATAGTCGGTTCAAATAATCTTTGTCTGACAGTGTGAAGGGTTGAAGGTAGTTAAGATAGATGATGTTCCTGAGCAGGAGATTGCAGGGGGTCTTTTTACAGGCACCGTCAAGATCAGAAATTTAGTCGGCGAAGCGTTAGGGTCGAAAGACTTCAACATTACCATCGTACACTTACCGAAGGGTGTTAGGAACGTCCTCCACAGTCACGCGCACGACTAGGTTATTTACATCCTGAGCGGGAAAGGCGTTGTCGCGACGGAGAGGGAGCAGGCTATAGCGGTTCCAGGCATAGTCTTCTACATCCTTTCTGGAGAATACCACTGGCACGGGGCTGCAGAAGACAGCGACTTCACCCACATATCGATACTGAGACCCGGAGAAACAAGGGTTAAAGAAGAGGAGAGGAAATAGCCGGAGCCAGTGGCGTTTCAACATTCCTCACCCGATGGTTCTCGCTTCCAGTAATCCGTCTCCACTCTGCTCCTTCTGGGACAGCCTCACAGTCTTAAGCGTGCCCCCCTTTAGAGTGCTTAGAAGTATCATCGGTTTGCCTCCGGCAGCTGCTGCAATCCTTCTCGCGGCCTCCTGGCTGCGGGTGGTTACGACGACTTGGACGCCTTTTTCAACAAGGCTGGATAGCCAGCCTGAGACGCTTGAAAGCGTGGCTGGATCGAGGCCATTCTCAAAATCGTCCCAGAGCAGTATCCCCGGCTTATTCAACTCGTATAGGATTCTTGCCGTAACATAGTTCTGAACCCCTGTTCCAGCGTCGCTGAGCCTTATCCTCCTCTCGTCTTCGAGAAGAAGGTTCAGCGATACTCCTCCTTTGAAGAAGGGCTCCATAGTTATGTCAACGCACTTTTCGCCAACAAGCTGAGACAATTCTCCAGCAATCTTGCTGCAAATATCGCTGTGAGCAAGAAGGGGCCAGTTTATCCTCAGGTAATTGTAGCTCATCCTTGTAAGGCTCGGGCTGAGAAGCAGAGAATCCTCCTTAGTCACCTTATCGTTAACGTACATGAAGACTATGTTGGTAAGCGTGAAAGACAGTTTTCCTAAAACCTGAGTCGGCTTACCATTAAGCATTATGCACTGGCCAGCGTCGCTCTTATTCGTAGTGACGTAAATCGTTTCCTCATCCCTGATGAAACGTATAACGTGGCTATCGCACTGGATTCCTGCTCTGCTCGAAGTATAGTTGTGGAAGAGGAAGAAGTAGCCCGTGCTTTCAAAAGCCTTGTGCAGCTCGTGCAGTATCTTAACCGCCACGTCGACTCCGGAATAAGGGGCTCTGCGGAAAGGGTTTGGAGCGAGGAATAGGGCTTCAAGAAGAGTCGTCTTGCCAGAGTTGTTGCCGCCTAGGATAATCGTGAAGGGTGCGAGCCTAGCCTCCCCCTTTCTCACACCCCTGAAGTTCCACAGCCTCAGCCTTCTTATCACGATAGACTTAGACTGGGAGCGCTAATAAGCGCTTCGGGTAGCAGTGGGTGGGATAAACCCTTTTTCCAGCCGACTTTAATCCAAGTATTTTTTCTCCAGCAAAGGTTTCAGAACGTGGGTGTCTCGCTTATACGTTTTGGATGAAGCCTAGTTTGAACGCCGGCGAGTCCGGCTTCAGGCGGAAATCATCCTTATCGGGCGCGATGAACAACGGGTCTGCAATTAAAGAGTTTATATCCATTCCGTGCCTCCGCCATTCCTCCCACGACAGGCTTCCGAAACGTATTTCGCCACCTTCTTCTCTCCAGTAAAGGTTTTGGTTGAAGATAAAGTTGAAATCGTCTATGCTGCCCGTGAGCAAGACGCCTTCCCGCCAGTAAACAATGTTACGCTCAAAGATGAAGCTTACATGCTGCTCTGGCCGTGAGCGTTGAATCTGTGCTTCCCGTCCGAAGGCGAAGATGTTGTTACGGACAATGTTTTCCTTTCCATAATGCTGGTGGAAGCCTCCGTGAGAAGTTCTATAAACCGTGTTTCCCTCGGCTGTAATGCTCGTGCTCCCCTCGTCGAAATAAATCCCCCAGCCCCCGTAGCGGAGGCCGGCAATATCGTGTATCAAGTTGAACCGGATGACTGTCCCCGGTTGAACCCCAAGCGTGTAGACCCCGCCCATGTCGCTTAAGATGGGTCCTTCTCCGTCAGACAGGACGCCAATATGGTGAATATGGTTTGACTCCACAATGTTCCCCTTTGCTAGTGATCGCCCGTAGCCCCATGTCCAGCCGATTGAAATACCCGTGTAGTAAAAATCGTGAATATGGTTGTTGACGACACGGTTATCGTAGCTCTGCCCGATGTAAATCGCGACAGCGCTGTGGAAGAAGCGTCCTCCCCCGTAGATGTCGCATCGAGACACTTCGTTGCCGTAGGTCTGCTCGCTCTCAGACTCACGGATCACGGGTTCCCCTATTTTAACACCGCCAGCCCCCAGGTTAAAGAGCCTACAGCCCGTGACACGGTTGTGTTGACAGCCGCGTGCCAGCTCTAAAGCATAGTTGCCAATCTGGGTGAAAATGCAGTCTTCGAAGATACAGTTTCGGACACCCTGCCCGTGCACACAGCCTGGCACGCCTACCGCAGCCTGGGGGAACCCTCCTGCATCCGGCTTAGGCTGCGAAGCCGAGCCCTCTGGGAAACACCATTCCGTGTGGGCGAATGTTAAGCCATGGATAAAGATGTGCTCCACGAATCTGCCTGACTCGGGCTCGCCCTCAAGCCGGATGAGTTCACTGAGCACGGGTGCTATGGCCTCAGTCCTACTAGGCTCCTCGCCGGGCAGCGGCATATAGTAGAGCGTTGAAGCCCCACGGTCTAAAAACCATTCTCCCGGCGAATCAAGAAGCTCATAAACATGCTCCACGTAGTAAGGATCACCCGGGTCCAGGCGGAAGACGCTTCTCCTAGTAGAGTATAGGACGCGTTCCTTCTCGTCTACACTAGCTATGGGCAGGCGTGATTCAACCCAGCGGTTCATAACCACGATCTCCCCGTCTCTGGCAGTGCTCCAAGCCTTCAAATCCCCTTCGTGGAACCGGAAGCAAGCCTGCCCTTCATCCCATTTGGCTTCTGACGCTGCATGCGGAACTCCTGCAACCCTGAAGTAGCCTTTGTTAGGGCTGCGGGCACGTGTGCAATCATGCCCGTTTACCCAGAGGTGTCGGAAGAACCATTTGCCTCCAGCTGTTTCCGGAACCTCTGCCACCAACAGTTTCCTGCCGTCTACGGTTTTCTGCTCCCAGCCTGTCACCCTTCTCCCACCGCTTAAAACCGGCTTCTCGCCCGGGTATGCCGCTAAGGAGACTGGGTGGCTGAGTGTTCCAGAGTCCTCAGGGGTGAGGACCAGCGGCTCGGTTAAGAAGTATGTGCCGCCGCGGATTAGAATTTTGACGGGCTGCCTAAGGGTTCCGCCCTGCTGATGCTTCAACTCACGCATGGCTTCGACAGCACGGTGAAGCGTGGCGAAGGGCCCATCCGTCTTAAACTGGTTTGGCGCAGGCATTCTTCCCGACCAAGAATCACTACCGTCAGGCGCAACATAGAGAAGCAAGGTGTCTACACTACTCGCCATTTTTAAGCTAAGAAGAGTTAAGCCGTTTTAAACCTATCTGGCTCCAGCATGGTTTTCAACGCGTGTTTCGATTCTGGATGATGGACGGGCTTGCTGCAACCCTTGTCCTCGCATAGTTCACGCCCAGTGTTATTAACGCTGAGTTTTCAACAGTGACGCTTTCCGGTGGTTAATCCTCGCCTTCATGCTCCTCGGCTTTCGGCTGTTGGAGGCGCTTCGGGAAGAGGGGGTGGTCAACGCCTTGAGCTCCCGGTACCAGCGTGGCTCTCCAACGATCGCTGTGAAAACAGGCTCATGCAGCGGGGGCAGCCCGTAAATCTTCCTCTGCAAAGCCTCGCGCTCCCTTAAGAATGCTTCAACCAAGGCTAAACGCTTACGCGTCCAGGCTCTCTTTTCCTCAAGCCGGCTGTTCAGCTCAAACAGCCTTAGCTTAGATGCGAAGTGGGCTAGTCTCCACGTGCCGGGTGTCTTCGACGCTAGGCGGTTGAAGACGCGTCTAGCCTTCTTCAGGTTCACTAAGCCTGGTTTCCCCCATTGACGGATCCATTCCGCCCACTCTTCCACCACCCGGCCCTCAGCTTTGAAATATCTTCTCGCATACTCTTCGAGAGCCTCCTGCACTGTTGAAAACCTTCCGCTGCTCAAACCGCCTAGAATCGCCTTGTTAACGTCGTCGAACACTCCCTCGGAGTATGCCATGAAGCCTTCGCCACGGGCATTTTCCAGCGTCTCCAGCGTCCTAGGTATCCGGTTTGGAGCAACCACAGGCCCCCATCGGCCGTAAACATCGTTGTCAGCCCTGTCATCTGAATACCCGATATGGATGAAGTATGCTTCTCCACATTCTTCTGGAAGCCTACCGGGTGGTATGCTCGCCGGCTTGTCCCCGTCGTATTTTATCCATAAAGCCATGCCTTTAACCTCACCCGGAATATGTTTATCCACCCAGTCGGCGAAAAGATTATGGTCCTTAGAATCCCACCACCAGCAGCAAAATCTCATTTCAACACGCGGGAAGTATTTGGCGGCAACATCATGCATCTCCTTACACAGTTCTGCGAAAGTCACGATCCATGGGTTGCATTTTCGGCATGCGCAGCCGCCGAAATCGTAAGCAGCATATGTAACCGCATCAAGGTTTATACCGCTCTTAGCTAAATCTTTGAACAACTCGTCATAGTTTTCCAGGATAATTCTTCGAGCACTGGGAATCGATGGGCATACCAGGTGGCCGAAGAACCGGATCTTGCGACGCTCCGCCTGCTTATCTGAAAGATCCTTAGCTAGAATCTCCTTGGAAACCTGGTCTGCGTAAACATGGTTCGGAGTGACTAGTAGATCAAGCTTAAACCCTAGCCTCTGCGCTTCTTCAAAGTGGGCCTTCTTGTTTTCCCAGAGTGCCTTGGTCAGCCAGCAGCGGGATACGATTGGAGGAAGATGGGAAAATTTAGTCAGGTTTAAAGTGTCAAACCAGTCGCCATACCAGTTGAACCCCCACCATTTTGCTTCAGCCAGAATATCCCTCATTTCGAAGCGACCAGCAACCTCATACCAGTTTCCGAAGTGTCCAGGAGCATAGAGCTCTCGGTGTGGGAAACCATGTTTTTCCATTTATTCTCCATTTCCGCATGTTCTATTTAAAAACGTTTAAAAATGCTGCAGGTTATTATTAAGTGCCTCTGAAAACACTCCTCACTGTTAACAATGTTAAGGGTGAAGAACGATCTTTAAACAGTTCTTACTCAGGAATACGTTAAGAGCCTCCATGAATCTTTCCAGCGGAAACCTGTGCGTTACCATTTCTCCAACTCTTACTCTCCCGGTTTTCAACAGGTTGAATGCAGCATGGTAGTCCTTGGTTGAACAGCCCCAGCTTCCTAGGATTTTCACACTGCTGTGGACCACTGGTTTAAGATCTAGGCTGAGACTAGGCTGGGGGACGTCTCTGAAATCGCCGAAGACGCATATCTTACCTCCTTCTCGAACCAGCTTCAAGGATTGTTGGACAGTATCTGTGGATGAGACTGCAACGATAACTACATCGGCTCCACGTCCTCCTGTCAACTCCAACACTTTCTCTCTGAGGTTGATTTTGTTCGAGTTGAACGCGTAGTCTGCTCCTAGTCTTACGGCTGTTTCGACACGGGAATCATGATGGCCGCTTAGAATCACGAAGGCCCCTGCTGACTTTGAGACTTGAGCGTTAAGCAGCCCCATAGGGCCATCGCCAATGATCAGAACACTGTCTCCCAGGGATATTCCACATTTTGAAACAGCCCTTACGCAGCAGGCTGTAGGCTCTATCATCGCTGCCTCTTCATGCTTCATCTCATCCGGGATTTTAATAACGGATTTTTTGACAAGCCTGGGGGTGACACGGATATACTCTGCGAAAGCTCCTGGGAAAATCGACTGCTGACGGTACTCGCTGCAAAGCGTTTCATCACCATGCTTACAATAGTAGCATGCTCCGCATTCAGCACGGTGGAACACCGCAACCCTGTCGCCAATTCTCAGGGTTGTAACGTTTAAACCGGTTTCCGCCACTTCTCCAGAGGCCTCGTGACCAAGCACCATGCCCGGCTTAGCCTCGTGATACATTGCCTTCCAAACGTCTGTGGAACAGAGGCCGCATGCCCTAACCCTTACCAGTATCTCGTCTGGACCGATGACAGGGGTTTCCACCTCCTCCCACCGGAAATCGTTGAAATCACGGTATACTAGTGCCTTCATTCTGCTCAACCCCGCTGGGTCTAGCTACTTGTAGACGGTTATGAAGACTACGAGGAGCGGCTTATCACCTTGGTTCCTTATTCCATGAGGCTCTTCTCCTGAAACATAGAGGGTGAGACCCTCTTTGACGGGAATCTCCTTGTCGCCAACTATGAGTGTTCCAGAGTTGGAGAGAACATAGTATATTTCTTCTCTTTCAGGATGCTCATGGGGGCCGAAGGAGCCTCCTGGAGGGACTTGGATTAGGCCGAACCCGCTTATACGCTGGGCTCCAATCTTCTCCTTCTCGACAATCCTCTTTATGCTTGAAACCCCCTTGGGGTAAGGCGTGAAAGGAATCGTTTCAGAATCTATAATCTTCCACATTTCTCATCCATGTTTTAACCTGAACCCGGGCTTAAAAGTTTAATTCCGGCTGGGAGGCTGGTTTTCAACGTCAACATTGACAGAAGGTTTATAATCGGCCTTTTAGAAGACAGAGCTAGAGATGCCTGTGGGTTTTCGGAAAACGTTGAAAGCGTTGCTCTACACTGTTTTCTCGTTTCTGCTTTTCCTCTCCTCCGCCATTATTTTTGGCAACTGTTTACAGCAGAATACCCTACTCACTCGGACGTTTTCTGGAAAGGGGTGCAGTGCGGGGCGCTAGGAGCCTTGTCGCTACTCCTGTTTGCTCTCGGACTGTTTCTCAGCTCTCGAATAATTAAAAAATAATGCTGCTCAGGGGACCCGCTTTTTTAATACCCGTTACCAGGGATTGGAGAGCCTAGTTTTCACGGTGTCTTTCAGAAAACCATGTTCTGAGGAAGACTTCCTCGTTTACAGTATTGCTAGGCGGGGTTCCTGCAAAGAATATTGAAGGGTATTTCCTCGATAGAGTGGTGAACCATCTAGCCTCCTCCTCCACTTCAGAAATGCTTCCACGGGACAGAACCTCGTAACTCGGGTGGAGGAGAAATATCTTGTCGCCACCATACTTCTCCATAAGGTTTTCAACGTCTTTTCTTGAAAACCTAGGGTCCCATTCCACGTGGAAGCCGTCAACCCCTATTTTAACAAGGTCCTCCATCAGACTCCTATAGTCCCCGTCTGAAACATAGATCAGTTTTATGTTGTTTTCTTTAACCGGCTCCCAAATATGCTTCCACCATTGCACCACGTGCCTCCTGTACCATTCCACCGGGAAGAATAAGCCGTTTCTCCAAGCCACGTCATCGTGTGAAACGAAAGCCTTTATTCCAGTTCTAGACCAGGCTTCAACGTGTTTCCTCGCCACTTGAGCATACTTGAAGATAAGCTCATCTAGGAGATCTGGGTTCTGCCATCCAAGTCTAGCCATCATTTTCAAGCCGATATGAATATCTAAATAGGTGACTAGTGTTAAGTAGAATTCTCCCGCGTACAGAGAGGTATCGCCCAACAGTTCCTGATACTCCTGGAAAACCCTCCCATACTCGTCTGCTATTTCACTTGTAGACCTCGGTTCATCCTCGCGAGGATCATAGTTCTTCAAGTAGCTTACCAGCTCCTCATAGTTTTTAAAAGGCCTCTTTACAACCCAAAGCTGGGAGGCTGACTCTGTTCTCCTCAGTCTAAGGTTTTTATAAGCCACGTGGAAAGCATCGGTGAATGGAAAGTCTTCTTTCAACTCATCGAAAAAACCCTCTATTAACCTAGGCTTCCTATCGCTCCATACAACGTCTAGATTGACTCCAAGCTGGTAAAATAGGTCAACGTCGAGAGCGTCGAATATGGTTTTCATCTTCTCCTTCTGGTTTCCCCCATTAACCTTAATTCCGGTTAGCTTCTCAACAAGCTTCTCATCGCATGTTGGGGGTCCTGAGAGGAGAAGCTCCTTACCACGCCTTAAATCTAAGGCTTCTAGCGCTCTCTTTCTCACATGCTTATGCGGGTTTGTCAATATTTTAAGCTTTGTCCAGCGTGTTGAAAGATTTTGTAAATAGACGGCGCGAGTTTTTTCCTAGCGCGCGAGGCGGCTCCGAGGCTAATTTCCTGAAGCTCGGGAAAAAGGAGATGAGAGAAACACAACCTCGGTGAGGCAGATTTTACCAGGAGTAGGCTTAGCGCGCGGAGAAGGAGGAATCGGGTGAAAGAACCGCATCCCCGTTGTTCATACCATGATCGGGATGAGGATAATCGTTTTTCAAAGTCTCCGTTGGAACTCGCAAATTTTTTCAATTAACACTGATGCTCAGCGTTTACTGGGATGCTAGTCGCGAGAACCCGCGTAGAGTGTGCTTACACCATTTCCAGGTGTTTTTTCTGAGTAAAGAAAATTTTTTAAATTTTAAATCACGTGTTTCCTCACAGAGGTTGTCCCAGGAGAAGCCGAGGGAATTCCGGCAGTTAATCGCATTCCTGCTGATAATAGGGGTTTCCTGGCTTCTCTACTGGCTTCTAAACTGGTTTCTATTTAAAAGATGGATGATGGAAAACCTGGTGTTTGCAGTCCTCTGCATCATTCTCCCTATAGTTTTTTACAAGGTGGGAGGATTTTTCACGTTCATGCTTTCCCTCCTCGCCTTCACGGTTTTCGCTGTCCTAGGATTATTCTTATCCCTTTACGGCCTGGTCCCGCTTCTCTCAGAAGCCCAGTCTGAAAAGGTTGGTTTCGACACAACTCTTACGAGGATAACGCCTCATTTACTGGGTCTGTTAACCGGAGTATTAAGCACTATAGGTGTCTTCCAATTGTTGACCTCGGAGGATTTAAACTCGTACTTGGGCAGTGAGGCTATATTCCCGGTCTCCAGGAAAAAGAGTCAAAGTCGAGGAAAACAAAGCGCGCGCTAAGGAGAATAGCTATGCTGTGAGCAAGATAAACGAGTATTATCGTTCCTTCCTCGAGATGTCGAGTAAAGGCTGGCCCGGAGGGTTAAGGTGGCTTCACTGGGAAGATAAACGGTGTGCGCTATAAAACGTTTAAAAACTTTCTGTGGAACCCTATGATGAGGTGAAGGATGTTTGAAGTATTGTCAGAAGTGCGGTAGGGAACTGCCTGATGACGCCGCCTTCTGCTCCGCATGCGGCTCCCCCGTTGGAAAGGTCTCCATGGAGGAATACTCCGTTTCTTCCGAGGATCTTGTTAAAACGATTAAAAACATTATTCACGAGGGGAATGTTACAAGAATCATTGTTAAGAGCGAGAAGGATGAAACGCTGCTTGAGATTCCTGCTACCGTTGGAGTGATAGGCGCCATCTTAGCGCCGTGGATGGCTGCCCTAGGGGTGATCGCAGCAATAGCTACGAAGTGCAAGATAATCGTGGAGAGAAGAGAGTAATACTGTAACGCTTTTTCCTACTTTTGAAGACTGTTTAAAGAAAGTTCAAGCATTACGCCACCGTCTCTAAAACCCTGCTTCCTGTAAAACTTCGCCGCGTCTTCGAAAATAGTATCGGCATGCATTTCAACAACCCTCCTCTCGACAGCATGCTTCACAGCCTCGTTCAAGAGGGCTCGGCCGATTCCTTTCTCCCGGTATCCTTCTCTAACGTAAAGAAGAAGTATGTGGCTGTTTAACCCTCCATGCACAATATCTAGGTAGAAAAGCATGTGGAGAACCCCGCTATTTGATCTCCCGCCTCAGCTATCAGGATAAGGTGATCCTTTTCCCCAAGCGCCTTACGGAAAGTTCCGGCTCTCTCAATCCTCCATTTAAGCCAGTCTCCCACCATGTTTTCAACCGGCTCCGCATCCTCTTCCTCTGCTGGACGAATCTTGACTTGCATAAATCTTAACAGGGTGCCTCAAATTTATAGGTTATGATTAGGGTTAGCTTGAAGACCGGGTTTTCCCACATTTCTGGGAAGACAATTATTCTAATCAAAATCAATATAGTTTAATTTATTGTAGCTAGCCTTGATTTACGTGCTAGTTGAAAGCTTAAATAATCTTTAAACTATTCGTTCCCGGGGATTAGAATTGGCAACGCTGGAAGAGGTTCCCGAGACAGTTTCCAAGATGACTCTAGAGGAGAAAGCCAGAATCGTCGTCGGAGTAGGCATACCCGGCATGTTCGGAAACCCCTTGCCCAGAGTCCCGGGTGCTGCCGGCGAGACCCATCCTGTTGAAAGGCTTGGAATACCTTCAGCAGTGCTGGCGGACGGGCCGGCTGGCTTAAGAATAAACCCTACGAGGGAGAATGATGATAAAACGTATCATGCTACGGCTTTTCCCGTTGAAACGATGCTCGCCTCAACCTGGAACAGGGAGATTCTTGAGGCTGCCGGCAGGTGTGTCGGCGAGGAGGTTAGGGAGTACGGGGTGGATATTCTTCTAGCGCCGGCGATGAATATTCACAGGAATCCTCTATGCGGCAGGAACTTCGAGTACTACTCTGAGGATCCTCTTCTCACCGGGGAGATGGCTGCAGCCTTCGTTAAGGGTGTTCAGTCTCAAGGGGTCGGCGCCTGCCTGAAGCATTTCGCAGCGAATAATCAGGAGACGAACCGTTTCCTGATCGACACGCTTGTTTCTGAAAGAGCGCTTAGAGAAATATATCTTAAGGGTTTCGAGATAGCTGTTAGGAAGTCTAAGCCTTGGACTGTGATGAGCGCGTACAACAAGCTGAACGGGAAACACTGTTCGCAGAACGAGTGGCTTCTGACGAGGGTTCTGAGGTGCGACTGGGGGTTTGAAGGCTTCGTGATGACAGACTGGTTTGCGAAGGACGACCCGGTGGAGATGATGAGGGCTGGCAACGATATGATAATGCCTGGGAAGGCGCATCAGGTCGACCCCAGTAGGAAGGACGAGGTGGAGGCGATAATTAATGCTGTTAGAGAAGGAAGGCTTGACGAGGAAACCCTCATAAGGAATGTGAAGAACATTCTGAGG
>CAZWPT010000014.1:0-27825 GCA_964635675.1 uncultured Nitrososphaerota archaeon | reverse complement strand
AACGTTTCCAGGCATATTCATCATTCTCCTAGCGTTGGGATTCACGCTGGTGGGAGAAGGGCTGAGCGAACTCTTAAATCCGAAACTAGCAGAAAGGTGAAGACTTGTGCAAAAACCGCTACTGGCAGTGGAAGATTTAACTGTTGAATATTGGACGAGAAGGGGGAGAGTGCGGGCAGTAGACCGTGTTTCCTTTACTCTGGACAGAGCTGAAACAATAGGTGTAGTCGGCGAGTCTGGCTCAGGAAAGTCTACTCTAGGCCTATCTTTAATCCGTCTTGTCCCCCCTCCGGGAAGGATCATAGAGGGGCATTTATGGCTTGAAGGAACGGACCTCCTCAAACTACGAGAGGAGGAGATGCGGAACGTGAGGGGGAGGAAAATAGCCTTCGTTTTCCAAGACCCTATGACTTCATTGAATCCTGTCAAGAAGATAGGTGAACATTTCGAGGAGCTGATTCGAACCCACGAGCCTAAAACAAGCAGGGGGGAGGCTCTCAAACGTGCTGAGAGGCTTCTCGGCGATGTCGGTATACAGCCTGAACGCATAAACGATTATCCGCATCAATTAAGCGGCGGGATGCGTCAACGCGTTATGATTGCTTTAGCCATCGCTCTAAACCCAAGTATAGTTATCGCTGATGAGCCTACAACAGCCTTAGACGTCATAGTGCAGGCGAAGATACTTGACCTGTTGAAAAACATTCAAAACGCGTACGCGATGGCCCTGATTCTTATCACGCATGATTTAAGCATAGCGCTTGAAAGATGTAACAAAATCCTTGTGATGTATGCTGGCCACATGGTTGAGAACGCCAGCATAAAGGATATCTATGATAACCCTCAGCACCCGTATACTCGAGGGCTTCTGAAATCCATTCCGAACATCGAGCTTGCCGAGCAAAAACTTGAGGCCATACCCGGGTCACCGCCAGACCTCCTTAACCTTCCAAAGGGCTGCAGATTCTGGCCCCGCTGCCCCGGTGCAATGGAGAAATGCAGGGAGGTTGAGCCTCGGCCAGTGGAAACAGAACCAGGTCACCTTGTTCGATGCTTCCTATATGGGGATGACAGGAAATGAGTCGAGCTGAAATCGTAAGGGTTGAAAACTTGAAAAAATATTTTCCGGTTGAAAAAAGCTTCCTCGAAAAAATGTTAACTCGCTCCAGAAGCTTCATCCGCGCCGTTGACGATGTCTCATTCTCTGTGCTGAAAGGCGAGGTTTTCACGCTCGCTGGGGAAAGTGGATGTGGGAAAACAACGACTGGAAAACTTATTCTAGGGCTTATTCCGCCAACGTCGGGAAGAATCTTCTTTAAAGACTACGAAATAACGAATCTTAAGTCGGAAAAGTTAAGGCTTTTGAGAAGGAGAATGCAAATAGTATTCCAGGACCCCTATGCCTCATTCAACCCGCGTATGAAGATTGGGGACGCCGTGGGGCATCCGCTTGAGATTCATGGCTTGGCTTCAGGCGTGGAAAAGAGGAAAAGAGTTTTATCGATGCTGGAACGCGTGGGCTTAACCCCTCCAGAACAGTTCATAGAATTGTATCCGCATCAACTGAGCGGGGGTCAGAGGCAGCGTGCGGCAATAGCAAGGTCCCTCATCCTAAACCCGGAGTTCATCGTGGCGGATGAGCCGGTTTCAATGATAGATGTTTCGCTAAGGACGACGATAATCGATCTGATGCTGGATCTTAAAAGAGAATTGCAGCTAACCTACCTTTTCATAACGCATGACCTGGCTGTTGCAAAATACATTTCAGACAGGGTTGCAATAATGTATCTCGGGAAAATCGTGGAGATGGGTGGAAAGGAGGAGATTTTCTCTAAACCTCTGCATCCCTACACGCAAGCACTTCTCTCCGCAATACCTGTCCCGAATCCGGAGCGTAAAAGAAAGACGATAGAGCTTAAGGGTGAAGTACCCTCCGCCATAAATATTCCTACAGGTTGCCGTTTCCACCCTCGATGCCCGTTTGCCGAGGAGACGTGTAGGGAAGAAGAGCCGGAATTAACGGCCGCGTCGGCCGGTCATCTAGTAGCCTGCCGTCTGATCAAGGGTTAACGGTCATACTGAAACCCTTCTTCAATTTTAAGCCATGCGTTAAAGCACGCAACGTGAAGGCTTCCGGCTCAGCCACCAGACTGGGTTCCTGCTTGAAAGAGGGTAGACACGGTTTTCATCGTCAATCTATCACTGGCATGCTGGCTCTAGAATACACGGTGGAAGAGGCTTGAGGCAAGCCTTAGAAACATTAGGAGGATAATGAGTCAGGCACACCCATCCGTGATGATTCTTGACCACCACCTGCTTAGAGACCTGGAGTGGAGGAAGGTCTTTAAAAGACCTGCTCTACGGGGCTAAAGTTCAGCGTATATAGGGCTTGCCCTTTTATTCCTTATACATGATACACATTTTTTGATAATTGCCCTAGAAACCTTTATAAAATACCTCCGGAGGCCCATTTATGATGAGAAAATGATGCAGGGTTCAAAGAACAAGATAACAGTATGCGCAGCATCCATCCTAATGCTTCTAATGTTCTCTCAGGCACTAGCTCCAATCGTCACTTTCACTTCCGCCCAGGAAGAGCTTCCAATCTATAAGTACGGGTGGTTCGACGAAGTGGTCTTCTTCCCCGTCGCGGATGCGAATAAGGCTGTTGACATGATGGAGAAGGGAGACATGGACATATACTTCAAGGATATAGGTGACCCAGTGCTCTTTAAGAATGTACGTGCGTCAGCAGTCCTGTCCTACGATTTCTCATACGGCTTGTATAACGAGCTTACTTTTAACCCCGTTGGCCCGGAGACGCTTGACGGCAAGTTCAACCCGTTTTACAATCCTAAGATTAGGGAAGCCATGAACATGCTTGTGGACAGACAGTATATCGTCGACGAGATCATGGGTGGTCTCGCAATACCAAAGTATGTTCCTGTCTGCAACGGTTTCCCAGACTACAAGAGGCATGAGGATGTGATAAAAACAATTGAGACTAAGTACGCGTATAACTTCGATAAGGCGAAGCAAGTGATATTTGAAGAGTTGTCGAAGGAGCCGAATGTAGAGTATAAGGATGGAAAGTGGCTCTACAAGGGTGAGCCGATCGTCTTGAAATTCATCATTAGGACAGAGGACACTAGGAGGCAGATCGGAGACTATGTTTCAGGACAATTGGAGAAGCTCGGGTTCACAGTTGACAGGCAGTACAAGACTTCGAGAGAAGCCTCACCAATATGGTTGAGGGGCAATCCTGCTGAGGGGAAATGGCACGTATACACCGGTGGCTGGGTGACGACGGTAGTGTCGAGGGATGACTCTGACAACTTCCAGTTCTTCTACACTCCGAAAGGCTATCCGGCAAGCCCGTTATGGACTGCGTACAAGCCTTCTCCAGAGTTCCAAGAGCTTGCTGACAAGCTTGCTGAGAAGAAGTTCACCACGATGGATGAGAGAACAGCTTGGATGAAGAATGCGTTTGAACTCGCGCTACAGGACTCTGTGAGAATGTGGCTTGTAGACCAGACTGCGGCCTGGGTTAAGAGGAAGGAAATAAACGCTATCGCAGACTACTCTGGAGGCTACTGGGTCCAGATATGGGCGTTCACGCTTAACCGTGGAGGAACAATAGGTGGAACGGTTAAGATAGGCAGCTCAGACGTGTTAACCGGGGACGCGTGGAACCCGATTGCTGGGTCAAACTGGATATATGACGGTATGATAAGCTCAGCCACCGCTATGCCCGCGTTTCTATCGCATCCTAAAAGCGGCCTACCGGTGCCGACGGGCTTCGTTAAAAGCGTCACGATAGAGGCTGAGAAAGGCCTCTTAACCTTCAAGAACCCTGAGAGCGGGGACTGGCTAACCCTGACTTTCGTCGACACCGTCACGATACCTTCAGAAGCTTGGTACGCTTGGGATGTTGAAAACAAGAAGGTTGTGACTGCCGGAGAAGCAGGAGTAACAGCGGCGAAGGTTAAGATAGTCGCGGAGTACGATGACATAATCGGTAAGTTTGAGTATCATGATGGAACAGTCATGAGTCTCGCTGACTGGGTTTGGAGCTGGCCTATTAACTTCGAGAGGGCTAGTGAAAAGAGCCCGCTTTACGACGAGGGCTTCGTAGGCTCATTCGAATCCTGGAGGGAGTTGTTCAGAGCATGGAGGATTGTAAGCGAGCACCCGTTGAGAATAGAGTACTACACCAATTACACGAACATGGATGCTGAACTAATAGCCAGTGCCTACGTGGGCCTAGCTGGGCCATGGCACACCACCGCGATAGGCGTCAAGACGGAGGAGAAGGGTCTCCTAGCTTTCAGTCAGGACAAGGCTTTAAAGATCAATACTGAATGGATGAACTACATAGCTGGCCCAAGCCTGTCAATACTTTCATCAGTTCTAGACGAGGCTATAACAGAAGGCTATGTTCCTTTCAAAGAATTAAATAGCCAGTATATTACTGTCGAACAGGCAAGGGAGAGGTACAACGCTCTGAAAAACTGGTATTCCAAGTATAGTCACTTCTGGGTTGGAGCCGGCCCCTACTACTTGGAGACGGCTGACACGACCGCGCACACCGCTGTCCTCAAACCATTCCGAAAGCTTCTACAGCGTGAGCTCATCATCTCGGTGGAGGGAGGCGGAACAACGGATCCTGAGCCTGGTTCACACGGGTATCTTGGGCGTGAAACAGTGACAATAACGGCTAAACCAGGCGTCCTCAGCGTCCTAGAGAAATGGGTCGTAGACGGGGTTGACAAGGAAGCATCCGCATCCATCACAATTACCACGGATAAGCCCCACACTATTAAAGCCGTGTTCAGAGTATGGTATGAGGCGGTAATCGGGATAGTCGCTGTAATCGTGGTCATCGCCGTAGCTGCAGCCCTATTGTTAAGAAGGAAGAAGAAATAAGAGTGCACCAGAAAAGTTTTTATCCCCTTCTTTTTTCTCCTTCTGGAAAAATGCGGCAGGGTGACCTATAGTCAATGATTCCGAAAGGATTCTTAAAGTTCGTGGGTAAAAGGACTATTCTACTTCTCATAAGCCTAGTAGCCGCTATATACATATCCATCTTGCTGGCCAACCTGGGGGGGATTATAGATGAGATGGTTAAGGCCGACCTTATTATGAGTATAACTATGAATGTTAAGAATAATCCGGCTTACCAAGGGTTAACCGCTTCAGAGAGGCAGAAGATCATTGACAGCCTATACCAGTCCGCGCTGGAGGCGAAGGGGCTTAACACACCGTTCTTAGTGAGGAGTCTCTACTATCTGAAGGACGCGTTAACCCTTGACCTGGGGACTGCCCTTTACTTGACGAGCGACAGCGGTTCTAAACAGGTGAGGCTGATTATTCTGGAAAGGCTGCCTCAAACAGTCATGCTCTTCACAACAGTGACTATAATAAACTTTTTCACGAACCTTCTGGGAGGCCTGATAATAGCAAGGAAATACGGCTCGAAAATCGATAAGGCGATAGCCGCACTGGCTCCAACATCAACAATACCCGGCTGGGTCTACGGCATATTTCTGCTACTGGTCTTCTACACGTGGTTGCATGTGCTTCCCGCCGGCGGGTTAGTGGATTATCCTCCGCCTAAAGACCCTATTCTATACTCCTTGTCTGTCTTAAGACATATGATTCTGCCGATGCTTTCTTGGACGTTAGCAGGATTGTTTCTAGGCATATATTCTAACAGGACTTTCTTCCTAATATTCTCAACCGAGGACTATGTTGAAGTGGCTAAGGCAAAAGGCCTACCGCCCAGACGGGTGGATATGGGGTACGTCATGAGGCCGACTTTACCTTCAATAGTGACCGGGCTCTCATTCGCCATCATCGGCTCGTGGAGCGGAGCTATCATAACGGAGACAGTGTTCGACTGGCCTGGCTTAGGCAAGCTCTTGTCGATGGCTCTCTCCTACCCTGATCCCCCAGTGATAGTTGGCGAGGTAGCGATATATGCTTGGCTGCTGACTATAACGGTTTTAACACTCGATATTGTTTACGCGTTTCTGGATCCAAGGGTTAAAGTATGGGGTGGTTAAAGACGAGTTCCTCCACGCATAGAGGAGGTTTTAAGGGGGTTTTACAAGAGGTTTTAAGCTACAAGTCCGCCATCATCGGGCTAGCTCTGCTCCTCTTTTTGATAGTTCTTTCCATCTATACTATGGTGACGATGCCTCTGCCGGAGGCGATTAAAGCCTGGAGGGCCAGCGAAGCCTGGAGCAGGAACCCGAGGAATGCTCAGCCAGAGTGGGTTGAGCTCTTCTCGGGGAAAAAGCTTCCACGCACCCTCATAGTTTCTCTCGGGGAAGCTGATGAAGCAAGAGTTCCGCTTGAAGATGGGAAAATGGCGGTTTCACGGGTTGCATACTTCAACTATGAATACGACGAATTCCCATCAGAGCTCATAGTGTTCTTCAACTCGAGCTATTCGGAGAGCCCTACGGTTCAAATCTACTGGATAAGGCCGGATGGTGAAGAAATCTTCCTGAAGAAACACTCTTTAAGAAGGCCTGACGACAAGCTGTACCTGAGTAACGACCTTGGTCTTGAGCTGAGGTTGGGAGGGCTTTTCGAAAGCAAGATTGGCGGGAAGCCTAACTTCATGGTTACGATTGAGAAAGGCCTTTTCGCAGAGTACTCGCAGGATCCAAGGGTTTTAAAGGGCAAGTATGGAGTCCGCTTAGAAACGGTTCTGAACGCAAGCGACACGTTGAACGCGGAGGTGGTGGTGTATGGTTGTGTCTACGGTATAGCTGGAACAGATCATTTGAGGAGGCCTTTAATCATAGGCTTGCTCTGGGGTACTCCGATAGCCCTGGCCTTCGGGCTTACGGCATCAGTTCTCACAACAGCGCTGAGCCTCATAATAGGCACGGTTAGCGGTTGGTACGTTGGTAAGGTTGACCTGGTGATTCAAAGGGTGGTTGAGATAAACGCGATCCTGCCGTTCCTGCCGATCCTAATAATGCTTACAACATTCTACAGGATCGACCTCTTCATAATACTTCTCTGCGTAGTTCTTCTAAGCATATTCTCGCTTGGCATAAAGCAGACCCGCATCTTAGTTATGCAGATTAAGAGCTATCCGTATATTGAGGCGGCGCAGGCATACGGGGCCAGTAACATGAGGATGATAATGCTATACGTTATACCGAAGATACTGCCGCCTGTAGTCCCCAGCATGATATCCTCTGTGCCGGGCTTCGTGTTCCTAGAAGCTGCACTCTCGTTCCTTGGGCTGGGTGATCCATTCCTCCCGACTTGGGGAAAGATTATAAACGACGCCTATACTAACGGAGCCGTCTACAAAGGCATGTACTACTGGGTTCTAGAACCTGCTTTCATGCTGATATTGACCGCGGTTTCATTCGCGTTAATAGGTATGGCTTTAGAGAGGATAGTCAACCCGAAGCTGAAGGAGCTGTAGGAGAATGGGCAGCGGTAAAACTGTTTTAACAGTTCAGGACCTTAAGCTTTACTATAGGACTAGAAAAGGAGTTGTGAAGGCGCTTGAGGAGATAAGTTTCGACTTGGAGAAGGAGGATGTGCTGGCGGTCGTAGGTGAATCAGGATGTGGAAAGAGCACTCTTGCCCGCGCCCTAGTACGGGTTCTTCCCAGGAACGTTCATACTTACGATGGGAAGATAATTCTCGACGGAAAGAACGTGATGGACCTGGATGAAGAGGCTTTCCGGAGAGAAGTAAGATGGAGGAAAATATCTATCGTCTTCCAGGGAGCCATGAACTCGTTCAACCCTGTTTACAGAATAGGCTACCAGGTGGCTGAGCCATTAATCATCCATGATCACGTTGAGAAGAAGGAAGCTTTGAACAGGGCTAGAAAACTGATGGAGCTTATGGGTATGCCGGGAGCTTTCGCCGAGAGATACCCGTTCGAGCTTAGCGGCGGGATGAAGCAGAGGGCTGCGATAGCCATGGCGCTTATAACAAATCCTGAAATAGTGATTCTGGACGAGCCTACTTCAGCGCTGGATGTCCTGACCCAGGCAAACATAATCAATCTTCTCAAGAGGATTAAAAACGAGTTGAGGCTAACCTACGTCTTCATAACTCACGACTTGGGCTTGGCCAGCGAACTCGCGAATAAGGTTGCGGTGATATATGCTGGTAAGATAGTTGAGCTCTCTAGTGCAGACACGTTCTACACGGCGCCGAAGCACCCGTATTCCAGAGGCCTAATATCAAGCGTTCCGACGCTCAGGACTGATAAGACGCCAGAGTTTATAAGCGGCTCGCCGCCAAGCCTAATCGACCCGCCCCAAGGCTGTAGGTTCCACCCGAGATGCAGGTTCGCATGGGGAAAATGCAGCTCTGAAGAACCCGGCATGTTTCAAGTGGGGGAGGGCCACTTAGTAAGGTGCTGGCTGTATGGTGGTGGAACATGAGTCCCGGTGAAAAACTGCTTGAATTGGAAGACTTGCGGAAATGGTTTGAAATAAGAAGAGGCTTACTGAGTTCTAAGACTAACTTTGTAAAGGCTGTTGACGGTGTGACTTTCAGCTTGGAGGATGGGAAGGCCGTGTCTCTCGTTGGGGAGAGTGGAAGCGGTAAGACAACTCTGGGCAAGACTATAATAAGGCTCTATGAGCCTAACAGCGGCAGAATTCTTTTTCAAGGCAAGGATGTTACTCATATTAAAGCTGAAGACTTGAAATGGTACAGAAGGATGACCGGCCTGGTTCAACAGGATCCTTTCGGCGCCTTCGCCTCCCACTTCACAATATTCAGGTCGCTGGAGGAGCCTCTCCTCGTCCATAACACTGTTAAGTCGAAAGAAGAGCGGGCAGAGAAAGTGTTCAAGGCTCTTGAAGAAGTTAGGCTTACGCCGGTGGAGGACTTTGCATACAAGTATCCCCATATGCTTAGCGGCGGGCAGTTGCAGAGGGTTGCCATAGCTAGAGCGATAATCCTTGAGCCTAAGCTGATTATTGCCGACGAGCCCGTTTCAATGCTCGATGCCTCCGTCCGTATAGAGATTCTGACCCTGTTGAGAAGGCTCCAGGAGAGGCTTCGGCTCGGAGTAATATACATAACGCACGACCTTGCGACAACACGGTTCTTCTCGGAATGGGCGCTTATAATGTATGCTGGGCACGTTATGGAGAGGGCTTCCACTCAGGAAGTCTTAAGGAACCCCCTGCATCCCTATACGAGGGCACTTCTCACAGCTACTCCGGAGCCTAATCCGGAGAACAGGAACAAGTTTAAAGAGGTTCCTCCAGGCGAGCCTCCCGCGCTGATAGATCCTCCCAAGAGCTGCAGGTTCTCTCCACGCTGTCCCCATGCTTTCGACAAGTGTTTAAAGGAGGAGCCGCCAGAGTTTGAAACGGATTCAGGACACTGGGTTAAATGCTGGCTCTACGAAAGGGCTGAAGCGAAATGAGTCCTAAGAGAGCAATGCTAATCGGAGTTCTGGTCTACCTGCTGTCGATGATTACGGGTTTATACAACATGTGGCACCTTAGGCAAGCCTATAACCCAACCACACTGACCATCCTCGCCATAATCCAAGTAGCTTTTTCTTTCATCAGCATCGCACTCGTGGGATACGGTACTCTCGCCTACCTTATAACGGTGATAAGGGAGGCGGTGAGGAAAAAGGAAGAGTCGGGAGAGTAGTGGCACTCTACTCGTGGTTTTCTAATAAATGGCTTTGAAGCCTATGGTTTTCTGCTCTTAAGAATCCTTAGAACGAGATATGAGCTGATAATTAGAACCATGATGGCGATAATCCCAATAATGGGGGGAAATGGCTCAACTGTTTTCTCGCCTACTCCTAAAACATAGATCCCGGTTTCAGTCAACTGAAATGATGCCGAGCCCTTCAAAGGAGACTCATCCTTAACTGAGCCCCTTAAGATTTTCCACTCCACACCTGTCCAATGGTAGAGGACAGGCTCCTCCTTATGAATATCTTGAATATCTTTAAGGCTGTATGTGACGTTAATCTTTACCCAGCTGCTGGGTGAGAGTAGCGTGATGTTGAAGAAGCCGCTGAGAAGCCTTCCTGCTTCAAACCCGATTGGCTCCGCTCCTCTTATAGAAACGTCTCCTCGGTAAGTGAAAGAGATTTCACCACTATTCCCGTAGCCTTTTAACTCGAGGTTTTTGACGATAATATTCTCGGAGCCTTCTGAATAAAAATCCGTATTTGTATTGTTTACACATCGGTTGCGTGAAAGACGGATTTCTGACGAACGGAAGAGGTATAGTCCATATGAATTCTGCACGGCTGAATTATCCTCAACCCCGTTTAGCCTGCAGTTTTCAACGGAGATTCCAACGCGGCAGTGGGAAATCGAATTCCAGGATAGAATGCTGTTGTCTGTTTCGTAAATAATTATTCCATGTCCCTTAGCGTATTCCAGCGTGTTGCCTGAGACAGTCGTGTTGAGGCTTGAGTCTATGGCAATATTATTGGTTGAGAAGCGTACAGTGTTGTTCAGTAGAGCGATATTGTACGAGTTCTGCATCTTTACACCTATAAGACCTCCGACAACATTATTCTTAGCCACGATGCTTCTGCGAGCATCATCTAGATGCACCCCGTAAAAATTATATAGGATTTCGTTCAGGAGTATCTGGTTTTCAACAGACCTAGTGACCGCTACACCCATCATGTTTTCCTGAAAAACGTTCTTCGACACATTGCTCCTATCAGATATGTGATTATATAGGCCGTAGGTACAGTTGACCACCCTGTTTCCAACAACCGCGATGTTTAAACACAATGAAAGGCTAATTCCATACTTGCAGGATTCAACAGTATTCTGGGAAACAGTGTTCTCAGAGGATTCTCGAAAGTATATTCCGAAAAGACACCCTCTGACTTCGTTTCCGGAGACAAGACCTTTACTAGAATCCTCAATCAGCAATCCGTAGTCTCCGCCTAGAATCGTGTTACCGATAATCCTGTAGCCCGCCACCCCTCCAACGCGTATTCCGCGTATTCCCTCTTGGTTTACTAAAGTGAAACCCATAAGGGTGACATTATCCTTCAAGATTTCTACGGTATTGTCGTTCGGGTTAACCGGTGTGACTTCCACCGTTCCATTAGCAATAAGTTTCACGGATTTGTTTATTTTAAGATTCTCCATATATTTGCCGGGTGGAACATATATCGCGTCTCCATCATCCGCCGAGTTAACCGCCATCTGGATTGAAAAGCTTTTTTCAGCAGCGTTTTTAAAACTGTGCGGGCCCGCTTCATCCACTGACGCAAGGAAGTGGTTGCCCGCGTACTGTGAAGTGAACAATGCGAGCGTTAGGAACACTGCGTAAACGAGTTTTTTCAAGACTGTTTGCAGGCATTGCAACAAGCCTTATAAACATAGTGTTTAACTGTTGAGCCGCGCGCTCTCATCAAGTGAGATGTTGGCTAAGCGTGAAGAAATAGATTTTAAGGATTATGTGGCGCTTATCCTCGCCTTCATTCAATTTCTTCCATTAATAGTCTTCATAATAGTAGTCGTATTGATAGTGTTGCTCTTGTCTTTCATAAGGCCTGTCGAAGGAATCTTTCTTCTCTGCGCCTCCTAGTTTTACGAAACCACTGGCCTACGGAGATCGTGGAGAATAACTTTATATTCAACCTTGTTCCAATTACTTAAATCCAGTTTGATAGAGGTTAAGGGTGTTAAGATATATTGGCTGGGGCACGCCGGCTTCAGAATAGCTGGAGAGGGGAAAACGATTTACATAGACCCGTTTAAGATTAAAGGGGGTCCGACTGCGGACATCATTCTGGTTACGCATAACCATTTCGACCATTTAAGCGTGGAAGACATTAGGAAGGTTTCGTCCCCCAAGACTCTTTTAATCGGTCCAAAGGAGTGTGAAGCAAGATTCAGGCAGCTGGGATTGGAGCATAAGGTTGTTAGGCCAGGTGTGAGCATGGATGTTTCAGGGGTTAGGGTTGAGGCTGTTCCGTCGTACAATGTTGGGAAATCCTTCCACCCTAAGATGGACGGTAAGGTTGGGTACGTTGTTGCAGTAGGCGGCGTGAAAATATACCATGCGGGGGATACTGACAGGATACCTGAAATGGCCAGTTTAAAACCGGATGTCTCCCTCCTCCCGATCGGTGGAACATACACTATGAATGTTGAGGAGGCTGTGCAAGCGGCTAAAGACATAGGTGTGGGAATATTCGTGCCTATGCACTACGGTTCTATCGTCGGGGGTAAGAGTGATGCTGAAAGGTTCCGCGGCATGATTGGTGAAAACGCTGTTGTAATGGAGCCTGAAGAATAGCTTAAAACCCGCTGTTTCCCCAAACCTAAGTGTTATCCGGCTGTTTCCAAGAGCTTTTGAAGATTATCAGCGTGATCACGATCATCACCGCAGCGATAATAACGCTGACGAGTATGAGTACTGGAGAGTATTCTCCGAAGCCGAATGCCAGTGGAAAGGGGCCTATGAAGATTACGAAGGCTCCCCCGCCCTCAGCTTCAGCCCAGGGCAGAGAGGCTAGGAAAAGCGTTGCGAATCCGATCATCATCAGGAGGAAGCCTGTTAACAGCAGTTTTCCGGAAGTGTTCAAGGCTCTTCAGCCGTAAGTAAAGAAGACCGTTAAGAGGATCAAAATCAGGGTGAGTATTATCGCGAGCACAAGCAGCATCTTGGCCGTCTTAGGGTCTGAAGCAAGGACTATCGGGACCGGGCCTATCATCACCACCGCTCCCCCGTGCTTCTCAACTTCGGCGTCTTTCCGTTTTAGAGCATGCAGCAACTCTATGAAAAAAGCTGTGAAAACAAGTAGGAAGCCCGCTAGGATTAGGAGCATAGCGGCCAGGGTCAGCGGAGGACTCATGAGCGTGTGCTACTCTACAGGTATTTCCTCGCCCTTCTTCTCCTTCCTGATCCTGTTCAGAGTTACCTCGAGAATACCGTTCTTATAGCTGGCCTTAGCAGTCTTGGGGTCGACCTCCTCAGGCAGCTCAACATCCTTACTGTACTTTCTTTTCTCAGACTCGGCTCGTATCGAAAGGGTCTTGCCGACCACGTTCAGCTTAATGTCCTGCTTATCCACGCCGGGCACTTCAGCAATGACTTTAATCTTGTCCTCCTCGGTAATAACGTCTATCAGGGGCTCAGCAGTCTCCTTGACTTCAAGCGGTTTCGCCGGGGAAACTTTACGCTTAACGTTTCCAAACTCCCTTACGATGGGCTTTCCGTCAGGCCCTATTCTGACGGAGTAACCATATACGAAGGGGCCGTACTCCCTCCTAACACTCCCGTCGGGAAGCTTCTCCTCCCTAACCAGGTCCTTTGGAAACTTCTCCTCAAGCCCTTTGAAAAGGTCGAAGAAATCCTCCTCGAAGGGTGTTGCACCGAAGGCTCTCCGCATCATTCTCCTCAAATCCTTCTCAAGCTTTTCAAACCATTCTTCAAACCAGTCTTCAGACATTTTAAACACCTCCGTTTTTCAAGCATGCTTTCAGGAGGATATTAATTTTTCCCTCATGATTTCGGGAGGATGTGGCCGTGAAACACTGGATTAAGAGGTTTTTACGGGCGTGGGGTCAAAGCTTTTATTTAACCCTCGTCAAACCCTTTCAGCATTGTCCGGAGAATGGATCGTTAAAGTGCTGGAGGACCTGACAAACTCGTTCGGGCCAGCTGGGTACGAGAAAGAGGTTCTGTCAAAGGCGAAAAGCTACATGCAGGCTTACGCTGACGAGATAATGTCCGACAAACTGGGTTCCCTAGCATTCGTCAAGAAGGGCGGTTCAGAGAGGCCGCGTGTCCTTCTCGCCGGCCACGTTGACGAGGTTGGCTTCGTTGTCTCAGGCATAAACGACCAGGGCTTCCTGGCTTTCGCACCTCTGGGAGGATGGTTCGACCAAGTTCTACTCTCAACCAGAGTCATAGTTAGAACTCAGAAGGGTGATTTAAACGGGGTTATAGCTGCGAAGCCCCCCCACCTGATACCACCGGAGGAGGCTGGCAAGGTGATAACAAAGGACAACATGTTCATCGACATAGGTGCTTCCTCGGCAGACGAGGCTAGGAACATGGGTGTTAGAGTAGGCGACCCCGTGGTGCCATGCTCATTCTTCACCCTTATGAAGGGCGGCGAGATTGCGATGGGCAAGGCTTTCGACGACAGGGTTGGGGCTACGATAGCCATGGAGGTTGTGAGAAGGCTGAGAACAGAGGGAGTTCAACACCCTAACACTGTTTATAGTGCAGCCACGGTCATGGAGGAGGTTGGCCTCAGGGGGGCTACGACGATCGCGAGTCTGGTGGATCCTGACGTAGCCATCGTGCTTGAAGTAGATATCGCTGGCGATGTTCCGGGAATACCCCCGGGGCAGGCTCAAACCAAGATCGGGAAAGGCCCCTCAATAGTTGCGATGGATGCTACAATGATACCTAATCAAAACCTGAAGAATCTGGCGATAAGAGTTGCGGAGGAGAACAATATTCCTTACCAGCTTTCACTCGTGGCGAGAGGAGGGACGGACGCGGGCAGGATTCATATTCACAAGGTTGGCTGCCCCAGTCTAGTAATCGGGGTTCCCACACGGCATATTCACTCAGCAGCTTCAATAATGAGTCTCAGCGACGTTAGGAATGCCGTCAGACTTGTCTTAGAGATGGTTAAGAGGCTCGACGAGGAGACGGTCAAAAAGTTAACGGAATGGTGACATCCTCTCACTTCAATAGGGGTTCCCGGTTCATCAATCCATGGCTTCGCGCAGAATGTAGTCCCAGCTCAAGCATGCACTATGGATAATGGAAAGTTTAAAACCATTCCCCAACACTGCCTACGCAATCCTGATGACTGAAACAATACTTTTGGCTACTACATGGTTATAATGGTTTTTGAGTCTCCCAATTCTCTTTATCAAGGTTCTATAAGGTTTTAAGGAACTTGATCCCCATTACATAATGAGGTTGGAGTAATGGTTAAGGAAAGGGAGTTCAGATACCCGGAAGAGCTGGATAGGAAAAAAGTCATGGAGAGATGGCGTAAGGCACTTCAATCAGCTCCCTCGTTAATTAGTCTGATTTTTAAGGATGGGGAACTGAAGGTAATGACGAGGCGCGATCTAGTTGCCAGATTGAGTTCGAAGAACATAGATTTGGATGATATAAACGATGTGATCCACGAAGCGGAGAGAAAGAAGCTAATCTGTAGGGATTACAAGACATGGTCAATATATTATTGGATCCCTCAGGAGAAGAGGGAGGAAGAGAAACGCAAGACTGAGGAACTTGAAAAAGCTGTCGAGGACGTGTTTTCGAAGAATAATACCAACTTACTTCTCGAAGAAGATCTGAAAAAGGGCCTGTTAAAGAAGGGTTTATCCGCTGACGACGTAGAAAGAGCCATTTATGAAGCGAAAAGAGATTGCGTAATCTCATCCTCTTCTGTATCAAAAGATGTCCGGAAGTTCCGGTTAATTCCATGCGAGGATAGAGAACGAGAATTTGAGCAGAGAAGGCTGGATATATTGGATTCAGAGAGATGGTTATATGAGAAGGCATTAACAGGTTCCCTCTAGAAAAATGACGAATAAAAATGCCTGGAAAATGTAGGAAATCATGTGAGAAATGCGAACTTTATCAGTTATGCGGAGGATGCTCTCTCTTTAGGAGGAAGATGTGCCTAGTTAATCGGTGTATATCTGAAGGTATAAGAGTAAGGGACATTACGATAAGCTGTAAAACCTGTGCATACGCATTTGCCTGTGTTAGATCTAGATCTTATTCGCCACCAAAAGCGGATAGGCTGCATGAACTCAACTCCATCCTTGAGTCATGCAATATAGTGCCCCCCATCCTAAAGCTACCTCGCTTTATACCCGAGATATCCCTAGAGAAACCAATAAGGCTGAAATGGAATAAGCTAGATGTAGAGGCTATTATTGTTACATTTTCTAAAACCGAAGGAGAGAACATAGAAAAGGTTAGGAAAGAGAATATTCATAAGCTACTCAATTTCAATGGACCTATATTGCTATCTACCATTATGCCAGACAAGCTTCTGACAGAGGATACGTTCAACCTAACTCTAGATCTAGTAAGGAGAGGTGGTTTCGATGGAGTAGTTGGTTGGGACATGCCGGTCTATATAGATTCTCCTAAAATGACGAGCATATTCAATCTGATTACTACCACCTTATTCACAGTTAGATATCTTAAAGAGGAAATCCCCACGATACCCCTCTTTAAAGGTAGCGATTTGAAGGAAATGGATTTGCATGCTCAATGGCTTAAGAAACTGGGGTTTAAGCAAGTAGCACTTCATGCTACCGAATACGTCTTAGACTATAAGGATGAGTTTGCTCGAGAACTATATGGAGGTGCTTTGTTGAGGATTATAAGGGTGATAAAAGCCCAACCATTAGTAATAGGGGCGATGAGCCCAAAATCATTTCCTCTTGTACTGTACAGGGAATATCCCGAGGCATCTTTTGCCGGAATGAGCTGGTTACTCCTTGCTAGAAAAGGACATATATACCGAGGTAGTGACGTTATAAGCTTGGAAAATTGTGTTATGGAGTGTGATTGTGAAGCATGTTTTGGTAAATCGGCGAACGAGGTTTCGAGGAGTGTTGAGGACTTAGCCGAACATAATTTAGTTCAATTTCAGAATTTCATAAGAGGGAAAGATGAAAACGAGATTCGACTCTATGATGCAGTATTGGGGAGAGGAACTATGGCGGTAGTAGGTGACCTTCACATTGGAACAAACCAATCGCTCTGGCAATTGTGCCTTAAAAAGATTGAGGAGATACGACCTTCTTACCTAATCTTGCTTGGAGATACCTTTGACTACGTCCATGGAGACCCTTCATTATGGGAGGTAACGGAATTCATGAATACACTAAGGAAATTGAAGGTGGAAATAATACCAGTATTCGGCTGTTCCGATTCAGATTGGAGAGAGCTCTTTGAAACTATGCAAAGGCTTTCGTTTAAGAGAGGGCCGCTTAGACCTCAACTATTAGAGCCAAATACTATAGTATCGGAAGCCGTGAGAAATTTGCTAATGCTTTATACCATTTCTAAGGAGAAGGTAAAGGTTAAGCTGGCCAATGAAAAAATGATTATGTTTAGTCATGGAAATGAATTGGGGCTTAAGAAAAAGGATGATCCAAAAGAAATAGCAGAAGCACTATTATATAACAAAGAGCCCGGGATTACCTATGTAATAGGACATTATCATAAATCCTTTTTTAAACCTGAGGAAGGGATCGTTTTACTTGGAGCTTGGCAGACTCAGACTCGTGAAGAGGAGGAGATCGACTTTAATCCTGACATTATGGAGGTTTTGTTGATAAAAGAAGATGGAAAAATTGAGTTAATACGTGGAGAGTAGTGCATGGGACAGTACAGCCATCAAAGTAATGAGGAGCGAGCATATGGAAGGCTTAGAGAGGAGCTTAGTGAGAAGCTTATAGAGCGTGAAGAGGCCGAGGAACTGGAAAAATCATGCAAAGGACTCGAGGAAGGTTCTGAAATTTCTGAGGTTATAAAGTCTCGAAAAGGGGAAGTTGAGACAAGCGGTGAAGAAAAATCAGAGATGCTTAAGGCTAAAGTCTGTGTAGATTGGTATGATTTAAATTATTACGAAATAATACATCTTAAGCATGGAGTATTACAGAAACTTATAGAAGGAGGTATAGAAAAAGCAGGAACTAAGACTAAGCTAATACACGAAACAGGTTTATCTCAGGCTAATTTGCATGAGATATTAAATAAAGAAAGAGAAACCATAACTGTTTGCCACCTTAAAGACTTGTTAGATTTCCTAGAGATATCATATAAGGATATAGATCAGTATATAATCGGAATTGGTAGCCGTTCTAATCCAGATTCAATAAAAGATCCGCATTTGCCATTCAACTTTAGTACTCCTCAGGGTGCTATGTTGATTGCAGCTGCCCTAAAAGATGGTTGTATTTCAAAAACAAGCCATTATTTAAGATATGCGAATAAAGATAAAGAAAACATAGAAAGAGTAGAAGAAGCTATTAAGAAGGTATTTGGGCACATAGAACCATATAGAACGATAGAAGGATCTCTAATAACAATAACGTATCATTCTTATGTAATAGAAAGGGCTTTGGAAGAGGCTGGCGTCCCATCCGGTAGGAAAACCGAACAGGAATATCATGTGCCCCAATTTATTAGAGAGGGCGATGAGGAGGTACAAAAAGCATATTTATACCAAACCTTAATGGATGAGGGAACTTGGGAAACATCCAAATATGATGAGGTATATGATATAAAGTACAACCAAGCAATAAGTATCGATAAAAAACTTGCTGAAGATGATAGAAGATTCCTTGAGGATTTAGACATGAAAGAACGTGTGTTGCCTCACCGTGGAAAAGAAGAGGGATACCACATTCGCTATATTTACATTGATGATGAGCTAGAGATGGAAATGAGGAGAGAATCTCATGATTTATGGAGGATAATAGTGGAGTCCAAACCACCCAATATGGAAGAGGAAAAGGAAATGTTTGAAAAGTTATTCGAAGTAGATGTTGAACTTGAGCCTTCTCAGATCTACTATACAGAAGATGGTGGCTATCGAGTAATCTGGGAACTGAAAATCTATGGTAAGGATCAATGCCGTAGAGTTATGGAAGGCCTTGATCTTCCCTTACACAAACATAGAGATAAAAAATAGCTTTTCCGTATTTGATGGAATGAAAGTAAAGTTTTTAAAAATGGTTTAACGTACCTACGAGGCTTAGATGATTAAAGCAGTAGTACTTGATTTCGATGGGACAATCGTCAACACGGTCGGCTTGCTCTCTGAAGCATGGGCTAGGGCGGCTGGCCTTATGGGGATACGGATTGACCCTAAGGATGTTGAGGAGTATGTGGGGCTCGCCGGGCCGGAGATCTCTCTTAAAATAACTGGAGGGGATGAGGCTAAGGCTGCGGAGCTAAGGAGGCTTAAAGACGAGATATATGACTCTGAATACACGGGTAGAATAAGGCTTTTCGAAGACGTTGAACCGTCTTTAAGAATACTTAGGGAGAAAGGTGTTAAAACAGCGGTTGCAAGCTCCCAGACTACGAGGAGGCTTAAGAAATGCCTTTCTCTCCTAGGAGTTTTAAAAATGTTCGACGCGCTCGTAGGCTCAGACACCGTAGCCAGGAGAAAACCGGCGCCAGACGTTTTCCTGAAGGCGGCTGAACTCTTGGAGGTTAAGCCTGAAGAGTGCTTCGCGGTTGGAGACACTTGTTTCGACTGCGAGTCGGCTAAGAGCGCGGGGATGCGTTTCATACTTGTTTCAAGGAGGGGCACCTGCTGTGAGGACGCGGATTTCACTGTGAAGAGCCTGGGGGAAGCGACTTCGATAATATTAGGCTCATGAGGCTCGGGTTGAATTCACCATGATTCAACTATGAGGCCTGAAACCCTTTCAAAGTGGTCCTTATCAGCTGTTACTACGGGCTCGTTATGAGTTAGGGCTAGGCTCGCTATGATGGCGTCCAGATCGCCGATCGGCGTTCCTGCAGATTCAAGATCATTCACAAGCTTACCATACCTTTCGCAGGAATCTATAGAGAAATCTAATATGTCTAGGCGTTTCAGTATCTCCCTGACTTTCCTAACCTCGGCATCTCTCTTCTTCGACCTATAGGCCCCTTTAAACAGTTCACACGCTGTTATAGGCGTCGTCGAAAGCCTTGCTCCACTCCTAACATACTCCTCCAGCTTCCTCTCAGCTTTTTGGTCACGTCTTATAAGGGCAATTATGAAACTCGTATCTAAGCAAACCATTTGAGTACACCTACACTCTGGGCGTTCTTAATCTGATTCTCCTTCTCTCCCTTACCACGTCTTCCATTATCTCTGCAAACTCCTCATCCTGCTCAAGCGACCTTACGTAGTCTAGAAGGGTGCCCTCCACTCTCCCCCTGGCCAGTTTCAGTATCACGTCTGTGAACGATTCCTTGCCACGTTTAAGACGGGATAATGCTTTGTACGCTTCGTCTGAGATAGTGATGGTCTTGTGACCCATGAAATGTGCATACACATACGTGCATTTAAATTTTACCACTAAATGCCTCTCAACGCAACCTGTTTAAAATAGCTATCAAGCCACTGCCATCATGTGAAAATCCTTTAGATCCTTTTTATTGGATGCATCCCAAGAAACCCCGTGTTTTTAGGATTTAGAAGCCCAGTTGGAAAAGTAGTCGTAATGCTAGGCACATGCTCTTAGTCTTGCTAAACACTCCTAGCACACGCTACCTACTTCCCGAATAAAAGGGCTTGGTATGGCGCGCGCTTTTCAGATTTCGGCGTAAAGCTGATTCCTATTTCACCCGATGGCTTCACGCTAACAATTGAGAACACCAGCGATTTCTCAAAGATGGCTAAAACGTTGGATGTGAGATATGCGTTGATCGATGTTAACCCTGGCTTCCTTTGCGAGAGGATACTCCGGGAGGATGAGGTGAAGAAGCTGTTTGGCATAGGTGAGGATGAGAGGCTCGAGTCAAGCAAGATGCCTTCCAACTACGAGGTTAAGCTGCTAAAGGAGGAGGTGTTGAACCAGAGCGAGCTCGTAACCGTTAACGATGAATTCTACGAGCGGTTGAAGTACAATGGATGGGAAGATTATGATTACAAGTATGAAGA
This sequence comes from uncultured Nitrososphaerota archaeon, assembly GCA_964635675.1. Classification (GTDB taxonomy): domain Archaea; phylum Thermoproteota; class EX4484-205; order EX4484-205; family JAAOZP01; genus JAAOZP01. The sequence goes on along the minus strand of CAZWPT010000014.1, from coordinate 7,154 downwards.
TACCGGAGAAACCAAATGGGATTTAGATAAAGCAGCAACAAGGGTTTCGCATGGAAAGGAGATAGAGCTCATCTATCATCCTTTAGCACATGGTGGGGGCGATTTAGTCCAAGGAGTGCTGATCAGAAACTATGCCGCATGCAACGTAGAATATGATCTTGATGTCCTCGCTAGGCCTATAGGGGCTCCGCCGGAGGAGCATGCCATTAACGTTTCTGCATTCGGCTCAATCCCATTACACTTAGTCCAACTTGAGGAAGATATAGGGTATCCAGTCTTCGTTAATCTGAAACATGGGAATAGAGTCGTTGCAACTCTTCAAGTGAGCTTTAGGAAAGGCGAGCTACCTGGATTCTGGAGGGGCTTCTGGGACGGCTTCATCTCCAGGGATGGGGAATAATAGTAACATCTGGGATAATGGTCATAATCGGCTTAGTTCTTCCACCTAAGTGGGCTGCGGCGGCATCACTGATAGTCCTCGCCACTGGCATAGCGATGAACCTGATGGATATCTGGATCGATATTCATAATGCGTTGGCTACGATGGATTCATTGAATGGGCTTGCTGATGTCTGCGAGGGTAGGGCGAAGGAGTTCAACGGAATCGGCATGGCCCAGCATGCCAATGAATTATCCGAGCTCGCTCAGGTATTCAGGCTAGAAGCTAAGGATATTAACGATAACCTCCTTTCCAACGTGCTCTCAGACTTAGCCTTGGATGTTTCATGGGATGAGATGAGGATAGCATTTGGATTAAGGGAACCTCCTTCGACGAGGGATAGGGGTTACAGAATCGGATATGCCACCGGAAAAGTCGTTGGGGCGATAGTTGGTTGCGCAGCTTATGTTACTACCTTCTACGCAGTAGTCAATAGGATAAAGGCCGAAAGAGTAGGTGGCAAGCCGCTGAGCGTCAAGGACGTGCTCAGAATCGTAGGCAGAGGAATCTACAACTGGATAACCCCAGCTATATGGGATGCTGTAATGCTGAAGCTAAAACCATCATTCCATAAGGTTGTTGACCTTTTACTCGGAAACAAGTACAGCAGGAAATTCGGAGACGTTGTTGGAAGCCTGATAGAGAGGATAAGCGGTCCTCCAAGGATTGAGGATGCGCTCAAAATCGCCTCAGAGCTCTCGAAACAAGTCTTAGAAAACGTTCCAAACAAAGAGAGCTCAGGCAGGATATTGAATGCGATCAGCACGATCGTAGAGCATTACTCCTTAGAAGAGCTTGAGGAGAAGGGGGGAACGATTGCTAGAAGCATGGTTTCGATCTGGATCAAGGACGGTGATGAAGCGATAGAATTGCTGAGCAGCTGGCTCAGCGAGAATGCGGGAAACTTAGGTAAGATGAGCACTCTCGAAAAAGCTCTCCTAGCGATAGGCGGGGATGCTGTATAAGGAGTTGGATTAAAGATAAGAAGCATCGTAGATGGCTATCTCGACGTTAAGGCCAAGCACGGCGAGGATATTGCTAATGCTTTCCTCGATGTGGCTTTGAAGAATCCAGACCAGCTTGAAGAAGTGAGGGAAGTTTTCGATAAGGTATGCGAGATCTTTAGCAAGTCTGAGGAGGCTGGGAGGAGGATAGTAAACTGGCTTAAGCTCGGAGAAGGGGAGGCGTTGAGGAAGGCGGTGGATGAAATACTACCTAAGCTAGTTGGGCTTGAGAAGAGCGAGCTGGACGGCATTGGGAAAGCCTTGGCGGCGATAGGCGACGATTTCGATAACGGGCTCAGGCTGATAAACGCATTCCTTTTAGCTAGGGGACGCTACGATGAGAAAATTGTTGAACTGTTCCTGGACAACGTGGCGAAGCATCCTGAAAACCTGGATATGTGGGCCAACGCATTCTCAAGGAATTCAAAGATAGTTTGCCTAAAGCCGTATTCTCATGACAACCTGGTCATAGAGAGCAAGGGGATAGACCCAGGGGTTTACCGTGTAATAGTATTTGACCAAGAATCGAAGGAGATCATCGCGGAGGGCATAAGGGATACTGCTGAGAAGAAGACGATATCGTTCACGGAGGCTGAGTCCGATCCGAGTAAAGAGTACCCGACGATCTTCACGAGATATACTATGGAGGACTTCTTCAAAGATCTTAAGACCCAGCCGAGGTTCGTTAAGCTCAGCGGAGAGGATAGAGCTGCATGAGGCCAAAGGCGTTCTATTGAAGATTTATCACCTGTGCAAAGAAGCAGACTTTAAAATGGCCATTTCGAGGGGTCTAAATTCTTAAATCACCATCCGGGCTACCAATCTGAGTACCATGCTTCCATTAAACGTTAAGAGCCTGCTCGAGAAGCAACAATACAGGATAGTTGGCAGGCACTCCGCTGTTAAAGTTTGCCACTGGACTAGGCAGAGATTAACTCGGGGGCGGAGTTGCTATAAGGAGCTTTGGTACGGGAATGTTCAGAGTTATCGGTGCATGCAGATGACTCCCTTCCTAGGTTGTAACTATAGGTGCACCTACTGTTGGAGGATCCATTCCGGCGATAGGCCTGGATACGTGTGGCAGGAGTACCCTGCTCGGCTCTCTGAGCTGGACGACCCGGCTTACATCATTGAGGAGGCTGTTAGGATGAGGAGGAGCCTCCTCATAGGCTATAAGGCGAACCCGATGGTCGATCCCAAGGTTTTCGAAGAGGCTCTAAAACCATCCATGGTGACCTTCAGCCTTACCGGTGAGCCAACCCTGTACCCTAGGCTGGGGGAGCTGATAGGCGAGGCTCGCAGGAGAAGCATGGTGACTTACCTCGTAACCAATGGCAGCATGCCCGAGGTTTTAGAAAGCCTCAACCCTCTTCCGGACCAGCTTTACATCAGTATTCAAGCCCCTAACGAGACGGTTTTCAAAATGGTTGCGAGACCATTGCTTAAGGATGCTTGGCAGAAGCTGTTAAGGTCACTGGAATTGTTGCCCAGCCTAAAGGGTGTTAGGCATGTGCTCAGGATAACAATAGTTAAGGGTGTTAACGATGCTGATGTGGAGGGCTACGCTAAGCTGATAAGCCTTGCGAACCCGGATTTCGTTGAAGTCAAGGCTTACGAGTGGGTTGGGGAAAGCCAGTCGAGGCTTCCAAAGGACGCGATGCCGTGGATGAGTGACATAGTTTCCTTCTCTGAGAGAATAGCCGAATCATCTGGGTACTTGAAGAAGGGGGAGTTTGAGCCAAGTGGAGTTGTGCTTCTCTCTAAAACGTGATTTTCACTTTTCAATAATCATGCCTGTTTTTTCAGGGCGAGCCTTTGTTTTTCCCGCCTGACTTATGCGAGATTATGTTGAGCTGCTGCATTCCCAGCAGAGTTCTCTATCCTCGTTAGTCCAGAAGCTTTTACCGCATTTCTTGCAAACCACTTTCTTCAAACCCTTTGACCAGGATCCTTCAGTTTTTAAGCCCTGCTGCCTCGGGAACTCTATTGCCTTCTTGGGGCAAAGCGGCATGCAGGCTATGCAGCCCTCGACGCAGCTCTGCGGGTTTGCAACCATCGCTTTACCGTCTACTAGTGCGAAAACATCGTGGGGGCAGAACTCTATGCATTTAGGCCTATCTAGTTCTCGACAACCGTCGCAACGATCTGGGAAAACAGTGGGATACCAGGTTATGGTCATCAGTAATTAGACGAGGCTTTCGCTTAAAAATTTTATACTCTTCTCCCCTTCCTGCTGGATGTCCACTCCTCTGAAACAGTGATCTTCAAAAGTTCGTCGCGCAGCTCGTAAAGCATCGATTTCATCAATGCCTTATGCTCCACATAGGCGTACGAACTCCTCTCAACATTCTTAACAATCAACTCGACATTGTAGAATTCTCCGTCAGGAACATATTTAATCTCAACATCGTAATCCGCTATTCTTTCAGAAAGCCCAGAAACCGCCTTATAGCTCAAGTTCAATTTCACCCCGTCCTCCTCTTTTTCATACGAGTGTACGATAATGCCGTAAAGAGAATAGGAATGGTATTGCGCCATATTTATGACGAGGGAGGAGAATTGATCTAAATCCTTCTTCTTTAGTCGAATAGGTGTTGAGGCTCTTTTAGAGCCGTCCTTCTCTGTTTTAACGGCTATTTCTCCCCTGACCAGCATTATTTTGCTCGGGACTATTTTAAGGATGGCTTCCTTCGCGGGGAAAGCTGAGCCGATGCCTGTAACCAGAATGGCGATTGTGAAAACCAGGAGCAGTGGTGTCAGGCTGTAGAGCTCCGTAAATATTTCAGGACTGCTAGCGCCTATTGAATATGCCCAAGCATAGCCTAGAACATATCCTAAGCAGCCTCCCATCACCCCTATTATCAAGCCCTCTGTCAAAAACAAGTAGGTTATGAAGCTTGGAGATGCGCCCAGGCTAGACATTATTACTGACTCCTTCCTTCGCTCGTATATCGAGTTTAACATCGCGTTTAGAATGATGAGAGAGCCTATCAGTATCATCATGAGAACGGATTCCCAGCTGCCTAAAGCCATTAGGAGCGGTGCTCCAAGCTGAATGGTCTCAAGCTGCAAGCCTTTATTTATTGTTGCCGAGTAAGAGGAGACAACGTCGATAGAGACGCCTGATCCTCCGGTTGTTATGGCTCGGCTGAGCCAGATCTTGTGAGATGAGACTAGTGTCTTTAGGTGGTTCTCCATTTCAGCCAGGCTGGCAATAGTATAGGTTCCAATTACTGCCACGACTCTCTTGGAAGCGGGAAGTTTTCTCAAAGCCTCGATATCTACCAATCCGATCACTGGGCTCGATATGATGATCATCCTATTGCCCTCTGTCAAAAGATTATTGCTTGTTAATCTGGATGAGGTTTGTACAGCGTCCCAGTTTATTGTCCCTATGAAGATTGATCTGCTTCTAAGATAACTCTCTAGCCCTTCTCCGCTAGGCGTTTGCAGAGTGGATTTGTCGAATACTCCCGTGACATTCAATTTTAAACCCATTACGTTTAACTGGCTTGGGAAATACTGTTTTTGGAGAAATTCCTTATCGATTAGAATACCGTTTTTAAAATCTCCCGAAAAATTTAGTCCTAAATGATTTTTCATGAAGGTGAGGTTTGCAAATATTATCAGGCCCCCCGACTCTTGATTGTCTAAAGCTATTGTGATGTTTCCTCTAGGCGAGGTGAGGTTTAACTGGCTTGGGGCGGATTCTTTCTGCAAAAACTCTAATTCATGGAACGCTATACAAATCGGTGTGTATTCCTTCATCCCAAGTTTCCCCGCGTAGAAAGCAGCTTCTTCAAGACTCATTAAAAAGAGTCCGTTATACTTTTCTTCAAATGTGCCTGCAGGAGTTGATACTACTACTCTTGCCAGCCAAGTTTTTGCGAAAAAAATCGTTCCTTCCCCCTCCCGGGCTTCTTGAAGCAAGGTTACGAGTGGCACGACTGTTTTCAGAGTTATGGCTGGGACGGTTGCCATCGCTATTGTTGTAACGGTAAGTATTACTAGGGCGCCTCTAAGCCTCCTGCTTTTAAGCATTCTAACCGCGGTTGACGCAGCTAGGCTGTAGATCGTGGCTGTTCCCGAGTATCTGAACATTAGTCGCGCCGTCAAAAGTAAAAGTATAATGCTTATGATGACTGAGGCGAGTGGAAGCAGTAGGAATGGTATTCCATACGTGAGGTTTGAGATGGACCAGAGGTCTATCAACGCTTTCGGCTTCGTTGAGAAGAGTATTAGTCTTAAACCAGGGTGGAGTTCGAAGGCTGTTAGCGAGAAGAGTATGAAGAGTAAGATAGTCAATTTCCTGCTTCCGTTGAATATTAGGTGCGAGACAACTGCCCCCGCTATTAGAATTATAGTCAGCACGATCGGGACGATTAGCATTCCTGATGATAAGACTAGCATACCGATACTGCTGCTGGCTTCGCAAACCAGATTAATAGCCCCCTCAAGCGGAAAAATATTCATATCCCCAAGTTCCTCTAAGTTTACTGGTCTAACATCGTTTAAGTATGATCTTGCCTGTTGAAGCTTTGCAGATATGTCTGGAGCGTAAATCCTCGTTTCACTCAGAAACTCGTCTGAAGCTCTAATCAGGCTGTCGGTCGAGTTGAAGAGTGCTCTGAAAATTACTGGCCCAATTTTAAGGGTTTCCCTGTTTGGGTTCAAATTCATTTCAAACGGGAATGTGAGCCGCGTCGGGCTGGATTCAAGCGTGTGAAGCTCAAGCAAGTATCTGCCTGAAAGCTTTAAGCTGTTCACATTGCTGCGTGCTATTAGGAAGCGGCTCCCATTCTCAAAAAAACCTATGTGAGTCCCCGTAGGCTCGTCGAACAGGAGTCTAGCGCCAAGCCTTTGAAAAGGCGTTAAGTCAAGCGTGTAAAGCTTGGCTAAGCTTGCCCTCAGCGCCAAGCGGATGTTGATTGTTCTACCCGTGTTGTTAACACGGTACTCTAGTATAGAATCTACACTGGATTCAAATCGGTACGTGCTGCTCCACCTAAGCTGGCCAATATAGTAAGTATAGTTCCTGCCAAGGAGCCTTACGCTCCAGCTCTGAACCGTGCCATAGTAATCAGTTATAACCGCCAGCCTGTTTAGCTGAAGACATGAATCAGTATGCAACGAGATGCTGTAGGGAAGAAGTAGACGCTGATTCTGTGCTATGCGTGCATCCAAACTTATTTCCCGCTGCTGAGTTAAGCTGCCTGTTTGATTCATGCTCCATGAAAAACCGTATGGCCCAAGCCACATGGTGAAATTAACGGTTTTTTGCGGGGGCTGGTCGAAAAATACTCCGACGTTTAAAACCATAGTGTAGTTCACGTAGCTCACTTGGGCTGAGAGAGGTTTTTCCCAAGTAGATATAATCGCTATGAGTAAGAGAGTGGAAAAAATCATCAATAGTTGCCGTTTAACCATCCAGAGAGTGGTCTTCTAAGACTCTTATAAGTTTTAAGAAGACTTTTAAAGCAGACTTGTTTTCAAGGCATGCGCATTGCGCAACCTTGATCCAAATAAGGAGATTTTTAAAATTGGAAAAAGTGGACGATAAATTTCGGGGTTGGGTCTACTTGAAGCAGACTCTTACGTTACGGTGGTCTCTTGGGGGGATGTCTGCGCGAAGGTCTTTCGCAACCTCCTCCCAGTCGATCTTCTTCTCCCCGTTTCTTTTCCTCCAAGCCATCTTTCTTCCACCTCCAATC
>CAZWPT010000013.1:0-9364 GCA_964635675.1 uncultured Nitrososphaerota archaeon | reverse complement strand
GCATTTCAACTCAACGCTGAACACGCTTTAAACAGGACCCTAACTTTTAAGCATAGCTTTAATGCGGTTAAGAGTGCTCAGAGGCTTTTCTAAGAAATAAGTCCTTTAAGAAGCCTCGGGAGGGATTTGAACCCTCGGCTAACAGCTTCCCCGGCTTTTTCGCTTACGAGGCTGCCACTCTACCAGGCTGAGTTACCGAGGCTTGATCAAAGTTTTCCAGAGGAGTTTAAAACGTTTTCGCTTCTTAAAGGGGTGGTAAAAGGTTAAACTAGCTTAAACATGCTCTTCTTTGGGAGGACGGGATGAAGCGTAGCGGATTTAGCGAGTACGCGATAATAGATTTCATAAAGAGGAGGTTCCCGCAGTCTGGCAATATTCTTTCACCCTACGATGACGCTTGGGGCTGCATGCTTAGCAAGAAACATCTCATTTTCGCTGGAGACATGCTGGTTGAAACAACCGATGTTCCCCCCTTCATGACGGTCAGACAAATCGCTTTTAAAAGCTTCACGATAAGCGTTAGCGACATAGCTTCCAAAGGAGTTGCCCCAACCCACTACTATCTTATAATCGGGCTTCCACGAGGATTCGGGTGGAGAAGGTTTAAGGAGCTTGTAAAGGGGTGGAGGGACGCGGTTAATCTTTACGGGGGGACGCTTATGGGCGGGGATACGAATGAGTCTCCCTGCGTTACTATTAGCGTGGCCACGTTGTCTCTTTCAAACAGGCTGCCGATCCCTAGAACAGGTGGGAAGCCGGGGGACATTGTCGCCGTAACCGGAACCTTCGGGGAAACATACGTAGGCTTCAAGCTGATGAGAAGCCTTCACAGGCTGCCTGAATCCCTGAGGAAAAGAGTATTGAGGAAAATCTGCAGGCCCGTCGCGCGGCTTAGGGAGGGCATGGCTCTTAACGGTGTTGCAGTAGCATGCACCGACTCTAGTGACGGCCTCGCAGTATCCCTATACAATCTTATACAGGGGACTGGGAACGGGATCCTCGTCGAGAACCTACCGGTCAGCAAGGGCCTGGAAGAAGCCTCTAGAATGCTTGGAGCATCTTTTTCTCAAATGGTTTTCCACGGGGGCGAGGAGTTTGAGCTTGTAGCAGTAATTCCGAGAGAAAAATGGGGAATGGCTGTTAGAAAGGTTGAGCATGCGGGAGGGTCTTTGACACCTATTGGGAGGCTCATAAGTCGCAAGGGGGTTTGGTACCGCAGGGAGGACGGTAAGACGGTCCGAGTCTTAAGAAGAGGCTGGGAGCATTTAAAATAGCCTGTCTTCAGCTTGCAACCAGCGTCTCGGTCTTCTCAACACCCTCGATCGAGTTTATCTCTGCAGTTAGCAGAGCAAGCTCCGAAACATCGTTCGCCTGAAGAATGGCGACTATGTCGAATCTTCCGAAGCATTCGAAAGCATCGATTACGCCTTCTATCTTTCTGATTTTTTCAAGGACCTGAGCCATTTTCCCATCGTCAACGCTAATAAGGACGCAGCTGTACGTCATCTAGGATTTCTCCCCCTCCACTTCGACCAGAGTTTCAGTAGCGCTGACGTTTTTAAAAGACCTTATTGTGCGAACCACCTTGGCTATCTCAGCCAGATTACTCGCCTCTACTTTAGAAACCACGTCGTACGCGCCTAGGCTTGAAAAAACCAGCTTAACGTTCTCTAATTCTCTAAGCCTTCTGACAACATCCTTGTAGGTTCCGGCCCTACACCTTATCAGCACCACTGCTTTAACCATCGCCATGCTGTTCAGCATCGCTGCGATTTAACTTTTTCCAGGGCGAAAGCATGTAGATTGCACCATTCTGAACGTCCTCCAGCCTATCTATGCCCGGAGAGTTGTTAAGATAATCGATGGCTTCCTCCCAAAGGGGTCCCGAGGGCTTGGTTATCAGGTTGACAACCCTGCCGCCATACGCTTCCCTCATAGCGTCAGAGGTAACTATTAAAACATCGTTTTCAACCGGATATGGCTTTCCGGTGACTGACACATTTACAAGCCAAGAGTTCGACGGTGAGAACCATGCTGTCAAGTTGCCCACCCAGGAAGCGTTTCTATGGGATATGAACATTAGAAGAGCACCGAGCCTAGTGTCAGTATCGATTTTAGAGTTGAAAAGCGCCGAGTAGTTGTAAGCGTCCCTGGCAAGCTTAAGCTCAGAATAGCTGATTGACTCTCTAATGCCGTATGTGAATTCCGGCTTAGGATAGGATGTGGATGCGAGTGAAAGCATGAAGTAGGCAACAATCATTCCCGCCAGATACTCTTTCTCCATGCTTTTCAACCCGCTGCTGAAGCAGCTTAGCCCGTAGCCGGCCAGTGGGGCGGCAAAAAACATGATGAACGTGGGGATCCTGTAAATAAGCACGCGATAACCCTCCAGCGAAAGTATGAAAGAAGCTTCAACCATGAAAATCACGAGTGGAGCTAGGAAGAACAGCGCGTCGTAAAGCGAGCTTTTCTTGCAGTATTGTATTAAGCCGTGGATTGTGAAGGGTAAGAAGCCTAGTGAAATAGGTATGGTGAACCACAGGATTGTTGGTAAAGCCTCAGGGCGGAACACGACTGTTAAGACGACGGGGGTTACTACGCTAACCAGCAGTATACATGTGAAAGTCTTTGTGAAAGTGAATTTCCGGTATTTTTTCACGAACCCCACTATTCCAACTGTGACGACCGGGAGGAGAATAATCGCGGCCGCTATTGGGATCAGGAGAACAGGTTTTTCAAAAACCATTTTTAAGACTAGTTTCAGCATGTTTTCCTCCTCAGCGGCTAGGCTCCAAATGGATGCTGATGAGGCGAGCAGGAGAATAATGGTTGCTAGCATTAAAAACAGCAGCCGGAATAGACTGCCAGTCTTCTCATGCTTCAAATAGCAGTAAAGGTAGGAGAGGAAAAGCGAGGAGAAAAACAGTATGAGTTGAAAAGCTGAGAGGTGGTGGCTCATGACGGTTAAAAACCCGGAGAGCATCGCGGGGAACATCCATCTCCAATCAACGGTTAAAGCCCTCATCGTGAACAGCATGGATAGCCCGTAGAACAGTATTCCAAGCCCCTCCGGTATTATTACACCCCCTATCTGATGCACAAGCAGGTTGACCACGGAAAGATATAGAAGCGTGTAGACAGGCTTGTTGCCACCAGTTTTAAACTGTTTTGAAACAAAGTAGGGCGGCAGGATGAAAAAAGCGAAGACGAGTGGTTCAATGAAAGTGAGGATTTTCATAAACATGTCGTAGCCCGCAGTCTTGAGAATCGCCAGTTGAAGATAATAGAAGAGTGGGCCGTGGGGCAGGGACACGGTCAGCCCCTCGTTGAGCACAAGCACTCTTGAAACAAACTCGTAAACGTCGAACCCGTATGGCAAACCATACTTAACCGACGGCATGATCCTTAACAGTAAGGCGATTGAAAATACTGCGATTAAACACCAGTCTTGCCGCTGCCTCAACTTATCCATGTTTGAACCCATACTGTACTATCCCTCCTCAGCAACACTGGGCTATGATACTCTGCTCTAACAATATTGTTTGAATCATAGCAATAGACTATTATGATCCTCTCAGCCTCAGGGTCCGGAGGCAGCTCCGCATAGAGCTTTTTCGATTCTCCGGGATTAAGCTTGACAACGCTAAAGTTAAAAGTTTTGAAATTTGTAAAACAGTAGTAAGTGGTATTCTCTGAGACTCTGCTACCCTCATACCCGATTAAGAGTATTAGATGCCCCTCGCGCTTCTCGCTTGAATTATTGCTTAAGAAAAACACTATGGAAAACTCGTTGTTCTCCTCCTTGAAATCAATTATTTTCAACGTCAGAAAGTCTTTTGACGGCGCCTCCAGAAGCTCGTAGGCTATGTAGAGAAGAATAAGGGAGAGGCTCATCAGCAAAACGATTCTCTGGAAAAAGACGCCCCTCCCACCGCCTCCGTTCCAGCTCAAAGGACACCGCTAGCCATGAAAATAGGCTTATTAAACTATCGCCCTCATGCTTGGAAAACTTATTAAATAACATTAGCACCGTTTCGGGAGGAACATGCTGGAAAACCCTGTGCTCGTCGCAGCCGCTTCTGGAGCAATAGGCCTCGCCACATCCATGCTAACCCTGAAATACATAGCTAGGAATTTCATTAAACTCGGCATTTCCGGGGTGGACTACCATAAGCCCGGGAAGCCGAGGATCCCGGAGATGGGTGGCTTAGCGTTCATCATAGGGGTTGCAGCAGCCTCGATTCCAGCGGTTCTGCTAAACCTCCATGTCTCTGAAGTACTGGGAGTACTGCTTACAGTGCTTGCAACCGGGCTTGTAGGAGTAATAGATGATTTGAAGAAGCTGGGCGCGTTGGAGAAGCCTCTTCTAACAGCTGCAGCCGGATTACCCTTAATCCTGTTACACCCCTACTCCGGAAGCCTAGTTTTACCCTTGGGAATAATCTTCCGCATACCTTTAATATACATGGTGGTTATTCCAGGGTTGCTCGCGGTAGTGTCCAACTCGGTTAACATGTTCGACACTATGAACGGGACTGCGACAGGCTCCTCCCTAATGGTTTTAACGACGCTGACCCTTACGGTGGCTTTGAAACACTCTATGGGAGGAGGCTTCGACATACTTTTGACAGGCCTGCTTTTCAGCATTGTCTTCCCCCCTATGCTGGCATTGTTCGCGTACAACAAGTATCCGGCTAGGGTTTTCGTAGGCGATACCGGCACCCTTTCAATAGGCGGTGCGCTTCTAGCTTTCTCAGTCATTCAGGGCTGTGAAATACCCTTGATAATAAGTCTACTACCTCATTTGACGAACGGCTTCTTCAACCTTTCCAGCGTCGGAAGGCTTTTCGAAAGATCCGAGTTGAAAGAGAGACCCATAGTGGTTTCAGAGAACGGCACTATATATGCTAACAGGGATTTGAAAGCACCAATAACTCTGACGAGATTCGTCGCTGCACTGGGCTTTAGGAGCGAGAAGGAGATTATAAAAGCAATCATGACCCTATGCGCCCTATCAAACATGCTGACTATTTTAACAGTCGCACTAGGGTTGTGGTGAGAATATGAGTAGGCTTCTCAGCCTTAAACCCCTGGTCCTCCTGATTCTGTTTAACTATGTTTTGATAATATTCGGCTCGCACGTTTTTTACACTATTCAGGTGAACATAGAGAGGATCCTGAGACCTTTGCCAAGGCTCCTAGTAGGGTTTGTTCAAGCCGTCGTTGGACTGCTGCTCATACTGCTGTGGATATTCGCCTGGCTTTACCTATACAGGCACCTATTCTTGAGAGAGATGAGACGCGGAGAAGCAGAGTCCTCAAAGCAGGTTTAAACAGGTTTCAGAAATCTTTTCAGCAGGATCCTCCATTCTTCTAAGTCTCTTCAGAGACGAAAGCCTTTCACGTTCCTCGAACTCTCGAGAAACAGTTTTCCTCAACCATTTGCGCAAGTCTTTCTCCCCAGCAGGTTTAACGAGTAACCCTTTCTTAACAAGGAACCCTTCAACAATCGTGGAGGAAGGATAGATTGATACTGCCGGTACCCTCATGAGCACAGCTTCAGCGCTCATCGTGCCTCCTGCTCCAATGAACCCTTTTGAATAGAATAGTATTGAGCGAGTATCCTCGCCGTGTTCAAGTATTACCAAGTCCTGTTTTCTGAAAAACATTCTATATGTCTCCTTCTCATACCTGGGCACGATGACGATTTTCAACCCCGCTAGACACTTATCTTTTTTGAAAACCTTTGAAACGGTTTCAAGCGTCAGCTGTCTCACGCTTAAATAGGACGCTCTATATTCCTCAGGCCGGTAGACGAAGTACTCGCCTTCAGCCAAGCCGTATTTCCTGAGAATGCTTTTCGCAGGGGTAAAGTCTCTCAGCCATGCGACGGGGTCTAGAGATCTATAGGTAACTATATCCTTCCCGCTTATGCCGTATTTCAGCCAGACCTTTTTCCCAACAACCCTGGGGGTTAGAAGCCTACGGCTGAGAGGAATCGTTAGCCTCGCAACATACGTTGAATGGGGGGAATCGTTAACAGCGACGTGGGGAATACCTAGTCCAAACGCAACCCTAGCGGCCTCCGGTGAGCTGAAGCTTAAAACAATGTCTGGAGCAGTCTTCCTCACGAGTCTTAAAAGGCTGAGCGTCCTGTCGAGAGACGAGGCGAGTTTCCCATAGGGTTCTCCACCCCCATGCCTACCTATAACAACTGGTTTGATACGTGACAGTTTGAAAATGTTGGTTAACTCCACATACCTGCGTGAAGTTACGAGTACTCTGCAACCTTTCTCCTCAAGCTTCTCCTTAACCTTACCGAATAGAAGAGCCTGCTTAGGCGTAAGCACGTCTATCATGATCGTTTTCCCGGGCAACGTATCGTTTCAACACTGTCGCAGGCAGCTATTAATTCTTTAAACCCTGGGGCCCAGTTAATCTTTAAAAAACAGGCTTGTCAAACTATTCGGATGAAGCCGTTCCTAGCCACGCCTGAAGAGGCTGTTGAAAACCTGAGGAAAAGCGCGTATAGAGTCGGGGTATTCGGCTTCGGGCATGTGGGCTTAACCATTGGGGTCGGATGGGGGCTGGCGGGTGCGAAGATAATAGGGATGACGCTTGACAAGGAGGCGATAAGACTGTTGGAAGCAGGCTTATCCCCTTTCCCCGAGGAAGCCTATTTATCCGAGTACATAGAGAATTTGAGAAGCAGGAGGTTGCTGGAGGTTACGGACGATTACTCTTACGGGGCGCGTGAAACAGACATAAAAATAATCGCGGTCCCAGTATACCTTTCAAGAGAAAAGAAGCCCGACTTAACTCCGATTATTAGAGTCTCGGAGGAAATAGGCATGGGCCTAGCAAAGGGGGATGTGGTAATCATAGAGACGTCTATACCGCCGGGGACGACGCGAAACGTGGTTAAGCCTATTCTAGAGGAGGCTAGTGGCTTAAAGGCGGATGAGGATTTCGCCCTCGCCTATAGTCCTGAAAGAATCTCAGCCGGAACAGTTTTAGCAGACTATTTAGAAAAGTACCCGAAGATAATTGGCTGCGATTCCGTGGTAAGCCTAAACCTGGTTGCAAAACTATATTCAGCAGTCGTTAAGACAGGCGTGATCAAAATGTCCAGCACTGTTGCAGCTGAAACTGAGAAACTGTTCGAAGGAGTCTACCGCGACGTCAACATAGCGTTAGCCAATGAGCTTGCTCTCCTCTGCGAGAAGATGGGCGTGGCGTATGATGAAGTGAGAGCAGCAGCCAACTCCCAGCCTTTCTCACACCTACACAAGCCGGGTATCGGCGTAGGGGGCGCCTGCATACCAGTATACCCTTATTTCATAATTGAGACAGCGCTCAACCAGGGAGTGCAGCTTCAAATCACGCAGTCGGCGAGAAGCATTAATGAAAAAGCAACCGAGCTATTCATAGACAAGATTGCTAGGGCAATCCGGTTTCTAAAAATGAACCCGTCTGAATGCAGCTTCGCGCTCCTCGGATTATCCTTCCGGGGAGGAACTTCAGACACTAGGCTTTCCCCAGCCCTGAGAATACTCGAGTTCATTGAAAAAACCGGGGCGGAGGTTAAGGTCTGCGACCCACTCGTTGAAAAAGTCGAGGGTAAAGACATTGAGATACTCAGGGACTGGAGGAAGGCAGTGCAGGGCACTGATGCAATCGTAATAGCTAGCGACCATAAGGAATTCTACCAGATAGAGATAGAGGAGGCATCAAGCTTAGCCGGGAGAGAAACCGCGATACTCGATGGGAAAAACGTCGTCAGCCATCTAAACGGTAAGCCCAAGCATCGTGTTCTCTACGCGGGAGTGGGAAGACCCGCGTACCTGATAGAACCGGACGGTTGCAAAAAGCTTGTAGAAATATAGGGTTAAAAGAAAGCATGTTCTGACGGTTGAGGAGTATTGCTGGCTTCAGTCCCACTTTTAGCATCAAGCAACTCTAGTACAAGTATTCGGCTATGTTTAAAGCGGCTGTAACGCTTATTAAATAGGGTACGAACACGTTTAAGGAGGAGACGGCGTAGGAAAAACGCTGGCGCAGAGCCTTTTCTGTAGGTATTCGAAATTATTAATAAGTTATTAATGCGCCATAAAAATATCTTTATAGTCAAAAACTACACTTTTCTGAACAATATATATACCTCCGATGCTTATCCAAGTAGAGATGGCTGTGAGCAAGCCTAAACCCGATAGGGTTTCCATGGTAATCATGCTTTTCCTCATCCTCGTTCTAGTACTACCCTTGATATACGTGGCTGTAGAGCCTTTAACAGACCCGAATGTTCAACACGTCAACATACTCATTAGAGTGAAGACGAGGAACGGTGCGGAAGCACCCTATCCTATTATCCAAGTATTCCACCTGACAGACCGAGGGCCGAGTCTCATAGCAAAGGGCTCAGGCGGGGGAAATGGCATTTACGCGTTTTGGTTTACGATTCCAAGGGTGAAAATGAACAGGCTTTACCTGCCAAGCTTGGGCAGGGAGGCGGATGTATATCCCGCGACTAACATCTGGATACTTGCATACGATGATAAAACCGGCTTCTTGGGAAGCCTAACTACAGCTCTCGACCCTACCTTCATGAATTGGCCGATAGACACCTTCTCCGCCGAGGTTGTTCTAGAGGAGCCTCTGGAGCGCGAGGCACCATCGCCAGCCGGCGTCTTAAGCGTACCCCCGGACAGTGAAACGTGGAAGGATACAATAGTTGTAGAGTATGCCGTGTGGGACCAGATCTGGGCATATTCAGAATGGCCCATCGGTGCGAAGGTGGATGTGGAAACAAAGGAGAGAACATGGGACTCGTATCTAAACATGTATGTAACAGACTGGTGTTCTCCAGGGAGCACGGTGGTAACGCTCGATAGCGGCATTGGAACCCCCGAGTGCACGGGTAAACTAAAAGGCACGGAGGTGTTTCAATTCAAATACGTATTATGCCACATCTCCATTCCCAACACCAGATTCTACAGGGAGAAAGTTTACGCGGCCGATACCTCCATGGATCCAATATACGCGGGCCATTCCACCTCATCCTGGGACGGCCAAGCCTCAGGATCTGACCCATACATCACTGACCAAAACCACCCATGGAGAAGCATTCCCCTAACTCAAAGATTCGATTTAGCGTGGACTTTCAACGTGGGTCTAAGCTTCAACCTGGGCGGAAACTGGCCCTCGGTATCCGTAGGATTAGGCGTGAGCAGAAGCAGTATCCCATATGCGACGCTCTGGATCAGGACTGGCACATGGACGTCTGGATATAAGGTTTACACCTATGGACGAGAGCACGGCTTCAGGAAATCTTTCTCTGTATGGAAGCCCTACCCATAGGAATTAG
>CAZWPT010000012.1:0-5826 GCA_964635675.1 uncultured Nitrososphaerota archaeon | reverse complement strand
TTTCAGGCTTGAGCCCGAGTCCTCGGTGTTCTGGAGGGGCTTCTGGGACGGCTTCAAGGGCGAGGCCTGGAGGATAGTCCTCACCGGGATGGTGATGGTTGTTCTATGCGCCGCTGGAGGAGGCACTGTCGGAGCAATGGCGTTGAAGCTGAGCGTGCTAGCATTCCTCTCAACGATGATCCTGATTAATGCAGTCACCCAGTACGTTGAGCTGGGCCAGGTTCTTTCAACAGCCTTCACGCTGAAGGAGGCGAGCAATATTATCAGCGACGAAGCGAGGCAGTTCAGCAACCTAGGCTACCATGGGACAGCCGGCATGCTGAGCGGTGCGGCGGACGAGATGATGCGCATCGCCAGATCCATAGAGGCCAACTTCTCCTCCGTCATGGACTTCATCGCTAGGGTAGGCACGGACCTGAGCCTGTGGGAGTGGGAGGTACTGCTTGGACTTAGGAAAGCGGGGCCGTATGAGAATGGAAGAGTGTGGGGCAAGGTTACCGGAATAGCGATAAGCCTCTTAGAATTCCTCGCGGGCTTCTGCTACCTCGCACTAAGCGGAACAACCTCCGCTTCGCTGGGGGCTAAGGCCAAGACTGTTCTGCATGGCGTGTGGAACTGGCTAACCCCGGCGATGACTGATGCGATCAGCGTTGTTAGGAACACGCCTAAGATGGCGAAGGGCTTCGGAATGCTCATATCGATAATCAGCAGGATGAAGGAGCTGGGCATCCCGGTCATCGAAGTGCTGAAGATGGATGCGAAGGGCGCAGCAGACCTCGCAGGCCTCTGGGGCAGCATCATGGAGAAGATTCTGGACGCGGCCAAGAGGAAGGAGATTAGCGATGAAGCCATCCAAGCGATAAGGGAGCTCTGCGCAAGGGCAACGAAACTAGGGGAAGAAGCAGCTGAGAGCCTAGCGAGAAGCATCGATACCCTGCTCTCTAAGAACACGGGGTTCGCAGATGAATTTGCATGCTGGGCTCAGAAGGCAAACCCGAGCGTGGAATGGGTGGTTGGGACCACGGGGGAGCTCGCTGAGCTGAGTGAAGAGGAGCTTGGAAACCTGAGGGAAGCGTTAGCAAAAGTTGGAGAAAACCTCTGGCTTAGACTGTTCAACACTTACTTCAAGACCGCGGACCTTGAGCAAGGAAAAAACGTAGCGAATGCATTGGTCGAGGCTGTATCGAAGAATCCTAATATGCTCGAAGTCTGGGAGAAGGCTGTTGAGAGGAATGCGAAGATGCTTGTTTCAATGGCTACGGCGACCGCTGAGGAAGGCGCCCAGCTGGAGATCGGTGGGAAGGTTGAGCCGGGGTACTACTGGGTTCAAGCGGTTGAACAGGCGTCGGGAGAGTTGATGGAGGATGTAAGGATGATTGAGGATGGGCAACAAGCCGTCTACTTTAAGGGCACCTCCTACGGAGATACATACGTCCTCATCTTCATGAAAACCAATCCCGGGGAAGTTCTTACCCGTCTAAGGGTTGAAGGCGACGTTCTCCTGAAACATGTTGAGAAAGCATACGGGCTCACTCTTGCCGTCGAAGGGGAGAATGTTTACCTTATGACTCCCGACGATTACAGGATTAAAGTTGACGCGGAACTAGGCGGAACCAGTAGCAACGTCTATGTTAAGCTTGAGTTCGTTGATTCGGAAGGGGAGAAGCATATCCTCCATGTCGGTAACGAGGGAAGCCTAGACATATTGTTTAAGGATACTCATACTTCAGTCAACAGGGTTTACCAGAAGCTCGTCAGGGACGACTCCGGGCAGGTTGTAGCCAGGCTGGTCTACGTCAAGTACATGAGCGGAAATGTTGAGTCCACAGATAGTTTCGCAGTAAGCAGCAATCCTCCGAGCCGCCCAGCCTACTTCCTGGATAACGAGGCCGGGTTCATAGGAGTTGAGCCGGGGCAGAGGTATTTAGAGTTCAGGGAGACCCTTGCGGACATCTTGGGGAAGGATGCGTATGAGAGCCTCGTCAGCGACATGGGGAAAGGGATGGCGGTGGTCGGGGTTGCCTACGAGGCCGGCGGCGAGAGGAGGATGAAGTGGATCACCAGCACTAGGATGGAGCTCGACATCGAGGGCGTTGGAAAAGTGCTGGGCGTCGCGGTGGCAAGGATGAACGGGCTTGGGGCTAGCGTTGGAGACACCAGCCTGAGGATTGAGGTTGATGACTCTGGGGTCAGGTATTTAATAGTTGAAGACGCCGGAGCATCTAGGAGCTTCGAGGTCGGGGACGCTGGCTTCAAGAAGCCCAAGGGCAGTATCGTGAACCTTGAAATACCGCTTAAGAGCGGAGACGCAATCGGTTTCAGGCTAACCCTAGGAGACGACGGCAGGTCGGTGAAGGTTACCCCGGAGGTCGCGTGGGGAGAAGGCAACTATGATGAAATAGTTGGTCTGAAGTACGAGCCCGAGTTCGAAATTATCGAGCATGGTAGCAGCGTCACGTTGAAAGATGTCCTAATAGTGAAATACAAAGATGCGGAGGGCGAACATTTAACGATACGTGGCATAAACGAAAAGGTTTTAGACAAAGCACTAGATAAACCTGAGCACTTCATAGCAATGTACTATGAGAAGATGCGCTTTGAAAGCGAGGGTGGAAGGATTACAGAGGTGGAATATCAACATGAAGTATATAAGAACTGCATCTTTGATTATGTGGGTGAATGGAAGGGTTATAAAATGTATGTTGAGGTTAAGCACGGATACGAAGGAGGTTCAGCCGAGGAGTTAAAGAATCAGGTCAACAAGTATTTAAGCGTCGTAAAGGAGGAGGTTGTTAAAGGTGTTAATGCGATCCTTATGTATCGGTTCTATGATGAGCCTCAATCTCCAAGTGCAAAAGCTTTGTTTGAGCATCTTAAAGAGCTTTACAAGAACAATAAAAGTGTGTTGAGGATCTTCGTTAAGGGTGTGGAGTGGACTGGAGGGTAGGAAATGACGACTTTCTCACTACGCATAGAGGTTTCAAGCAGGTGCTTACAAAGGGCGAGGATGGAACTCCAGCAGATCGAGAGCATGTGGTTCCACTGGAGCGATGTCGAGGCACTGCAGCTCAAGGGCTTCAAATACATACCGATGCTTATTTACACGGGTGACCGCCTTCACGACAGTCCATTAGGATACAAGGAGTCTTTCATCGGCTCTCCTCTTAACTTACCACTTCTCTACTACGAGGAGGTCTACAGGCTTTTCAACTCCATGAGGGAAAAATTGAAAGTGAGGATTGTGAGAGCAATAGAAGGAAGGGGAAAACGTGCGCTCTGGCCGTGCGAGATACTTGATTTGAAAGAGATGCAGGACGAGGTAAACCGTCTTGCAACAAGAGAACTACTCTCAAGAGAGAACCCTCAGGATTTGGAGGTCGCCAAGAGGCTCCTCCGATGGTTTTCCGAAAAAGAGTCAACGCCCGAGGAAAACATGAATCGTACAATAGAGATCACGAACTGGCGTGGCAAAAAATTCGGCGAATTCTTCATGAAAGCCCTAGAAATCCGCAGGAAGTATCCCAGCGCAAGGTTCTGGTTTAATTTCGAAGTATTATAGAATGCTAAACCTTTTATCAGATAGTTACCAAATGTATCCCAATGGAATCAGGCGGATAGGGTTATTCGACTACTTTAAAGAGTTAAGTCACATGCTGGGAGGTTAAGAATCTTCATCAAGAGTATGGAATAGGAGGAAGGTTAAGATGAGCAATTACTATCTCAAGTTGAGGGTTTCAAGCAGGGCTCCGTGAAAAGCTAGAGAAGAGCTTAAGCAATACAAGAGCAAAAGCTTCTTTTGGATTGAGATATAATTCGAAAACGAGTGCACAAGGGATATCGGTGGCTACTTCCTGAGTCTAATAGGCATTTCTAAAATGCCTTGCTGTTAAGCTCCGGCTTTACGTAGAACCACCTTCACGAGAAGATGGACAAGGTGATAGAAACTAGAATGAGTGGAGCAAGGAACTGGGAATTTTCCTCTCGAAGGCTTCAGAAGCTCATAAGAAATATCCTAATGCGAGGTTCTGGTTGTATGTTATGACGCTGTAGAAGGCTTGGTTACACGCGCTATAAGGGGGAAGGCAGACATGGGTATCATCAGTAAGATTGAAATGGAAATTGTTGAGGATGAATAGATAACCTAGCTATTACCACAGGTGCCAAGTACGGAACGCGCGCTAAGTTTTCTAGTAAACACTGCAGCATCAGGATTAATCGAAACAGAGCCGATGCCAGCTCATGAGGAACTCTAGGAAAATGCTGGAGCTTACTGCTTGAACATTCCAGGATAAGCCTCTTTGGAAATCACTATCTTCTCGAAAAACTTCCTAGATACTTATTCATATACCTGTTTCCTGTAATGGTTGTTATACACTATAACATCTTTATTTTCAACCTCGATTTTGAATATTATCCTTGTTTTTCCTACGCGTAGCCTAAAGAATCCTTCCCAAGCACCCTTCAGCTTTTTCACGTCTAGACGGGTATGCAATAATGTTCCATTCTCAAGACTATTTAGAAGGTCATTTAATCTGTCTTCAACCCGTTTCCTCTCTTACTCTGGGATTTCCTCTAGAAACTTTAAAGCCTTTCTATGTATCCTTATCTTCCACTCCAATCTACGAAATCCTCTTTACTGTAGTCACTGGGGGATCCGGCAAAACTCTCTATTTCCCTCTGTTCCTCGTCATTAACATAGGGAATGAGCTCGATCAGAACTTCCAGTAGAGCTTTTCTAACCTCCTCGCGGACAGCCCTCCTGATCTCGTCAACAGTTATGGAGGACAAGAGTTACCACCATTACAGCTATTCTAATTCAACATAGGGAGAGTTTATAAATCTTTTAGAATTAATGACTTCAACGTAGTAATTTAAACAATAAATGTGAAGAAAAATACCTCCGGGAAAAGCAGGTTTTCAAAAACTCTACTCTTCGTCAGGATGGCACGCGCTAAGTAGTAAACCCCTATGTCAAGGAGCTTTACAATAAGTGCAGAATCCTGATTCGCTGGAGTTAATCTTCCACGTGTTGTGCAGACCCAGTATTTCACAACTATGAGTTTTTATCAGTAATGTTATAATCAACGCTTCCTTTCTCCTGGATTTTGCGCATTCTATGGGATTGGAAAAAGTATTTAAAGAGAGGATGACATTTAATCATTGAGCTACATGTCTCAGGAGGCATTAAAGGCTAAGAAGTACTGGTTTACTGAGCATGATTTACTCGTATCTATAGACTGGGATTACGTTAACTCCTTCCGAACAAGCTCGGCCTAGAGCTCTACATGGAGGGTAGGGTATCCATAGGTAGGGCTGTTGAAATAGCTGGCTTACCAGTTACGGAGTTTGACTACATAAGGGCTAGGGCAAGGATCCCTGTAAGGGGACCTGATGATTAGATAGGTTTGACGCTTTCCAACACGAGCCCTATAATCTACCTTACGAAAATAAGAAGGCTGGATCTTCTTAAGACGTTTATGGAATGGTAAAGAATTAAGGGTGCGAAAAGCTGATAAAGTTTATATAGTAAGAAAAGGGTTACAAATAAAAGATGGAGTTCACAGTAATCATAGAGAAGGATGAAGATGGTTATTATGTGGCAGAGGTGCCGGATCTAAAAGGTTGCTACACTCAGGGAAAGACATTGGAAGAAGTTATGAGGAACATTAGAGAAGTTATAGAACTTTGTTTAGAAGCTGAAAAAGGAAGAGAGTTTCCAAAGAAAGAACTAATAGGAGTCCAAAAGATAGAGATCGGGTAAAATACTATCTTCATCAAGCGGGGGAATCTTTTATGAGGCTTGTTCCGGTTTCCGGCGAAGAATTA
>CAZWPT010000011.1:0-4470 GCA_964635675.1 uncultured Nitrososphaerota archaeon | reverse complement strand
CGTGGCTCCGGAGTATATCTCGATCGTGGCTTTCTTAACGATGGGCCTAGTGATCACGTTTAGGCTGGCCACGCCCCTGGAGTTGGCCTGAGCACTGGCTACGATGGCTCCGTTCTCATCCTTAAGGACAACAGTCCAGCCCGGCGTGAGCCCAGACACGTTCACGAACCTAGGGTCGGCATCGATGCATGCGACAAAATCGTCGAACCTAGCTGTTAAAACGCCGTAGCCTGTTTTCTCCTTGAATATGCTGAGGCCAACCAGGCTGGCCCAGACGGATGGATCCGTATTAGCAGTTAAAGGATTACCAACTCGTGTGCCCCCTGTATTGTACACGGTCAGCATCATCGCCCCCGTGTTAACGTTCCTGCTCCCAAGAGATATGAACCAAGTCGAGGGTGATAAACTGCTTGAAGCCCTGTTAGAATAATCCCATTTTACCCCATCGTAATACCATATTCCGAGACGCCTAGTGTTCCCGTCGTAGTAAAACTCCAGCGTGTAGAAACTGTTTTGTGAATTGATCATCGCTAAACCAGCCCCCTGCCTACCCGACTGGCCAGTGGTTCGCGTCGCACTGTACCATTGTTTCGAAAGCAGGTAGATTGTGCCGGCTGTCGACGGCGTGGTATTAAGGTAGTATGCGATATGCGCCCCACCCCAGCTCGCGTTAGAGGGCCCGTCGGCGGAAACCTGTATGTAGCCAGTAGAGTTCCAGCTCCATGCTCCAGTATCGGTGACGAGCCTCCCGGAGAACGGGTCTGTTGAGAAGTCGTCGTAGATGAAAGCATTCCTCTTGGCGAGCACAAGCTCACCGGCGACTGTGCCGCTGGTGCTTTCAACCGTGCGGAAGGGCAAGGCGTTCGGGTCGGTGAGGTTGTACCATAGGCTGGCGTTGATGAATGGGGAAACCGCCCTACCGCCCTCCGTCAGGAAACCAGCAACCTTAAACTGTATTTTGTTCGCAGGGTCGGTGTCGTAGGCCGGTGTTGACGCTCTTCTCCAGTAGATAGCGTCGTACTCCATCACTCTCCTCTGAAAGTCGGCCGTGGTCCAGACCCACAGCTGGTCCATCCTAGTGTTTCCTATAAAGTAGCTCCGAAGCTCGTCGATGAATTCTTCGGAGGCAAAGATCGCCATGCCCGCGTACTCGTTGTAGAGCACTGTCCAGTTGCCGTATGATTGGGCAGACGGAATGTTAGTCGGACTATTATTCCTATCTCTATGCATTATGTTTCGAATATTTGAGAAAGTACCGTTAACTATACTGGGGTTCGTCACAGTGGTTGCGAAGGAACCCCAGTTCGCCCTCAGGGGGCTTCCAGCATCCCTGTCTGTCCCGCCTACCATTCCCATCAGAGACAGATAGGCGTAATCCATGTGGACGCTCCTAAGCCACGTCGCGTTCGCCACGTAGAGGAAGTATGAAACATTGTAGGGTATGTAGAGAAGAGTCTCGTAATGCATCTCGTCATAGCTCACAGGCCCAGCCGGAGGCCTCTCCTGGGTCCTGTTAGACTTTCTGAACGCCACTATCCTAACCGGAGCCTCGACGACCAGCGTACCGTCCCTATCCACGGGTTTGGGAAGCAGGGTCCAGTCGTCTGCTGGAAGCTTCCTCGGGAACCACCAGCCCCCGTCCATCCGGTAAACATCGTAGCCCAGCAAGACGTATTCGACGTGGGTGCCGCTCCTCGGGTCTTGGAGGCTTATCGACCAGTCTACCCAGTAGCTCGTAGGCTTAGCCAGCAGCGTCAGAATGTACTTCTCGTTGTTGACGATGGCGAAAGACCCGTTGTAATACATGTGTAGACGGAATTCCGGAGGGGTGGCGTCAGCATCCTCAAGCCATGTTAGCATGACCTTCTGCAGCCTGCATGCCTGCGGGTAGTTCAGCTCGAACACGATCTTAGAACCGTTCATAATCCTCCTCCTCCAATCCAGAAAGCTCTCACTATTCGGCCAGAGATACCTGTCATCCCAGACCTCAGTCTGGTAGGGCACCTCATAGAAAGTAGGGTCGTAACCCGTGCTGGTGGGATCACCGTTTCTCGTCGCCATCAGCCTGACCTGTTTAACTGGTGGAAGCGGGATGGGAGGGTTGTCCGTCGGGGCTGAAAGCTTCGTGTTATACCAGTACATCGTGCCGTTGGGAATAAGCTCGAAAACATACGTCTCCTTAATCTTAGACGGGTCTCCCGGGTAGAACGGCTCGACAGCGTTCTCCCTAATAGCGTACTCTATACCCGCGTAGGAGTATGATTCAACAATTATCCCCCTGTTGTCCTGCACCCTGACCAGGATGAACTGGTAGTAGCCTGGCTGTTGCCCCCACCTCCAGAAGAGGTCGACACTACTACTTTTAGAATTGTAGAAGCTGGGCCTAATCGTGATGTTGTAGTTCCCGCCTCCATTGTAAATCAGAGTCATCTCCTCAGGGGTGATTCTCCTCCAGCAGTACACCCCGGGCGGGACGGTTGGGTCGAACAAGTATACTTCGAAGTTCCCAGTCTTAAGGTCGTTCACCGGAAACCCGTTCTCCCTAAGCACTACAACGTTCACGTAGAGGAGACCGTTCTTCTCGTCGGGGACTATCGAGGTTATCGTGAGGTTTAGGAGAACGATGTGCGTAGCCCTCCACCCCACTACCCCCTGAAAAGTGGCGTCAACACTGATTTCCGCGCCTATGGCTGAAATACTGTTAGGCCTATACCAGAAAAGCTTGAAAAGCCTGTTCTCAAGCCTTCTCTCAGGATAGTTGAAAACGTGGTTTGCAGGGTTCGAGTAATCCGGCTCCCCCTGGTGAGTCAGTTTATACAGGGTCAGCACTATGCTCTTCGCCTCCTGCACAGGGTTGTCTATCATCTGCGTCTGAATGTTCAAGCCCTTGCCCGTGTAAGCAGCCTGAGTCGAGATAGTCCAATACGTGAAAGTTAGGCTCGCATTCCTCCTCGGCGAATCCATTTCAGAAGTCATGTTGTAAGTTGCCGTTGCGTTCGCAAGTATCCTGGTGAGGACCCTGTTGAAGTCAGAGTCTATGCTCATCACAATCTCCCTGCTCGGATTGTAGCTGAAGAACAAGTGTTGAGTAGAGGTCAAGTATATTATTGTTGAAACTAGCAGGATAATCGTTATAAGCGTGATGCTCATCACAAGTATGACCTGGCCCCTATTCCGGCTTGAGCGGCTCATCATCACCACCTCTTCGCTAGCTCAAGGTGAATCTTCAAAACCCATCTCCCCCGGGTGGTGTAGGTTATGTCGGCTCCAGCAGCCTCCTTGGCAAGCCTGAAGTCATCGGGTGAAGCGTTGAAAATGCTTTCACCAAGCGGCTCAGCCTCGACAACATCCCCCTTCCGGCTCATGTTGTAGACAGTCATGTTGTAGAGAGTGTTCGGAGGAAGAAGAGCGTTTAAAACGTTCTTCATCAAGCCCTCCCAGCCCTGCCTCACGCCGGTTGAGTTGAAAATAACCTCGTCGAAAACCTCCCTGTCAGCCAGACTCATCAGAAAATCGTAGCAGTATTTCTCAGTCTCGCTTTTAACCTTAGCACCATACGGGTCAGGGACCCTGGTGAGGTTTATCATGCTCCACATCGCCACCGCGATTATGCCGCTCGCGAGAAGCGCCTCGACAACCCTCATCTGACCCTTGTCGTCGATCATTCACCCCACCTCCAAACTCTGACCTCGAACATATAATGGAACGAACCTATCTTAACCATTCTTCTAAGTACACTCGTCTTAATGTTTCCAGAGGCTAACCCGACTTGACAGGTAAGGTCATACGGGTTTCTGAAGAAGAGGATTGCAGTATAGTTTCCGAGATACTTTACCGGCAGAATTATTAGTGAAACATCGTCGTCGACAGCATTTGAAAGCTCGTACACACGGTATTTTTTAGCACCCTTGTTTATGACCATGCCTGACTGGCCGTTTGTATCGTTTTGAAGCGTGCTGGTGTAAACATAGTAAGGCGGGTCTGCTAAACCCGTCTGATTCTCCAGTTGCCTCGCACCCTCATTACCCTTGGGAAACCCGTCGATGGGATACTCAACTATCAAGTATTTTCCTACAGTTGTCCCCTTTAAAATACCGCTAATGTTTCCAAGCGGCTCTGAGCGGGACGTTCTGATCCCGTAGTAGTCTGCGTAAACCACGGCTGCTGAACAGGCATGCTCCAATTTAATAATTTCCCCGCGTTCCCCCCGCTCCCTCAGCATCTTGTCAAGGCTTTTCAAGAAAGTCTCGAAGCTGAAAATAGCCTTACCGTCTAAGTCAACCGTACTGGTTGCATAGGTGCTGTTTATGTAGCTTATTATTTCCTCATGTTGTCCCTGTCCCTGCTTAATTTTCATAATGGTCATGAAAATGAAGAGCCCCGTGGCGTTAGCACCTATAGCAGGCCTGCCTTCTGGAGTTATAACCCTCGCTTCCACCTTCATAGGAACCGGGTCTTTCAAATCCCCAT
>CAZWPT010000010.1:0-4378 GCA_964635675.1 uncultured Nitrososphaerota archaeon | reverse complement strand
GGCTAGCGTAGCGGTTCCGAGCTCAACCGCCACTACAATATACTTCTTCGTGGCCACGTCTCTGCTTAGAATCTTCCTGTGAATCGGGGAAAGCTCTTGCTTCTCAACCACAACCCTGTCCCCGACGCCTATAGTCAGAGTATGATAATGGCCGAGAACACCCTCCATGTCCTCCGGACATTCTAAAACCCTGCCCCTGAGGTGAATAGTTTCTGAAGAGACTTCAAACTCAACCTCCTCAACCATTATTTTCAGAAGAGCCTTACGCCTGCTTTTCTCGCCTTCATCAATCTTCAGTATTCGCACGGTTTCCGCCGAAGCCAAGTCACCCTCGTCAATAAGGTGGTAAGCCTTCCACAATTCCTCGCCTGAGAACGGCCTTATTTCTAAGATACCCTTATCGTAATCGACTTTAATCATGGAAGGCGCTTCTACCTCGTTCAAACAATGGAGACACTGTTGCCCAGCTGTAAATGGAGGTGAAATATAAGTATTTTTTATTTCAATCGAGATGCAAACCGCTTCGAAACCCTATTACTCTTGCGACAAGTCTATTCGCATGTAGTTGGTTTTAACATATGTGAAATAACGTTTTTATGCTTTCAGCCAAAATTTAAATAAGACAATGACGGGGGGAAGAATATTAACGGCGCTTTTCTTTCTTGCTTTAATTACGCAATTATTCTACCCGTTGGATAGAAATGCGTCTCAAGCTTCTCCAGAAGCCTTTGAAGGCACCGGTCCAGTTTTACAATCCAGAATCATCGTGCAGAGCGCTCAGAATACTTTCATCAAGAAAAAAACCATCCTTCCTGGTTATCAGCATGCTTCAGATAAAATAGAGTACTCCACACCTGAGGATTCAATCGCCTATGGAACATTCGGCCCCGCGGCGTGGTCCAACCTCTACTGGACAACCAGGGATTATCAAAGCCCTATTAAAGAGGGTTTCATACTTTTCCGGAACGAGATCTTCCAGATCCGTTACACCCCCTTTCTCGACGGGAACTATTTCAGGATTAACAGCACCTATCCTCGGATTATTCAGAATTTCACAGTCCCCTCCTCATACGACGGCTTCGAAGCTAAATACGTTTGGCTCGTTGTAAGGGTTTATTCCGGAAGCGTGAGGCTCCACGCAGAAATATGGAACTACGGGATGATTAGTTTCGGAGTCCCCACGGAACCGGTAACCGTGACAGGACCCTACGAATGGTGGATTGCCATGAAGATGACGAGCCCGAGAATACTGTATGCGGGAACGGTCTACCGGCTTGAGGTGGTCTGGGAAACAGGCCCCGGCGTAGACTTAGGGCTGATGAGCGATTCCAAGGATGCTGACGACAATGCGCAGGGCAACGCTAGATTCTTCAACACGACCTCCGGCAGCATGGAGAACATAGCTGGAATGATGCTTACAGGAGTCCTTACTTACCCAACAGGCAACACTTACTCGACGAGTTTCAACACATGGTCTAAAGCCCTTTCTCTAGGAGGCTACCGGGTCTATCTTCACGGCCGCAACATACCGAGGAGCAGCATAGCGGTGAAGGTTAACTCGTTGAACTTCGGTGTTGGAGAAACCCCTGATATACGCTTACCATACCCGTTTGACGAGCTGGCCTTCTGGATAATGATTCCAGGCTCTATAAGCTTCTCCGGAGGAGTAGTAGAAATATCTTCTAATTTAATGTCTATAGAGCAGATTAGAACCTCATACGATGAGAACCATCTGCCGCCTTTCTTCAGACCCTTCGCCTCTCTATCAGTATTCACGGATAATGTTGGGAAGCCGTGTGGAGAATGGGAGATTGTTGGGAGGGCATGGGAAGCGTACGTTGAAGACGATTATGGAAACCGCTATGCTCTACCGGCTGACAGGATTAGGCAGAGGGAACTTGGCTTAAAGGTTACCTACCCGCTGTTCTTCTATCCCCCGGCTTTACCTTCCTACGGCTTCCTGAACTTCACCGTCAGGTTCAACTATACTATTGAGGTTTCGTCACCAGGGCCAGAATTTTACTCGATCTACTCAGTCTCCCCCCTTAGCCCTGCTTTCTGGAACATTTCTAATCCTCTCCTCTCGTTCACAGCTCCGCCATATTCCTCAGTGACCCTTAAGATAGGCCCGGTTCCGGGAGACTGGATTGTTGAAGGAGCATTCATAACTCCGGGTGCAGGCGGGGGGACACCCTACGTTTCCATCGTGAATGATGATGTAACGATAAGCGGGATAAAAATGGGAGCGTCCAACACGTATCAGGGTAGGGCCGAAATCAACATAAAGGCGGATAACTACTTGGAGACTCCGGCTGCCTACATAAGGTTCAGATGGATGGATGTTTTCCCCTCAGCTTTCCTGCTGAACGACACTATAAGAATAGAGGCTAGGGCAGCCTCCTCTGTTCCAAGTTTCCCACACGGAGTAATAACGATCCGGGTTACTGGACCAACGGGAGCCTTGTCAAACCAGTCTTTAACCCAGCTTGATCAAAACGGGGTTGTTACAGGAGACCTTTTTCTGAGCCAAGCCGGACAGTACTTTGTCGGCTCAACATTCAAGTCATCCGACGGCCTTAGAGTAGGAGCGGCAAAAGCCTCCTTCAACATTCTGAGAGCCTCCACCACTATTGATAAGGATATCGTCCCGTTGAGCATGCCCATCGTCACCATTGAACTTACTTCTTCAAACATTTCTTTAATAAGCTCAGCCAAGTTCATTCTAAAATCCCCCAACGGCTCGACCAGGATGGTTATGTTCAACCGGGTGGACGACAGGTTCGTCAAAGAGCTTTCGTTCCCTCAGGTAGACCCCTCAATTCTAGGGGTCTGGATCATTACTCCGTCAATCCGATTTCCAGACGGGTTTTAAAGACAATTACCTTCAGTCAGCTTCACGGTCAGGGACGATATCCCTCCAACCATCTCTAACATAACACGTCTACCAAGTGAAGCAACGTTCATGGATGATGTGAACATAACGTTCATAGTTGAGGATAAGGGTGCAGGAGTCAAATCGGTCTGGATCTCCTACAGCTCTGTAGGTGGAGCGATGAATGCGACCGCTAAGCCCGTTGGACCAAGCAGGTATTCCGCAATAATCCCGAAGCAGCCTCCTTTCGCAAGGGTTTCCTTAAGGGTCTATGCGGTTGATAACAGTGGGAACACCAGCGTTTCCGAGACTATCACCTACACAGTTGGGCTTCCCGCCTGGCTTCTAATTATATTGATAGCGACTTCATGCTTAGTCGTCCTAACAGTATTGCTATACGTGAAGCGGCGCAAGCCGCCTCCACCACCCTCAACAACTCCACCCGGCTAAGAGACAAGTGCAGTAAGCGAATAGGCGCCTCGTGGCACTGCCTCACATCTAGATGTACAGCCTTATCGGGCGAAATTCTTAATTTAGAGAATTCAACGATGCCGCTTCTAAAATTAGAGCATGTGTAACTCTGAAACTAGAGACAACGGTTAAGGAGTCGGAGAAAATCTACGCATCACTCGATTTTAAGTACCAACGAGCTTCCCTCAATCATCACCTGATAGGATGGTTCATCGCTGATCTTGGATTTGAAGAGAGGAATTCGGGGTCCTGAAATAACTTTACCAGTTGTCACGTCGAACTTCGCCTTGTGCCTCGGGCAGGTTACAACACTACCCTCCAGAGAACCCTGTGAAAGATCGCCGCCAGCATGAGTACATCTAGCCCCAATAGCGTAGTATTTTCCGTCAACGTTAATTATCAAGAACTCCTTATCCCCGACTGTGACCTTCTTCATCTTACCCGGAGCAAGCTCGGATAACTCGCCAACCTTTACGATGACCATGGCTACCCCTCCGCTTCTTATCACCAAACTATCTTTATCTGCTTTTCCCTATCGTAAGCTCGACGATATATAAATGATGATAACAGGAACGAAGACTCTTACGCGCGCCTCGTGTTCCTTCAAGTGCACACAGTCCTCTCTCGAAATTCAGGGAGAGAAAGATTTTTAATCCTCCATTATTCAAAACTAGTCTAGCCGGCGGGCCGGCGTAGCTCAGCAGGTAGTTCAACAGCCTAAAGCAGCGGGCTGTTAACCTGATTGGACAGATACCCGTTGGTCGGAATCGCTTGGACGCCGAAAGTTCGAGTCTTCCCGCCGGCGCTAGCGTATATTTATATTTTTTAAACTAAGACAGGAAGATGTTCATAAGCTATGACGATTTCTTTTAGAGGATTATTCTGCTCTGCACACAGTGTTTTAACAGCTTTCTTAAGTTAAGTCTCCCCCTTCTCATGCTCGGCTAAAGCCTCCCTACGTTTTCCACGGTCATTCTCACTGAGCACATCCAGCATCGTCTCGAGAAGCTCCTTAACCCTGTCCCTCAAAGTCTC
>CAZWPT010000009.1:0-8157 GCA_964635675.1 uncultured Nitrososphaerota archaeon | reverse complement strand
GGCTAATAGCGATAAGCTATGGAGGAGGAGTAATCGCCTCACTCCTGTTCACCCTTCCTCTAGTCTGGCTTCTAACTTCTTTAGCGGGTGAAAAACTCTGGATAGGATTAGGAAGGCTCGTCTCAACGATAGCACTATTCTTCCTCATGCTCATGATCCTCTCGGCATACGGCCTCCCGGGCCTATTCATAGACTCGATGCTAATCCCAACCGTTGTAGGCATCGTGGCCCGGGTCGATGGTGAAAGGGCAGGGGGTAAGAAAAACGGGTCGTCTTGGTTTAAGGGCAGAAGCATAAGGAGGGTTTCAGGCGGAGCCATCCTAACCATCCTAGTCTTAAGCACCGAGGCACCCTTCAACCTCTTGGTTTCTTTCGGTGAGGAGGCGAGGTTCAGCGAGGACAGGCTAAGAAGCATCGTTTCAAAAGCCATAGCTGAAGGCTGGAGCAATGAGGAGCTCGCTAACGCCATCAGGGGCGAGCCTGAGCTGAGCATGCTTTCAACCTATGATTTAAGCAGCATAACTATCGAGAGGGATGACGCTGGAAACGTAGTCGTAACAATACCCCTTAATGCTGCCGGCTATGCAGTATATAGGAGGACGAGCAATAAGACCACTGTCTACGATGTTTACTCTCAAGGCGGCTCGAGCGAGGAGAGGGTTGGGGATAAAAGATACGTTTTAACGGGCTACAGGAGCAGGGAGGAGACATACGGCCCGTTTGAAACACTCGACGAGGCACTGGCTAGGGAGAATCAGGTTAAGAGGAATGCTAACGCTACGCGAATCGTTTCTAATGCTGTCCTGAAGGCTGAAACAATGGAGGCTACAAGGACTGAGACAAAGTATGCCATTGTCCCAACAGTCAAAATAGCGAGGCACGAGGTGTTGAAGGAGTTCGAAACCCGCCGGGATGCGCAGAACTACCTATACTCCGGCCCGGGGATGCTTGGAATAGCTGAGATAAGGGAGGTTGAGAAACAAGTATGGATACACTCCTACAGGCTTGAGCTCGTCGAGGAGACAACCAGCCGTGACAGGGCTTTGGCGATGAGCAGGGAGGGCTACACGGTTGAGGAGGTCAGGGAGAAGATAACCATCTACGTCTTCCACAAAACCGCCCCAGTATCAAGGCTCCATATCTTGGGAATGGTTGAGGTCAAGAAGGCCGACTTCGAGAGGATGCTTCAAAACAGGGAGCTAGTCAGGGCTACTGACGAGCATGGGGAGGAATACTACTATTATTCTTCCCATGGGCCATACTCGGCCAGGCTATATAAAGCAGGCGAGAAACACGTTGAGGGCGATGTCGTAGCATGGAGAATATTTAGAAGAATAGACACATCTCATTATGGAACTAGGAAGGTATACCAGGTTGTTGTTTCAACCGGCTACGAGGAGAGGAAGGTCAGCATAAGTGATTTACCAAGCTACGCGAAGGGCTTTCCCTCGAGGAGCGACGCTGAGGCCTCTAAGATGGTTGTTGAGCAGAGTCTGAGATACTGGGTTAACAGCCAGGGCATGACCTTCAAGGAATGCAGGGTGGAGCCATACGAGGAAAGCACGACGAGGATTGAGACTGTTGCGAGAGAGGTTAAGCAGCACTACGTTATTGCAACGTTCTTAAAGTCAATATACGATGTTTACGAGCTTAGGCCATACTACAGGGCTTGGAACGAAACGTATTATGAGGAGGCTTGGGGCTGGGTTTTCAAGGGTCACGTCGACGAGAAGCCGGAGAGCTACGACACGGCCAAGTGGATTTATTCACCCGAGGTCGTCAACTGGACTTCTAAAACATACCTTGGCATAGTGACGGAGCTGGAGGCTCAGCTCTTAACCAGCATGGATCCACGCTACGTTGCTGAGAAGCACAACACGACAACGATAATAAAGGAAACATCCTACTATGATGTTTACAACGCAACATGGAGACTATTATACCATTATTATAAGTACGTTGTCCACCCGTTCCACGAGTACGTTGCCAACGGAAATATTTCATCCAGTGGGGGCTGGAGGTTCGAAAGCATTGGTGATGCAAGCGGGGAAGTGTGTTCCTCAGCATACAGGAGCAGCCCGAGCAGCCTCAGAATAGCCTCGAGGAACGGGAGGGGGGCGTGGAGACAAACATTCTACTTCGACGCGGGCGGCTCAAGCCCAGTGATGGACTTCTGGTATATTCTAAGGGGTAGTGGGGCAGTAGCGATCAAGAAGCCAGACGGTTCCGCACATGTCTTCACCCTAGGCGAGAGCAGCGGTTGGAGCAGGTTTCTTAGAAACTCTGGCGATGTCTTCAGCCAAGCAGGCTATTACACCATCTCTTTCGTCGCAGGCGAGAACAGCGAGTTCTACATCGACGATTTCAGCGTCCACGTGGGCGGCTATGGCGAGTGGATATACCAGGGTGATGTTGAGAATAAGCCGGACAATGTTCCTCCGAATGAAAAATACGAGGCCTTCTACAGGATTGAGAACAAGAAATTCATAGGGGCTTTCGAGGAGAGTGTTGCAAACCAGTATCCAACCCCGCCCTACATAAAGGAGTTTAACAGGAAAGAGAAGGTTAGCTACGTCGTAGACCTCTACAGGCTCTACTACCTTGAAGGAGGCTTTGTCAGGTACAGGGTGTTCCACTGGGAGAAGTACCGGGTTCCAGTCGTTATTAGGAAGGAGGAGTCTGGGGCGAGGTGGGAGCTTGCTGAGAGCAACGTTGAGATGGATGCTGGTGGGCGAATACTGATCGAAGCTAACGTTCCGGAGAGCGTCGTCAGAGCAAAGTACAATGACCCGGTGAAATACTACCTTTCTCCTAAGATTGTTGAGGATGGTGAGGCTCTTGAACTAGTCTGCGAAACCCTCGACGAAAGCCTTGCTAAGAGGTATGAGAAGGAGGGGTACGTTGTTAAAAGCGCAAGCGTTTCCCAAGGGAACCCGATAAGGTTCAGCATAAGGGTCCTTCAGGCCTCGATTGAGAGGAACGAGCTAGCTATGCTCGGAAAACAGAACACTCTGAAAGTTTCCATAGCGAACCCGACTGGAGACACGTTGACATACCGGGTTGTGCTTGAGGCTGAGAACACCCTCGGGGTTGAGAACATGGCGAGTGAAGCCCAGTGGGCCCAGCTCCTGGGAAGCCCTGTTGAGAGGGTAACCTCGATACCCGTTGCCGAGCCGGGCAGCTGGCTCCTCCCAGTTCCCCCTAGCGGTGCTCCCTACTCCCTAGCGTTCACAGCATGGGTGAGGAGGACTTTCGAGGGAGAATATGATAGTTTCAGCGAGAACACTGCTTACTGGCCATCCTAGGTTAGATGCGACTTCGTAGTAAAGGTACTCAGAAACGGTAGGCTGGTTGTGAAGCAAAGACTGCTTGAAACCTTCGAGAACTTTGACGTCGGCAGGGTTATCGCCAGGCACCCGTTCGAAACCGTAGGCGGATTCCTAGCGGGCTTCGCCTCGGCAGCAAGCATGACGGTTATGTGGCTGACCCCCGGGCTCCAGCCTTTAGCAGCAATAATCACAACAGTCGGCCTAGCATGGAGCACGGTGAACTCATTCATAGTCTACTCTCAAACCGGGAGCGCTATAGAGGCTTTGACGGTAAGCCCGTTCGGAATAGTCGTAGCTCCAATCAGGGCTATTGGAGATCCAACTATGGATGACAGCATGAGGGCCTCGATAATAGGGGCTATGGTCGGAGTCCCGCTCGGAGTATTCGTCGGAAGGCAGATAGCCCTGGACGTTGCGATGCTCCGGATGCCGGGTGAGCTCAGGAACAACCCTAAGGTCTACGGAAGGCTCTACGGGATTGAGGAGAAATGGGGAACGCCCCTAGCATGCTCAATCGCAGACAGCATGGGCAGGGTCTACCAGTACCTAGATGTGCCGGACCCGGAGGACCTCATAACCCTGATTCTGAGCGACGCTTTGAAGAGCAGGAGGGAAGCATTCTACATCGCGAGCATGCTTAAATGGATGGCTGAGACGGACAAGGGCTTCCTAAGCCAGCATGCTGGAAACCTGATGGAGTACCTGGGAAGCCCATTGCTAAGGCTTAAGCTTAGCTCGCTACTGTCTCTCAGCCCGGAGGAAGCCCTAAGCCTCTCTCAAAGCGTTAGTGGAGACTTCACCAGAATGCTCCGCCTAGCGGAGTTCAAGGCTGCGTGGGAACAGCTAGCTAAGCTGGGCCCAGACGTCGCCAGGATACTCAGCATAAGCACCGAAGGGATAGAGGTCGGGGTTGAGAAGAGCCTAGCGGGCAAGCTCTACCCCGGCATTCAGAAGGGCACCGTCGTGGAGTTCGAGTTCGCAAGGGGGAGCATCGCTTTCAAAGGTATGCTGGCCTACGCCGGGGAGAAGACGGTTGGAGAAGGAAGCTACATGGTCTTCGCGTTCAAGGCTGAGGAGCGCATCCCAGCCATCTTAGAGCTCCTCAGCGATGATATTCAAAGCATTAGGGTTGTCCCGGGCTCGCAGGTTGAGAAAAGCTTCGGGTTAAACGCGTTCAGGCTCTCAGACGGCAAACTTAGCATGGATAGGGGGATCCTGGGGATGGATGGCTCAGTGAGGTTCGCCGACGGCTCTGTTCTAAGGCTTGACAACCCGTCGGTAATGCTCGTTCCAAGCGAGAACCCGCTTGAGACATGGGAGCTGAACAAGATGCTTCTCGGCGGGAGAATAGGGGAGACAAGCATGGTAGTCGGCGAGGACGGCGTGGCTAAAGCGTTCCACGGCGGAAGCTATCTGCCTGCTGTAGTAACAGCAAGCTCTCTCGGATTCCAGCTCGGGCTTTTAGCCAGGCCAAGCGGGGAAACGCTGACAATAACCCAGATGGACTTGACCCAGAGGGGCATAATCGACCCGGGCCTCCTAAGCATCTTCTACCCGAGCGGGGAGACATCGACGGTAATCTACACGGGCAAGGACCTTCAAGCACCATTATTCTCATACTCCTCAGGGGCTTTCGTAGGAGTCCAAAGGATTGAGACCAAGGTTGTTTGGACTAGCGTGGATAAGAGGGCTTTCTACGCTCAGGTGGCGAGCACCAGCGAGCTTCTAGCAAGCATCCTAGGGAGAGATTTCAAGGAGGAGCTTCTCAAGGCTATTCTGGTAACCGGCCTAACCGATGCTCAGGCATTAGACGTTGCCAACACCCTCGCGAGGAACGTTGAGTGGCTCAAGACGCTGAGCAGGGGGAGGAGGATGGAGCTGGTAAGAAAGATAACGGATTACGTTAAGAAAGGCGATACGGCTGAGGAGGCTGTTGAAAGGGCTAAGAAGGAAAGCGAGGAGTATGTTAAGAATATTGAGAACGAGATAGCAGCATTTTACTCGTCGATTTTAATTTCCGACGCTCAGCTTGCGAAAGAGGTCCTGGAGCTGATAGACTGCGTTAAGAGAAACCTTGGATACGATGCTGCGAAATGGCTCCTAGATGTTTTGAAAAAGGTTTACGGCAAAGCCCTCAACTCATCAGGGGGAAATAGGGAAGTAGCGAACGCTAAGCTCAGAGACGTTGTTGAAAAAGCATTCAGATACCCTGAGAGCACTTTGGAGGGTTGCGCATTAGCATCAGCAATAGTCAGCGAAATGAGGGAGAAGAGCATCGAGCAGGCTTCGGAGGAGCTCAACAGGATAGCCAACTATCCTGAGGGGCTTAGAGTGAAAGCCGTCCTCCGCAAAGAGGGTGATAGATTCAGGATCTACTTATCTAAAACGTTGCTAGCCTCTTACCTTGGCGATGAGGCCTGCTGGGTGAAGATCGAGGTGAAGGGTAGGACGATATACAGGGAATATAAGCCGGCGTACAACTACTTCAACCTTCCAGAGGACATAGGCGAGGATGGCGAGGAAGTCGGGATAACGATTAAGAAAATCACTACCTACGATTTCATCAAGGCTACGATAAAAGGAGCAGGGGCACCTTTTGATATTGTGCCGAAGCTAGGGAGATATTGGCTGATCGTGAATGGGAAGCAGGTCTGCGAGATGCTCCTAGAGAATGACTTGCACTATGATAAGGGAGACTATGGGCCAGCTGTGATCTTTGCCATAAGGAGTCATGGAAATGGAAAGGAGATGATCAAGCTGGTCTATAGGGAATCCATAGAGTATGTTTGTAAGGTGATGATAAGTCATTTTAGGAGAATTAAGAGCATAGAGTATAAAGAAGATTGGAACATGCTCCTAATAGAGTATTTCGAGATAGAAGGTAAGGAGGCCTCATGGCATAAGATATACCTCGAGGATCCTAAATCCGTTTTGGTGAGGAAGATTTTGGAATTGATTGAACTCATCAAGAAAGGGGATGAGAAGAAAGCGAGTGGTCTTGAGGGTGATATTGGAGAATGGTATGTTGAACACTACCGTAGGGAGGATATCAAGAGGAAGATATCGGAGATTCTTGGGCTACTGGCAGATGAGCTTGAGGTTAAGAAGAGGCCGACACAAGAGGGACCCGATTTCTACGTATACTATAAGGGTGAGCTGAAGGCGGTAATCGAGGTCAAATCCACGAGAAAAGGAGAAAAAATAAAAGACCGGATGGATGCTGGGAAAAGACAGTTAGAGGAATACTTTAAGGATGAGAAATGGAGAGGTTATCATTTTAGGGAAGCTGAATATGGGATCCCGATAGTTGTATACTTTAAGGATTTGGGCAAGATAATCGAAGGAGATTTTGAGAACGGCATAGAGCTCATACTCGGGGAAATCGTTTTAAACGAGCCCTAGTCCTTCTTTAGCTTCCACCCCCTCCCTCTCAGCTTCTCAGCCTCCTCCTCAGTGAGAACAAGGTAGGCCGCATACTCCTCAATCCAGCCAAACCAAGGATGGTAATACTGGTATCCAGTATCTTTTATCAGCTCGTTTATCTCCCTCGTCGGAACATATGCAATATAGTCCTCTCTGCAATAGAAATCAATGCTGTGCTCAACTCCCCTGAATTTGAAGAAGACCCTACACATGCTCCAGTCCTTATAACGCTTCCACCAGTCATCCAATTTCGGAGGAGGGTCCCCATGCCATTTCCTCCACTCCTCCCTCATCTCTGTGGGGTTGAAGGCTCCCCTGGATATTTTAGCGAGTTTCATGAGGAGAGCAATACCCATGTCTTCAATTGGGGCTAGCTCAAAATCTTCTATGAAGAGCCTCTTAGCATCGAAGACAGCAAGGTCGCAGTCTATCTCCGCATCGCTATACTTCATAATCACTTCGTAATTCTTCTCATTCTCCAGTTCCTTCTTCAGGAGCTGCCCATGCGTACACCCCTTCATCTTCCGTTCTTCCATCTTCCTCTGGCGTTCCTCCTTGCTATGCAGCTCATCGAGCCAGGAAATACTGTAATCAATATCTCCCCTGAATATCATGTCGAGTATCTCGTCTGAGGTCAAGTTCTGGTAATTCTCGAAGAAACCCATCCCTCTGAGGAAGTCCATCGAGGCCACATAGCGCTTCCTTATCTCGGGCCTCATCACAACTTTCACTAAAGCCTGGCTTTTAAGCATAATGCTATTAATGCCTTCAAACTTTATTCATCTTGTAACCGACTAAGTTCATTTTTTTCTAAGTTTTAGGCTTTACACACCAATCCAAACGAAACCGTGAGTAGACCCAGAAAAAGCTCAAGCGCGCGCTAACAAAAGATATAAAAAAGAGGCCTAATAGAATTCTCTTTGGCCGTGGTGGCAGAGTGGCAATGCGCCGGGCTCGAGACCCGGTTCCCCTTATCGGGGAGCGCAGGTTCAAAAGGCATAGGCCGGAAACTCCTGCCCACGGCGCTTGCTTTTACTCGTTATTCCGGAGCAATGGGTAGAATAGATGCCGCTACAATAGAACATAGTTAAGAATAGGTCATACGATGCTGCTTGCTATACTAGTGCCCTCACTCCTGTGAAAATTTTGATTCAGTTTACTACTTAATCGCTTGGGTATTCAGGCGGCTGCGATATTCTAGAGTCCCTGTTCCTCTAACAGTCTATTCACATGCCTGTAGTAGTCTTTTCTCCTTAGTTTTGCCGCGGCTGCCTCATCGATGATAACTATCGTGTCAGGGTGCATTTGCAGTATTGAAGCAGTTATTTGGGATGTTATCGGGCCCTCTACTGTAGCTGCTATAGCATCTGCTTTTCCCTCGCCGTTAGCTAAAAGTATTATTTTT
>CAZWPT010000008.1:0-29338 GCA_964635675.1 uncultured Nitrososphaerota archaeon | reverse complement strand
ATAAATATAGTGTAAATATATTATAGACCTAGAGAAAAAAATACCGGATGTTGGCTAAAAAAGCATCATCAAATATTTTCTAAAACGCGCTAGCTATATAAGGCGTCTATCTCTAAAGATATCAAGTGGCGGTTCGCGCCGATCCGATTAACATCCACTATGCCACCTGGATAACCAAACTATTACTCGAGGTCCTGGAGCGGAACGTTAAAACAGATGCGGACGTGCATTTTCTAACAATTCTCGAGTGGCTTAGGCAGCGGGGCGTCTTTATTAGAACAGGTATAGACTTGGGTAGCATAAAGAGAGTTAGAAACGCTCTTTTCTTCCTAGGCTTCGAGCAGCCTAGGCGCAACATTTACAGGATCAGGGTTGAGAGGCTCCGCGAAATAAACTCATGGCTCAGCCAATAGGGGTTGTATGGCGATATGTACCTGAGGCCATAGGAAAGCTTTAAATACTGCGAAAAGGCTCAAAACGGGGAGATTCCAACAGGTTTAAACACAGTTTACCGAATCTTCACGTCGCTGAGGCCGAAGTGCCTCCTAGCTATTTCCCTTATCCCCTGTATTCTGAACCCGTTTCTACCTATCGCCCTACCCTTATCCGCGTCGTCAACCATCAGGTAGGCCATTCTCCCTCCTTTAACGCCGTTTTCAAACCGTATTCCCAGCACTTTAACAGGGTGGAGAGCCCTTTTCAAGAAGGTTTCAACATCCTCATGATACTCTAATATCTGCACTTCCCTCCCTATTCTCCTTGAAAAATGCTGGAGCAGAATCCTGTAGCCGCGTCTTATTCTCTCAGCATCCTCGGGCTTAAGAAGGAAGAAAACTGTTTTATCATCGTTCGCCATCACGCAGTCTATCGCCCGGGTGCCGGTTGCACTCTCAAAGAAGCCTATGAAGCTCAGCTCCTGGTTTGACCAGCTTATTCTTGCTTCATCCCTGCTTGTCATTCTGCTTGATTTCCTCCAGTATTCCTGACTCCCCCTGATTCAATATTCCTATAACAGAGGCGGGGTGTTTTAAGTTTAACGCTTTACCAAGCGCGACTCGAGACCCCTCGTAGACTATCGCAGGTGTTTTAGAAAGCTCTATCGCGTTCCGAAGCCTGCTTAAGAGTGATTGTGAAAGGCTTGAAACATAGATTACGCCCTCCAGCTTACCTTGGAGTAGGAGCCTGTACACCTCGTTGAACCCGGCTATGAAAGAGCCTGTTTTAGCAAGCAGTTCAAGCCGGCTGCTTAGCGACACTCTCTCCGTCATCGTTGTTCTCGCTCCTGCTTAAGAAGCCCCCTATATCAACATATACTTTAACCATTCCTGTGCCGGCGAAAACCTCTGAACCTGCTAGAACCCTCTCCGTCATACCGAGCAGCTTGTCCTCAGCACCTGAAACGGCCCCTTCGACAAGAACCTGAACAGCCCTTTCGAAAGCAGCCTTGGCAAGCACGCTCTGCTTCCTACCGCTTACACCATGCCTGCCTATCTGCTTTATCTCCCCGTCCTGCGTCATGGCGCTTGCAACAAGAGAGAGGTGCCTCCAGTCAACGTCCAACCCTTGCTCGTTAAGCGTTTTCCACATCTCGTTTATCAAGGCGGCTCTAGCAGCCTCAATGCCCAGCACGTTCGCGATCTCATGAATATCGTTGCTTATGGTTCTCGTATGGTCCACCTCGGGAATGTTGAAAACCTCAGCCAGGTTGCTCCCCTCTGTTATGATGCAGTACTCGTTGCCCTCCTCCTTCAGGAGGACTCCCTTAACCTTAGTTATCCCGCTGACAGGCGTCTTCCTAATCTTAGACTCGAACTTCTGCGGGTCTGCTTTAATAGGCAGCTCGAAACTCCCGTCGCTCTTAACGTTGAACTTGAAGCCCAGTGTTTTAAGAACGTTTTCAACATCCTTCTCAGACAACCCTCTCTCGCTGAGCCATTCTTTAACCGGATGTATCACCAGATAGTCGTAAGCCATTGTGGATTTCAAGCTTATTCTCGCGACGTCTTCAATAGTGGTGTACACGAGCTTTCTCGCAACCCTCAGAGCCCTGCTGTAATCCTTGTTGTACGGGCTTTTAAGGTAAACCGTCATCATGGGTGTTTTCGGTGTTTTCCTGGCGTCGAGCAGCTCTATCAGCCTGGGCAGGCCAAGGGTCACGTTGGCCTCTCTAACCCCGGCGTAGTGGAATGTCCTAAGCGTCATCTGCGTCCCCGGCTCACCTATGGATTGGGCAGCGACAACTCCAACGCTTTCACCAGCCTCCACGAGTGCGCGACGATACTCCTTCAATATCTGCTCCACCACGCTTCTAACAGCCTGCTTGGATAACCCTTTGGAGACTATCGCGTGGAAAGCCTCCCTCTGAATATTGACTGGGAGAAGCCTCCCGTACTCCTCTATGATCCTCTTAACCGTCTGCCTGTCCGCCGGCTTCCCCTTTTTGACGGTTGAAAGCGCATACTCCTCCACTATTCTCCTTGCGTCGACAGACTTGCCGTGGTCGCTCTTAGACGGGTCGACTCCGTCCTCGCCATATATAACGTCAACCATGTTCCCGTACGAGTCTCTGACAGTGCCGTCGTACTCAACCCTGAGCGACTCAAGCGCGTGGATGAGCCTACGCTGAAGATAACCGCTCTGCTGCGTTCTAACGGCAGTGTCGACTAGAGACTCCCGCCCGCTCATGGAGTGGTAGAAGAGTTCCACTGG
Source organism: uncultured Nitrososphaerota archaeon (assembly GCA_964635675.1). Taxonomy (GTDB): domain Archaea; phylum Thermoproteota; class EX4484-205; order EX4484-205; family JAAOZP01; genus JAAOZP01. The sequence continues at coordinate 26,629 of CAZWPT010000008.1, read as the reverse complement.
AGACAGGCCAGTGTAATAGTTAGACTTTACGAAGCCCCTGGCAACTGGGCTGAGGTCCCCCTTACTGAAGTGTGGCAAGGACCTCCCAACGTATCCTTTAAAGATCCTCTTGCCCCGGAGCGCCTGCTGGCCTAGACATCCAGATATCTGGCCCACGTTAAGGTCTGAGCCCCTTGCACCTGTTTTGGTCATTATAACCATATTGTTATCCAGCCCTAGGGAGGAGGAGACGAGACTACCCACCTTGCTCCTGACTTTAGAGAGAGCATCCATTATGTATGCTTCCAAGCTCTCCTCCTCACTCATCCCCGGTATCCTCTTAATCCTCCCCTTGCTCCAGTCCTCCAGAAGACTGTTCACTTCAACGTCAGCCTGGTTAGCCTCGTTCTCAACCTGTTCCTGAGCCTCCTTCGGGAGGCTCACATCTCTGTAGCTGAAGCTGAATCCTCTTAGAAGCAGGAACTCCCTAACCATTTTCTGGAAGGAGGATATGAATCTATGCCCCTCCTCAGACCCGTATTTCTTAATAATCCTGTGGAGAATCGTGTCAGCCTTTTCAGCGCCTATCGACGCCTTATCTATCACTCCAGAAACCAGCTCGCCGTTCTTCACTATTATCTCCGCCTCGTCCTTAGACGGGCCGCCTACGCTAGTCTTGTTGACATAGTTGAAATCTTCTTTGAAAAGGAGGCTGACCGCCTGGCTGCCTGACCACAGTGGCACCGGTTTCTTAACCTCTGGCTCGGGAAGCTCACCCTCGTAGCCCGCGGCGTAGACGATCCTTGCAAACTCCTCCTTCGTAAGGTAAGTGTCCTTTCTAGTAAGCAGGTAGGCCCCGGTTATGAAATCCCTGATAGCACCCATTATTGGTGCACCGTACCGGGGTGTCAAATAGTGTTTCTTAACTCCGAGGAGCATGCTTGTCTCAACATGGGCCTCGATGCTCTGGGGGACGTGCAGGTTCATCTCATCGCCGTCGAAGTCAGCATTGTAAGGCGGGCAGACGCTTGGATGCAGCCTGAAGGTTTTACCTGGGAGAACCTTCACCCTGTGCCCGAGCATTGAGAGACGGTGTAGCGAAGGCTGCCTGTTGAAGATCACGAAGTCTCCGTCAAGAAGGTGCCTTTCAACAAGGAACCCTATGTCGAGAGCCTCTGCCAGGGAATCCCTGTTCTCGACGAATTGAAGCTTATGCCTGGCACCATTCGGCCTAACAACGTATTCTGAACCAGGATGTATGAAAGGCCCGTTTCTAACCAGTTGGACCAACCAGTCCCTGTTCCAGTATGTAACCCTCTCTGGAACAGTGAGGATCTTAGCGATCTCCTCCGGAACACCGACCTCGTCTATGCTTAGATAGGGGTCTGGCGATATGACTGTCCTAGCGGAGAAGTCAACCCTCTTACCGGACAGGTTCTTCCTGAACCGTCCCTCCTTGCCTTTCAGCCTCTGGGCAAGAGTCTTCAGGGTTTTACGGGTCCTGTGTTGAGCTGGAAGAATACCTACGGCCTCGTTGTCGAAATAGGTTGTGACATGGTATTGCAGAAGATCCTCATGGTCCTGTATTATAAGCGGGGACGCGCCTGACTCTATGTACTCCCTTATCCTGCGCGCAGTCCTAACTATGTCTACAAGCTTATGCGTCAAATCATCCTCAGACCTCTCCCCGGTTTCAAGTATTATTGAAGGCCTCACTTGGATAGGCGGCACAGGCAGAACCTCTACCACGTACCAAGCCGGATGAGCTACCCCAGGGTCAATGTTTAGAAGCCTAAGGTCATCGTCCGGAATCCTGTTTAAACGTTCCCTTATGATCCTCGTGTTCAAAAGCCTTAGAACACCGTCAGGATCCCTCTCGTAAAACCTGGTTGGCCGTTCGAGCTTAACCTGATACTTGTCGGCACCGCAGTGAGGACACCTGTTGGACCTTCTCACCTCATCCTTTATCTGATCGAAAATCTGGTCGGGAACAATCCCATAGTTCTCCTCAAACTCCCTTATCTTCTCCCTGTAGTGGTTAATCCTCTCGTTAGGCAGGAGGATCCTGCCGCACTGCCTGCACGTCGACTGGAGAACCCTCTCTATCTCCCTTGCGAAAGAGACGTGTATGACTGGAACCGGTAGCTCAATATGCCCGAAGTGCCCGGGACACTTGTCCGGGAGGTTTCCGCACGTCTTGCACCTCTGCCTAGGCTCTATCGTGCCTAGTCTAGTATCCATCACTCCTCCGGGGACGGAGAGGCCATCCTGATCGTAAGTCTCATCCGTAGTGACCTCCATTAGAGAGAGCCTTCTGATCTCTGCTGGAGAAAGAACTCCGAACTTTATTGAGTCAACCTGCTTTATCTCAACCTCTTGACTCATCTTAAACCCTCTCCTTAACCTTGAGCCTCGGGAAAATCCCTAGGCTCATCAATTCCTGGAGTAGAAGCTTGAATGCGTATGATATTTCAATCCTGCTTACGTCTTTCCCCTTCTCGCAGAGCGGGCACACGTATTTCTTCTGCCTAGCATCATAGTAGGCGAAGGTCCCGCACTTCTCGCAGACATGGACGATCGTCCTATCGGACTCTTCAAGCAGCCTGTCTTGAAGCAGCCTGGCTGCACCATGCCCCACGAGACAGTCCCTCTCCATTTCGCCGAATCTTAAGCCTCCTCCCCTCGACCTTCCCTCAGTAGGCTGGTGAGTAAGCATCTGAACCTGCCCCCTAGCCCTGGCGTGCATCTTATCCTTAACCATGTGGTGAAGCCTCTGGTAATACACTATTCCCATGAATACTTTCGCCTTAAACCGTTTCCCAGTGACGCCATCTATGAAGTTGAACTCTCCGTATGGTGAAAAACCATGTGCCTCAAGAATACTCTGAACCTCCTGCTCAGGAGCATGTATGAACGTTGTCCCGTCCATCTGCCGGCCTTCCAGGGCTGCGGCAGTGCCGAAGAGGGATTCGAGGAAGTGGCTTATCGTCATTCTGGAGGGTATTGCATGCGGGTTTATCAACGCGTCTGGAACCAAACCGTCTTCCGTGAAAGGCATGTCACACTGTGGGACAAGCATTCCCACAACGCCCTTCTGCCCCGATCTTGATGCAAACTTATCCCCTATCTCAGGAATCCTGTGGTCCCTTACCCTTACTTTTATCAGCTTGTTATTCTCAAGATCCGCGGTTATTAGAACACTGTCGACAAAGCCGCTTTCAGAAGGCTTGAGCGCCACTGAGGAGTCCCTCCTAGCCGGGGCCTGGAAAACAAGCTCCTTATACTCTTCGAAGAACCTCGGCGGGCTTGATCTCCCAACTATAACGTCCCCGCCTTTAACCTCGGCTTCAACAGACACTATCCCATCCTCCTCGATCTTTGCATACGCCTCGTCACCCCTATAGCCCCTGACTTGAGAGTCAGGCTTCTCTATTCTGTCAACCTCCCCCATTGGGTACCTCCTTGCTTCAACCTCGTAAGACCTGTATGTGGTTGACCTTGCAAGCCCACGCTGGACTGACGCTGCGTTCAAAACTATCGCGTCCTCCATGTTGAACGGGTGAGACATTACTGCCACCAGAAAGTTTTGGCCTATGGGCCTCTTATCCAGCCCGATGATCCTGTCAACCTTTGAAGCCACCAGCGGGAGCTGCGGGTAAGTAGTCACGTGGAAAGTAGTGTAAAAAGAGTTGCTGATGTTGGTGAAGGGGAGCCCGAGGGCCTGCTTAGCCATAGCGGCCTCGTAAGTGTTTCTGGGAGAATGATTGTGCTCTGCAAACGGTACTGAGGCTGAGACGACGCCGAAAATAAGGAGTGGGGATATTTCTAGATGAGTCGTACCCTCCCTAATATCCCTGATGGATGTTGCTATGACAGCGTTCTCCTCCTCGTCAGCGTCTAGAAAATCTATTATGCCGTTGCCTACAAGGTCGTCGAAAGTTATCTTTCCAAGCGCCAGCTTAGAAACATGGTCCCTAGTAAGCTTAACCAAGCCGTCTTCCACAACTATTAAGGGTCTTCTAACCCTCCCAGCGTCAGCATTAATATAGATCTCTTTAACAACTCTACCGCCATAGTTAAACTCGTAGTGTGCAACGTTTATCTCGGGGGGCAGCAGTCCTCTCCTCCGCAGGTTCCTAATCTCTCTGACGAGGGCCTCTCCAGAGTAAGAATAGCCCACTAGGATGCCGTCAAGGAATATTTTAGCCGCCGAGGAGCGTTCATCCGGGCCAGCCTTATCAATGGTTACTAGGCCGAATTTTAACAGGATTTTCTCAACAGTAGACTTATCCGCTGAAACAGATATCTGCGCGCCTATGCTCATGTTCTTAACGAGTCCACAGTTCACTCCCTCAGGCGTCTCGTTTGGGTCGAGCTTACCCCATTGCGTCGGGTGCAGGTCCCTAGCGTCAAAGTTCGACTGGCTCCTGCTCAGGGGAGACTGGACTCTGCGCAGATGGCTTAAGACAGACAGGTAGTTCGTCCTGTCCAGGAGTTGAGTAACCCCGACCAGCCTCTTCCCCCAGTTTCCGGTTGCCATGGCCTGGTTTATGGAGTCGGTTATCAGGCTTGTAGTGATTAGGTTTGAAAAAGAGTGTACAACCCTGTGTCTTAGACTGGATTTTTCAAGCTGGTACCTGAAGTCCCTGATCATTCTTCTGAAAGCCGTCCTGAAAAGCTCTGCTAAGAGGCCTCCCGCAAGCCTAATCCTCTTATTCCTGTAATGATCCTTGTCATCAGGGGGACGCCAGCCTAGTTTCATCGCGAGAACCCTTTCAGCCATCTCGCACAGGAAGAGAGCCTTCGCATACCTGGAGTTCTCATCCAGCCCCACGTGGGGGAGTAGAATCTTATCCAGAACATTCTGAGTCTTGCTTAAACGAACCTTGTCGGACTGGCCGTAGGCAACCCTGTTGCCGATATACATTACAGCGTCATCCTTGCTTAAGATGTTTTGAGCAGCGTCGAAAGAAGGCGCTAAAAGCTCCTGTATTTCTGGGAATGGTGAAACAAGTTCAGCAATCTCCCTGTCGGACTCCATCCCAAGGGCTTTCAGCATTATAACGAATGGAACCTCCTGCCCAACCCCCGGGAGATACACTTTCAACTCGTTGTTCTGACCCTTCAGCCTGACTTCAACCCTAGTCCTGTAGCCGACGGTTGTTGAGAAAACACGCGCAATGTAGAAGGAGTAAGGCCCTATTTTCTTCTCTTCAAGAATTATCCTGTTTGGAGCAAGATCCTCGACACCTACTATAACCCTTTCTGAGCCGTTAATTATGAAGTAGCCCCCGGGGTCGTAAGGATCCTCTCCAAGCTTAACCCTGACTGCCGGGTCTAGGCCGGCGAGCGCGCAATACCTAGAGTTAACCATTACCGGTATCTCGCCTATTAAAACCTCGTGCCTAAGCTCCCGGCCGTCCTTCAGCTCCTTAACCTCCAGGTAGATTGGGGCAGCATACGTGAAGTTTCTAACCCTAGCCTCCATCGGGTAAATGTTTCTAACGGCACCGCTGGGCTCAACTATCCTCGGCGCGCCGACCCATACTTTACCAAGCTCTATTCTAACAACCTTATCCTCGACAGTAACCTCAATATTCTTAACCTCGTCCACAATCTTCTGCATATCCTTATCGATAAACTCGTTGAAAGAATCTATGTGGTGCCTAGCCAGACCGATGCTCCTAATATAGTTCTCCGCAACTATCCAAAGGTCATCGTTATTAAGCTCTTCAGCCATGCTGTTCAAACCGCCTAACCCTCCACCACGATGCGGTAGGCCAAGGTTACTCCGGCAACCGGGCTCTTCCTAGTTATCTCAAGAACGTCTCCCGGCTTAGCGCCGATTGCAACCGCCACAGGGTCGCTGGAAAGGATCTTAGGGAGTTGAGAAGGCTTTATATTGTACTTTCTGAGAAGCGCCTCCCTCTCCTCGCTCGATAAAACCTTGTGAGAGGGCACTAAAACATGTTCGAGTATGTTCACTTTACTAATGTTTTTCTTACTAACCAAGCGATTTCATCAGGATACTGAAAAAGGGGGTAATAAACGTTTCCCCTGCGTTTCAGGTGTCGGGGAAATAAGCCTGCTTAAACAAGCCTCAGAACCCTTTTCAGCCCTGCCAGACCCGGGGGGCGGAAAAAGTTAAAAAACACCTTTAGGCAGGAGAATCCGGCCCCGCGGTAGCTCAGCCTGGTAGGGCAGCATAACACGCTGCGCTAAAAGCTTCCGGCTGTAGTCCTCCACCTCGAGTGGAGGCGTTTCAGCCTACCGGGCGAACAGAAACCGGAGTGTCGCTGGTTCAAATCCAGCCCGCGGGATTTTTCCAAGCCTCTCGCACATTCTTAAACCCGGGTCGGTTAGCCCCAGGGGGGAGAAGGGTTGTTAAAAGGCTAAGTAAGACTTGACGTTAATGCTTAAATACCGTTGTGAACCCCGCTTTCCGGGATGACGCGGATGGGAAAGGCTCAAGAAGTATTCAAAGCAAGGGTTTTCGAAGCGCTTAGTGATCCAGCTAGACTAAGGATAGTTGGCTTTCTGAGAGACGGTGGGAAATGCGTTAGCGAGATCGCTGAGAAAACAGGGATTCTTCAGCCCTCGGTTTCCAGGCACTTGAAGATTCTCAAGGAGTGTGGAATAGTTAAGGAGAGTAAGCTCGGCAGCAAGAGGGTATACAGGATTACTGACCCAAGAATATTTAGAATTGTCGACTCCTTAGACTCCCGGCTTGAGGAAAGCTTGAAGAAGCAGGTTTACGAGAGCATTATTTAGTGCTGGACAGTTGGGTTAGCCGTGCTGCTGAGACTTAGAGGCCTCATAACTACTCCCAGCTAGATTAACCTGGATTTCAAAGCTGGAAACCGGTTTGACCAGTTATCATTCTAGGCGCTGAACCAGCCGCCTGCTCTCTTTCCCGGGGAACACGAGTAAACGTTTGGCTTAAAAGCGTTAAAGCAGCAACTCGGCATAATAGGGAAGGGATTAGCATCACAATATTAAATATTTGAGATAGACATGTAGCCCACTAGGCTTTCCACCATTTTGAAACCAAGTATTTTACATTATTTCCATCCGGGTCTGAGATCGCGAAGACGAACAGTTTTTTAACGGAGGTTGCAAGCCTTCCCGCTCTGACGAAGTCCGGCGCATCTATCCTGTCCCCCTTCTTCTTAACCTCAAGTATTGCGGGCGCATGGTCTATGCCTGGGCCATGCTCGTATATTGCGAAGTCACACCCGAATTTAATGCCCGGCGTAACCACAAACCCTCTGTTCCTAAGATCCCTGTAAACTATGAACTTGCTCCTAAAATCCTCATGTATCCTTGAGGCCACCCTAAGCAGCTGGTCGAAAGAAACCTCTCGGTCCTCTCTGTCAACAACCCGTATAATTCTTTTTTCTAAAAGATACAATCCCTCGAAGAGGTCAAGCGTAAGAGGAGCGTTGAAGTTCGAGTCCTTCGGCTTAGGGATCCCCAGGGGCTTTCCGAAGAAACCCATGCGGTAGACCTCTCGAGAATGCTCTATGCTCCATATTATTAAGCGATCGCCAACGAGCTCAGCAGTTACCTTAGCCTGTTCACCTTCCAATTCTCAACCCTCCTCCTAGAAGACGCTTAAGGAGAGTACTCTCGCAGCGTCGGCAGCGTCAGCAGCCCTGTCCGCAACCTCCTCAATCAGGTTTGCAACATCCTTCAGGAGAAGGATGGTTGAAACATCAGCCTTGGAAAATATTATTTTAATCTCCAGGCTTCTGAACAGGCTGTCAATCTCCTTCTCATATGCTTCAACGCTCCTAGCGAACTCCTGTATTTTCGAGGTTTCAAACCCCAGTGTGAAGATTACTTCCCTAAGCTTCACAACGGTTTCAAGCGTTTTTGCAACGAGCTCTTTAAAACCTTCCTTAAGACTCTTTTCAATGGGCTTCTTCCTGAGGAAGAACTCCCTCAGTCTGAACACGATTCCCTCGCATAAATCAGGTATGCCTGTTAACGGGGCCGCTAGCCTCAGGAAATCCTCCCTGCTCGTCATTATGGCTCCTGCTTCAATAAGCTCGTTAGACAGTGTTCGCTCCGTCTCTATCGACTTGTTCTTAAGAACACTTATGTTCGCTAAGGCTTCGTCGAGCTTCGACGTGTCGCCGTCGAGGCAGGCTATAACAAGGTTATGGACCTCTCTAATAGAGTCTACGGCGTATCTTGCCAGCTCCTGGCATGTTTGAAGGAGCTGCCTCTTAAGCCTAAGGGTTGTCTCAGTAGGGTACATTTCCAGACTGGTCCTATGGGTAATAGTACTCCTTTCTGGAGTTTTAAGCTTTTTCAAGCCGGCTTCAACCATGCGTATTTATACGGCTGTTAACATCTGGCCACTGGGTTAAATATCGGGCTTAGGGGTGGAAAGCATCTTGGAAAGCTCGGCTTGAAGACTCTCTATCCCTATTCTCCTCTGCTTCCTAGTATCCCTAAACCTCAGAGTCACACTATCGTCTGAAAAGGTCTGATGATCAATAGTGACGGCGAACGGTATGCCTATTTCATCCGATCTCGCATACCTGCGGCCTATGCTTCCAGAATCGTCGAAATTAACCTTGAAATCACCAAGCATCTTTGCAACCTCCTCAGCCTTCTTCACGAAATCCGGCTTAGAAAGCAGGGGGAAGACTGAAACGTCGAAAGGCGAGAGGTATGGCGGGGTTGAGAGATATATCCGTCCGTCCTCCTCAATCCTCAAGCTATATTCGAGGAGAGCGTAGAGGAGTCTTTCAGCACCGAAGCTGGGCTCAACCACGTGAGGCACTATCCTCCTGCCTGAGGAAGAAATGAAAACATTCATGTCCTCGCCGCTCACCCTCATATGTCCAGATAGATCATAGTCAGTACGGTATGCAAAACCAGCGACCTCCGTCCACCCCCATGATTCAAGCAGTACTTCACAGTCGAAAAGCTGTTTAGCGTAGTGCGCCCTTTCGTTAGGAAGCTTCTCCCTGAACCTGAAAGCGTTCTCAGGAATCTTAAGCGCCTCTAGAAACCTCTTAGTTAGAACAAGGAAGAAGGGCAACCAATTGTTGGCGAATAATCCTTTCTCAACAGCATCCTTAACCCTTATTTTTCTAAAGCCTGAAAGACCCTTCTCCTGGTCCTCCGCGGTTAGAACAGGAATGTCGTGCTCCAAATAGTTTTTCTCAGCAGGCCCCGGGGAGTCCGGGTCGAAGAAGAACTCCACCTCCATTATCGTGAACTCCCTCAGCCTTATAGGCCCCTGTCTGGGCGAGACCTCGTTTCTGAAAACCCTGCCTACTTGAGCAACCCCCATTGGTAGGCTTGACCTCCCGTGAACGTAAAGCCTCTTGAACTCGGTGAATATGCCTTGCGCAGTCTCAGGGCGGAGATAACCTATTTCCCCAGACCCTGCGCCTATCTCAGTCTTAAACATTAGAAGCCACTGGAACGCCTTAGAAAGATCACCCTTGCAGTTCGGGCATTTAACACCCCTAGTGGAAACAACCTCGTCGATCTGCTGCAGTAAGGCTCCTTCAGGAATAGTGATCCCGGCCTCGCTTAGAAGATGGTCTGCCCTGTAAACCGCGCCGCATTTCTCACACCTTAAAGCCTTATCCGTGAACTGGGTCTCATGCCCTGAGGCAACGTAGACGGGCCTAGGCCCTATTACAGGAGACTCTATTATCTGAAAGTTCCTAGAGTGGACGAAGTATTTTATCCAAAGGTTTTCCAAGCGCCTCTTAATCTCGAATCCGATATTTCCAAGGGTAAGTAGACCCCTCACCCCGCCGTATATCTCGTACGAGGGCCAGAATATACCCCGGCGTTTCGCCAACTCCACCAGAACATCCGGCTTTCTCTGCTGCTTCAATGCCGACAAGCCCTTCACCGGAAAGACTGAAAGCCTAATAAACCTTAATTCGATTCCTAAAGGGGGCTTTAAAGCAGAGGCAGGCCCCCGGTAATCCTGTTCATCAACTCTTCGGGAGCAGGCCCCAGCCCTAGGCAGGTTACTGTACCCGGCTCAAGCTCTGTAAGACCCATGTCTGAAACCAGATAGGCAGGTATGCCCTCGTTGGAAGCGGCCTCCTTGAGCCTGATCAAATCTTCTAGAGACCCGGTTTTCAAAACGATTTTCCTCTGGCCTTCTTCAAGCCACTGCCTGAGCCACTCGGGCTTGAGGCGTCGAGCCTCCTCGGCGGCGGAAACCGCTGCATGCGCCACTTGAACACAGGTTTTTCCAAATGACATTCTAAGATCCATCCTGACCACTATGCACTGTTTAAACCTAAAGCTTTTCATCTCTTTTAAAAAACCGTGAAGCAGGATAAAAAGATTGCACGCGCCCGGGGAACCGCTAAGCTTATTAAGCGGTTTCACGCGCAGCCCTCATCATGGTTACGTGCACATCCTGCGGCAGGCCTATAGACCCCTATGAGAGGTACGTGAAGTTCACGTGCTTCAACTGTGGAGAAGTAACTTTATGGCGATGCGAGAAATGCCGGACTTTCGCTAGAGAACTTAAATGCCCCAAGTGCGGCTACACTATGCCCTAAGCCAGATTGTTTTATATTTTTGATTAGAAAAGCGGCTGAGAAAAACTTTATATAGGGAGCTGAAAACAATGAGCCGAAACCTGTTGTTGTGCGAAAGAAAAATTAGGCTTATAACCTGGTTGCCAGGAGCAGTGGTGGTTGAAAAATGAAGCAGATAGTGTACACGCTGAGAGTCTTCCCCGGGGAGGGAGTAACCGACTTAGACCAGCTTCTGACAGGGATAAGCGGTAACCTTAAGAGCGGAAGGATCACTGCCTCCCAGATTGCAGACTTCTTCTTCGGAATGAAGATTCTCCTCATGAACGTTGAGGCTCCTGAGGTTGATGGAATATCCGACAAGATTGAGAGCGAGATTAAAAGCACCCCAGGGGTTTCAGACATGGAGATACTGATGGTGAGCAGGAAGATAGAGGTTTGGAAAGAAGATGGTTAGAACATCCAGCAGCGAGGACAGGAGGATAATACCCCTGAGAAACTATATTTTCGACATTCTTGAGAAGAAGAGGAGCATGACTCTTTCAGAGCTGCTTAGAGGCCTAGAGAAGGATGTTGGCAGGGTGAGCGTGTCCGAGGTTGAGAAGGAGCTTATGGCAATGGAAATAAGGGGATTAGTAAGGGTGTTTGCTTCGGGAAGGAAGGACCAGAGGCTGGAGTTCATGGGTTCAAGAGCATAGTCCCCCCGTGAGTAACCCTCCAACCGGTTTCCCCGGCCACTGGGTTTTCAACATCAAGGTTTAAGAATATTATCCGGCTTAATTATTAGAGATGGGTGTTCAGCTGGGAGACATAATTCCGGCTAGGGAGATTAGGCTGGAAAACCTGGCCAACAAAAGGGTAGCGATAGACATGTATAACACACTATACCAGTTTCTAACGATAATAAGAGGAGTGGATGGAAGACCCTTAATGGATTCTAAGAATAGGATCACCAGTCATCTCTCAGGACTCTTCTACAGGACTTGCAACTTCCTCTCCGCAGGTTTGAAACCAATATACGTTTTCGACGGCGAGCCGCCTAGGATTAAAAGGGAGGAGGCGGAGAGGAGGAGAGCGATACGCGAGGAAGCCTCCAAGAAATATGAGGAGGCCTTGGCGACTGGTAGGCTTGAGGAGGCTCGCAAGTATGCGCAGATGTCGGCAACTCTCGACGAGTATCTCTTAAAGTCTGCCGAGGAACTGTTGAGACTCATGGGTGTGCCCGTGGTCCACGCGCCCTCCGAGGGAGAGGCTCAGGCTGCGCACATGGTTATCACCGGTGTCGCAGACTATGTTGGAAGCCAGGATTTCGACTCGCTTCTCTTCGGGGGCAGAATGCTTGTGAGAAACCTCGCGATAACCGGGAGGAGGAAGCTCCCGGGGAAGAAGGCTTACGTCGAGGTAAGCCTTGAAGAGATTTCCCTGGAGGAAGCCCTGCGAAGCCTTTCGATAACAAGAGAACAGTTGATAGAAATAGCCTTGCTCGTCGGAACCGACTACACGGAGGGCATAAAGGGAATAGGGCCTAAAAGGGCCCTTGAGCTTGTTAAGAAAGGGATGAGCCTTGAAGAAATCTTCAGGAAGCATGGGGAAGACCCTGCGAGGCTTCAAACATACTACGAGGCTAAGAATTTCTTTCTCAACCCCAGGGTTAAGGATGTTGGGGAACTGGAGTGGAAAGATATTGACCAAGAGGGGGTCTTAAGGTTCCTGCACGATGAGCATGACTTCTCGTTGGACAGGATTGTTAAGGCGGTGGAGGAGGTTAAGAAGAAGCGTCCAGCCGGGGCGTTGTCAAAATGGTTTTAAACTAGAAACCGTAGTCTCCCCTTAAAGGCACGAAGACCACGGGCCCAGCATTATTCTTCCTCACTCTGCCGTCAACATCTTTCTCCACGAGAATCAGGTTCTGCTCGAAAAATCTTGATTGAACTGGTATAACCATCCTGCCGCCTGGCTTCAACTGCTCTATGAGCGGTGGAGGAATCTTGGGCGCTGCTGCCGTGACGAGTATGCGATCGTAAGGCGAGGCCTCAGGATATCCTTTGGAGCCATCCCCCTCAACGACCTTAATGACCCTGCTGAAGCCAAGCCTCGTGAAATTGGATTCGGCAAACTTCGCGAGACTACTGTTTATCTCAATAGTGTAAACCAGGGGGCTGGGTGAATCCAGGCTTGGACAGGTTAAAACGGCGAGCGTAGCCGCATGGTAGCCGCTTCCCGTGCCCACCTCCAGAATCCTGTCTCCCACTTGAACCTCGAGAAGCTCGTTCATGATGGCGACCATGTGGGGCGCTGAAATCGTCTGACCCGTGTCGCCAAGGGGTAGGGGAGTATCAGCATAAGCGTACTCCAACTGATTTGGCCAAACGAACTCGTGTCTGGGAACCCTGAGCATCGCTTCCTTCACCCTCTCTGTTTTCACAACGCCTTCTGCGACAAGCTGTTCAACAAGCCTCCTCCTCTTCTCTAGAAAAGGGTCCTGCCCGGCTGTTTCTCTCATCTCCACCGCCACTGTTTATTAACCCCTTGGATAAAACGTTTTTCAAGCGAAATGAGTAGAATCGTTGAACAGGTGCGTGGAAAAGGCCATCCGAACATAAGGGCTACGCACCCGACTACGCTTGCAACCACTGTTGACCCTGAAGTTAGCGTAGCCGGAGACTGTTTCCTGATGGTTTCCGCAGACAAGTCTCCCTCAACCCTTTCAGAAGAATTTAAGAATGCTGCTCGGAGACGTGTGAAGATCCTGGTTAGGATAATTGTCGGAGACCTTGAGGACGTGTTCGAATGCTATGGTGACCCAAGCCTCTCGTTCGAAGACGATAAGACGATGGTTTTCAGGAAAAGCCGGTATGTTTGCGGTAAAACCGTGGGTGTTGAAAGCAGTAAGAGCGCTAGAGACATAGATCGGAGAATTGTTAAAAATCTCAGGAAGGGTTCTGAGGCCCTTATGGAGCTAACCGTCTCAGGGGGGAGTAGAGGCTAAGAAAAGCATGTTTAAAACTATCTGTCGAGGTTCCCTCGGGCAAACTCCAGGAACTTCCGCTTAGCCTCCTCATAAGGCATTTGAACAGGCGGATGCTTGAAGCAGTATGCTGAAACACTAACTAGTGGACCGCCAACACCCCTGTCTAAAGCAATCTTGACGCCTCTTAAAGCATCTATTATGACCCCGGCGCTATTAGGCGAGTCTATTACTGAAAGCTTAAGGTCTATGGTTAAGGGAGCTCCCCCGAAATACCTTCCTTTAACCCATATGTAGCATATCTTCTCGTTCTCCAGGAAAGGAACGTAGTCGCTAGGCCCTATGCGAAGCGGCATCTCGTAGGGGGACATTGCCCTGACAGCCGAGGTCTTACTCTCTCTTTTAGAAGCAAGCCTCTGCTGCTCCAGCATGTTGAGAAAATCAGTGTCCCCGCCTATGTTTAACTGGTAGGATTCATCCACTTTAACACCCCTGTCAACGAGAAGCTTGATCAAAGTCTTATGCAAAACGGTTGCGCCAAGCTGACTCATGACGTCGTCACCCGCTATCGGCAGTCTTTTTTCAGCAAACCTTGTCTGCCACTCGCTTGAGGAAGCTATGAACGTGGGCATGGCGTTCACGAAGGCGACGCCGGCCTCGAGCGCCGACTTAGCGTAGAAACGGCTCCCGTTCTCGCTGCCAACGGGAAGATAGTTAACCAGAACATCTGCCCCAGACGACTTCAGCTCCTCAGCCACATCCACCTCCTTATCGTCTGAGAACTCTATCACTTCCCTCAGATACCTGCCGACACCATCTAGGACTGGGCCCCTCTTAACGGTAACACCGGTCCTAGGGACTTCCTGAAACCTTATAGTGTTGTTCGGCTTCTCGAATATTGCCTCGCTCAAATCCTTGCCAACCTTCCTTCTGCTGACGTCGAAAGCAGCTACGAACTCTATGTCTCCAGGCCGATAGCCCCCGACCTCCGGGTGTGCCAATCCGATTGAATCATCCTTCTCCCGGTAGAAGTATACTCCCTGCACGAGCGCGGACGCGCAGTTTCCAACCCCGGCTATTGCTACTCTGATCCTCCCCATATTGGGATGAATAATATATTTTACCCTTATAAAATTAACTCGAGGCTGTGAACTCGAGGCTGTGAAAACAGGAACACCCTGGAAAAACGCAGGCTACTTAAGCTTCAAACCGCATTTCCTGCAGTAACGCATACCCTCCGACACGGGGGCGCCGCACCTTGGGCAGAAGCCAACCACCTCACTAACCCTTTCAGGCTTCTCCTCCTTTTCCAAAACCTCCTCCGGAGGCTCGTAAGACTCCTCGGCAGGAGCCTCCTCTTCATACGCCTGCTCCAATCCGGCTTCATCTTTTTCAACAGTCTCAACTTCCTCCCCGCTGTAGGCGGCTTCAACCCCCGGCCCACCGTAGGCAACTTCCTTCTGGCCGCTTTCTTCAACAGTCTCGCTTCTAACAGCTTCAACCGGAGCGATTATTTTTCTCCTCGGCTTGATTAAGATCGAAACTATAACGACTATTACACCCGTCCAGAATACACCGGTCATTAAGTACTTATAAGTTGTGTCGCTCATAGACTCTCCGAAAGGATTTTCAGGCATTGTTTGAAAATACAAGCCTACGGCTATCAGCAGTACACCGGCAGCAAGCACATTAGCCTTATTCAACCTTAATTTTTCTATATCACCAGTAGATATATTAACTTTTTCGACACCACTCCATCGAGGCTGACATGTGTTTCAAAACAATCCTGGAGACTTTTTAAAAACAACTATTACAGTAAGAATGATGCATGATATGCTTAGAGCCAGCTCTACAGGGGAAACCAGGCCTTGGACAGTTGCGAAGTAAAATGGCGGCGAGACTCCTGCAATCCCGATGACGATCCCAACTATGAACGCGTAGCGAACAATCTTCCTAAGCCTTGAGCCGAGCACCAACCCTATCATGGAGGAGCCCATTATCAGGAGCCCTGCAATAACCAGATTATAGGTTTCTCCCCCAGATATAACGGGGGAAAGCAAGTAGAGTATTGAGAGGACTAACGCAGGCCAGAGTCTGATAAGCCTGCTGCTAAAGCCAGCATCACCCCCGGAAACGGTTCCTCCAGTATCCTCCCTCCTGCTCAACATTAAGCTACCCTCTTAACAGTTTTTTAAAAAGGTTACGTGCCTATGTTGACAACGTTGCCCGTTTCAGAGGATTTGAAGCTTGACTCAACTATCTCCAAGGCTTTAACAGCGTCCTGCTCCCCGGGGCTGGGGTTCGCACTGTTAACAATGCACTCTAAGAAGTGTTTCAACTCATGCCTAAGCGGCTCGCTCCACTCTGAAAAGGGAGTTATCCTATCGTCTTTAGAGCTCAGGGTTACTTGCTGGGAAACCAGGTCTGCCTCAATCACTCCCTCTGAACCTATTATCTCAAGACTCCTTATCTTGAAGGGTGTCAGCCAGTTAGCCTGGATTATAGCCATCTTCTCAGCCTTAAAAGTCAGGAGTAGTGTAACATAGTCTTCATGAATCCTGTGCATCGACCTTCCCATCTTAGCGTACACCTTCAAAGGGTCCTCTGAGAAAACGTATCTCATCAAGTCTATATCGTGTATGGCAGTGTCCAGCAGCACCCCTAAATCAGTTATTCTCTCAGGCCATCTTCTGACACGCATTGCTGAAGCCATGATAATCTCCCCAACCGCCCCTTCACCAACATAATTCTTAACCATGCTTACCGCAGGGTTGAACCTCTCAATGAACCCCACCATGAGCTTTACGCGTTCCCTCCTAGCTTGGCTGATGATTTCAAAAGCCTCCCTGAGATTCGGCGTGAACGGTTTCTCAATAAGCAGATACTTGAAGTTCTTACGGATTAGTTGCAAAGCCACCTCCTTATGTGTAGACGTTGGTGTTGAGACTACTGCGCCGTCGTAAACGTTCTCAGGTATTTCTGAGACGCGGGAATAGTGGGGCACGTTGTAAAGCCTGCCGTAAGTGCTGGCTTTCTCAACATCTATGTCGCAGACTCCTCCGAGTCCCCCGAGTTCAGCAAGAACCCTGACGTGGTTTTTACCGAAGCCACCTGTCCCGACGACGATCACCTTAGGCTTCTCCCTACTCGAGCTCAACGGTCCTCACCACCTCACATGAAGTCTTTAAGCTTTAGGCTCCTTCTAGGCGGCTCGATCTCTATTCCCAGCGGGTCGAGAACCTGCTCGAAAGTAGCCCTCATGACGCTCAAGTACTTGTCTAAGTCTATTTCCTCTATCCTTGCCATTTTAACCGGCTTAACACCTGTTTTAACCTTGACGTAAGATATTATGTCCCCCGCCTTAGCCTTGACGCCGAGCTCCCTCTCAAGCTGCTTAGCCGCCTTAACGTGCTGAGGAGTGCTTTTATCATAATTGTCCACAGGCTTACTCAGCATAACGTCGAAAGCAAGCTCGTCGAGGCTCAGCTGTCTGTTCATAAGCTTCTCAACATAGTCGTTCATCATGCTTTTTATGCTTGCTACAGCAGAGTTGAACTCCTCCTCATTTCTAACCTTGCTGAGGATACTGACCATTTCGTGGAAGGCCTGCTTCACGAATTTTGGGGTTGAGCTTTTCTTACCCACTAGTCCCTTTATGTCAACGTTACCGTCTTCCGTCACCCCAAGATAGTTCTTCTTACGCTGGCTGAAAACCCCGTAGCGGTAAACCTTATCAATATTAAGCTCGATACTATACCTGCTCCTTACAAACTCGATGAGTTTCTCCACCTCTTCCGGCTTAGGGTTTCTTAGAAATATAGAGTCAGTGTCTCCGTAGACAACCTCTATCCCGAGGGCCTTAGCGGTTTCAACAAGCTCCGTGAAAATGCCTCTACCTATCCATGTTACTGTTTCAGCTGCACAGGGCGCGTAGAAATGGAAGGAATCCGCACCCATTACTCCATAGCTAGCGTTTATAAATACTTTTATCGCTCTCTGCACAACATCGTAGAAAGACCGCTTCTCCTCGTTCCTGGTTTTCTTCGCAAGGGGCTGATAGTACTTGACGCGCAGCTCTCTCAGGGCGCCTATTATCGAGCTCTCAATACCGATTCTCTTCCTGCAGATCCAGTGTGGAGAGTTCATCGGCGTGTTGCTTCTACACTCCTCATGTCTACACCTAACTGTTTCATAGCTTATGTTGAAATTCATTATTATGCTTGGGTAAAGGGAGGCGAAGTCGAGAACAACAAGGTTGAAATACAGACCGGGCTTTGGCTCAAGCACTATCGCGCCCCTGTATTTCTTACCCTTTATTATTGCTTCAGACACCCTCTCGCTTTTAAACTGTAGAATGTCCTCCTGCCGAGGTATCAGGTAGTTGT
Source organism: uncultured Nitrososphaerota archaeon (assembly GCA_964635675.1). Lineage (GTDB taxonomy): Archaea > Thermoproteota > EX4484-205 > EX4484-205 > JAAOZP01 > JAAOZP01. The sequence goes on along the minus strand of CAZWPT010000008.1, from coordinate 8,768 downwards.
TCCTCCTATGTATGCTTAGAAGCGTGCTTTTAATCCATGTTGAAACACCGTGTCTAACCACGTCTTCCAAGGGGAGCCTGCTTATCCTCGTGAAAAGGATGAGCAGCTTAAGAAGGAGATAGTTCTTGTTCGCGATCAGGTCGAAAGTTATCTCAGCGTCCCTGAAACAGTATTCGGCAAGCTCCCTAGGCTTAAGCATTCCAATGTCTTCCTCTAAAGCTATCTTACCCTTGCCGACTAACGCTTTTCCAATAGCGTCGAGCGTAGCCTCTTTGTAAACCCCGCCGTAAGCATAGTTCTGAATAGACTTGTTGAAGAAAACCCTGTAAAGATCTACGTGAACCCCGTGCGTCAGATCAACATAGTCCCGGCCCCTCTCCAACGGCATCTCGCCCTCGACAGAGAGTCTACCCGCCCTATTGTATAGATAAAGCAGGTCAAACTTGTCCCCGTTGAAAGTCACTATTACAGGGTATTTCCTAATCTCCTTTAGAACTTCTGCTAGAAGCCTCTTCTCGTCAGACACGTGAATTATCTTCTTAACCCCATCGTCCTCCTCGCCGTCAAAATCATCCAGAACATAGACTTTCGCAGCTCCCGCGTTGGGCTTGAAAGCAACAGCTATCACCGGGTCCTCAGCCTTATTAGCGTCGGGAACATGGTTTGGACCCGGTGGTTTAACCTCTATATCTATGGAGGACAGTTTGACGAAGGGTATTGGCTGGTTGAGTGTTTCAATAAGCTCCTTAATCTCTGGATAATTTGATCCAGGTGTCTTGACAACTTCCTCCAAGACTGTTTCAACAGGCTGCTCAGCCAGCTTGCCGTCGACAATAGAGTAGTAAAGCCCAGGCTTCTTCCCCGTGTCGTAAATATAGCACCAAACGTAGTGAATATCAGCCTCCCATGCTCTACCAACAATCTCCCTTATGGATGTTGCTGTACCACCTATAGAAAGCGGGTCCTTAGCAATAATCTTCCTGAAGACCCTCTCCCTGTCCTCCAGCAAATCGTATTTCTTAACCTCTTCAATCCTGTCGAAGCCGTGATGACTCACTAGCTGCTGATTATTCGTCAACTCCTCCATGCTTAGATCAGTCAACAAGTAGGGCTGGTGGTTTTCACTCGAAGGGAAAAGGACGATCTCCTGTTTTTCAGGATCATAGAGCTTCAAAACTATCCTCCTGTTCTCTCCGTCGTACGAGGCGGAAACCAGCATAAGGTTCCTTCTCTTACTCATCCCGCTTTCCTTCACTCAATAAGTGTTTTTCACTGCACACTATAAAGGTTTATTTCCCGTCTGAAACACTATGTTAGGACGCTTAATGCCGGTTAAGGGGTACAGGGTTAGGTATGTGGTGCTTAAAATGGGAAGCATCCCTCCTGAAGAAAACAGGAGGCTTATCGAGCTTTTGAAGGACGAGTGTGAGAAACACCAGCCGGGGTTCCGTTTTAAAGCGATCCGCAAGGGAGACGAGATAACCGTCGTCAGGTGCCCGCATAAAGCAGTGCCTTCAGTTAGAGCTCTCTTGAACAGGCTTAGCGCCGCCCAGCCTCCCTACAGGGTTGAGATAATCGGTGTTTCAGGCACCCTGAGAAAGGCTTTCAGCAAGTTCTGCCGAGACGGGTAACGGCTTAGGGCAAAGATTATAGTTTAAATGGTGGTTACGAGGACTCAGAGGTACGTCTACACCTAGGCTTCTCAACATCTATTCCCTTACTAATCAAGAATTCGTTCATCATCTCCTCGCTTAGAAACATCTCCCTTGCTTCAGCGATTGCATCTACCCTTTTCATGATCTCATCGATTAATTGCTCATCGCTTATCCCTGTTGAGTCGAAAGATGTTGTGAAACCGGATTCAAAGTCTATATCGAATTTAACCTCTAAGCCGTGTTTGCAGCTCATTCTTTTAGCTATTTCGTCGCCCCACATGTGTCTCTTAGCGAAGTATGAGATAGCCCCTTTAGCCTTAAGATAATCCTCGAACTTCTTCTGCTTGAAGTCTTCAAGGATCCTGTTTTCCTCCTCATCCTCCTTTTGCTTAATCTCCTTTTTTTCCTCCTCGGTCATCGCCTTCTCGTACTTCTGCTTGTATTTCTCCCAGAGGTAGAATTCGGATATTTCGCTTCTGGTTCGCTCTGGTCCAGTATTGATTTCTATCTTTCCGTTTTTGTATGCCGTAATGAAGACGCGGAAGATATAAGGACGTGGGTCGACGATCATTACCCACTCCTTAGTAGGTCCGGGATGCAGATCCAACTCAATTTCCTCTGGCTTTTGCTTAAACTTCTCTGCCAGAAAGATCTTTAACCTCTCAACCACACTCATCCCTCGAGTTCACCCCTCGTATATACTCTTATGAGCGGCGGCTTGCCGAGTTCTTCGGCAAGTACCTGCACGGGATCGTAGGAAAATCCCATAGCTACACCGTACCGAATATTCTTATAGTTATCGAGCTGAAGATGATTCCTAAGGTCCTTAATTGCACCATCGCATAGATCTTCCAAGCTTCTCCCGGTCACCGTCGACTCCATCTCTATTATTGCTATTACTTCGCCCTTCTTAAATACCATTTTGCCGTCTACAACTATGTCCTCATCAGCCTTTATTTCACCATCGACCATCCCACCTCCACCGCGATGATTAAAGACCACCTTATCCTCAAGCTCATTTAGCGGAATCCCCGTCTTCTCTGAAAGAGCCACAAGGATATCTTTTTGATAGTTTACCTCCCCATACCCAAGGATTACGATACGCTCTCCGGCTTCCCCTATCTGATGACTCACTTTCTTCGGATCTCCTCCCGCCTCGATTACCTCATGAAGAAGGGAGGGTGTCCTCTCCTTAATGGATACTATTTTTATCCACTCTATTTTGCTCACGCCCTCAGGTACTGTAATTACAAGCCTGTTGGTTCCGGTGTACGCCTTCCTGCCGTTATCGAAGCTCACGATTATCCCATACTTGCTCCCCATGCCCTCCTCCAGCTCCACCCCCGCATCATAGCCAAGTAGCCTACGCAATTCCTCTTTCAGTCCGATGCTGCTTCTCCCCTCGCCTTCTCTCAGCAGTATTTCACAGGCGTATCTACATATCTGCTCACTAAGAGGCTTGAGGTTGAAGCTGTACTCAGCATTACCCTCGGAATACGTTATTTCCACCCAATTCAGCGCCTTATCTACCTTAATTCCTTCGATGTAATAAGGTCTTCCCCCGAGTACCATCCCGACCTTTCCATCTTGACGGAAGAAGAGCACGAGCTTTTCACCGGTTTTTAGGTTCTTCGCTTCGAATTCTGCGTTAACCCGGATCTTTCCTCCATGAACATTCGTTTGCAGCAACTTAAACCCGTAGCTTCTTCCATTGAACTCTACCTCGTTGCCGTAGATGTTAAGCTTCATCTCGATTCCGCCGACCGAAAACTCCTTTGGGAAGAAGAGCCTGTAGTCGAGGAACTCAGCCTTAGTCACCAGAATCTCTGCCCAGTCCTGCCCTATCTCCTTTAAAACCTGGTCAACCTGATCCCTCGATATGCTGACTCTGTTGGATTCAACTTCTTTAACGACTGGAAACTCCATCACTCCACTCTTCTCGCCATATTTCCAATAAATCTTGGCCACGTAGGTTCCGGGTTTTAGCTCATTCCCCTCTCCCATGCGGAGATTGCAGTCCTCCCCTTTATTCAGCGTAGCCCTACGCAGTCTTTCCTCAAAGACGAAGACATTCAGCCTTGCGAGGACCTCTTCTAATGCATCCGGGTTCCTCAGCACTATATCGAGGAAGGCTCCAGCAAAACTCTCGCCATACTCACATTTAATGTTAAAGTAGTTGTCCGCAATACCCCCTAGTTTAACCCCGATTCCTATCGCCGCATCTCCTTCTATCGCCATTAGGATTTCATCAAGGGTTCTCATCTTAGCCAGGTTTTCCACGTTAGTACCGAGCCAGCTGTTCAAAGATTCTATCGCACCGTCTCCATCCTTAATCCAAATCGAGACTATGCTTCTAACAATTATTCCGTCCTTCTCCCTAAAATCGTCAAGGGAATAATGCTCTATGATCGTACCAATCGCATCGAGAATCTTGCTAGAACTTTCTTCGCTCGGAACGTTTTCCAAAACTTGCTTCGAGAGCCCTGAGGCAATTTCAAGAGTTTCTTTGGTCATTAAGGGGTCGCTCATCCCCTCTATCAGATTCCCAACCATGTCTCTAAACCTCCAGCTGTACTTATTACCCAGTAGGAGGTCAACGGCCTTATGGAGGGATCCTTTGAGCTTCAGCAAAGCATCGAATATCGCTGGCGTTATCCAGTTCCAAATCCCCCCGCCCACGATTCTTAGGATCTCTTTTATGCCAAGAGGCTTGCCGCCTATTCTCTCCGCCTTTATCCTGTTAACTACCATGTAGAAAGTAGTGACGTAGGCTGCGCAGCTAACTATCGCTCCAACGACCCTTCCCGTAGCGTATCCAACCCTGTAATCCCTATTCCTCATTGAAGGCTGTTCCTTCAGCCCAAAAGCTATTCTTATCTCATCCCATGAAACGTCAAGAGCAAGGTCTGAGAGAATATTGAAGAGAAGGTTGTCGTTAATATCATTGGCTCCCTGCCTACATGCTTGAGCCAGCTCAAATAACTCATCGGAATGCTGGAACATTTTGACCTCCCTATACTCTTTAGCTCTGCCCTCGCAAACATCAGCAAGTTCAACTAGTAAATCCATTGCAGCTAATGTATTATGAACATCAGTCCAGATTTCAAGTATGTTCATCGCGATGCCGGTGACAACGATCCCCAACGAGGTTGCTGTAGCCCACTTAGGCGGAAGCATAAAACCAACGATGATCATTATTCTGCATGTCACTATTATCCCCCATCCCTTGGATACGAAGCCATCCCAAAAGCCCCTCCAGAACTCAGGCAGCTTGCCACTCCTAAAGCTCACTTGAAGCGTCGCAACAACTCTGTCCCCATGCTTTAGGTTGATGAAGACCGGGCAGTCTATATCCTCGAGTTGGACGAGCTGCAAGGGGACTGAGCTGAACGCGGAAACGCCAATAGTGTGTTTCTCCGGCGAAGCCCTCATTGGCCCACTAAAGACCTCAAGCTCGTATTCTATATCGCATGCGGCATAGTTTCTGATCAATACTCCTTGAACTAAATCGCCCCCACCATACGCTAGGGGACGGTAGACTAGCTCTATCTCCTTTCCATGTGAAACCCTCGTTGCCGCTTTATCCAGATCCCACTTAGTCTCCCCAATATCTTCATACTTGTAGTTGTAGTCTTCCCATCCATTGTACTTTAACCACTCGTAGAATTCGTCGCTAACGGTTACGAGCTCGCTCTGGTTTAACACCTCCTCCTTAAGCAGTTTAATCTCATAGTTGGAAGGTATTTTACTTGGCTCGAGCTTCTCATCTTCATTGATGCTAAACAGCCTCTTAACATCATCCTCTCGAAGTACTCTTTCATAGAGGAAGCCGGGCTTGACGGCGATCAACGCATATCTAACGTTCAGCGTTTTACCCATCTTCGAGATATCGCTGGCATTCTCGAGGGTGAGCGTGAAGCCGTCCGGTGAAATAGGGATCAGTTTTACTCCATAGAAATCTTGGAGATACTCTGGCATCATACCTGTTGTCATGAAGCATAGCTTAAGGTGCGTGGCTCCTTGGTACCCTGGTATGAAGACCCTCTTCGTCTCATTGTATCCTTCAACCTCTATAATGTAGGTTCTCCACTCCTCTGGGGCAACGAAGTTCGTGGTTGAAATCGTGGTTAACGCAGTATTTGCATACCTCTTACCTTCTTCGTCATAATAGACCACCGTAACATTTACTTTTGCAATGGGGGAAAGCAGCTTTTTCACTACATTCTTTGACCACAGGCCGACGATCGTTCCAATATCTAATTCCTCCCTGTCAACGTCCCCAGTTATGAACAGCTTAGTATTCCTTGCCTTTTGCCCTCCTTTATTGAGCAAGGTTATTGTAAGATTCGCGAACTTTCCTAGGGCTTGACTCGAGAGCTTAATCTCAAGCCTTGGCGGCTCCGGCAACACCTCTACGGTATAAGTTAATGTCTTTTCTCCATTACAGAACACGACATCCAAGCTGCTCGGCTCAACGACGGCGAAGTAAATCGTAATCGTGTAGACTCCGGGCTTCTTAGCCCTTAGATAGAGAGAAGCAGTTGAATATATTGAGCTTGGAGGAGGAGCCCATGCTTCGAAGGCATCGTTATCTGAGAGCCTTGCACCAAGCATGATCATGTAATTCCCCATGGTCTCCTGGGGATTCCTTATCTGGGCAGTTATCGTTATGGTGTCTCCGATTCCAACTTTAGTAGATGAGATAGAGGTGTCAACCGCTATGGGGTCGTAGGCTGGAAGAAGAACCCTGAACTCGCCGACCTGCGATCCAACCACCTCTCGAGCATCCTCGAAATGTCCAGGAACGGCGACTAGGAAATTCTCAACGAAATAGCCTTGGCTTAAGTTGGAGAAAAGCCCTATGCTCACCTTAGTCGTCTTGTTGAAGATTTTTCCGGTTTCCAGGTCGATGAAGGTGAAGGCATATGAATCCGGGTCGATGCACCTGACTAAGTACGTCCTTTTCTTAGGATACCTATGAAGGATGTGGAAGATATTGGTCCCATTGCTCTCATACCTTATAGAGCTGGCATCCTTCACGTTTCCATTACTGTCTACTACTCTATAGGGAATCTCTACCGAAACGCCCCCATCATTGCTCCTACGAACGCAGATTTTCTCATACTCCGGGATTATCGTGTAATCCTTAAGCCCATAGTCTATCCGCGTTGGTAGCTTCAGAGTATCATTGGCACTTTTTATAGTCCGCTGCATCTCTTCCTCCGAGAAGCCCATGGAAACCAATTGAGCTATGAAGAACCAGAGCCTCTGGGCCAGCTCAACCGGAAAGCCCTCTGGTATTGTAAAACAAGCCTCTGTTATCGAACTACTCGGTATCTTACCTTTTTCTAACTCCCCCTCTATGAACTTTAAGGCGGTTAGCGCATCCGCCTCCCCCGCGCCATGTAGTCTAGGGGTTATAACAACGTTGAAATGAGAAGTTAATATTAAGAGCATCAGAGCGATGGTTGATGTTTTTCTAAACACCTTCATCTGCCTCCGTAAATCTACCAAAGCGAATCCTCCTCCTGAGGATGATGAACAGCAGGAAGACCGTTAAGATGGCTAATGAGATAGTTAAGGGCCTTAAGATACTCAATTCTTCGACGAGCCTCTCATTCTCCCTGGTCTTCTCCGATACCATCTTCTGGTATTCTTTAAGCGAGGCACTCAGGAAGGCCGCGCTGTCCTTCTCTTTTTCAAACCCATCCCTTAGCGCCTTTAACTCAACCTCGGAGCTATTTATCATAACCCTCAGGTGCTCGTTTTCCTCTTTCAATTCAAGGTACTTTGAGAATAGGCTTTCGTTAAGCTCAATGGTTAGTGTCGTTGTTAAGTTTATGGCTTTAGCACTTAGCAGGAGCTTAGCTGGGCTCTTAAGCCCCAAGAGCTTTAACCATTCGACCCTTGTTTTGTATAGTCCCTTCTCGCATTCAACTACGCACTCATCGATTAGAGACCCTACCTGGAGGATTGCCCTTGTCTCAACATCATTACTTGAAGCAACGATCCTGAAGAAAAGCTCAAGGGCATCCTCACTCATGAAGATCGATTTTGGAGCTATTTCAATAATATCGGTAACTTCCTCTCCCTCAACCCTTATCATCGCATATCCTCCTTTCCAATCCCCTAACTCCCGCCTGTAACAGTCAATTAGGAAGCATCTATTCGGAAAGGTATCGTTATCAACAGCGATCCAAAGCTGGGTCCCATTAGACTCGAGCATGGAATAAACGCAGACGTAGAAATCGCTCCTTACGATAACGCTTGGTAAAGGTATTTTAGCCCAAGAAAGAGTAGCGTTCTTGAAATATCCAGAGATGAGTAAAGAGGCTCTAAAAATTACGCTCAGGTTGCTATCCCTTATCTCAACTATGAAGGATTTCTCGCCTTTATCTATCATGAAGCCGTAGACTAGAATACCGGTTATCCTCCACCTAGAAGAGGGAGGGCTGAACTTAATAGCTATGCCGTTGGGATAGTAATCGCTCCAGAAGAGCTCAGCACCCTCATCGTCGTAAGCAAGGGGCGTTGCAGATGTGTTGATGGACCCCGTTGTCAACAGGGTTAAGATGAGAACTAGCCAGATGCCCTCGGTTAAGGAGGAATATCCTCTCGCATCTTCATAACCCGAATATCTTGAAATCGCCCTTAACTGCCTACTCCTAAGGGATATTTCGCCTCCTTCGCTTTTTAGCGCCCTTCTCCTCATCATTCAATAAGGCGCTCCAGCTAATATTTATGGTATGAAGTAGGTGAAAATTTTCGCCTACCTTTGGTCAAAAATTTACCAACGAAAGGTTTATATATGTCGCCCCCGGCCCGCGGGCGAGCAGCATTTTAATGGCGATTAGCGCGCACCGCGTGCGCGGAGGGCACACGTATACCAAGTGCGCGCGGGCCTTTTTTACAGGATTTATGCTTATCAGGGGTTTTATTTCTTTCAACCTAAGGGGGGCGCGCGCTTATCATGGTCTTGAGGTGCTGTTTTTAAAAACAGTGGTGGACTGTCTAGATCTGTTTCTAGATTAGGGTAGAATGTGGTGGGCAGTGTGTGAAAAGATGTTTTTCTTCTAACAGTTTTTCAGCCGTTTTTAACGTAATTTAAAGAAT
>CAZWPT010000007.1:0-25871 GCA_964635675.1 uncultured Nitrososphaerota archaeon | reverse complement strand
CTCTGCGGGGTGTCTGGAGCCTTCTCAGGGTGGACAGCCCAAATATAGTCCTCAGGATACTGCGTGTAAAGATCCTCAACCTGTCCGCTCCCAATGGAGTGTGACCACATGTTCACGTCTCCACCCAGCTTCCCCTTAGGCTTCTTAGGCTCAATACCGTATTTCCTTAGAAGCTCCTCCTCCTCAAGCCTTGAGAGGTTCAGCTCTCTAACTGGTGCTATCACCTTAAGGTTTGGATCCACGTATTTAACTGCAACCTCCATTCTGAACTGGTCGTTACCCTTGCCTGTGCAGCCATGCGCAACAGCCTCAGCCCCCTCCTTCCTAGCTATTTCAGCAGCCTTAGAAGCTATTAGGACCCTGGTCATCGATGTCCCCACGGGGTAGCCCCCATAGCTCCCGTTAGCCTTAACGCATCTGAATATGTATTCGGTGGCGAACTCGTGCTTAGCATCTATGAAACGTATCTTTAAACCCAGTTTCTCCGCCCTCTCATACGCGATCCTGATTTCCTCCTCCCCTTGGCCCACGTCGACGAGAACGGGAATCACCTCGTCGTAGCCGTACTTCTCTTTCAACAGTATCGTTATTAGCGTGGAGTCCAAGCCGCCTGAGTATGTTGAAACAACTTTCCCGGGCATTTCGTAGCTTTCTACCTTGCCCTCGTGTATTTAAGCTATTCTATGCAGCTATGACTTGGTAAGCATAAAACCAATATACCACCTCCCCGTCGGAAACCACAGGATGGTTGAGGAATGGGTTGTCGTCGGCCCCCATGAATACTTGCTTGAAAAGGCTGATCTAGACGAGCTTGAGAAAAAAGTCTACGAGGCCCTGAAGAATGGGGAGCGTATGCCTCTGTCTAAAATATGGAGGTCCATCCCCTGCCACCTGTGGGAGCTCGACGCGGTTTTGAAGAGGCTTAAGGATAAGGGGCTCGTTACAGAGGAATGAGTAGAGTTAATGAGGATTGAATGCGACGCTCTCATAGTCGGTGGAGGGCCCTCCGGTCTTTTAACGGGCTCATTCATCTCTAAAAAGGGCTTCAAAACCATAGTTCTCGAGGAGCATAATGAGGTGGGCAGGCCTGAGCAGTGCGCGGGGCTCGTCAGCTGGAGGATAGGAGAGCTTCCTCAAAGCCTCGTGTTAAACAGGGTTGACACCGCGAGGTTCCGCCTCGGCAAGAATAGTTTTGAAGTATACTCTAAGAAAGACATGCTCGTGATAGATAGGGCTGGCTACGATAAGCATCTTGCTGAAAAGGCTTTAGGGGAAGGCGTTGAAATAAGGCTTGGCGAGAGGATGTTGGGGCTAAGGGGAGGACGTGTAGTCACGGGTAGGGGAAACCTTTACTCTGGAAGAATCCTCGTGGGGGCAGACGGGCCTAACTCTCTTGTCGCGAGGCTAACCGGCTTGAAGCAGCCTGAGCAGCTTCTCTTCGCACTCCAATGCGTAGCCAAAGGCGTCTTCGAACAGGATGTTGTTGAGCTGAGGTTTGAACCAGAGTTTTCCAAGGGTGTTTTCGCCTGGATAATACCCTTAAGCAGGAGCAGGGCTAGAGTGGGTCTTTTAACCAGTGATGATCCCAGACCTAGGCTCAGGCTCTTCCTGAAGAAGCTGGGCATGGAGGCTGGTGACGCTGGGTTTATAGGGGACTCGATAAGACTCGGATTGATGAATAGGACTTCAGCCGACAGGGTTATCCTAGTCGGGGACGCTGCGTGCCAGGTTAAACCATTCTCTTTAGGCGGCCTTGTCTACAGCAGGATCTGCAGCAGAATAGCGGGGGATGCTTGCGCAACTGCTCTTGAAAGAAACCTTTTCAACGAGGGCTTCCTGGCTGAAGCATACGATTCTGTCTGGATGAAAGCCATCGGCGGGGCGCTGAGAAAAGGACTCTGGATGAGGATGCTTTTCAACCTTATGAGGAGAATCCCGGTTTCATTCTCGTTGACGAGGATTATGGGTCTGAGCCTTATCGCAGGCAGTGTCCTCGACCCCGATTTCCTCGATAACAACCCGATTCCTGAATGAGTCGGCCGGCTTTTTCTATAAAAAGCTTATAAGATTTAGAAAAAGCCTGTAATAGTCCCGTGAAGATTAGGGAGGTTGAGTGCAAGACAGTTCTGAACAAGAGTGCGATTGCAGACTACTGTGTGAACCCGTATGTAGGCTGTCAGCATGGATGCAGATACTGCTATGCTGCAGGAATAACGTTTAGGTTCAGGAGAAGAAGGGAGGAGTGGGGTGAGTTTCTCGACGTTAAGACTAACGCCCTGCAGGTTCTTTCAAGGGAGGTTGAGAATAGGAGGGTTGGAAAAGTATTCTTGAGTTCCCTCACCGACCCGTATCAACCGGTTGAGAAGAAATACGAGTTGACGAGGAAAATACTTGAGGTGCTTGTTCAAAAAGGTTTTCCAGTGATCGTTCAAACCAAGTCAAACCTAGTTGCGAGAGACCTTGATGTTTTGAAGAGGAATAGGGTTAACGAGGTTGGGGTTACAGTGGTTACGTTGGATGAGGAGGTCAGGAGAGTTTTCGAGCCCGCTTCGCCAGGTCCTGAAGAGAGGCTTGAAGCAGTCAGGCTTGCCAAGGAGAACGGTTTAAAAACATATGTTTTCTTCGGGCCAATACTTCCTTTTATTTCAGAAACTGATTTCGAAGGCCTTTTGAAGAGGTTTAGGGAAGCTGGGGCGGACTATGTTTACGTCGACAGGCTCAACCTGAGACCGATGGTCTGGGGCATGGTTTCAAAAGTTGTTTCAAGAAAATACCCGGAGCTGTACGACGAGTGGATACGAATATTCTTCTCCGAATCATCCTATTATGATGAAGTTAAGAGAAAAGTCTTTGAAGCGTCTAGAAAAATCGGTCTGGAGCTTGTTTTCTGCTATTGAATACGCATCGAGGTTTAAGACGGGACGATTGCCAAACCAGGTTTTCAATCAATCGTTTCACGCCTTGAAACCACAAGTTTTATATGAAGTCTTAATGTTTACGATAGCGTGATTGAGCCGGTATCCGTAGTCGGGTTATTAATAGCAAGCGCGTCGCAGTAGGTTATGTTTTAGCGAAGGCCCTTAAGGTTGCTGTGATAGTTGGATTAATAATCCTTATTCTAGCATTCCTCGGAATAACGGTCGTCTCAAGAAGTCAGGTTGAGGGTTTTCTAAGAGTCATACTGCCTGTGCTTGAATGGATTAAAACTCTGATAGAGTCTTCTCAGCTTTTCGCCATAGGCCTACTGGTCGGCTTCGCAACCGGGCTTCTAAAGTAGAACAACTATTTCTTCAAGGGTTTAGACCTTGTTTCTCTCAGGATCAGAAAGGTTTCTCCCCAGAGTATTATGAGCGAGGAGAAGCTTACAAGTAGTGCGAAAAGATTATGTGGGCTGAGTGTTTGAGGATAAACCATTAAGTATGTTGCCACCATGCTGGTTGTGAAGCAAGCATACAGCAGGAATCTCGGCAGCCTTAGCTCACCTATCTTAATGTAGAGCTTCAACAACCCTACGTTGACTTCCTTGGCAACACGGTAATCCCCCTTATCATCCTTTGCAAGTAGACCGAGTTCCCTCAGCTTCTCAAGATGGTATGAGGCTATGCTCGGGCTCTTGAAGCCAAGCGCCCTCTGAACCTCCCTAACACCGTAGCTCTCGTCCCCTCCGGACCTTATCAGGTAGAGGTAGACTTGAAGCGTCTTTCCGCGCAGCTTATACTCGAGCTCCTCCTCGCTCAACGAGCAGCACGCTGGTTAAGTGTTGGAAAAAGGTCTTAAACTTTTTATTTAAACTCGTAAACCGCTGAAACACTCACGGTTACGCTGACCTCTTCTGGGGAAAGTATTGGGGTTGGGGCAATTCCCGAAACGGATTCAAAAGCATAGCTTCTTACATACGGGGAGTATCCGGAGATGCTTATTGAAACCGGTCCGACCAGTGTTACTCCGGCAGCGGTGGCTATTGTACTGGCTTTCGACGCGGCGTCCTTCACAGCTAGGCTCAGAGCGTTCAGCCCGAGTTGACGCATCGCCTCGTCGGAAATCGTGAATTGAATCGAGGAAACCTGGTTTGCACCAGCCACAACCGCCACGTCGATTACCTCCCCAACCTTGTTCAAATTCTTAACTGTGACCCTGATGGTGTTTGAGCACGTGTAGCCAACGATCCTGGGCGAGCCCTCCTTAGGATACTCCCATATGGGACTTAGACTGTATGCTGATGTTTCCGTCTGGTTCTCCAGTATTCCCATGTTTCTAACGGCCTTTACCACACGGTCCATTTTATCCGCGTTCTCGGAAATGGCTTCCTCCGCAGTGTCCGCCTGCGTGACCACGCTGAGGCTTAAAACCGCCCTGTCGGGCCTAGCCTTAACCACGCCCGTGCCAGTCACGCTTATCGTCTTCATCTGCTGCTCAGCCTGGCCAGTGTCCTGCAGAACGGGAGTGCCAAGGTTTTTAGCAAACCCTTCTTCAACGATGGTGAAGCGGTACTCTGAGCCAGCCTGCTGACTGAGGAGCGCGGAATATATTCCTACCAGTAGAGCCAGGTTTACACCAGTGGCTGCGACGAAAATAACGCCTAACGCAAGCAACCATTTCCTACTTAACATTTCCTCCATTTTCGAACCCTATGCTTGTTGTCGTCTTAGGCTATTTTTAACAGTATTGTTGCGAACAGGGTGTCCAGAAATCCGAACACTCGCTTAAAGCTGCTGGAGGCTGTTTCCGAAGGATTTTAAGCTAGGCTTTGAAAACCAGCACAGAGCCCCCGTAGTCTTCACTAGTCTCCTTAGTAACCAAGTACTGCAGGTCGGTCTCGGGCTCCTTAACCGGGATAATCTTTATTCCGCTCACCCTGCTCACCATCCTCACGTTCTCCGGGTATTTCCCTCCATGCAGGTGGAATATTTTAACCCTGTGACCCCTTTTAACAATCTGCTCCAGGAAGGGAAGCGCCTCCTCAATATTCTGCCAGCCGCAGTCCGTTATGATGTTTATCAGAACCCTGTTCTCGCTCTCGGAGACGAGTCTCATGATTTCGTTAAGAGGGAGTATCGTCATGCCTCCGAAGTAGAGCGCTAAAGACAATTCTTTCTCAAGCGTTGAGCCCCGCCAGTCGACAGAATAGTAGTCTGTTGAAAAGGTTACTGAAGCAGTTTTACCTCCTATTCTCTCTACGGAAAGCAGGTTGATGAAGGCTGAGGTTGCAGCATTGTCGATCACGTCCTGCATGCTTCTGCTCGCGTCTAAAACTATTAGGCTTGAGGGAACATTGCTTATCGTCATGCTGCTCCCCCTCCCCTTAATCTCGCTCTGCCATTTCACCGTGTTTATTTCAATACGCAGCCTTCCCTCGTCTAAACTGGACTCTAGATCAAGGTCTTCAACCTCGTCCTCAATATTCCAGTCCATGGGGTAGCTTGAGATCGCGAGATTCGGCTCAGGCCTCCTCCCCTCTTCAAGATATATCAGCATCGTCCTCTTCGCCCTAGCCCTATACCAATACACTTTCCAGAAGAGCTCTTCAATCGCCTTATGATCCAACCCGGAGTACGGCTTGCTTACGCTAGTGGGCAGCTTGGGTTCTTCCCCGCTCTCAGGCTTAGCATGCCTTATGCTTCCGGCTCCGCCCTTTCTACTCTTTCTTTCCCCAGCTGCCTTACCGCCTTTTTTAACCGTCTTCTTTATTTCCTCAAGTTCAGAATTCTTAAGCCTTGATTTAACCCAGTATTCGTAAAACCTCCTCGCCTCCTCACTGTTTTTTATTCCTCCAAGCACCTCGTTAATCTTCTCGATAGTGTTCCTGCTAAGGTCTTCCCTCAAAGGGATGCTCATGCTTGGACCAGAAAGATGCTTCGGTATTTCAGCCTTAACCTTGTTTAGCGACAGGATTTGCGCCATAAGCCTTACTTTATTAAACCAGTTTCTTTCAGATCTCAAAACCATGCTGATTTGCCTAGCCACGTTTTCAACGTTGTAGTCGTATTCTCCACGGCCCTTTCTCAAGATGTGTCTGTAGGCTGCCTGAACATACCTGCCAACACCCCTCTGGCGGGAGTTGAGAAACTGGTCGACGTGATAGGGTGTTTCGCCAAACCTGCTTAGAAGATAGAAGCAGTCAATGTTCAAGTCGGTGAAAAGCAGGACTGAGAAGTACGCGGTGTTCCAGTCCTTGCACGCACCATAGGCTTCCTTAACCAGCTCGTAAGCCGTCCTTATGTCATACGGGCAGTAGTGCAGATGCGCTATCTCATGCCTCATGACCGACCTAAGATACTTCTTGCCGTCAACATTCTTAGGAATCGCCTTCGGCGAAACATGTACCTTTGAATCAACCACGAAAAAAGGGGTTTCGCTTTTACCGTCTTCCCGTATTTCTAATTCACATGGCGGGAAGTAGAGCTCACTCCTGACTTGCGCGAAAATCCTTCTTACTTCCTCATAATCCATTTTCTACTCGAGCCCGAGGCCCACTTTCAAGGTTTCCTCCCTGCTTATCTTACCCTCTTTAACCCATTTCTCCTCCAGTGAGAAAAGTTCCTCGGCAAACACGTTGTCCTCGGCAGCTATTTCTTTAGCAGTCCTGTATAGGCCTGGGCTGAAATTATTGTAGAGCTCGTTCAAGATGAACCATTGCTTCCTGGACTCGCGTTCAAACATTCTCTCCTTCTCTCTTTCAAGCAGCTCGCTTATTTCCTTCAAGGGTTTCTCAGGGTTTATGAAGCCTGTCCTATGGATGAGAACCCATTTAGCCATCTCGATAACGTCCTTCTCCTCAACCTTTCCGTCAAGCCATTTCTTGGCCTTTGCGAGCTGAAGGAGGATGAGGGTGGCTCTTTCACTCGGCGGCTCCTTAACCCTGCTGCAGACGAACCTTGTGAAGTGGCAGCCTTCGCACAGGACTGGCAGCGGAACACTGCTGTGTTCCTTACCCCTGACGCATACTTGAAAGTCTCTGACGAGCGTGTTTATGAAGCCGATTAACCCTGGTTCAACCTCAGTCTCCTCAACCTCTCTCCTTATTTCCGACAGGTCTCCCGGCTCCATGACGCGCGGCATGGATTTTATCAAATCATAGCCGTAGTCGTTATTCAACTCCTGCAGGGCAAACTTCTGGCTTACTGTAAGCGAATTCAGGTAGAGAGCTATGTCAAACCGGTCGTAGAACGGCGGGGGCTGCATGAAAGTCGTCACGTCACCCGGGTTCTCGTTTGCTATGAGAGTATAGTCTTCAACTGTGTATTTCTGCCCGTAAGCCCATACTTCTCCGAACTGCATCAAATGATGGATGTTCGCAGTAGTGTAGGGGTTAAGCCTGTTCGCTTCATCTATCCCCTTGCCTTGGGCCCTTACGAACTTCGCCCACAGGACTTTCTCCCTGCCCTTTTTCTCGAGCGAGGGAATATGGAGTCTTCCCACGACTTCTCCCCTCTTCACCTCGGAGGCTCCTGAAATAACGACGAACTCGTCTCCGAAGAGCCCTTTCAGGACGAGCAGCATTAGCGTTGACTTGCCCGTCCCCCTCGGAGCCCTTATCAGCGTAGTGGATTTCCGGTGAAGCAGGTTAAGCATAAGTATTGAGATTACTTCCTCATTGCCGATGAACCTTCTAGTTAATTCTTCTCTGAGCCTTTCCACGAGAGGCCTCCTACTGCTCATGTCAACCATCCCCATGCAGCCGCTAGCAGGGAAGCCACCAGGAGCAAAAACAGTATTTTAAGCCTCGTGCTGAGGCTTTTAATCTTCTTATCCATCCAGTTTATCCTGTCCAGGATGTCGAAGGCAGTGCTTCTATCCAGATATATATAGTCGCCAGACGTCTTGTTCGAGTACGCAAACTCTAGGAAACCCGTGAAAGAATACTTATCCTTCTTAACCTCCTCGTCCCATGAAATCCTCTGCCCCTGCCTTTCAACCTTAATGTTGGCGGACTTTTCCTCTAAAAACTTTCTGAAGCTTCTGTTTTCCAAGCTACATAACCAGCATGCGGGTGGTCTTTTAAGCGTTTATTCTGTTTTTAAGGCTCAAGTCGAAGCCCCGCCTCCGCTTGAAAAAACGTTTTTAACGTTCCAGGGGCGAGTGGAATCGATGAGCAGAACATCCAGAATACCGGGCTTCTACAATTTAAGCGTGTCGGAGAGGCTGAGCAGGATAGTCGAGTTCGCCGGGTTGACTGAGGAAGAGGCTAAACTGCTTTCAAAGGAGGGTAATCTAAGCCTGGAAGTCGCTGATAAAATGGTTGAAAACGTGATTGGGACCATGGCCTACCCTTTCTCGGTTGCGCTCAACTTCCTCATTGATGGAAAAGAACGTGTCGTGCCCATGGTTATCGAGGAAGCATCCGTCGTAGCGGCTGCCAGCAACGCTGCGAAAATGACTAGGGCTAAGGGGGGAATATTCACAGACGCGACGGACCCTATCATGATAGGGCAGGTGCAACTAACTGGAGTAACTGACCCGTTCTCGGCTAGAATGAGGATTCTTGAGCACAGGGATGAGATATTGAAGCTGGCGAACGACCAGGATCCTGTTCTCGTAAAGCTTGGTGGAGGCGCTAAGGATGTTGAGGCTAGAGTAGTGGATAGTCCTGTGGGCCCTATGGTGGTAACGCATCTTCTCGTGGACGTGAGGGATGCGATGGGTGCTAACGCTGTCAACACGATGTGCGAGGCTGTAGCGCCCCTGATTGAGAGAATCGCTGGCGGAAAAGTATGTTTAAGGATTATATCAAACCTCGCTGATAAAAGGCTCGTGAGGGCTAGAACGATAGTTGCCAAGGAGGAGGTTGGTGGCGAGGAGGGTGTTGACGCGATAGTTAAAGCATGGGCCTTCGCGGCAAGCGACCCCTATAGGGCGGCAACTCATAATAAAGGAATATTGAACGGCTGCATCGCGGTTGCCCTCGCTACTGGGCAGGACCACAGGGCTATAGAGGCGGGTGCGCACGCTTACGCGGCGAGAACCGGAAGATACATGCCTTTAAGCATCTGGGAGAAGGATGAGAACGGCGACCTCGCGGGAACGCTGGAGATGCCTATGGCAGTAGGCTTAGTAGGCGGGGCGACTAGGACTCACCCAGTCGCTAGGATAGCCGTCAAGATTCTCGGCGTTAAGACTACTGTGGAGCTAGCGAGGGTGATGGGCGCCGTCGGGCTTGCCCAGAACCTTGCTGCCCTTAGAGCACTAGCCCTCGAGGGTATTCAGGCTGGCCACATGCGGCTTCACGCACGGAGCATTGCTATACAGGCTGGGGCTACAGGGTGGCTGATAGATAAGGTGGCGGAAAAAATGGTTGAGGAAAAAAGGATAAGGTTTGACAGGGCTCAAGAGCTCGTCAAGGAGTTCACGGAAAAGAAATAGTCTAAGCCATCAGCCGGATTTCCTCCTCTTCTCGTAATACTCGTTGACCAGTGATAATTGTGCGTCAACCTCTAGGGCAAGAGGAATCTTCCCCCTTACTTCTCTAACCGCCTGGTCAAGGCTGTAGCCCCTCTTAATGAGGTATGCTGCCACCACCATGCCGGTTCTGCCTATGCCGGCGTGGCAGTGAACCAGGACTGGCTTGCCAGCCTTAACCCTAGCCTCCATCCATTCAACCAGCTCCTCAAGCTGGCTTAACGTGGGAGCGTGGAAATCCTTAATCGGGCTGTGTAGAACCTCAAACCCCTTATCCTTCAAAAACCTGAAATAATAGTCCGAGTTACCCCAGTACCTCGCTATCTCATGGGGCTCAGCCAAGACTGCAACCGCCTTCACGCCGGTCTCGACCCAGGAGTCAACGTCCTCCGGGCTCGTCGCAATGGGTGAGGCTGCAACCATCCCGTCCACTATCCACATGGGACGCATGTTTTCAACACGCGTCTTAAATATTTGTCTCACAAGTCTAGGAACTGCTTCTCGTATTCTCTCAAGTATTCAACGGATTTCTTCACGTCGACGAAAAGCTTCTCAACATAGCTTACGTGATCCTTTTCTATCCTGCTGGCTTTTCTCTCCCTAGCCAGTTCGAACGCGGGGGCCATCAGCTGAACCGCATACCTGAGGCTGGTGTTAACACCTATATCGGTAAGGTATTCAATAGCCTCGTTGCTTATCGGGGTTTTCTCAGCCTCAGCCCTGATCTCCAGTATCTTCCTTATCTCATCCCTGCTATACGGCTTCGTGTTTATTATTAGGAGCCTGTCGAGAAGGTCTAGCGGCATTCCGTGGGGAGCCCTAATATCAGTGCCCCTCACGGTTGAGAACCCCCTGTTTGTCGCGAATATTATTATGGGTGCCAGCTCCTGCTCGAGCGCCCTGTTCAGGAATGCAAAGGTCTCTATGTCGAGCATGCTGCACTCATCTATGAAAACCACTCCAGGTAATAGTTCACACCTTCCCTCTTGAACAAGCGTCCTTATGTAATCATCAACCTCCCTCCTTGTTTCAGGCTCTATCTCCCTTGATTCTCTGCCTCCGAAGAATATGCTGAATATGTCTCCGCCCCTTCTGGCTGCAGCCGTGTCGAGAGCATGCAGCGTAACAGGATAGATGAACTCCTTCTCCTTAAGCACGTTTCCATTAGGAACGTCTATGACTTGGACTGTTGAAAGATCTACCTTCTTCTCCTCAACACTCTTCCTACTCTTACCAAGTTTAACAATCCTGCCTCCTTCAGGATCTATCTGAACTATGTCCCCTGTCTCTATGCCCTGCTGTATTAGTTGAGTAGCAAAACTCTGATCCATTGTAAGCCGCTTAGATTCATCAGTGGTTGCGATCTTTATGGTGGCGCCTGAAGGTATCTGCTGGTAAGGATTGTATGGGTGGGGCGCCTTATCTATGGATATTTCCTTTACCTCGCCCTCGTAGATCTTTCTAACTTCATGTATTCTCGCACCTATCGCCTTCCTCAGCGTCTGCATAAGAAACTCGGTCTTCTTAATGTCTGCCGAGAATATTTCGCTGGCTGCCAGAGGTACGAATGGGACATCTCTCCCAAGCTCCCTAGCTATAGCTGTGGCAATAGCTGTGTTATGCACGATCACTCCACCAAAACCCGCTATGAAGGTATGTGTGTCCTCAACGGAAAGATCAAAGACCTCATCCTCCTTAACTTCTTTAATTTCCACAATCCTATCCCATAGGATATCGGAATTTGCAAGCAATGAAAGCGTTCCGTCTATTCTATTCTCGTTCACTACCCTTTTAAGTTTTTCACGCGTAATCCTCCTCCCGTCCTTTCCAATGGTTTCGTATCTGTATCCACTCTTTGAGCTATAAAATTGCTGTTTCGAGCATTCACGCCCCTCCCTATAATCTTTAAGCAATTCCTGAATATTCGGTATGATGTCTACGTTTGTATGTGCATGTCTTTTGCAGAGCTTCTCTAGCCTCCTCATCTTTCTCTCGAGTGAAAAGCCGACTTTTTCCTTGAAAATACTTAGAAACTCGTTCCCTGAAATCCTTATCCTATAATAGGTCTTATCCCCCTTTTTCTTCTCCATGATCCTCGCCACGATGCCAAGTCTTAACAACAAATAGGCTAGTTTGTTCGCTACATTTTCACTACTGCTCGAAATTTCAATGTCCTCCGAGCCTACACTGCCTTCTCCATCGGCGAACGCCCTCAGAAAGCTCGTAATGACTTTTTCATCCGCCTTCATTATTATGTTCGGTATGTCCTTTTCCGGGGATTTTCTGTTCACCTCATAACCTAGGGATTCGAGGAATTGTTTGAGGCTCCAAGAGGAAACCCTTACGCCAGGAGTCCCGTCTTTCTCCTTAAAGGTCCTTGGTTTAAGTTTAAAAATTCCTACTACAAGTTCTCTAAACCTTTTCCTCAGCTTACTGCTACTGTTATGAAACCTTATCGTATAACAGTTTTCCTTATTTACATATTCGTCACACTCGGAAATCAAATATCCAAAGAACTCCCCGAGTTCCGGGGTTATTTCCTTTGGTGCCTCTACGGGATAGGCCCTACTGTATTTAGCAGATCTTCCTAAAGCAAATGGATTCAAAAGTCCTATATAGCGTTGATAATAGGGATGTTCAGAATTTACCCATTGCCTAATTGTTTCATGATGTAAGTTAAGATGTTTTGCGATCGAATTTATTGAGAATCCTTGATTAAAGAGGAAATTCGCATACCGGATCTTCCTAATGGTTTCTTGAATCGTGCCGATGAATTCCTCCGACTTAGATTCGGTTTGCTCCTCTATTTTAAGGTGGTTTTCAGGCTGTATGCTGATCTTCCTTGGAATTGCCATGTAGTCACCACATTTAAGCCTCGAACTCTCCTCAAATCTCAATCCTTCCTTAATGGTCAGCAATGGATGTCTTCCTGTTACTTTTATCTTCCTCCCGGATTGAGTTTTTATCTCAAGCAATCTTTCGTCAATCCTTTGTCTATAAAGATACTTTACTTTTCTGATCTCGGTCCTTAAGGTTTCTGGGTTCAAGGAAACTACCTTCAGGCTGTCCACCTCTATGATGGTTTCATCTTCAGTATCTTTTATTATCCTCCCCTTGTCCTTCCAAGCATTGTATATTTCCCTAATGGGTCTAACTTCTCCATTGGCCAAAATAACCGGCGTATCACCACTGACACATTTCCCTGTTCCAGGAGGGCCTGCAAGCAGGACTGCTCTGCCAGCAAACTTGCCGCTTTTTATCAGTCTTACTACGAGGCCCGCGGCCTCCCTGGCCTCTATCTGTCCAACCATGCCGCCTCCGACAGGCTTAGCCTTCAAGCCTTCTAAGCCTAGTCCAGATATGTGGGAATGCGCTGCAATCCTCTCCCATTCTCTTAGAGATTCGGAAATCTCCCTAACTCCGGCCAAGCCGCCTCCCCGGTAGAACGACTTTAAAAACGCCTTTTAAAATTTTTTAATTCGAACGCTTACCGAAGCAGGTCGTTTAAACGCCTTTCTCCTCTATGAACTGAAGCCTGTAGAAAGAGCTGTACATGCCGCCTTTCTCCATAAGCTCCGCGTGAGTGCCATTCTCCACGATAACCCCGTTGCTAATCACTATTATTTCGTCGCAGAGCCTTATCGTTGAAAGCCTGTGGGCTATTATAATCGCCATCCTGCCTTTTAGAAGCCTTTTCAAAGCCCTCTGTATGACGAGCTCGGTGTAAGGGTCTACTGAGGAAGTCGCCTCATCCAGTACGAGTATTTCAGGATCGGCGAGCAGGGTTCTCGCGAAGCTTATCATCTGTCTCTGTCCGATGGAGATGTTCGACGACCCCTCCTGTATTATGTAATCATACCCGTCGGGAAGCTTAATTATGAACTCGTGTGCTCCAATGGCTTTTGCGGCGGCGACGACATCCTCGTCTGAAGCACCCGGTCTGCCAAACCTTATGTTCTCCTTAACGCTCATCGGAAAAAGGAATGAGTCTTGAAGAACTATGCTCAGCCTAGCCCTCCAGGATGAAATTGGGATGCTTCTTAAATCATGTCCATTCACAAGGATCCTTCCTTCGTCAGGATCATAAAACCTGGCTAGCAGGTTGATTATCGTCGACTTCCCTGCTCCAGTGGGGCCAACTATGGCCAGCTTCTTTCCCTGTGTAAGCGTGAAGCTGACGTTTCTGACAACTGGTAACTTCGGGTCATAGCCGAAAGTCACGTTTTCAAACCGTACTTCCTCTATCATTTAAACTCCACAGCTATTTCAGGCGGCGGCTCCGTAACCTCGATCTTAGCGTCAATAAGATCGAAGAGTCTTTCTACAGCAGCCATTGCAGAATTATACTGGTCTGCAACATTTATCAGGTCGACCAGCGGCATGAAGTAAGAGAACTGGTACTCTATAAAGGCTACAAGAGTACCTATTGTTATCGCACCGTTCTCTACGAAAAGGGTGCCGAACCATAGGATGGCTAGCGTCCCAATTATCCTCAGCATTATTACAACAGGCTGATACGCTGAGGAGACTTTCAACGCGTTCTTAGTCGCCTTAACATTCTCCTCCTGTGGTTCCTCAAATCTTCTAAGCGCTCTATCCTCCTGAACGAAGGCCTGGATTATTTTTATTCCAGAGAGGTCCTCCTGCATCCTCCCGGTCAACCCTGCCAGTGTTGAGAGTGTTTTCCTGTAAACTCTCCTAGAGTATCTTCCAAGCTGCCAGATACTGATTACAGCTATGGGAATGAAGGAGAGAGCTATAGCAGTTAGCTCAAAGTCCAGCATGAACATTATGATAAACGTGCCCAGTATCGAGGAGGTGTCGAGGAGTATGCTTGTGAAACCCATGCGCAGAAATATTCTAAGGTTGTTGGCATCATTTATGGGCCTGGAGATTATCCTGCCTATCTCGCCCTCCGAAAAATATCTCAGGGAGATGAACTGGAGCCTCTCCATAATCTCGTCTCTTATCGCTGAAACAACGTTTTCACCAATTATTCTCATTTGAAATATCTGCACGTATTGGAAGAAGAAGTTGCATAGGACAACTAGGATGAAAAGTGGTATCCACCAGAGGAAGTTTGAAAGGTTCCCCGTCTGTATGATCTGGTCTATCGCCACCTTATGCATGTATGGCGCCGCTAACCCGGTTATCGAAGAGAGAACTATCGCCAGGATTGCGATAGCCAGGTTCTTCCTAAACGGTTTAACGTATTCATAAAGCCTTTTTATCAGTATCCTATCCGGAACGGTTCTCTTCCTCTCCTCCTCCTGTGTTGATGAAAATGTGCGCCAGGGTCCTGACATTACTCCCTACCCACCTCCGTGGAGACAATTTCTAGGCTCTTACCTAGGAACTGCGTCTCGTAAATCCTCCTATAGGCCCCATTCCTAGCCATAAGCTCCTCATGCGTCCCGAGCTCTACGATTTCTCCATTATCCAGAATCATTATCCTGTCGGCGTTCCTTATTGTCGAGAGCCTCTGTGCGATTATGAAGGTCGTCCTGCCTTTCATCACCTCCGTGAGTGCTGACTGTATTTCCTGCTCAGTCTTAGAATCCACGAAGGAGAGCGAATCATCCATTATCAGTATCTTAGGGTTCGTGAGTATTGCCCTAGCAATCGTTATCCTCTGCCTCTGGCCTCCTGAAAGCGTCACTCCCCTCTCGCCTACGAAAGTATCATAACCATCAGGTAGGGACTCTATGAAGTCACGTATCTTAGCCAGCTCCGCAGCCTTTGCAATCTCCTCCATGGAGGCGTCTGGCTTGCCGAATGCTATGTTTTCTCTGATGGTTCCGGAGAATAGGAAGACATCTTGGGGAACCATGCCTATCTGCCTTCTTAAAGAAGACAGCTTAAACCTTCTAATATTAACACCGTCTATAAGTATGCTTCCTGCAACAGGGTCGTAGAACCTTGGGATAAGATAGACCAGGGTGGATTTACCAGAGCCAGTTGCCCCAAGGATTGCGATCTTCTCACCCGGGTTAACCTTGAAGCTCACATTCTTTAAAACAGGCTTGCCATTAGCATACTGGAAAGTAACGTTCCTGAATTCAACCACCCCCTCCTTTATCGTTATTTCTTCAGCGTCAGGCAGGTCCTCAACACCCTTCGGAGCATCCATTATTTCAAATATTCTCTCAAGCCCGGCTGAAGCGTTTATCCAGTTTCCGAGCAGCATGCTCAGGTCTCTCAACGGGAAGCTTAGACGCATCATGTATCTTGCGAAAAGAATTATGCTTCCAACTGTCAGCACAGCTCCAGCATTGTAAATCGAATAAGTAGCGTAAACGTAAACCATCGCTATTGAAAGAGTCAGTATTGCCGTTGGAAGAGGCATATAGATCGACTGTATTCTTCCAGCAGTTATGGCTGTTCTAACGAATACTTGCTCCGCCTTCTTAAAGCCCTCGACAACGTCTTTTTCTCTTCGAAATATCCTCACGGTCTTCATTCCTATGACGTTCTGCTGAATATAGGCGCTGAGCCTTCCAAGTATCAGCTGCATAACTCTGAAGAGCGGCATCGTCTCCACCCAGAGGCGGGTTGTAAAATAGAATATTAATGGAAGGGGTATTAGTGAGATAAGGGTCATCGAGGGACTGATCGAGTACATTACTGAGAAGAACACTATTATCGAGAAAATCGCGTTGAAAACTGTGCTAACCCATGTTCTAAGGAAGGCTTCGACCGGCTGCAGGTCCATTGTGGCTCTTGAAACAAGGTCGCCGACCGCGACGGAGTCGTAAAAGCTGAAGGATTTAGTCTGGAGGGAAGCATAATAGTCGGACCTTATGTCTCGTACGATGAACAGTGCTGTTAAACCGTTCAAATAGCTAATGAAAAAGTTGACGGCTGCAAAACCTATTCCGACGAGCAGGATTGCCGTAATATAGCCCGTCAGCATTTCGTGCTTCCCGCTGATAATCACATCATCTATTATCATGGAAGTGTAGAGTGGTTCAAGCGTAAACAGGTAAGCCCTTATGAAGGATAGCACCACGATCACGCCTATGAGTAAAATATATTTCCTATGGTATTTAATCAGCCTTTTGAAGGCTGTAATAGACTCTGTAAAACTCTTCTTCGGCTTAAGCGAATTAACATAGTCTAGCAACGGCTTCTCGACACTCATGTCTTATTGGTTGAAACCCTGCGGGTAGAAAGGATTTATATAAGGATTTTCTTAAGAGTTGAGCCCGATTCTTTTTCCCAGGTTTAATCTACTCAGGAGGATGATTCCGACAACTCCCTAGCTCTCCTGACGGCGGCTTCCACAGCGTTCATTATTAATGCTCTCAAGCCCCCTTTCTCAAGCTCGTAAATGCCCATTATGGTTGTACCCCCGGGTGTAGCAACCATATCTCTAAGCTCCATCGGCCTCCCCTTCTCCTCTAACACCATTTTAGCTGAGCCGAGCATCATTCTCGCAGCCATTCTGAGGGCAAGCTCCTTCGGCAGGCCGATCTTCACGCCGGCGTCAGCGAAAGCATCCATAATTGTGAATACGTAGGCCGGCCCGCTTCCCGAAAACCCTGTAACCGCATCCATCAGACTCTCCTCAACCCTAGCTACCTCTCCCATTCTGCTGAAGATTCTCGCAGCCGTTTCAAAATCCTCTTCTGTTGCTCTGGAGCCGGGGCATATCGCGATGAACGCCTCGCCGACTTCAGTAAGGATGTTCGGCATTACTCTGATGAACCTTGCTTCCGGAGCAATACTCTCCATACGGTTTAGAGGCACTGCTGCAGCGATCGATATTATAAGTTTCCCGCTCACCAAGTCTTTGACATCAGCCACCACAACCGGTATATCCTTTGGCTTAACCGCCAGAATAATCACGTCGGAACTCTCCACAGCATCCCTGTTGCTTTCAAAAACCTCTGCCCCGTATGATTCGGCAAGCATGCGTCTACCTGGGTCAACGTCGGTGGCAACCACTCTGTAATCACCTGTTTTAACGATGCTTCTAACTATTATGCTGCCCATTTTCCCGGCTCCGATGACGCATACTTTCCGCAAGGCTCAAGTAGGAGGTCTTCGGAAGTATTTAATAGTTATTCTTTATTTTTAAGGAGGTGAAACGTTAAGATACTGTTTAAGGCTCTCAGGAATCATCGTAAAATCCTGAATACCCGTTCCCGTGTTCATGACGGTTTCTAACCGTTAAACGACGAGGGGTATTCTAGCCCCGCATTTTGGACACCTGTCTCCCCTAAGCCTGCTTCGGCTCATCATTAATCCAAACCTCTCGATCAAAAGCTCTCCGCAACTCGGACAGTAAGTGTTCTCGCCCTGACCGGGCACATTACCCAGGTAAACGAACTTAATCCCTTCTCGCTTGGCTAACTCGTATGCTTTTCTAAGGCTTTCTAAGGGTGTATCCGGAATATCTGAAAACCTGTACGTTGGGAAGAACCTGAGTATGTGTAGTGGAGTCTCGTCGCCGAGATTATCCCTTATCCACCTGACGAGGCTTCTTAAACCACTCAGATCGTTGTCGAAACCTGGGATCACCAGGTTCGTAATCTCTATGAAGACTCCCTGCTTCTTCATCTCCAATAAGCACTCGTATATTGGCGTTACATCAGAGACACCTATTGCCTTCTTATAGCAATCCTGGTCTCCTGAACACTTGAAGTCAACGGTGGCAGCATCTAAATATGGCGCGATCATCTTAACGGCTTCAGGAGTCATATAACCGTTTGTGACGAACGTGTTTTTAACACCCTTCTCGTGAGCAATCTTAGCGGTATCGTAAGCAAACTCGAAGAATATCGTGGGCTCAGTATACGTGTAACTTATTATCCTGCAGTTCTCAGAAACAGCTTGTTCAACAACATCGCTGGGGGAGTACTCGTCGCCAACAACATGCTCTAGCCTATGGTCGCGATAAACCTGGCTTATATCGTAATTACAACAAAAACGGCAGGCGAAGTTACATCCTGCACTCGCTATTGAAAAAGTGAAATTCCCAGGCAGAAAATGGAAAAGAGGCTTCTTCTCAATAGGGTCGACGTGTAAAGCGATGAGCTTCCCGTAGTTTAGACTGTAGAGCTTCCCATCAATATTCTTCCTAACGAGACACGCTCCTAAAGCCTTGTCAGATATTAAACAACGCCTTCCGCAAAGATCGCATCTAACTCTATCGCCTTCCTTATGCCAGAGAACAGCCTCTTTCACGATAGGTGAATAAGCAGCATTTAAGTTTAAACTTTTCCTTTAGATGTCTTAGGTATTGCTCATAATTTTCCCCAATGTTTTAGAGAAACAAGGGCGTTTTTAAATAGTCTAACCTCTATAGTGTACTCTAAGTCATAGTTTGAGAGGTTTTCAAGTAACGTTTGAATCCACGAATCCCCTGCCGATTATCTGGTGTCCTCCTCCAGCCCTATCGTGCAAATGACATTCCCTTACCCTGTTGAGGTTTTTTAAGGAAAATTCTTAAACATTACGATGAGTAGTGCCGTCAGCCTTGTAAAGTTTGGCTAAGCCCAGTGTGAGGAAAATCTCATCGCTTTTAAGCATAGCGCGCGCTACCTATTTAGGACGGTGTTTAATCTCTTCAACGTATTTTATTGCATCCAGCGCCGCTTGGCATCCTTCGCCTGCTGCAGTAATAGCCTGGCGGTAACGATGGTCCTTGGCCTCGCCGGCCACGAAAACTCCTTCGACACTAGTCTCCGTAAAATCTTTAGCAACTATGTAGCCTTTCTCATCCATTTCAACCTGCCCCTTGAAAAGATCAGTATTAGGCTTGTAACCTATGGATACGAAAACCCCGTCACACTGGATTTCAGACACCTCGCCAGTGTCAACCCTCTTAATCCTTACTCCTTCCACATGCTCCTTTCCAAGAATCTCCTCTACCACGCTATTCCAGACGAATTCTATCTTCGGGTTTCCGAATGCTCTCTCCTGAAGTATCTTTGTCGCTCTGAGCTGGCTTCTCCTGTGAATAACCTTGACTTTCCTCGCGAACCTGGTTAGGAAAAGCGCTTCCTCCATTGCTGAGTCACCGCCTCCCACAACCACTACCGTCTTATCCTTGAAGAAGGTGCCGTCGCATACAGCGCAGTTTGAAACTCCCTTTCCCTTTAATCTTTCTTCACCCTCTAGGCCGAGTTGTCTAGGGGAGGCTCCTGTGGCGATTATGACTGCAAGGCTTTCGTAAGCAACCCCGCCGGCCACTACTTTGAAAGGCTTCTTAGAGAAGTCCACGCTCTCCGCGTCCTCGAAAATTATCTCTGCGCCAAACCGCTGGGCCTGTTTCAGCATATTATTCATAAGGTCTGGCCCAAGCACCCCCTCTGGGAAACCCGGGTAATTCTCGACTTGAGACGTCAGCATTAACTGTCCACCCCACGATGAGCCTGCAACGACCAGTGTTTTCAGCCTTGCCCTGCCAGTGTATATTGC
Organism: uncultured Nitrososphaerota archaeon; assembly: GCA_964635675.1. Classification (GTDB taxonomy): domain Archaea; phylum Thermoproteota; class EX4484-205; order EX4484-205; family JAAOZP01; genus JAAOZP01. The sequence goes on along the minus strand of CAZWPT010000007.1, from coordinate 6,050 downwards.
TGCAGTTAAACCAGCAGGTCCTGAGCCTATAATTATGACGTCATACTTCTCGCTCGCTGGCTTGGAGCCCAGCACCAAGGGTAGACTCATGACCGTAGTGTTAGCCGGTTTAAAATAAAAAGCTTTCTTGGCAAGCATTATTAAATGCTTCCAACAGCTTTCTTCAGAGACTCGACTTTATCCTTCATGCTTCTCTCCACATCCCGCCTATCGTCTATTTTGACGATTGTTACAACACGCTTAGCGCCGTGTTTGAAAACAGCCTCGTGCGCAGCCTCAACTGCTTTAAAAGCCTCCTCTACGCTGCGGGCCTCGAAAACAGTACACATGGGAGTCAACTCGTATTTAACCCTCATGTTTTCAAGTTCCTTTACCGCGTGGGCAAGGATTCTTGAAACACTCGTTCCCTCTCCAACCGGCACTATGCTGAACTCTACTACCACCACCATTTCAACACAGGTTTGTTGAGAAGCGTGATAAGTTTTTCACCACACCTGGCTTTTACGGAACCTGCTCCACCCCTGTCAGGCTCTCTAAGCAGTGTGTTTCAGCCATGCTTCCTGTCAGCGATAACCCTGTTTATAAAGCCTTCTTAACAGGGCTCCTTCTAGGCTGGCTACGCCGGTTAAGCACGCTCCTATATTGTAAAGTATATTTCCTCCCGGGTGTTTGAAAAAGTTGAAATAGGCCTTGCCTATGGAGACGGCGTTAAGTTGAACCCTAGACTTAAGGCTGCTCGCAGAGCTTTAGAGATAGAGGGGGAAAGCTCCTTCCTAGTGCTGGGTAATGCGAAGATGCTTGAAGCACAGGGCAGGAGAATAATCCACTTGGAAATAGGGGAGCCTGATTTCATTACTCCCGCCAACATAAGGGATGCTGCGGTAAGGGCGTTGAAAGACGGGGAGACGCACTATACCCCTACCCCCGGCATGCTGGAGCTGAGAAAGGCGGTGGCTGAGAAGACTGCTCAGGATTTCGGCGTTGAAGTATGTTTCAAAAACGTTTCAGTGACGCTGGGCTCCAAGGAAGCGATTTTCGTGGCATTAGCCTCGATAGTGGAGGAGGGTGACGAGGTGCTTTACCCAAACCCTGGGTACCCGGCTTACGAGAGCGGGATCAGGTTCTTCGGAGGGAAGCCCGTGGCCGTCAGGCTAAGAGAGGAGGACGAGTTTAGAATGACTCCTGAAGAGGTTAACCAGCTGGTTTCAGACAGGACTAAGGCGGTAATCATAAATTCTCCCGAGAACCCTACTGGGGCGGTTTTAAGCAGGGATGACGTTAAGGGTATTGTTGAGATAGCTAAGGATGCTGGGGCATACGTTATCAGCGACGAAGTCTATAGGCACATAATATATGATGGCTTGAAACACTATTCTCCGATGCAGTTTGACGAGAACCTGGAGAACACTATAGTGGTCGACGGCTTCTCAAAATACTATGCTATGACTGGGTGGAGGCTGGGGTATGTGATTACACCGGAGCGTTTGACGGAGCCCGTTCAGCTTGTCTTAAACCTGGTTACGGCATGCCCATCCTCCTTCATCCAGGCAGGGGGTATAGAGGCTTTGAGAAACGGCTCTAATGCTGTCAGGGAAATGGTTGAGCAATACGCTGCTAGAAGAGAGGTTGTTATTGAAGAAGTTTCTAAAATGAAGGGTGCTCACATGGTTAGGCCCAGGGGAGCCTTCTACGGGTTTATCAACGTTGAGGAAATAACCGGTAGGGCGGGGATCAACAGTTTGAAACTGGCGTCGATCCTGCTTGAAAAATATGGGGTTGCGGTGCTGCATGGATCAGCCATGGGATCCTTTGGAGAAGGCTATGTAAGGATAAGCTACGCTAACTCTGTTGAAAACATAAGGAATGGGCTGCGGATAATGAGCAAGGCTTTTAACGAGATAGCGGGTTTCTAAGAGCCTTTCACTCCAGCCTCGGAATGCTCTTCAGCATTCTCTCCAAGTATATCTTAGCCAGTCTAACATAGCGCTTATCGTTCAAAAGAGCCATCAGCCTTAAGCCGCCTCCTGATTTCATTAGGATGACGCTGTTCTTCCCAGTATACTCAATCTCCTCTATCTCACCTATCTTCAGAACACCGCCGTAGCTCTCGAACAGTTCAAACTGCTCGCCTATGAAAGCAGCTAAAACATCTTCATCCATGTCGATGCGTGAGCCGAAGCTTAAACACGTGATACCGTCTGGAAGCAGGACGCTTATTGAACTTATTGATCCCTTGGATTGGGAGATGCAGTTCTGTATCGAGCTCTCAACAACCTTGACCCATTCAAAGACTTTCTCGTCAAGAATTTTTTCAACCTCGTCACTAGCCACAATGTTTCTAGAAGCCTGCTTTGGAAATGTTGCCGCCGGTTCCTCCTTCTTGACTGGAGCAACCTCAGTGGAAATGCTTCTATCAGCTGGCGTCAGCTTTTTTTCCTCAGCTTCCTTCATATCCCGTTTAGAAACAGCCATTCTATAGCGGGCTATGATTTTATCGAAGTCAGTTTTCTCATCCTCAGCTTCCTGCTCTCTTTCCACCATGGCAGTTAGATTATTGCAAACCTATCTTATAAATTTTGCAATTATTCTTTCTTTCACTTTTTTACACACACGTTCTTATATAGTTCAGAATGGTTCAGAACAGTTCATAACGGTTTATCGGCCTCCGTATGTCTTTTCCAGTTGAAGACTAGGTAGGTACGTTAAAGTTTTTTTCAAAAATGTAGGTGGTTTAGGATAATAATTAATTGTGTTTCTACTGCAGCCCGTGACCTACTGTCTGTTTAAATAACTACATACACTTGTTCAATGAAGTGTGGGTCGGTAAGCGAATTATGGATTTATAGTTAAAAAAATTAAAAGTGTTTAAACACGACTTTCGGAGCCGTGCGAGAAAGTCATCCAACGTCTCCCTATATTCTTAACAGCTCGTACACGGCTATTGGGTTTCGGAGTTCGTACAAAACTTTCCCGTATTGTCAAGATTCAAACAATAAGCCAGTATTAGCTGGATGCTGTCCAAAAGTTTTTTAAGGGCACTACAAGTGGTCTATTAAAAACAGTTAGAGGCCAATTTGCCTTGGACACGGCGGTTGAAACTGAGAATCTGACTAAGTATTTCAAGGGAGACGGGAAGGAGAAGATTGTTGCAGTCGACCGTGTAAACCTTTCAGTCAAGGAGGGTGAGTTTTTCGGCCTCTTAGGCCCAAACGGTGCTGGTAAAACGACCCTGATAAAAATTCTTTGCACGCTGGTTATTCCGGACGAGGGTACTGCAAGGGTAGCTGGTTTCGACGTTGTTAAGGATGCTGATAAGGTTAGGGAATGCATAGGCTGGCTACATGGGGAAACAGGTGGGAGAGCCCTCTACTGGAGGCTTTCAGCAAGGGACAACCTAAGGTTCTACGCCTACCTGCAGAACATTCCCCCGGATATGGCGAGAAAAAGGATAGATGCATTGCTGGAGTTCTTCGAGTTAAGCAAGGATGCTGACAGGCTGGTGAAGGATTTCTCGACAGGCATGAAAATGAGGGTGATGCTTGCGAGAACACTGCTTTCCAACGCGCCAATACTGCTGATGGATGAGCCGACTGTTGGGCTTGACGCTACTGGAGCAATAGAGACCCGCAGGCTGCTGCAGGCTCTCTGCAGGGAGCTTCATAAAACGATTGTTTTCACGACTCACAATATATTTGAAGCCGAGAGGCTTTGCGACAGGATAGCTGTAATGAATAAGGGTAGGGTTATCGCGGTTGACACCCCGCTCCGGCTGGGCGAAGTAACTAGGAAATACATGGGTGTTGAAGTAAGGTTCCGAGGCTCCGCTGAAGAGGCGGTTAGGATTTTAGAGGGGCTGAGGGTTGTGAAGAGGATTATAAGCGTTGAGCCAGAGGAGGATCACACCGTCATCAGGGCTGAGGTTAGGGACGAGGAGCAAGCGTTGTCAGAAATCCCTAAAGTGTTCAGCTCAAACAGGTTGAGAACGATAGGGGTTCAGATCGCTCTTCCAAGTCTTGAAGAAGTCTTCTTAAGCCTGACTGGTGAGGAGAAATGAATAAACTTGAGATTCTTAAGCTCTTCATGGTTGAGGAGAAGCGGAGTAAATCTAGTTTAAGACAGCTCTCCGCGGTCATTTGGGCCCAGCTTAAAATGATGTTAGCCTATAAGTCTTGGCTCATAATGGATCTTTTAAGCACATTCGCCTCAGTAGTCATGTACTATTTCGTAGGCATGCAGGTCGACCCAGTCCGGCTTTCGCAGAGCGGCTGGGGGACCAGCTATCTCGCCTTCTCCCTGGTTGGAGTAGCGACCTCCAACTATCTTTGGGCATGCTTAACGAGGCTGAGCCACTCGATCCAGCATGAAATAAGAGGAGGTACTCTCGAAACTATTGCGGTAACCCCGATAAACATGTTCATGTTCTTCATAGGTCTCACGGCACGCGGATACTTAGTTAGCCTAATCTACCTAGTGGGGGTGTTCACCATTGGGGTTTACGGGCTTGGCGCAAAACTTTCTTTCACACCTCAGTCGCTACTCTTGTTCATAACCCTGTTCGTGTTGATGCTTGTTTCAAACCAAGCCTTAGGACTAGTGGCTGCGGGAATAATAATGGTTTACAAGAGGGGTGACCCGCTAGTCTTCATACTTGCAGCCGTCAACGAGTTTCTCGCCGGAGTCCTATACCCGTTGGAGCTGCTTAAACGCTTCCCAGCTGTACAGCTTCTGTCAATGCTCTTCCCATATACCTATGCCCTGGACGGCATGAGGAGGGTGCTGATACTCGGCGCCTCAATCCTCGACGTGAACGTTTTAACCGACATGGTGGTTCTGGGGGTTTTCAGCATGGTGCTCGTCCCACTAGGTTTGAAGATGCTGGGGTGGGGTTATAATAGGATAAGGAGGGAAGGAACCACTTCATCCTACTAGGTGGTTGGGTTTGAAGGTTGAGGATATTGTTAAATACATGGCGGAAAACATTCCGCGAGGAAGGGTTGGCGCGGTTGAAAAGGCCTTTGCCTTCATTATTCGGGATTTTAAAATCTGGTGGACGTATAAGCTCTGGATAACGCTGGACATTCTGAGCTCCCTGACTTTCGTAGCAACATACTACTTCGTATCGATGATTATCACTCCGCAAGCGTTGATCGACGCAGGGTATGCTGCAGACTACCTAACCTTCTCAGTCATAGGGATATCTTTGCAGCATTACGTTTTCACCTCTGTCTCAAGCCTTTCAGACGCGATAAGAGAGGAGCAGTGGAACGGAACTATGGAGACAATACTTTCCTCAACCACGAGCTTCAGGGTTTTTCTCCTAGGAGAGTCTGCCTTCAGATTCATAATAGGCTCCTACTTCCTGCTTGCTTCACTCGGCATGGGAGTGCTCCTGGGAATAAGGCTAGTCTTAAACCCTGGGTCGATTATCGCCGCATCCGTCTTAACCATCCTGCTGGTTGCAAGCCACATGATTATCGGAGTACTCGGGGCTGCAATGATACTCAAGCTTAAGCAGGGTGATCCCATAGTCTGGGCCTTCTCGTGGCTAACCCAGCTTTTCTCCGGAGTCCTCTACCCTCTGGGTTTGCTGCCCGACTGGCTTAAATGGGTTGGAAACGCGTTCCCACTAACTTACTCTCTCGACGGGTTGAGGAGGTGCTTGATGAACGGTGAGGGGTTCGACAGCCCCATGATAATGGAGAACACTTTAAAACTTATGCTTTTCATAATGGTGGTGCTGCCTTTTTCACTATGGTTCTTCAAAAAGGCTTACGACTCGACTAGAAGGGAAGGCGCCCTAGGCCAGTATTAAAGCCTCGACGGGGGAATCCTTGCCTGCTCCGACAGCCACCGACTTATAGCTTGAAGCGTGCGCATTTGAAATGTTTAAGATTTATTAACCTTTCCGTTGGAGAAATCTCCCCGGTAACTCTCTTTTTTCTCGTTTCACGTAAGGCTTGGAGGCAAGCGTTCCGGATGATGCGACAGCGTACGCTAACATGCTGGGGAGAAAACCAAGAAACTTGTTTACATCTTCCTTGGCTTCGGCA
>CAZWPT010000006.1:0-27610 GCA_964635675.1 uncultured Nitrososphaerota archaeon | reverse complement strand
GCATCAGATTGATTATCGTCGTCCTTAGTGAAACATCTATCATCGAAACCGGCTCATCCGCCACGATGAACTCCGGGTTTAGGATGAGGGACCTTGCTATTGCCGCACGCTGCCTCTGCCCCCCGCTCAGTTGATGCGGATACAATTCTATAAATTGTTCTGGAGGAGTTAAGCCTACGCGTTCCAGCATCGATAATATGCTTTTTCCTCTTTTCGACAACCGAAGCTAGGCCATGTATTTCGAGCGGGTGCCCTATGGCTTTCCAATCTTCATAGCGCGCGCTAACCCATTCGATATAAAGCTAATCCAACCCCTTTAAAAGAACATCTGTGTAAGCCTGTTCCATCGAAGGGATTTCCGCATGCGTCATCAAACCCTTAACCCATGTAGCGAGCTCCTCAAAGCCTCAAGCTGGTTGACCTCAATGCGCATGTATTCCGCGGCAGATTCCAAGGCCACGCCTATTTTTTCAGCCTCCTCATACAGTTCTCCGAAATACTTCCTCCACTCCAGGTCTCTAAGCAGGTGGTGGTCAAGAATCATCACGGAGGGATGTGCCTGACTCATTATCCTCCTAATGTTTCTAAGGCTTGCCTCAAGCTCCTCAATCGTGAAGTTTAGACCGAGCATGTACGTAGATGGGCCGTCTATGAAAATCGTACGAGGCTTCTTCCCGATAACGAACTTAACCTGGTGGTCCAGGGGGAAACCCTGCACGTCGCTAGTGAAGAGGAAACTGTCTGAAGAATCCTTAACGCTAAGCTGGACAACGTAGCCCAGCTGGGTATCCGGGCCGTGTGGAACAGGGTTGGAGAACTCGAGCCTCGTCCCGCCATACACATACTCCTTGCCGTCGGCAACCATAACCTGAGCTGCAATCGGTCTGATCCTCTCGAGAAATATTCTCGCCCTACCCTTCTGGCTGAAGTTTATCATGTTCTCCGGATCCTTAACTATGACTATTCTCCCCCCGTAGATGTCCTCGAGAAACCTCGTTGAACTATGATGATCATAGTGGTAGTGTGTTACTGCAACAATCTCGCATTCCTCTGCCGCGGAGGCTATTCTCCCCCAGCATTCCTCCAGGAGGCTGAGCTCCTTCGGGTGCGGTGGAAGCCCGTATCTTCGAGGCGCGACCGCGGCGGCTGGATCTATGATAAGCTTCAGATCACGAGTCTCGACTAGAGTAGCCATGCTTCTAATGCCCATGGAGTCGAAACAGACTGGATCTATCCTCAACTCTTCCGTCTGATTGCTTAGCAGTGGAGAAATAAAATTTTTCCGAGTGGTATGGTTCTAAGTAACGCGGCCGGTTTCTGACGGTTGTTCCTATGTTTAATCTGCGCCTTTAACCCACTTTGAGAAGTCAAGCGCCCTTTTTAAAACGCCCTTTTTAACAAGGGAGCAGTATACTTCCCTACCCTTCTTAACGGTTTTAACTAGGCCAGCGTTCTCGAGAATCCTGATGTGGTATGATACTGTAGGCTGGGAGAGGTTGAACTTCTCCACAATACCTGTTATCATCATGCTCTCACCCTCTATTATCGAGAGTATTCTAAGACGGGTTGGGTCGGCCAGTGCCTTGAACACTTTGGCCGCGTGCTTGAATGACTCTTCATCCTCCTTTTTGATTGACAATTCTATATCGTTAATAAATCCCAAAGATTAATATATAAATCTTTTGGACGGTACTTAATGGATGGAAAATACTCCGAAAAACCCTTTAGAAGGGTTTAAAAAGGCTTAAGTTAAATATTTAAAAGCTATTATCAGCCTCGCATAAGCTCGCCTACAAGCCTGTTTTCAGAATCGTAGAGCAGAATCCTGAAAGGCATTTCTCCTATCGCGTGGGTAGCGCAGCTCAGGCAAGGATCCAGGGCGCGCACAACCGCCTCAACCCTGTTCAGCATCCCCTCGCTGAGACTCCTCCCGTTAACGTATTTTTTAGCAACCTGGGTCACAGCCCTGTTGAAGGCAAGATTATTGTTAACAGTAGCAATTATCAGGTTCACCCAGCTTATCCTACCCTGTTCGTCAACCCTATAGTGGTGTATCAAGGTTCCCCTAGGGGCCTCAATCACCCCCGTGCCCTCCCTTCTGTTAAGAGAAGCCTTAGCCTGAACATTCGGGTCTAAAGCCTCAGGGTCTCTAAGGATCTCCTCAGCCTTCTCTAGGCAGAAGACTATTTCGATTAGGCGAGCATAGTGGTACATGAAGGTGTTTTGAACAACCCCGTTGCCACCCAGCTTCTTAAACTCCTTAAGCAGGTCGTCTGCAAGCCTCGTCCCGCAGCGCGTGGAAACGTTGAGCCTAGCCAGCGGGCCCACCCTGTAGGCGCCGCCAGGATAGCCAGCAGGCTTATAGTATGGAAACTTCATGTACGACCAGTCTTCAACAGCCTCCCCAATGTATTCAAAGTATTTAGAAGGATCCAGCTGGTCCGCAACTATCTCTCCATCCGGGCTCATTATCCTTATCCTGCCGTCGTAGTGTTCAAGCCCACCATCCTGCGTAACGAGCCCCATGTAGTAAGTTGGGAAGTCGCCGAAGTTTTCAACATCACCCCTTAGGCTTTCCAGCGTTTCCCTGAAGATTGAGACAGCATTCAAAGCTATCTCAACAGCCTTGGGAACGCCTGAGAGAATCCTGTCAGCACTTTCTTTCGAAAGCGGTGTTTTCACACCCCCCGGGACAATCCAGTCGCTCGAATGAATCCTCTTACCCGCGAGGCTTTCAATAATGTTCTGCCCAAACTTCCTAAGCAACACTCCCTGCTTAGCAATCTCAGGATACTTCTCAGCCAGCCCCAGAATGTTCCTCTTCGAAGGGTCTGAATCCATGCCGAGAAGGAAGTCCGGTGAGGAAAGGTAGAAGAAGCTTAAGGCGTGAGACTGTATTATTTGACCCATGTGCATCAGCCTGCGCAGCAGTACCGCCGTCCTAGGTGTTTCAACAGCGACGAGATCGTCGCAGGCTTTCGCTGAAGCCAGCAGGTGGCTTACTGGACATATGCCGCATATTCTTGAAGTTATGCCCGGCATCTCGTAGAACGGCCTGCCCTCGCAGAATTTTTCAAAACCTCTGAAATCAGTGACGTGGAACCTAGCCTCCCTGGCAGAACCGTCGTCGTTAAGGTGTATCGTTATCTTCGCGTGCCCCTCTATCCTGGTGACGGGGTTAACAACAATCTCATTAACCATTTTTTCAAACCATCCTCCTAACCATACTTGAACCTGCCCTGTAAAACAGGAGTCCTGCCTTCGAGAAGCTCGTTTAAAACCCGGCTGATCAACTCAGCGTTCGGCGGGCATCCCGGAACATAAACGTCAACCTTAACAACCTCGTTCAAAGCAAGGACCCCCTTCAAGAGCCTAGGCACCTGTTCCGGAACACCCTGGTTAAGGCTTGCGTTTTCAACGTATGCTCTCCTCAAAACCTCTTCATCACTGTTCCTCAAGCTGTTTCTCAAGGCCGTCACGTTCCCGTTTACAGCGCAGTCCCCAAGGGCTACGAGAACCCTGCTGTTCCTCCTAATCTTTTTCAGAAGCTCAAGCTGCTCCTCGTTCCCAACCGCGCCCTCAACAAGCGTTACGTCAACGTTCTCAGGAAAATCCTTAACGTCAGCGATTGGACTGTAGACAAGCTCCGCCTTCCCAGCAAGCTCAAGAATCTTCTCATCCTGGTCGAGGAAGGACATGTGGCACCCTGAGCAGCCGCTCAGCCAGACTGTCGCCAGCCTAATTTTAGCCAACTACTTCTCACTCCTCCTCTCCATTATGAATGAGACAAGATCCTTCTTCTTAACCTCTGAAAGAGGCTTACCCTTAACGTAGAGCGCTCCAACCGGGCATGACGTGGAGCATTTTCCGCAGGAGGTGCAGGACTGTGAGAAACCCCAGTTTTCATTAATGTCGAAAATAACCTTAGAATTCTTACCTCTGAGCATCAGGTCCAAGGTGTGCACGCCCTCAACCTCGTCGCAAACCCTGATGCAGCGCGTGCAGAGTATGCACCTGTTAGGGTCGTACGCGAACCTCTCGTGAGTAAGGTCGACCTCATAGTCCGTCCACTCCCTGTCAACCCTCAGGTGGTCGACACCCAGCTCAGTAGCAAGTTGCTGCAGCTCGCAGCTCCCGTTGGCCACGCAGACCGAGCAGACGTGAGGCCTCTCAGCCAGGAGAAGCTCCACCGCCCACCTACGGTAGCGCCTAAGCTTCTCGGAATCCGTAACCACCTCCATGCCGCCTGTAACAGGTGTGACGCATGAGGCGAAGACCCTTGGAGAACCCTTCAGCTCAACCACGCAGACCCTGCATCCGCCGAATGACGAGACGCCTTCAAGGTAGCACAACGCTGGAATATACAGCCCGTTCCTCCTGGCAGCCTCAAGAATAGTCTCTCCTTCTCTAGCAACAACCTTCTTACCGTCTATAGTGAGCTCCACGGGCTTACTCAACTCCACCACCTCCACCGTTCCCGAAGCATTTGCCCGCGGGACACCTCTTCTCCACGACGTGCACAGCATACTCGTCCCTGAAGTACCTGAGCGTCGTCAGAGTCGGGTTTGGCGCCGTCTGGCCCAAGCCGCATAGGCTAGCCTCCTTGATGAACTCGCACAATTCCTCAACCTTCGAGAAGTCTTCAACACTCCCCTCGCCACGCGTGAAGCCGTCTAGAATCTTGTAAAGCTTGTAAAGGCCGGCCCTACAGGGAGTGCATTTTCCACAGGACTCGTCCACGCAGAACTCTGTGAAGAACTTCGCCGTGTCAACCATGCACGAAGTGTCGTCCAGCACAACTATCCCGCCGGAGCCCATTATGGCACCCGCCCTAGTCAGAGACTCGTAGTCTATCGGGAGGTCGAGAAGCTGCTCTGGCAGGAACCCGCCTGAGGGCCCGCCCACCTGAACAGCCTTGAAACGCCTGCCAGGCGCGACGCCCCCGCCTATGTCGAACACGACTTCCCTCAGGGTTATCCCCATGGGCACCTCGATCAAGCCAGGGTTGTTAACCTTGCCGGTGAGGGAGAAGCATTTTGTCCCAGTGCAGTTCTTGGAGCCTATGCCTGAGAACCATTCGCTACCCTTAAGCAGTATGACTGGAACATTAGCCAGAGTCTCCACATTGTTTATAAGGGTAGGCTTACCCCAGAGGCCTGACTGCGCGGGATACGGGGGCCTGGGCCTAGGCATGGCTCTACGGCCCTCTATCGACGCCAGTATTGCTGTCTCCTCACCTGCTACGAATGCTCCGGCACCAAGCCTCAGCTCAACGTCGAAGCTGAAAGAAGTCTCAAAAACATTGTCGCCCAATAGGCCCATTGCCCTCGCAGCCTCAATAGCCTTCTTAAGCGTCTGTACGGCTAACGGGTATTCGCTGCGCACGTATATGTAGCCCTTCTGGGAGCCGACGGCGTAGGCAGCTATCGCCATGCCCTCCAGTATAGCGTGGGGGTCAGCCTCGGCAAGCGTACGGTTTGCGAAAACACCCGGATCACCCTCGTCCAGGTTTGCTATAACGTATTTTGGCGACCCAGGGGCTCTCGCAACATACCTCCATTTCAAACCCGTTAGGAAGCCGGCGCCACCACGACCCTTCAAGCCGCTTAAAGCAACCTCCTCAATCACACCCTGAGGAGTCATCCTGGTTAAAGCCTTGAGAAGCGCGTAGTAGCCTCCTACGCCGATATAATCCTCTATTCTTAAAGGATCTATTTTACCAGCGTTCCTTAAGACGATCCTCAGCTGCTTCTTGAAGAAGGCTTCGTTACTGTAGAGCATGCTTTTAACAGGCCTGCCGGCGACAATATGCTCCTTAACTATCTCCCTAGCTTTTTCAGGAGTAACGTTCTGATAAAGATAGTCACCTGGCTCAACGAGGACAGCCGGCGCTAGGGAACACGTTCCAACGCAGCCGGTTCTCGCAACGTAACACTCCTCCTCAACCCCGAATTCCCTCACCGCATCCTTGAAGGCGCTTAGAACCTTTAAAGATCCGAAAGGCATGCAGCCGCTTGAGCAGCAAACGTTTATCCTGTACCTGTAGGACTTACGGAGCTCGGACTCCTTCTGGGCGAGGCTGCGAAGCTCATCTGGCTTCAACCGTCTCAGCCTCCATAACGGCTTTAATCCTTCTCAAAACCTCGCTGGGCACAGCTTTCCCGACAGTCTCACCGTCGACAATAGCGTTAGGAGCCATTGCGCACGCCCCGATGCATCTTGTTACGAAGAGCGAGAGCCTCCCGTCGCTAGTGGTGCCGCCACGCTTAAGGTTGAACTCTCTCTCAATGGCTGAAACAATGTTCTCAGCCCCTTTAACATAGCAGGCTGTCCCCATGCAAACCGTCACGACATGCGTCCCAGGCTTCTTCAGCTTGAAAAGGTTGTAGAATGTTGCAACCCCGTAGACATGGCTCGGGGGAAGGCGGAGCTGTCTTGAAACATGCAGTAGAAGATCTTTATCCAAATAACCGTAGAGCTCCTGAGCGGTGTGAAGGATCTCCAAGAGAGCATCCTTACTATACTGATGCTGCTTAATAGCTGCTTCAAGCATCTGGAGGCGCCGATCACTTTTCACACCGGTTTGCTGAACCCCTGAATCAGGCATTACACAGCCGTCGAAGGGGCCTTCAGACTAATATTTAAGAATTTGCCTGATTAGATTAACTGGAGCCGCGAGAAATCTCTAGAGAAACAGGTTTCTCAAACATGAGTTAAAGATTTATAAAAAAGTAGTGTAAACGATACTTGCCAGTGATAATGGAATGTCGTTTACAATAAGGAGGGAAGACGTTCCGCATTTCTCCAGACACATAATCTCAAAGGGCTATACTCTTTTCGCACCAGTTAAAGGAGAGTTTAGACACTTCTTCAGGAAGATCGACGAGGATCAGGTTGAAGATGTTTCGCTTGATTTCGTTAGAACAACGATGCCCCCTTTAAAGAGCCTGCTAATACCCCCTAGGGAAACCCTGTTAAGGGTTAAAGACGGGAAGGTTGAGGAGACGCTTCCCGACGCGACCAGTAGGACCGCAATCCTGGGTGTCCACCCCTGCGACGTAAACGCTATGAACCTCTTGGAGAGAGTATACATGGACCGGCCTAAGGATCCTTACTTCGAGGCTAGGAGGAAAAGCCTCCTCGTAATAGCTTTAAACTGTAAAACCGCTGACGAGTACTGCTTCTGCACATCCTTCGGAACAGGACCCTCGCTCGAAGAAGGGTTTGACCTCCTCCTGACAGACCTGGGAGACAGGTTCCTTTTGGAGATCGGCTCCAGGAAAGGGGCTGAACTGGCAAGCGACTTCTACATGCCTAGGGCCACAAGCACAGACATTCTGGAGAAGGATGACGCAATAAGGAGAGTTAAAGGTATGATAAGGAGACACGTGAACACTGCTGGTCTTCAAAGGATAATGACGGGAGCACTCTACAACCCTATTTGGAACGAGCTGGCAGGCATGTGCACAGGCTGCGGCGCCTGCAACATGGTTTGCCCAACATGCTTCTGCTTCAACATGATGGATGAGCCGGAGCTTGACTCAGGCAGTGTGGCGAGAACCAGAACATGGGACGGCTGCTTACTGTGGGAGTATGCTGAGGTAGCGTTGGGTGGAAACTTCAGAAGGGATCTGGCGGCAAGAATAAGGCAGTTCGTAAACCATAAGATGAACTATTGGCTGAACCAGTATGGCTCGCTTGGATGCGTGGGGTGTGGCAGATGCGTAGAGCAGTGTCCCGCAGGAATAGACATAACCAGGGTTGTAGCCAGGCTGAGGGGTGAGATACCATGAGCAGCGAGTTTGAAAACCCTTACCTGCCTGCTTTCGCAAAAGTCGTGGAGGTTAGGAGCGAGAACAGTGTTACGAAGACATTCACAATGAGCATGCTGAACGGGGAGGCTCTAAGGTTTAGGCCAGGCCAGTTCGACATAGTATCATGCTTCGGAGTTGGGGAATCAGCCTTCTCCATATGTTCAAACCCTGAGGAGAGAAACGTGTTTGAAAACACTGTCAGGAGGGTTGGCAGAGTCACCACGGCGCTTTTCAACATTAAGCCGGGGGATGTTCTTGGAATCAGGGGGCCATACGGGAAACCATGGCCGCTTGAGAAGGCTGCCGGGAACGATCTGATACTGATAGCGGGGGGCATGGGCTTGGCTCCGCTTAGGCCAGTGATACACTACGTAGCTAGGCATAGAGACCTCTACGGCTCCGTGGACCTTCTTTACGGGGCTAGAACCCCGGATGAAATGATATACACCTACGAGTTTGAATCGTGGAGAAACATTCCCAATATGCGTCTCTATCTTACTGTAGACTATGTTCCTCAAAATGTTAAATGGGAGCATGACGTGGGAGTCGTCACTGAACTGTTAAGATATGTGAAGCCCCGGATGCGCTACACCACGGTCTTCATATGCGGTCCAGAAGTGATGATGAAGTTCGCTGCGCAGCTGCTGCTTAGAATGGGTTTCTACCCGTCTGAAGTCTATCTTTCACTGGAGAGGAGGATGAAGTGTGGAATAGGGAAGTGTGGGCACTGTCAGATAGGCTACAAGTATGTTTGCAAAGATGGGCCCGTGTTCAACTTGGAGGAGATTGGGCTCCTCCCGGATGTGATTGAATGAGGTGGTTGAAAATGGCGGATAAGCTTAAGGTTGGAGTCTTCAAGCTCACATCCTGCTCAGGATGCCAAATGGTTCTGGTTCACCTGGAGGAAAGCCTGCTCGAAGTTCTTAAGCATGTTGATTTAAAGTATTTCAGAATGGTTAGCGATGATGATCTCCCGAACGAGCCTCTGGATGCGGCTCTTGTCGAAGGTGCGGTTACTAATGAGGAGGAGGCAGCGATGCTGAAAAAGATTAGGAGGATGTCGAGGTTCCTGGTTGCAGCCGGAGCCTGCGCAGCCACCGGTGGAGTCAACGCGATGAAGAACATTAATCCCGAGGGGGAGGTTGAAAACATTGTTTATTCTTCGCCTGAATACGTGAGGTCGGGAAAAGCATTCGGGTTGAACGAATACGTTAAGGTTGACGCATACTTGTACGGATGCCCTATAGACAGGAATGAACTCGTCAACACGCTTATGTCGCTAGTGCTGCATGCCCCGCCGTACATACCTGGTTTAACCGTATGCATGGAGTGCAAGATGAAGGGCAACGAGTGTGTTTTCATCACGAGGAAGGAGCCGTGCCTAGGCCCGGTTACAGTAGGAGGCTGCGGCGCACTATGTCCCTCAAACAATGCGGCCTGTGAGGGGTGCAGGGGTGTTTTGAAGGGCACTAACGTGAGTGGCTTAGTGACAGCCTGGGAGAAAGCTGGAGTAAGCCCTGAGCTCATCCGGATTAAGCTCAGGAAGTACACTGTTTATCCGGTTACGGGAAGGTGATGCGGCATGGCTGACAGAACAATAGTCTACGAGTATATTAGCAGGGTTGAGGGAGAGGGCTCGCTAGAGGTTACAGTCTCAGGCGGCGAGGTTATAGACGCTAAGCTTAAAATATTTGAGGCACCAAGGTTCTTCGAAGCATTCCTGAGGGGAAGGAAGGCTCTTGAACTGCCTGAATTAACCTCCAGAATATGCGGAATATGCCCAATAGCTCACGTCATAACCGCGGCCAAGGCTGTTGAAAACGCTCTAGAAGTCTCTTTAGACGAGAATACCATAGCGTTGAGGAAGGCGCTGGCCCTCTCTGGAATAATGCAGAGCCACGCGCTCCACGTGTACTTCCTAGCAGCCCCCGATTTCCTCGGCTACCCGAGCTCGATAGCAGCCTCCAAGGATCTTTCAGACGTTGTGCGCAGAGGCTTCAGGCTGAAAAGGGTTGCGAACATGGTTTCCGAATACATAGGCGGGAGGGCTGTGCACCCAGTAACTTTAACGGTGGGAGGCTTCATAAAGCCTCCTCCTGCTGAGAGGCTGGAGAAGGTTGTTAATGCTCTTGAAAACGCTTTAGAAGACGCTTTAGAAACAGTTAAGCTGGTTTCAGGCTTTAATTACCCCGAGTTTGAGCCTAACCATGTTAACGTTGCGCTCTCGAGTGGAGACGGATACGCGGTAACGGAGGGCTTTGCGAAAACCAGTTCCGGAGAATATTTTGAAAGCAGGGATTACCGGAGATACGTGTCTGAGGAGCAGGTTCCTTATTCAAACACTAAGAGATCGGTGTTTAAAAACAATGGTGCCTTCGAAGTAGGCCCGGTTTCAAGGTTCAATCTCAACTATGAGTCGCTTTGCGACAGGGCTAAGGAGGCTGCTGAAAAAGCTGGTTTAAAGCCTCCCGTGAGGAACCCGTTTAAGTCAACGGTCGTCAGGGCTGTTGAAATAGTGCAGGCGATAGAGGAGATGAGAAGTATACTGGGGAAGGGTGTGAGCGTCCCGCCTCCGAGGAAAACCAGGTTCCGCCAGAGCAGTGGGTCAGCGTTGACTGAAGCACCCAGAGGACTATTATACCACTCATACTCTATCGACAGGGACGGCAACGTTTTGAATGCTGACATCGTTACCCCGACTGCCCAAAATTCTTGGAGAATAGAGAGGGATGTTTTTGAACTAGTCCCCTCAGTAGCTCACTTGGATGACGATTCCCTAAGAAGGCTGCTCGGCATGCTTGTGAGGGCTTATGATCCATGCATATCCTGCTCTGTCCACGCGTTCACCGTTAAGCTTAACAAGACTTAGGGCTCAGAAGCCCTTTAAACCTCTACTCTCCTCTTACTTTTAAAAGACCTGTAAACGCAGCGGCTTCACGTATGGCTTCAGCTACCTTAATAACACTCTTAAGGCATTCCTCGGAAACCTTTGAGCCAAGCCCAAAGTTCTCTACGCCTATTCCAAGGATTTTTACGCTCGTATCCATAGGCTTCCCCAAAGCCTCTAGAAGCAGGGGGAGCGGTATCGCGTGCGTTGAAACCGGTTTCTGCGGCTCCAGGTCGGCGGGGTCTAGAAGCATCAGCCTGCTCCCGTCTGGAAAAGCATCCACGATAAGCAGGTGCGAAGGCTTCTCCCCGAAAGCGTGGTCGATGCAGTCTTCAACCGTAGCCCCGCATTCAACCGCCTCAAACCTCTCGCCGTTGAAACGCTTCAGAGCCCTGGCTACCAGCAGCCCAGCGGCATCATCACCCCTAAGCTCGTTCCCAACACCTAGGACAATGAGCTTCTCCGCCCCAGCCAGCCATCCCCTTAAGGCGTGTTCAACCAGCTCTTGCCGGAAGCCCTTATCCTGCATGAACAGGGTTTGGAACGCCTTGGGAGGCTTATTAGTGTTCCGCGTAAAAGCTATATATTTTAGAAGTGTTTTTAAAACGGGTTGAGTGAGGAAAAGGTTTACGTGGGGAACGTGAGGCACTTCTTCCCGAGGATTAGCGTGGCCATAGTTGACCTCGTCGGGGAGCTTAAGACCGGTGACGAGATACTTATTCAGGGCAGGACGACAAGCCTCAGGCAGAGGGTTGAATCAATGGAGATAGAGCATAAGAGGGTTGAGGTTGCTCCAGCAGGCAGCTCGATAGGCTTGAAGACTGTTGAGAGAGTTAGGGAGGGGGACAGCGTATACGTCATCAAGACTTCAGCCCAAGCTCCCTGAGCCTCGCATCAATACTCAGCTTAACAGCCTCCCTGCTCGTGTGCATAGGCCTCCAGCCGGTTGCTTTAATCCTACTTATATCCAGGTTCATGAGCTTAACATCCCCAATCCAGCCCCTGCCGTTTTCAACGCCCCCGGTGAAAACCTTCTCAACGCTGCGGAGCCCCATTGACTCCACAATCATGTCGGCAATCTCGGATACAGCAATCCAATCATCAGAACCAATGTTGTAAACCTCGTAGCCAGGGGTTTCGAGAATCTTTGAAACATGGAGAACAGCTTCAACACAGTCGCCAACCCAAATGTACGACTTCCTCTGCGAACCGTCACCAAGGATTTCAAGCCTCCCAGGGTTCTGGAGAAGCTTATTGATGAAGTCATGTACCACCCCGTGCGTAAGCCTTGGGCCGACAACGTTCGCAAGCCTCAGGGAAACACCCGTCATTCCAAACGTGTAGCAGTAGGATGAAACAAGGCCCTCGGCTGCGAGCTTAGCAGCCCCGTAAAGGGAGATGGGTTTCAGGGGGCCGTAGTCCTCCGGCGTAGGGATCTTGGAAGCATCACCGTAGACCGTTGAGGAGGATGCGAATACAAACATTCTCACACCCGCCTTCCTAGCGTATTCAAGCATGTTGAAAGTCGCTACAACGTTCTCCTGGAAATGGATGGAGGGGGAGGTTTCCCTGACATCAGGGTTCGCGGCGAAGTGGAAAACATACTCGACGCCGCCCTCCTCGCTCAGGAGGTCGACAGTCTTAGCGTCCCCAATTATGATTCTCAACCTTCCTGTTTTAAAGGCGTTCTCAATATTTTGAAACCGGCCTGTTGAAAAATTGTCTAAAACAGTAACGCTCCAACCCTCTTCAACAAGCCTGTCAACAAGGTGGCTGCCGATGAAGCCCGCACCGCCAGTCACCAAGGCGGAAGGCATTCTAAATCACCCTAGGAGCGTTGCTGAAACCCCTGGGCCCACGCTGGTCGTGAAAACGCTCTGCGCCCCGGACCTCCGGAAAGCCTCTTCAACCCGGGGCGCGTCATCCATACTCCTCACGAGGGCGAGCAGCGAGCCCCCCATGCCTGCACCAGATATTTTAACCCCGAGAGCCCCAGCCTCCAGAGCAGAGTCGCGCATTGCTTCAAGCTTCTCATGGCTAACTTCGTAGAGATCCCTGAGCAGGATGTGCTGCAGGTTAACTACCTCCCCTAAAGCGTTAAGCCAGTTTTCAACGGGTTTCAAGCCCAGCCTCTCCAAGTCTTGCCTGCTAACCATCCTGTACTTAAGGATTTGAAGCGCAACCTCCGTGGAAGCCTGCATCCTTAGGGTGAACAGGACTCTCGAGGCGAGCCTCGGCGGGACAACGCTCAGCAATTCTTTCAAATGCTCCTCCTTAATCATTCTCCAATCGACGCTGGCGAAGCCTCCCTCAAGCATTCTCGAAAGCGGGTCGCGCGAAGCCTCCCTCAGAATTTTTAATGCAGCGTTAAGCTCAGACTGCCTAACAGGGTGTATTTCAGCCGTGCTATGCCTGACACCTGAGTCAGCCACGGTGAAGAAGATTCCTTCACCGTCAAACTCCTCAACGCTTATGCTCGGCTTAAAGTCAAGCTTTATTATCCCCCCGTAGGAGGCAGCATACTGGTCAAGCCTCCCGCAGGGAATCCCCATGACGTTGTGCTCAGCCTCGTACGCGAGCTCAGCCAGCTCCATCCTGCTTAAACCTAGGCCCAAAAGCTCCGAGTACATCGCAGCCAGGGAAACGTGGAGCGCAGCACTGCTCGCTAAGCCTGAGGCGACAGGCACCTCGCTGTCAACATAGATCGCTAAGCCAGTCTCAACCATACCGTACTTCTGCGAGACAAGCCCATGAATAGAGCGGAAATAATCGCCGAACCACTTCCTCTTTAAAAACTCAACCCCGCCCGATTGGAAAAAATCCTCGCTCTCAACACCCTCCCTCTCGAGAGTTAAAGACTTAACCCTAACAACCCCGGGCCTACTCAGCCTCGAGCAAGCCACGAAAGTTCTTTTCCTAATGGCGGCTGGAACAACGGGAAGCATCTTATAATCCTGATGCGTGTTAAGGAAGTCGCAACGAGCAGGGGCTGAGGAAAAACACATTACATTGCCGTTTTCAGCCTTAGCCCTTTCGCAAACCTTCTTGGCCAGCTGGCTAAACTGCATCCGATGTTTTCTAAATGAAACGGTTTTAAAGCTTTTGCATACAGTGGAATAATGTTCCATGCCGATCAGAAGCCGTGAGAATAAACGTTTAAAGAAGATTCACACTATGATACGGGAAAGCGAGCGCTAAAAATAAGTCTCCATGCCGCTAAACTATTCTGAAGCCACCGATGTTCACCCTGGAGAACGAGGCCCGCCACGAGTTAGCTTCCTTAACGCTGAAGCTGGGCTGTTCAAGCAGGTTCTTGTCGGAGTGGTATACTAGCGTGACGACGGGTCTCCTAAGCACGCCGCCGCTGGTCAGCTTAACCTGCTCGAGAACGTTGAGGGGTATTTCAAGCCTGATGACAGTCCTCCTGTTCCTCCTGCCCACGTATTCCTCGAAGAGTATTCTGTGTGTTGTCAACACCAGCATGCCTTTCAACGGGGCCTCCAGGAAGGTTGACCCTCCGATGAACCTTGCAGGCCCCTCGTAAACAAGGCTTTCACCCATTGGAAGCTTCCTCTCAGACACTCCTCCACCACCCCGTTTGCAACGCTTTCAACGTTTAAAGCGGTCAGAGGGAGGTTTTAACTTTTTACCAGGATGGTTTAAACCTGGAGAACCCTGCGCGTAAAAACATATCTATATCCTGGCGCGTAGCTTAAACCGGGGTAGTCTTGTCTGAAAGCGGGGAGGAGGAGACTCAGAGGCTAGCTGAACTAAAGAAATACTTGACTGAGAAGAAAGCCGAGCTGGAGGAAGAGCTTGAGAAGCTCGACGGCCTGATGCAGGTTGTAGACGATCTTCTAGCTTCCAAGAGCTTTAAAACAGGGGTTGAGGTGATGAAGAAGACTGAGGCTGAGGCGGTTGTTCAAAAGATTGAGCTCACCTATAAGAATACTAAGGTTGGGGAAATAGAGGTCTACCAGACTTACGCGAGAGTCACGCCACTACCGGAGCTCAAGCTGAGCACAGCAGTCTCCCCTTTTGAAGCCTTCCTAGTGAGAAAAGTCTTGGAACCCATGAGGGAGAGGGATGTGGAGCGGGCTGCTAAAAACGAGCTTAGGCCAGACCAAATGTTCTCGTACGACATCTTGGAGGAAAACGGCTTGCTGAAGGCTATTATTCTTAGAAACTTCAGGGATAAGATAAGGTTGAAGGAGCTTGCGAACTCTATCGCATGGACGTTTTTCAGGATGGCTGAGAAGGAGCAGCGGGTTAGCGGCCCTACCGGAGAAAGCGGGTTGTAAGCGTAAGCCTAACATGCAGAGGATTCAACGTTTCACCACTAGCCTCTCCACCGGCCTCACGCATCCTCGGGAGAGCCTAATCCCATTCTCCTTACGCCACCGTTCGGAGACGTTTCCTCAAAGACGATCGCCTCAAACCTGTAGACCCTAGTTTTTTCGTCAAGCCAGCAGCCCGCTGGCAAACCCGCTTTAATACAGGTGTATGAGAGGAAGGTTTCAGGATCCCAGTTCTCCTCCACAGCAACCTGGGGAAGCAGGAGGCCCCTGTTGAAGCCGCGTTCAACAATAAGCCCGTCCCTGCCTACCCTGACCTCTCTCGGAAGCATTCTCCTGTCCCTAACGTCTAAAAGCCTCGGAGGAGTTAAGACGCTCACGTCTACCACGATCCTGCTCATTTCCTCAAGGGCTACCGGGGGGAAACGAGGATCCTCGACAGCCGCGGCGACAGCAGCCTCTATCAACGCTTCAACCAGGGGCTTAACAGGCTCCGGGAAGCCGATGCAACCCCTCAGCTCCTTACGCTCAGACCCCGCTGGGCCCGTAAGCCTGTTGAGGGTGACGAAGACCCCACAGGGCTCGTAGAAAACATCCTTAAGGCCAGCCGGAGGGCTTAACAGAGATTCATCCCTTAGATACATTTCAACAGCTTTCCTCGCGATCCTGACGAGAAGCATGCCATCCTCCAGAGACAGTTCCATCAGGATTTCTTTTTCAAAAGACTGTTAAAAGGATTATGGACGGTGTCAAGGCCTGTCCTTCAGAGAATTCTTGTTGAAGACGAAGACCCTTATAAAGCCGGATAGAAGTATTGTAAACCAGAGAGGTGAGTACACGAAGTACAGGAAGGCGAATTTAGCCAGGTTGAACCTGTACCCCATGTTCTTGGCGACCCTGTAGTAGAATACTGTGAAAAAAGCGAACGCGACTATTAGCGCTATGAGCGTCTTGGTGAATAGGAGAAGAATCTTGACGAACAGCCCGTAGGAGAACAGTGTTGCGAAAGGCAGCAGACCCGAGTATAGTGATGAGAGCGCGAGAACCCCTACCCATATGAGCCTATCCTCCAGGAGGGTGTTTAGGAAGAAGGTTATGGTGAAGGAGGCTAGAGAAGGAAGTATTAGGAAGAGAAGCAGCAGTATTAGAGAGGGCTCCTCCCTAATTATTTTAAAAAGCGTGCGCCAGTTCTCCTTGACCCAGACGGCGGCGCCTATACCCCATCTTACTCGCTGCCTGAACCAGTGCCTCCAGCCTGAAGGAGCATAGTTTACAACGCTGGGGTTCCTCACGAAGCCGAACCGCAGCCCGGCGACGTAGCTTCTAATACCGAGGTCGAAGTCATCCGGTATCTTATGCCTGAAGCCCCCTATCTTCTCGTAAGCCTGCCTCCATATTGCGAAGGCTGCACCGTTCAACCCTAGGCATTTCCCAGTCTTGCTCGCTAGAATCATGCTTCCATAGTTGAAAGACATGAACTCGTAGTTCACCGTCTGAGCCAGCAGCCCTTCTCCCCCAACGGTTTTCATGAACTCGCCTATTTCAAACCCTCTCATCGCCTCCACGGCTCTAGACAGGAAGCCTTCGCCCGTTATGCAAACGTCGTCATCCAGGAAGATTAGAAGGTCTCCCGAGGACTGTTTGAAAGCCTCTATAAGGGCGCTCACCCTCCCCTCCCTACTTTGACGGAAGATGGTTTTCACAGGCTGTTGCCTGAGTTTCTCAGCAACCTCGGGGCAGGGAGCGTCGACGACAACCAGAACCTCCTTATTACGGTAATCGTCTTCTACAAGCCTGTTGACAAGCTCAACAAGCTGGGGGGAGCCTTTGAACGACGGTATTATTACTGATACTTTCACATCCATCTCCCGACACTGCTTTAGGCTTAAACCAACGTATAAGAAGATTATTAAACGTTTTTAACCCCGTTTTTCAGGATCCTCTATATAAATCTTCCTGCAGGAAATTTTCGCTTGCACATGCAATAAACCATGTTTCCCCGACACTTCTAGCGTGGCAAGTGATGCTGAGGGGGAATAATCGGAAAAATCCGCTGCTCACGATAATACTGGTTGCGGTGTCGCTCGTCAAGAGCCTTATCGACACAGCTTAGCGTTCTTCAGGCCCGAATCCAAAAGGCTCCAGTACAAGCCGTAGATAGACCCCTTGAAAAACCAGGAAAAGCATTAGGCTTTAACCTGAAGCTGAAGGATGAGGTAGAAAAAGTTAAAACCCTTTTCAGAGGAAATTTACGGAAAGGTGAGCGGGGAATGAGAATAGGAGTACTGACAGGCGGGGGAGACGCCCCCGGGTTAAACGCAGTGATTCGTGCTGTCTTGAAGCGTGCTGAGCAGTATGGTTTTGAGGTTGTTGGTATTAGGTATGGCTGGGCTGGGTTGTTGAACATGGATACTGTGCCGTTGAAGTATAGTGATGTTGAGGATAAGATTGGCGAGGCGGGGACTGTGATTAAAACCTCGAGGACGAATCCTGCTAAGGATGAGGCTACGATGAACAAGTGCATTGAGAATTTTAAGAGGCTTGGCCTCGACGCGCTTATCGCTATCGGCGGCGACGATACTCTTACTGCTGCGAGGAGGCTTCACGAGGCGGGTTTGAAGGTGATAGGTGTCCCTAAGACTATTGATAATGACCTTAAGGGTACGGATTATACTTTCGGCTTCGACACCGCGGTTAACGCTGCGATGCAGGCTATTGAATCTTTGAAGACCACTGCTAGGTCGCACGACAGGGTGATGGTTGTAGAGATTATGGGTAGGCACGCGGGCTGGATAGCGCTCTACTCTGGGCTTGCTGCCGGCGCCGACTTGATTCTGATTCCTGAGGAGCCCTTCAAGATAAGCGACGTGGTGGAGTTTGTTAAGAGGAGGAAGCCTGAGAAGGGTAGTTTGACGATTGTCGTCGCGGAGGGTTCTTTAATAGAGGACTATAAGGGTCCGATAACGAAGGATGTTAAGGTTGACCAGTATGGGCACGTGTACCTGGGCGGGATAGGGGAATTTCTGGCTAAGGAGATTGAGAAGGCCACTGGCTTCGAGACTAGAGCAGTTGTCCCGGCGCACATAATAAGAGGCATGTCCCCGACTGCTTTCGACAGGGTTCTTGCCACGAGGCTGGGCTACGCTGCTGTGGAACTCGTCAGGCAAGGCGTTTTGGGGAAAATGGTTGCATTAAGGGGCACCGAGATCGTGAGCATCGATCTTTCTGAGGCTGTTGCCGAGACGAAGCTTGTGGACAAGTCCCTGATAGAGCTTAAGAATGCGCTAACGTCTTAAGGCTTCTACTGGAAATCATGGAGAGCGCGTTTCTGGAGAAAAATCGAATAAAGTTAAACGAAAAACACGTAGAACCAGAACTTCACATCCGGGTGCTTGCGGTGGAACTCTGGCCTTTGTTAGCATGGTTCTCAAATCCCCTATGAGTTTGTTGACGTCTTCAAAATATGAAATCGGTTCGCCGAGAAGCTCTCCATATCCCTCCTTCATCCCCTCGACTATCCTCTTTACCATCTCGACGTCGCCAGGGTTATCCTTAGAGAGCGAAAACCCATGGTTTACGACCCTGCTTGCAGTAGCGGTGGAATTTTCGTTTAAAGCTGGAAATTCTTGGAACCACACTAAAAGGATCCTCATTCAATATCAATCTACGGTCAGGAAGTTGTAGACACAACATGGCGCATCTAGCGCGCTGGAGGCAAGTACTTGGAGGGAGCCAAGTAAAGCTTAATAATTTGTTAATCTTAACTTATTGTTAAGATATTGTGGCTGCCTGCTTGGCTTGGAGAGGTTTATTCGAGGCTTTTCCTAGAGTTCAAAGGAGAATTGTTCATGTATAGGGATGCTTTAGAGCTTCTAGACATGGATGAAAACAGGGTTTCAGTAGCTTTAAGCAGGCTTCACAAGAATAGGGTTCTACTGGTTTTCGACGGGGGGAGACCTAGGCGGTACAGGCTTCTCGACCCAAATGGCTTCATCCTACTCGCCTCCGGGATGGTGAGGAACCTGGACAGGGTTCCCCAGGAGAGGTATGTTAAGGTGTTGTGCGACGTTTTCCAGGTTCTTTCACGCTCCTTTAGGCTGACATCCTTAGCTGTATACGGCTCTGTCGCCCGTGGGACAGCGGGGGAGAACAGCGACATAGACCTGCTTATTGTTTCGAACAATTTCTCCGGAAGCATTGGGAGGAGGATGGAAACGCTCTGCCGACTGGAGGAGAAGCTTGGAGACGAGTTGGCGTGGCTTAGGAGGCACGGCGTCTACACTGGTTTCAGCTTCTACCCCTTGACTGAGGAGGAGGCTTCCAGGAGGCCTTTGCTCTTCCTCGACATGACTGAGGACGCTGTCATACTTTACGATAAGGATAGGTTTCTGGAGAGGGTGTTGACGGAGTTTAAAGCTGAGCTGCTCAGGCTGGGTGCTAAGAGGGTTTTCGTCGACAAGGAGAACTGGTACTGGGATCTAAAACCCGGTTATAGGTTTGGGGAGAAGATAATGGTTTGAGGCTCGTCAAGATTGCTCAATCATACTTGAAGCAGGCTGAGGCTAGACTCAGTGACGCTGAAGACGCTTACAGGGAGGGGAATCATCCTTATGCTGTGAGGCTGAGCCAAGAGTGTGTCGAGCTTTCTCTTAAAGCAGTGCTTAAGGCGGTTGGCATAGAGTACCCGAAAGTGCACGATGTTTCAGACGTCCTCCTAAGTGTTAAACAGAGATTTCCAGAATGGTTTCAAAGAGAGTTGAACCATCTTTCCGAATCCTCAAAGATTCTGGTTAAGAAAAGGGAGTTGAGCTTCTACGGCGGTGAGGAAGCGTTTCTCTCTCCGGATGAAGTAATAGGTAAGGAAGATGCTAAGGATGCTGTTGAGAGGGCCGGGAAGGCTTTCACCCTTTGCAGGAAACTGGTTAAGGAGCTTGAAGATTAAGAAGTGTTCGAAAGCTTTATCATCGAGCCATGTAGCACGCGGATCTACAGCAATCTGCTTGTGGCTGTTAATTTCATAAATAACTTTTAATCTTGGTTTATCAACGGCTTCCAGTTGAAGTTCCTCTCGTTGAAGGAAGCGTCAAGCTTTATTTCCCCCAGCTTAACCGTGTCGAACCCTGTTGTCAAAGGCGTTTTAACAGTCACCTCGCCGCCGCTTAAAGACTCTATTATGCCAACTCCAATAATCCTGCTGTTCCTCCCCAAGCCCACTAGGAGCCCCTTCTCCCAATTCTCGCCAAGCATGATGATCCTTCTCCCGCCTAGGTTGAGGGTAACAGGATCCTCAGTCTCATCCCTGATCCTTACGTAGAGCGTGCCCATGTACAGCCTGGTTTCCAAGGCTTCGAAGCCAAGCCCACTGAGCTCCCCAGGTGTTTGAGCAGGCTCGCCCTTAAGAAAAGGGTGGTTGAGGAAAACGGTTTCGCTCAAAGGCTTCTTAACCAGTCTGGTCCTTGCGAAATGCCTCCTGTAGTTCAGCATTCTGAGCGTCCTCCTGTGCATCCTGCTCCTCCTCTTCACGTAGCGGGATTTCTCAACCTGAATCATTCTAGCGCCTGGGTCAACCGTCCTGGTGAACACCAGGGCTTTCTCGCCCTCGAGCAGCGATACCACGAAGCCCGGCTTAACGGCACGGATAAGCTCGGCTTTAAAACTCAGGCCTTTAGAGTCAGCCCACCCGTCTGTGTTTAAAACTATTTTCTCAACCCCTCTTTCCCTAAGCCTTTTGAGCACTGTGGAAACAGCCTCCTTCAACTCTTCAACCCCTGACTCCGGGGCTGTGAAGCCTACGAACTCTGTGACTTCAGGCTTAACCTGGCTCAGGTCGCTTAAACCCTTGTTCACCACACCCGCGCTAACCGTGCCGGGTATTCCGAGATCGTTCTGACCCGGGTCAGAGTCTACGACCCCAACCTCACCGTGAAAGTTGAGATAATAGTTAACCAAGAAGGTTGCAAGGCTCGTCTTACCAGAGTCGGTCTCGCCGACCACTATAACAACCCCCTTCTCCTCGGCAGCAGTCTTCTCAGCGGCTTCAACCCAGCTGGCCGGTATTGTTGAGCCATCTATAACACGATAGTTGTCGCCTTCAACGACGAGGCTCGCCTCAGACTGCTCAGCGTAGAAAGGCGTTCGCCTGAAGCCCCTGACCTTCACCAAGCTTCCCTCTGCAAAAACAGCCCCCATCACGTTAACAATGCCGCTTGCCACCTGCACCGTAGCCGGCCCATCCACCAGGAGGGTTTTCCCGATCCTCAGGCTGACTCTATGCCTCATAATCCTTTCCACCTTTCCAGTGTCTTAAACTG
Organism: uncultured Nitrososphaerota archaeon; assembly: GCA_964635675.1. Classification (GTDB taxonomy): domain Archaea; phylum Thermoproteota; class EX4484-205; order EX4484-205; family JAAOZP01; genus JAAOZP01. The sequence continues at coordinate 6,303 of CAZWPT010000006.1, read as the reverse complement.
GCTGAGGATGATTATTTATGTTTAAACGCCGAATGACCGTGGGAAACTTTTTTAAAGACCGTTTGCCTCAAGCCCAAGTAATTGTCGGAGAAAAGTCTTGCGGAAGAGGTTTTCGCAATAGTTAGAGAACACCATGTTTTCAGAAGCTCCTCCCTGAACCTTATTGCCAGTGAAAACGTTACTAGCCGGGGGGTTAGGAGGCTTTTAACCTGCGACATGGGGCACAGGTACGCCGTAGGATTCCTATACGAGAGAATGTACAGGGGCTGCGAGTACATAGATAAGCTCGAGGAGCTGACTCACTTCCTAGCTAGGAAACTATTCAGGGTTGAGCATGTTAACACGCTGCCGGTTTCAGGGACTGTTGCAAACATCGTCGCCATAGGTGCTTTCACGAGGCCCGGGGACACCATGATGGGGTTGAGCGTGATTGACGGGGGCCACAGCAGTTTCAGAGAGGTCTCTAGGTACCATGGGGTAAGCATGGTCCCACTCCCGTTTAATGCTGAAGAGTACAATATTGACGCCGACCAGTCTAGGAAGATGATTGCGAAAGTCGTGCCGAAGATGGTGATGCTAGGAGCCTCTGAACTCCTGTTTCCCCAGCCGGTTAAAGAGATTTCTGAAGCTGCTTCAAACGTCGGCGCGATCGTTGTCTACGATGCTGCCCACGTCCTAGGCCTGGTGGCGGGAGGCTTTTTCCAAGACCCGTTGAGAGAAGGGGCGGAAGTCGTGACTGGAAGCACTCATAAAACCTTCTTCGGCCCACAGGGAGGCATAATCCTGTGTAAAAGACAGTATGGTGAAGACATAGACAGGGTTGCTCTGAGCATGATAAACAACCACCATATAAACAGGGTTGCGGCCCTAGCGTATACGCTTGCAGAGTTCCTAGCTTTCGGACAGGAGTATTCTAGAATGGTTGTGAGCAATGCCCAGGCTCTAGCCGAGTCGCTTTACAACAACGGGGTTAACGTGATATGTGCAGACAAGGGTTTCACTAGGTCGCATCAAGTAATATTCAGGGTTAAAGAGGGCACTGCGCTAGAGGTTTCTAAAAACCTTGAGAAGGCCAGCATAATAACAAGCATGACTCCTCTTCCAACAGACAGGTCTGAAGCAATGGCGAGCGGTATAAGGCTCGGGGTGCAGGAGGTTACGCGGCTTGGAATGGGCAGGGATGAGATGGGCCTTATCGGGGAACTAATAGCGAGGGTCATAAAAACCCCAGATTCAGCCAGCACCGTTAAAGAGGAGGTTAAGGATCTGGCCGGCAGGTTCAGGAAAATCCATTATTCCTTCAGCGACGATGAGCCTGCTTACGATTGGGATTAGAAGAACATGCTGGCGCTTAGGCGCCTCAGCTTTTCGCCGAAGGCTTAAACCCAATGAGTGCAACTACAGAGCCGAGGACGGTTAACGCTGCCGCCACCGGAAGCACGGACAAGTATGTCCCAGTAATGTCTCTAAGCACTCCAGACATGGAGGTACCTACGATTGCTCCAGCTCCGTATGCTGTGAACACCAGCCCGTAGTTCTCTGAGTAATATTTGGTTCCGAAAAATATTTTTGTTATCGTAGGCGCCATCGCTAGCCATCCTCCAAGGTTCAGCCAAAGTATGCTGAAGAACACGAGGTATATGAAAGGGTTTCCCTCCCCAAGCAGGTAGAGGATGATGGAGGAGGCGAACACCAGTCCAAAGGATAGTAGAACGCTTTCCATTGGTCCCAGCCTGTCGGCGATTACTCCGAACACTGGTCTTCCAACACCGTTGAAGACTGAGAACAGGGAGATTGAGAACGCTGCCATAGTGGCGTCCAGCTTCACCACCTCGATCCCGAATGGTGAGGCTATCCCTATCGCCATGAGGCCGGCCATACAGCCTATCATGTATGTCAGCCACAGTGCGTAGAAGCTCTTAGTCTTAACCATCTGGCTCCTCTTCAAGCCGGAGCTGGTTTCCACCCTGCCGCTCGTATTTGAACCAGCTCCCGGGGCATCCTTCCCGGGTGGGGGGAAGCTCAATGGTAGTGAGAGAATAGACAGGAGCACTAGGAATGCAGTCCCTGAATAAAGGAAGGTTTGCAGCGGTCCGACTGTTTTTATAAGCTGCGTGAGCACCGGCGCCATCACAAGCCCAGACAGCCCGAAACCCATTACAGTCAAACCTATGGCAAAGCCACTTCTACGGGGGAACCATGCCGTAGTCACCGCGATCGGACAGCCGTAAGCAATCCCGACGCCGGCCCCGCCTACCACTCCGTAGAGTATGGTGAGGGTCTCTATATTAGGGGAGAAGCTTGCTCCTATCCATCCAACGCCGACTAGAATGCTTCCTAACAGGCTTGTTTTCCTTGGGCCCCATTTCCTTATTAAACCACCTGTGATTGCCATCATAATTGCGAAAACAGCTAGGAAAACCATAAAAGGCAAACCGCTCTGCGTAGCGCCTATCCCCCAAAGGTCCTCTAAAGGTTTTCTGAAGACACTGAAAGAGTAGACCGCTCCGAGGCAAAGATTAATTAGAAACCCGGCAGCGATTAAAAGCCACCTTTTTTTAAGGTCACTACCCGCTATTTTTAGGCTACTCAATAATGCTCTTCCTTCCTCAGGGAATAATGCTCCTATGCTCTTTTCCGAAGAGCCTCTTGTATCGTCTTGTATGCTTCCATAACTTCTTTTACAGCAGTCTCATCCTCGAGGGTTGTTACGTCTCCGAGTGGTCTATTTGAAACCACTGCTCTCAGCAGTCTCCTCATAATCTTTCCACTTCTGGTCTTCGGGACGGTGTTGATGAAAACTATGGTTGCGTCTGATGATACAAGGGGGCCGATGGTCTTCCTTAAGTGCATTTTCAGCTCGTTTTCGAGCTCAGGAGTACCCGTATATCCCTGCTTTAACACGGTGAATATCATCGGGACCTCGCCTTTCACCTCGTCCGGTTTCCCAACACATGCGGATTCCGCAACTGCCGGATGTAGGATCATTGCGGACTCGATTTCTGCTGTACCTATCCTGTGGCCAGCAACCTTAAGAACATCGTCTGCCCTGCCTAGGATCCAGAAGTATCCATCCTGGTCTTTAACAGCATAATCGCCGGTCCAGAAGTATCCCTCCCATCTTTTCCAATAAAGGTTGACGTATCTATCAGGATCCTTATAAAGGGTCATGAACATGCCGGGCCAAGGTGTCCTTATGACAAAGTAGCCTCTTATGCCGGGTGGGCAAGGCTTCCCGTCTTCATCCACGACTTCGGCGCTGACGCCTGGAATAGTATAACCATTGGTCCCTGGTTTAAGCGGAAAGATTTTTCCCAGTCCTGGAAAGTGCCCAGTAAGCATCTGCCCGGTCTCCGTCATCCACCATGTGCTCGAGCAGACGGCGTTATTCCCGCAAATATTCTTATAGAGCCATCTGAAAGCCTCTGGGTTTATCGGCTCGCCCACGGAATGTGCGATCCTAATCGTAGATAAATCATGCTTTTTAACAAATTCTTCCGGGAACCTCATCAGCATTCTTATGGCTGTAGGCGTTGTGTAAAAAACGGTGACGCCATATCTCTCTATTATGCTCCACCATCTGTCTGGGCCGGGATAGTCGGGTGCTCCCTCAAACATTATGGTTGTGGCTCCAGTCATAAGCGGACCATAAACAATGTAGGAGTGTCCTGTTACCCATCCTATATCCGCAGTGCACCAGTAGATGTCGTCATCTCTAATATCGAATATCATCTTCATCGTCGCATATAGGCTAACGGCATATCCTCCGACAGATATCTGAGACCCTTTAGGAGCCCCGGTCGTCCCAGACGTGTAGAGTATGTAGGAGAAGTCTTCCGAAGAGCAGGGGACCGTCTCAACCACAGCATTCTCAGGCATGTCCGCTATCAGCTCGTGGTGCCAGACATCCCTCTTCTCATCAAAGGGAATATCCGTCCTGTCCGTTCTCCTGACGACAATCACCTTCTCTATTCTGTGGCCTCTGCTTTCAAGTATTTTTACCGCTTCATCCACGACTTCTTTAAGCTTTATTATTCTCCCCCTCCTATGCAGGCCGTCAGCGGTCACTATTATCCTCGAACCAGCGGCCTCAGCTCTATCGGCAACGGCTACAGCACTGAACCCGCTGTAAACAATGCTGTGCTTGGCCCCCATCCTCTGGACGGCAAGCATATAAAGAGGGAGCTCTGGGATCATCGGCAGATAGAAGGTTAAGATTTCTCCCTTCTCGACGTTAAGCTTTTTCTTCAGAGCTAAGGCTATCTTGTTAGACATCCTGTATAAATCATAATATGTGAATTTTCTTACATCTCTAGGTGCTTCAGTAGCCTCGTCGACCGGTTCACCCTCCCATATTAAGGCGAGTTTATTCTTCCTACCATTTTTGATCTGCCAATCAGTGCACAAGTAGGCCAGGTTAGTTTCTCCCCCGACAAACCATCTGTAGAAAGGTGGACGGCTATCATCTAAAACCTTCTCCCATTTCTTGAACCAAGACAGCTGCTCCGCCCACTTGGCCCACCATTTCTCAATAGCTGATTTATCCTTGACTGTTTCTTCGTGGAACCTTTTAAAATCCTCAGGGTCCCAGATCCTGTCCTTCCAGGAGGGCGGAACAATATACTCTTTAAATTCTCTGTATATTTCAGCTTTCTCTCCCATGCTTCATCGGTTCAAACGTTTGATTCTGACGGTTTTTAAAGATTTCTTTTTGCAGAAATGATTTTAAAATACTTAGCATCTGCAGAAACTGGTAGCGACTGCCTGCGGCCGACTAGCTTTAAAAACAAGCATCCAGGGGAAGCCACGGGTCGGCATTAGCATCAGGGAAGAGCTTAAAAAGGTCCTTAGGCATTTTAGACAGATGCAAAATGGCTTTAAATTTCAAGACTCTGGACGACTTCGACTTTAACGGTAGGACCGTCATCCTTAGAGTTGACATAAACTCTCCGCTCGACCCTCAAACACTGGAGATAATCGACGACTCTAGGATAAGAGAGCATTCTGAAACTATTAAGGAGCTTCTTGGGAAGAACGCGAAGGTGGTGATTCTCGGGCACCAGGGTAGGAAGGGCGACCCTGATTTCACGGATTTCAGCAGGCATTACAGGGCCATGTTAAAATATGTTCCAAACCTCAAATACGTTAACGATATTATAGGTTTGAACGCTATCAACGCTATAAGGGGACTGAAGCCGGGTGAGGCGCTACTGCTTGAAAACGTCAGGATGCTGGACGAGGAGACTGAGACTAAGACTGCTGAGGAGCACGCGAGGGGAATGCTAGTCTCGACACTAGCCCCGTTTGCAGACTTTTTCGTTAACGACGCTTTCTCAGCATCTCACAGGGCTCACGCGTCAGTGATAGGGTTCACAGCAGTACTAGCCTCTGCAGCCGGCAGGGTTATGGAGAGAGAGCTGAGAGCCCTCGAGAAGGTTGTTGACAATCCTTCTAAACCATGCCTCTACGTTTTGGGCGGAGCTAAGGCGAAGGAGACTTTTAAAGTGGTTGAGAACGTTCTTGACAAGGGTATTGCCGACAAGGTTCTACTGGGAGGAATGATAGCGCAAGTATTCCATGAGGCTGCTGGCTTCAGGCTTGGAAGCATCAATACCAAGCTCATAGAGGAGAAGGGCCTGGGCAAGTTCCGGGAGACGGCTTCAAAAATCCTGGGCAAGCACTCTCAAAACATAATGCTTCCATACGATTACGCTGTCGACGTTGACGGCGAGAGGGTTGAATACATGGTTTCCCAGCTGCCGGTTGAACACCCTTTGAAGGACATAGGAACTGAAACGATAAGGGTTTTCTCCAGAGAGCTGCAGAAGGCCAGCACGATCGTCTTCAACGGCCCTGTTGGGGTCTTCGAGGAAGATGCTTTCGCGAAAGGCACCTTGGAGCTATACAGGGCAGCGGCTTCTTCAAAGGCTTTCAGCGTCGTGGGCGGGGGCCACTCCATCTCCGCGCTTGAAAAAGCAGGAGTATACGGTAAGATTGGTTTCGTAAGCACTGCTGGAGGAGCCTTAATAAGCTACCTATCCGGAGAGAAGCTTCCAGGGGTTGAAGCATTAAAGACATGCCAATAGCCTAGTTAATTACAAGTGGCTTTTTAAACAATGCTTGAAAAACGAAAACCATTTGAAAAACAGTAACTTGAGAAACTGGGTCTACTTGAAGCAGACTCTTACGTTACGGTGGTCTCTTGGGGGGATGTCTGCGCGAAGGTCTTTCGCAACCTCCTCCCAGTCGATCTTCTTCTCCCCGTTTCTTTTCCTCCAAGCCATCTTTCTTCCACCTCCAATC
>CAZWPT010000005.1:0-15869 GCA_964635675.1 uncultured Nitrososphaerota archaeon | reverse complement strand
CTCATTAAAACGCATGCCTATTTTTATGGGACCTTTTCCCCGAGAGGGTTAGGTTGAAGAGCAAAGCATGCTTACCCTATTGGCGGGGAGTATGTTGTCGACGTTGACAACTACCTATTCAGAGGAATAGATAGCCACGAGTACCCTAAGACTTGGATCTGCATGGAATGCCTCGAGATCGCTAGAAGGTACACCATTAGGCTCAGTGAGCTCATAGAGGAGAACTACAGCAACATAATTATAGTTTTCAGCGGCACGAGGGGCTTCCACATCCATGTGCTCGACTTTCAGGCTGGAGACTGGACTTTCTTCGATGGGTACGACCCGGTTAAGAGCCACGAGGTTCGACGAGCCCCGCTTCACCCTCTCAGTAGACCCGATGAGAGTAATCTCAGTCCCCTACTCTCTCAACGCCTCAACCATGCTAATATGCAAGCCGATAGGGAGCAGGATGGACCTAGAGAGGAAAAGCGTGACCCGCATTCTAGACGAGGCCAACCCCTCCCTAGCAATATGGCCGATTAAAGTTACCCCTGAGCATGGAAGCGATGAACATGAGCGCTAAAAACAGGGCCGCCGGAGGAAGGGGTAACCCTGTGAAGGCGGTCCTAAGTCTGAACGTTCCCATTAGCAGATGCTAATTTTAATCCTCCATGCTCCATGGAAAAATAAGTGGTTTTTCTCTCCTTTATCATCACTTCGCACTTTATACAAAGTATGCATAAATTTACTGCACGCAGTAAATTTGACCTAGCACGTGTTATGTTCAAATCTACAGGGGTAAAAAGCTGTAGCATCGCCTCGATGAATATCTATGTTTATTAGAGTAAAAGTTATATACTTTCTTAACCTTCATTTCGCAAGATAGGGAGAAAAATGAAACGTTGTCCCATATGTGGGAGAGTATTTGAAGATCAAGCTGTATTCTGCATTATCTGTGGTACGAAGCTGGAAAGCCTGAGCAAGGATGTTATTCTTCCTGCCCCATCACCGCCCCAACCTCAGTACGTTCATGGAGGAGACCTATGGGAACGATTATATTGATACTTTCGACAGTATTTCTTGTTCTAGATATACCTACCTTTATAGTTACCCTTTCACAATACCTAGGTCCAGCGCGCGCTAAAGCTACTCACGAAATGGCTGAAGTCGCTCTGCAAGGATTGCAGAAGAATCCTAGTTGAAGAAGGATTCATAGTCGAAGAGTAGAAGCAATTGTTAAAAGAAAATTGGTTTCCTAAACTCTAACACCTATGATTTTCCAGTCCTGCTTAGCTGTTTCTCTATAAGCCCTTCTTCCTACTTCTTTCCAGAGTAAAAGTTATATATTATATCGGCTTATTATAGATATTGTGAACCTTATGCTGAAAGCAGGCTACCAACCGCCTCCGCCACCTCCAAGGGGTTATAGTAAAGGCGGAGGTAAAACAATCCTTATAGCTGTGGCCATCTTTGCTATCATAATTATTTTAGTGGTTCCGTTCATACCCGTGAAGGAAACTTACTCTGAAATGGAGCCCTATGAGCGTGCTGCCACGTATGAAGTAGTCTCGGAAACTTTGACTCAAGGTTTCGATCTAAAGAGGGGGGTCTACCATACTCTTACGGTGGTTGTTAAGAACACGGATACGAAGGGTGGTACTTTCACAGTAACCCTGCGCCTCTATGATGTGAACGGGCTGTTTGGAGAAAAAACTGTAAGCAATTACATTGCACCAGGTAGCTCCGCAACCTTCAAGGCTGAGTTCGACACGCAGTTGGGCCAGGATGTAAGAGGAGACTACGAGCTTTCACCACCCATAGTAGTTGACCAACGGCTCGTTACCAGGCAGAGAACAGTCTACAAATCAATATTCGAAATTTTGATTTACGGCGGATAATCACCACGTGTTAGAAGAAGATTAAAATGAGTTCGAAACCGGACAGAAAGAAATCTTGGGTGGAAATGGATGGGGAGAAGGCTATTAAATTTGCTAGAAGTTTTCTCCAGAAGGCGGAAAACGATTTTTCCATCGCTAAAGAGTACTTGGAAAAAGACAGCGTGACTGGCTGGAGATCGTTTTATGAGAAGGCGTGGTCTGGGCGAAGGGGGAAGGTGGAGTATTCTCAAAGCATTAGCCTCTCGCTTGAATGCATAGAGTTTTCAACAAAAGCCATTTTCTTAATCTTTCTTAAGAAATATCCGAGAGTCCATGGGGGAGAGGGGAAAGAAAGGATAGAGGAGGCGAGGAATGAGCTTGCTCAACATCGGGAGGAAATAAATAAAACTATAAAAGAGCTATCGGAATCGTCTACTCAACTAAGGGGATTAAGTTTCGACCATCTTATTTCTTACTGGAATTATTGGCTGGCCAATTATACCATGGCAAAGTACGGTGATGAGGAGAACCTGATTCCCCCTGAAGAGTTATTTGGAAAAAATATGGCTGGAGAAGCCTTGGAAAAGGCCTATCAGATAAAAGAATTAGCGAGACATGTTTTCAACTATCATATAGCGCACGCTTCTGCCTAGGATAAAAGCTCTACATGCCAAAACGTTAAAAACTTGTTCCTCGTACATTATGCGGATGATACCTAGGGCTACGGAGAACACTGTTAGCTCCCTGCTTAGGGATGGGCTTCAGAGCTTTGGAGTTAGGGTTGAGCTTTTCCCCAGGATCAATACTCCAGCTGGCTCCCGGAAGCCGGACCTGTTTTGTGTTAACGCTGGCCATTACCCTGTTGAGGCTAAGTTCACTGAGAGGGATCTTGTTCAAGCTGTTGCTAAGGTTCAGAACGACTATTTGAAGCACCACAGGGTTCTCGGGATTAGCGCGCGCGCTATGGGAGCATTCGTGAAAAAACGATAATCGTCGATGAGCCCATGCTTATCTCGAGAGATGGATACCCTGTAACCCTGCCGCAGGATTCAGGGGTCTTCAAACCGCTTTTCGAGGGGAAGTAGTTTGAGAAGGGTTAAGGGTTTGCTTCTCAAACACCGGCTTAAGGATTCATGTTTGAGAAGATGCCATCGCAGAGAAGGTCATGATATATGCTATAAAAGACTGAAAGAAGCTTTGGGAGAAGAAGAGTTCTAAATGGCTGTTCAATGCCCCTTCTGCAATTCTCAGCAGGTCTTTAAAGCGGGCTTCAGGGTCACGGGGACAGGGGAGAGGATCCAACGTTATTTATGTCGTCTTTGCGGAAGGAGGTTTAGCTTTAAGCCTCTTCTTCGCAACGAGGTAAAGGTCAATATCGGAGCTAAGCCTGTTGAAGCTCTTGATCCTGCTGAGAACCTGGCTGATGGCCTTAATCTCAACCCTGCCTCCTCCGAGCCAGGTTTCGAGGATTCTGCGCTCCCTGTCCGTGAAGATGTAGGTCCGCATGCTTCTACTATTGTAGGAAAAGGCTTAAATAGATTGCTCTCCTATGACAGTAAACGTAGGAGGAGCGAGAGAGTTCCTCCTACGGGTAGTGAAAACATGAACCCTAATGAGGGTGATGGAGAAAAAGCCCTGGTCCTCGCAACCGGGGAGAGGCCAGGGCAAGCAAGAACAAGAATTCAAGCCGATCCTGAGCTAATAAGCTTTGCCTTCTGGCTCAAGAAGAAGGGGAGAAGCGAGAGCACAATAAAGGGGTACTGTAGCATGCTCAACATGCTTTCGAAGCAGGGTGCCAATCTCAACGATCCTGAAAGCGTTAAGGAGGTTCTTGCGAAGAATGGGAAGAGCGACAGGTGGAAAGAGCTCGCGATAGCTGCGTGTGATGCATATTTCAGGATGAAGGGCTTAACGTGGGAGAAACCAAGGATCCAAACCACTCGGAAAATACCCTTCATACCTACTGAGCAGGAGCTTGACGTCCTTATAGCTGGCTGTGGCCCCAAGACTTCAGCGTTACTCCAACTTCTTAAAGAGACGGGTATGAGGATAGGTGAAGCACTAAGGCTGAAATGGGTTGACATAGACTTCGAGAGGAAGGTGGTAATCCTAAACGAGCCGGAGAAGAATTCAAACAGCCGGGTCTTCAGGGTTTCGGACAAATTGATCGGGATGCTGAGCAGGTTTCCCAGAAAAGGCGAGAGGGTTTTCACGATGCTCCCAGGATCAGCAAAGGCAACGTTCAAGGCCAGTAGGAAAATGCTGGCTGAGAAGCTTAACAACCCTAGGCTCCTGAGGATAACTTTCCACACTTTCAGGCACTGGAAGGCAACTATGGAGTATCATCGCACAAAGGATTCTAAGGGTTAAAGAGTTACTCGGCCATAAGGCTATCAACAATACCCTGCTCTACGTCCAAGTTGAGAACCAGCTGTTCTCAGGAGACGGGGACGAGTTTATCGTTAAAACAGCCAAGACGTCTGAAGAGGTAAAAGCGTTGCTAGAGGTTGGCTTCGAGTATGTTTGCGAGAAGGATGGCGAGATGTTCTTCAGGAAGCGTAAGTAGCATGGCCACAGTAAAGCTGAGAGAAAAACATCAGTTAATGTTCAAAAACACCAGTTAAGATTTATTAACACATGTTTTTCTAATCTGAATGATGTTTAGGAGGGTTCTTGTCGCAACAGACGGTTCTCCTGCTTCGGATAAGGCTGTTGAGACGGTTTTGAAGATTAAGCTCCAGTATCCTGAGGTCGAGGTTTCAATACTGCATGTTTCAGAAGCACCTTCGAAAACCTTGATTGAGCCGAGCGTAGAGCAGTCTTCTAAACTCGTCGTGCTCCCTGATTCAACCAGGATGAGCCTGATCAGGGAGAGGGATGAGATACTGGAGAAGACTAGAATAATGGCTGAAGAGATGGGTGTTAAAGTGAGGCTTTTAAGCAGAGTCGGCGACCCGGCTTCAATCATAATCGAGGAGGCTGAGAAAGGAAACTATGATCTTGTAGTCATAGGGGGCGAGGGGCTTGGGAAATCGGGTCGTATTCTTGGAGGCGTTGCAAGCAGGGTTGTGAACCGGTTCAAGGGGTCTGTGTTAATTATCAGGTAAGCCCTACTGAGCTTGTTCATCAAAATTAAGGCTATATTGTTTTTCAAATCATTCAAGACCCCGTCATTTTAAGACGTGGCAATTCCAATATCCTTATCTCCGCTGCAGTCTTGCAGACAATGTTTTTTCATGAAGCTTCAGAGCTCCGACTGTAAACATGATTGTAAAGATCATCACCATCACGATATCCACCGATTCCGGGAAAAAGGCGTCGCCTGTATAAAGCCGCCTTAAAAGATCTGTGGGATATGTTAATGGTGAGGCTGCAGCTATTGCTAAGGCCCATGTTGGAAGCTGTGTAAGCGGCACAAGTACTCCGCTGACGAATACTAACGGTAGCTTAACGGCGCTCGACAACAGGACCACGTCTGCAGGCGTATCTGTGGGTAGGGCTGAGAAAAGCACGCCTAGAGCTGAGAATCCTATAACGGTAACCGTAATTATTACTATAGCCATTAAAACGTTGCTTAACGCTGCTCCGAGAACTATGCTGTAAAGAACGATTGGAAGAGTGAAAATCAATCCGAATATTGTGGAGGCTAAGATATCGCCAATAAGTATTGTAGTGACTTTCACCGGCCTGGATAGAAGCATTTCCAGGGTCCTCTGCCTGGTTTCCCAAGGCGCTATTATTGGTGTGACTGAGGAGGACGTGAAGAAAATCGTAAGCGTTATTAATGAAGCCAATCACTCTCTAGGCACCACCCCCCTACCGATGTAGAAGGCGCCCCATAGGAACAGGGGGAAAAGCACGCCGGTTACAACTATAGGCCCCTTAGCATAGTAGAGCTTAACATCCTTACGGCATATTGCCCATGTGCTTCTCCATAAATGACTGAAGGATTCCGTGTTCATCATCCTTAACCTCCGATAATTTTCACGAATACATCCTCTAAGTTTGGTGGAGACGTATGGATGTCGATTATGCTGAGGCTTCTCGCCTTAGCGTATTCAACAACCCTGACTATGGGTTCTGCCGATTCTTTGCAAATCACGAGAATCCTTGAGCCTTGAACCCTGTGCTCCCAATCTTTAAAGAATTGTCCCGCGTCCTCTGGATCAACCTGCCTGTCGAATTTCACGGATATGTATGTGTATAAGCCGGATTTAATCATCAAGTCATCGGGGCTTCCTGTCTCAACTATCTGCCCACCGTTTATTATAGAAATCCTGTCGCAAAGTTCACCAGCCTCCTCCACGTTATGCGTTGTCAAAAGAATTGTAACACCATTATTTTTCAGGTCAAGGATTAGGCTGCGTATCTTCCTGGCGCTTAAAACGTCAAGCCCTGAAGTAGGCTCGTCTAAGAAGAGTACTTTAGGCTCGCCGATCAGAGCCATGGCTACAAGGAGCTTCTGCCTCATCCCTTTAGAAAGACTCCTAGCCTTCCTCTCTCTAACCTCATAAAGGTCGAGAAGCTTAAGCAGTCTAGCAGCCCTTTCACTGGCAGTGTGCTTAGATAAGCCGTACAGGTATCCGACAAGCATAAGGTTGTCCCAAGCCGACAAGTCTGGGTATGGATTAGCCTCTTCGGGAACCACTCCAGTAAGCATTCTGGCTTTAACAGGATCCTTATGAACATCGTAGCCCATTATCCTAGCCTCACCGCTATCAGGTTTCAATATGCCTGTCAAGATTCGGATGGTCGTTGTCTTCCCGGCGCCGTTGGGACCCAGGAAACCGAATATTTCGCCTTCTTTCACTTTGAAGCTAACGCCGTTAACAGCCGAGACGCTTCCAAACCTTTTATGTAAATTTACGGCTTCTATAGCGCTCATATGCCTACTCTTCTTAGGTCTGCATGCTCTTTTCCTCGGCTAGTAAGAGGTCTACGAGGTTTTTAACCCTCCTAAGGTTTTCCAACGAGCCTTTAAGATATTCTAATCCCTCCTCAGTAATCCTATACTTTCTTCTCGCAGGCCCTCCACCCTCTACATCCCATGTTGAAGCTAGGAAGCCAGCGTACTCCATTCTTCTAAGTAGACCGTAGATTATGGCTTTTGGAGCCTCAATGTTATACTTTTCTTTTAAAGCCCTATATATTTCAGCACCGTAAATAGGCCCGTTCTTAACCAAGTTTAGGATTGATAAGTGTAAAAGCCCTCTAACAGGGGTTTCCTTAAGATAGATGTGCCCTCCTTCACCGTGGCAGCATGTTCCAGCAGGCGGTTTCCTTCCACCACACATTTAATATCACCTATCTAAGTATATCACATACCTAGATATAAAGTTTTCCTGAACTTCAGTCATAAAACTTCATTTATCCAACATCGTAGAATCGCGCGCTAGGAGTCCTCTTACAGGTAATTCCTTGGGGCAGACGTGCTTCTCCCCTCCGTGGCACCACTTCCCTTGGGGTGTGACTTCCCGCCACACATTAGCGCGCGCCGTTCGTCTCAGCAGGGAAGACTTATCTTCCCTCTCCCTCGTGCAACGGCTCCGCGTTTTCTTTAACGTACTCCACTACCTCGTCAACGTGCGCGAACGCCAGCGAAACATAGGTGTCTGCAGAACCATAGTAGATCGCTATTCTCCCGGTGTCTGAGTCAGTTAGGGCTGCGCAGGGGAAAACCACGTTTGGAACAAAACCCACTGTCTCATACTCCTTCTCAGGAGTTAAAAGGTAGTTTCTACACCTGTAGAGAACTCTTGACGGAGTGTTTATGTCGAGTATTGCTGCGCCACAACTGTAGACGTAGCCGTTGCAAGTTAGAACCACGCCGTGGTAGAAGAGAAGCCACCCCTCTGTCGTCTCAATAGGTATTGGGCCAGCGCCTATTTTAAGGCCCTGCCACCATCCTGAGCCTCCCCTGCCCATAACCCTCCTATGCCTCCCCCAATGGATCATATCCGGGCTCTCGCTCAGGAAAATGTCTCCGAAAGGAGTGTGGCCAGCGTCGCTCGGCCTTGAAAGCATCACGTACTTACCGTTTATTTTCCTGGGGAAGAGGACGCCGTTCCTGTTGAAAGGTAGGAAAGCATTCTCAAGCCTAATAAACTCTTTGAAATCCTTCGTCACGCCTACTCCTATCGACGGGCCGTAGAAGTCCGTGCACCAAGTTATGTAGTAATTGTCCTCTATTTTAACAACCCTCGGGTCGTAGGCATAGTTAGGCTGGTATGTTTTTCCCTCAGCATCTTTCCACGTTATTACTTCATCCTCAATATCCCAGGAGACGCCGTCGTCGCTCCAGCCCACGTGAAGCCTAGCCTTACCATCCTTATGGTCTGCCCTGAAAACCCCTGCGAATTTTCCTCTGAAAGGTACTACAGCGCTGTTGAATACCCTGGCAGTGCTCCTAGTAGGGTTCCACCTGGTCAGAGGGTTCTTATCATACCTCCAGACCACTCCCTCGTAGTCCTCAGGCTTATCCTGCCAGGGAATGTTCCTCAGGCTTTCTCCAATTATCCTTGCTCCCATTCCCTCAAGCCACCCGTTTTTCCATAGTGCATAAGGTTATAAGAATTGACTTGGGAAAGCCGTGGCTAAAGCGGGCCATGTGCTGCACGCGTATGGCGGGGGCTGGTTTGAAACAGCCCTCTACTAGGCGGGATGAACCCACAGGAGCGGTGAACTGGGAGCCTCCTCGCCAAGGCGGAGGAATGTTATTTCTTCTTGAAGAAGAGCCAAGCGTTTTCCCCAGCTCTGTCAAACCTCGTCAGGATGAAGCGCCCGTTTAAACGCTTCCCATGTATTTCAACCTCTATGCTTCTATCCGTCTTTTTAACAAGCTCATAGTCCCCGTAATCCCACTTCTCAACCCTGCCCGCGCCATATTGGCCTTCAGGTATGACTCCTTCAAACCCGGAGTACTCTAGAGGATGATCCTCAACCTGTATCGCTAGCCTTTTCACACCAGGCTTGTCCTCCGGCTCCTTGGGTATGGCCCAGCTTTTAAGAACACCATCCATCTCAAGCCTTAGGTCGTAATGGAGGTGAGTAGCCGCATGCTTTTGAACAACGTAAATAAGTCTCCTACGGCTCATTTTCTAAACCTGCCTGGAAAAACTATCGTATGCTCCAACCGTCCTATTCTGAATAATCCTTCTAAGGGTTTCGACACTGTTTTTCCTCGGGATTCTCTCCTTAGTGTTCAGGATTACGCTGTAGAGTCCAAACTTCATGCTAAACCCCTGCGCCCACTCATAATTGTCCGTTAAAGCCCAGTGGAAATATCCTCTGACGTCGACGCGTTTCACGTTGACGATTTCCTCTAGAACCCGTAGGTGTTCAACGATATACCTGGGTCTAAGCCTGTCTTCAGAATCGGCGACGCCGTTTTCAGTAATGAACATGGGTCTACCGTATCTAGACATTTCGAGAAGCGTCTCCACAAGGCCCTCAGGATAAAGCTCCCAGCCGAAGTCTGACGTGGGTCTGCCGTCGCGGGAAACATCTTTAGCCCTACACGTTAAGCCGTAGCCCTCCATAATCTCCGGAACGCCCCGGATGCCCATGAGCAACTTGGCTAGAAGAGACGTCCTTCCCTTAGCAACCATTCGCGTGTAGTAGTTTACTCCAAGCCAGTCAAGCTTCCCCTTAAGGTCTTTTTCAACCTCGTCACCATCCCTAACCATGTTGAGATTCTTGTCAACCCATCCTGATGAGACTGCTTCCACGAACAGATTATTGTGAACATTTTTAAGGAAACGTGAAGCATACGAATCCGCTTCTCTAAAGGGGTTTAGAGGCATCACCGGGATGACGTGTTGAATAACGCCTATCGACGCGGGAAGCGAGCTATCGGGATCAGCCCGTTGACTGTCAAACTTCTTTATGGCTTCGAAAGCCCTCGCGTGTGCGACAATCATATTCATTAAGACGCGTTTAAAAGTTTTCAATGCGTTTAAAGCATTCATTCTAACGCTCGGCGGGAAACCTGTCGAAGTCAAGAAGTACCCTGTTTCAGCAACAATATTAGGCTCGTTGAAAGTAGCCCACATGTCGACCTTGTCGCCAAGCCTCCAGGCTAGGAACCCGGCGTATTTCGAGAACTCGACTATAGTTTTCTGATCATACCAGCCTCTCGCACCACTTCTCAGACCCGTGTCCCTTGCAGCAATCGGGTCGTGAATCCAGATTGGAAGAGTAAAGTGGTTCAGGCACACTATTACCCTAAACCCTTTATCTCTAAGGTTTTCAATAATTCTCTCGTAATGGTTTAAAGCATCCATATTGGCCAGGGTCTCAAGCCTCTCAAGAGCCTTCTCGTCGAAGTCTATTCTAACTATCCTCCCCTCCTCAATCTCCACGTCAACCCTGGCTTCTGCAGTATCCCTCGGGAATATCCTGCTCCATTCTACTCCCAGCCTGTAAGCATTCATGCCCAGCTCCTCGGCCAGCTCATGGTCGGAGCCGTAAAGCTCCCAGTAGTTTACACCGTTCTCTGGAAGATCACCGCTAACTATCTTCCTGCCCACGTTCACCGGGTCATGCACCCATTTAAACCAGTCTGTATTCGGGTCAACATTTTTGCCGAGGGGGTCGCCCATTTCAAACTGGAAACCTGCCTCTGAAACCCCCCAGAGAAAATTCTCTGGAAACATGAGTAAAAAATCACCGGGTGTAGATATAAACTTTAGAATCAACCAGGGTTATTAGCTCAGTTTATTCCAAGCCCCTGGCTTGAACAATGAATTTGCAGGCAGGATCGCCCTTGGTGATGCACTCAACCTCTGTTACGCTCACGCTGGTATTCAAAACGTTTTCAAATATTCCGGCTAAGTATCCTCTGAAGAATTGGCTGAAAGCTTCCTCCTTCCTGCCTTTGAAAGGCAAGCATTCAAACAATTCTCTAACTACGAGTGTCGCTCCCTTCGTGTTGAACTCCTCCACTTCAGCCATGCACCAGCCTTTAGCTGTTCTCTCCGCCAGTATCAGCTTTAAAACATCCAGCTTATCCATACGATGCTTATCCAGAACGTTCCTCGCCTTGTCTTCCCCCGCTGACACTCCCATCTGGTAGAGCACGACAGCAGCCCCAGTTCCAAACTTCTCATAGAGGCTCTCCACAATGCTTCCAAAGGTCTCCACCCTAAAAGTGAAGCTTCTCTCACCGGAAACCAGCAGTGGGAAGTGTAGACTGTCAATTATCATACTGTTGAACACCTTTTCGGAGACATTAACCTCCAAGACCTCATCCAGGCTCTCCAGCTCTCTAACAATGTCCCTTGCTTGAACATCTGCGTGTGAAATGTCTATGAAGGCTCCTATGAGAGAAGTATCGTCTTCCCTGCTTACCGTGTGAAAACAGGAGCAAAGCCTAACCTTTCTCTCGTAAAGGGTCTTGATAACCGTGGTGAAGGCTCCCGGGATATTTCTAATCTTCACAGAAATCTCGATAAGCTTAGAGTCGGGACAATATTCTGCGCATAAAACTTCTTTAGGATTAAGCTTTACATGCTCTTTTCCCAGGTTTAGGCTCCTCACAGACATTCCTGCTACCCAACTCCCCTTGCTCATGGTATATAAATTTAAGGTATTTAACGGTTAGACAACACGATTTTAGAAAGGTTTAGATGGGTTTAAAGAAGGTTCAAATAGTTTATTAAAAGGGCTTGTTCGTTAAAAGCTTTAATTAAGATTATGACGGCCTTAAACCGGTGTTTCCATTGGAGTATGTTGAGCTGGGTGGAAGCGGTTTGAAGGTCTCCGTAATCGGCCTTGGTACCTGGCAGGCCAGTGGGAAAGCCTGGGGGGCGGACGTCGAGGACGATCAGATAGTGAAAGCAATAGTTAGGGCTCATGAGCTGGGGGTTAACCTTATAGATACTGCTGAAGCATATGGCGGGGGGCATTCTGAGGAGGTTGTTGCAAGAGCTATAAGGGAAGTAGGCAGGGATAACCTTGTCGTGGCGACGAAGGTTCACGGCGGGCACTTGAGGTATAATGATGTTTTAAAGGCTGCTGAACACAGCTTGAGGAGGCTCGGCGTGAGGGAGATAGACCTGTACCAGGTTCACTGGCCAGACCCGTGGGAACAGGTTCCGTTGAAACACACTATGCGAGCGATGGAGCAGCTTTACAGAGAGGGTAAGATAAGGGCCATTGGCGTAAGTAATTTCGCAGTCAGGGACCTTGAGGAGGCGAGGAAACACTTGTCTGAAGCAAGCATTGTTTCAAACCAGGTTAGGTACAGCATGCTGCAGAGGGAGATTGAGGAGGAAGTCCTGCCATACTGCAGGAGGGAGAACATAACGGTGATCGCGTACAGTCCTATGGCGCAGGGAGCGTTAACCGGAAAATATGGTTTAGGCAACAAGCCTTCCGATAACATTAGGAGGGGGAACAAGCTTTTCACGGATGAGAACCTTACAGAGGTAAGTCGTCTCCTACTGGTCTTGGAGAGGATTGCTAGGGAAAGAGGCAAGACTATTGCCCAGGTCGCTATGAACTGGCTGCTTAGAGAGGGAGGCGTGGTCCCGATACCTGGCGCAAAGAATCCTCAGCAGGCGGAGGAGAACGCTGGCACAGTAGGCTGGAGGCTGAGCGACCAGGAGCTTACGGAGATAGACAGTGTTCTCAAAACCATATCGATAGACTTTTTCTAAAAGCTTTGCACCGGTGGCAGGAGGCGCGCAAACATTTCTACCGGGTCCGAGGGCTTTTAAGGGAACATGGTGGTTAAGCATGAAATCCCGTTAGGATTGCTTAGCTGCATTCTCAACCCTTCTAGTCGAAGACTCATCGCTTATTCTGAGAAATAATAGTCCTGAAGCAAGCCTTCCGGCTGCGGATATGAAGTATCCTGTTTGAAGGCTTAACTGTCTCCCGAAACTAAGGCTTATAAGCTCGTCAACGTTCCCCCCTATAGCTGAGCCTGTGAAGTACGATATTCCAGTGATCATGTTGTATATGGAGGTCAGCTCGCCGACACGGTCTTCAGGAATAATGTCTAGAATATACGGGAGGATTGTCGCATTGCCCATGGCTAACACGAAGCCGAGGAAAACGCTTAGGATAGCTATGTGGAGGAAACCTTGGGCGAAACAGTATCCTAACGGTACTGTGGTGAGCGAGACATAGTAGATGATCATCAGCGGCTTTTTACCTTTCGCTATGGCTAGGCGCCCCATTAAAGGCTGGGCTAGGAGCGTGGCGATTGTTTGAATCACGGAGACGGCTCCAACTTCAGTCATGCTCAGGTTAAGGATTATCGCGGTGGTGATGGTGAAAAGGGGCCAGGCGTAGGACATGAAGAAACCCTGTATTGCTGACAGCTTTAGGAAAAGCTTGAAATCGCTGCTCTCGTTTATCAAACCAGGTATGTCGGATATTCTGAATACGGATACAATGCTTTTAAAGCTGGTTTTACGAATCCTGTCCTCCTTTATTCTTAAGAGTATTAGGGATCCGGCTATGCTTATGAGAACAGCTATCGCGGATGGTGCTGCGAGGCTTCCCCCCGAGTAGTCTATAAGCCATCCTGAGAATGCTGTTGCAACCAGGCTTCCGAGAAGGGAGGCAATGTTCATGTTTGAAATCACGAGGCTTCTCGAGGAGGGTTGCGTCGTCTCCCTTAAGAGAGCGTTCCAAGCCGGGACTGCTGCGGAGCTCAGGAAGAAGTATATTGCCACAAGTATAAGGAATATTCTGGGTTCAGCCGTCAAAGACATGGGTATCCAGATGAGCGATGCTGCGATGCTGGTTGCAACTATGATGCTGATTCTTCTCCCGAGAATGTCGCTGAGCCTTCCCCAAGGGACTTGGAGGCTGTTGACGAAAAGGTTGTTGAAAGAGTGCATCCAGCCTATTTCGCCGGGGGAAGCCCCGATTCTGGCGGCGTAAACATAGATGAAGGGGGAAACCATGCTGTTGCTTAGAGAGCTGGCGAAAGCCCTCCCGTACATCAGCCTCAGCTTCCTAGTGTTTTCACCCGCATCCATCTAAACCAGGGTGGAGAGCCTGCAGGCTATTAAACTCTACCTGCTTGAAAACCATGACTCCAGTAAATCTTATTAAAACCCCTTTTCCCCTCACGGTTAAAATGAGCAGGATTAGGGTGGGTATAGTTGGTTGCGGCGGAATAGCGAGGGCTACTCATGTTCCACACTATAAGAAGATCAGTGAGGTTGAAATCGTTGCCTGCGCCGATGTTGATGTTAACGTTGCTAGGAGCCTAGCTGAGGATTTTAAAATACCTAGGTTTTACACGGATTTCATCGACATGTTTGAAAGGGAGGAGCTTGACGCGGTAAGCGTCTGCACTCCGAACATGTTCCACAAGGATCCTACTGTCGCGGCTTTGAAGGCTGGCGCGCATGTTTTAACGGAGAAGCCTATGGCCGGTAACCTTAGGGACGCGTTGGAGATGTACGAGGCCTCTAAGAAGACAGGCAGGATTCTTATCGTAGGTTTCCAGACAAGGTTTAGGCCTGACTTAAACATTTTGCGAAGCATGGTTAACGCTGGGGAGCTTGGTGAAATATATTATGCTAGGGCACTAGCCTTGAGAAGATGGGGCATACCTCCGAGGAGAACCTTCATAAGTAGGGCTCTCGCCGGGGCAGGACCGTTGTTCGACATAGGTTGCTACGCCGTTGACTTCACCATGTTCGTCACGGGCTTTCCTAGACCCAAGTCGGCTTTCGGAGTATTGTACACGAAGTTTGGCAATAATCCTGAAATGGCTAGACGAGGGTGCTGGGGTGGAACATGGAGCTCGGCGGAGTTTGAGGTTGAGGATAATGCTTTCGCCCTGGTCAAGTTTACGAACGGCTTCACAATGCTTCTTGAGACAAACTGGGCCTCGTTCATAGATAGAGACAGGTTTAGCGTTGAATTGCTTGGGACGAAAGGCGGGGCCCAGCTTGACCCGTTTGAAATATACGAGGAGATTCAGGGGGTTAGGGTGAATGTTAAGCCGCAGGACCAGGCGCCCAACATAGACGTTTACGAGATGAGGATCCAGAAGTTCATACAGTCAGTTAAAGAAGGCAGGGCCTTGTTCTCCCCAGCCATCGAGGGGCTCAGGGTTCAAGCCATCCTTGAAGCAATATACCGGTCTGCGGTGGAGGATAGGGAAATGCGTGTCGAGTGGGACTTCTAAACCTTCTCTGATTAAAGCCTGTTTCGAAAAACACGCCTGTTTGCGGCGCTACACTCGTTTAACCAAGTATTCCTTTATGGATTCTGCCGCGATCAAACCGGATTTCAAAGCCGGCCCTATTAGAGAGGGGCCTGACTCAACGTCGCCAGCTGCGAAAACACCTTTCCAGCTAGTCCTCCTCTTGTCGTCCACGATTATCCTACCGTCTTCAGCTACACGTATCCTGTCCGAGTGCTTTTTGAAGGGAGGTGTGGAAAGCCCTCCTGTCGCCACTATTACTGAGTCGACTTCAAAAGCTTTCTCAGACCCGGGGACTGGTGTGGGAGAGGGCCTGCCACTCTTGTCAGGAGGGCCCAGCTTAATATCTATGGTGATCATCTGCCTAACCCTGCCGTCTTCACCCTTGAAGCCCACGGGAGCCTTAAGCTCAACTATTTTAACACCCTTTTCCTCGAGCATTTTAAGCTCTTTTTCACCCGCCGGAGCCTCCCTCCTGGTCCTCCTGTATACCAGTGAAACCTCCTTAACGCCTATTTCAAGAGCAAGTAGGGCCGAGTCTACGGCTGTTAAACCGGCTCCG
The DNA here is from genome assembly GCA_964635675.1 of uncultured Nitrososphaerota archaeon. GTDB lineage: Archaea > Thermoproteota > EX4484-205 > EX4484-205 > JAAOZP01 > JAAOZP01. Next base: position 274 of record CAZWPT010000005.1, on the reverse strand, counting down.
ATGACTGCGACTGAGGCCCCTAGGCTTGGAAGGCTTGAAGGCGGGGAGTAGCCGAACTTAGTCAAATAGTATTTAACGATGTATGGGGCTGCGTGGAAAATGCCGTCGAGCCATTCTCCTTCAACGTTCAGCCTACGCGGCTCCCATGCTCCCGTCGCTATCAGGGTGGCGTCGTATCTCTCCACTATCTCGCTGAAATCCACGTCGAAGACCTCTGAGTCGTAAACCTTCTTGCCGAGGTGGAAGCAAACCCCTTTCTCAACAAGCTCCTTCA
>CAZWPT010000004.1:0-99465 GCA_964635675.1 uncultured Nitrososphaerota archaeon | reverse complement strand
TGCTTCGTCAAGCCCCGAATACTTGACGGAATACTCTTTTTTAACATCAGGCTGCATGAATACTCTTCTAACCTCAGCGTAATTCTCCGGAGCCTTTGGAAGAATGTTTCTAGGGATTTCATCTATCCGCCCATACTTCTTAATAAGCTGCAGAGCCTTTTTAGGACCAATCCCCTTAACACCCTCGTTGAAATCAGTACCTACGAGAATAGCCACATCCACCAGCTGTTCCCTAGTGATGCCCAGCCTACGTAAGGCTTCCCTAGCCTCTATGAGCTCAGGCTTCAAGACTTTTAAATAGCCCTTGCTAGGGTAAAACTCGGTGCTACGTATAGCCAGGTTTCTAACAAGCCTGGGAGAACCGTAGAGCAGAGTATCATAGTCCCTACCTGCCACAGCATACGCCTCCCCCCTCTGAACGATAAAGGCCGCCTGAGCCTCAGCATCGGAAGGAGCCTCGACAAACGGAAGGCCCATTGCGGAAAGCAGGGTCTTAGTGTCCTCGACCATCTCGGCCGTCAGCCTCGTGGAGGAAACAGCCTTGGAAAAGGCTTCTGCAAGCCTACCTTCTTTCACCGCCAGCCTCCACTCCGCCAAAGCCTTCTCCCTCCTGAGCCTTCTCGCGTCCAGCTCCCTCAGCTTAAGCTGGACAGGCCTCCCGTCGAAAACGAATATGAACCTCATGCTGTAGTCGCACAGTAGCCTTGTAACCCTGAAGGCGAAGCCTATCAGGTGAGAAGTCACGTTGCCCTCAGCATCCGTGAAGAACGTTCCGTCAGGCTTACGTATCAAAGCGAGAAACTGGTAGAGCATCTGGCTAGCGTCAACAGCGAAGCTTTTCCCTCTAAGGCTTTCAAGGCTCGTCGGCTTCCTGCTGATTATGGGTGTTAAATTAACTCCCATCCGAATCCTTACACCAAGTATTGCTAAAGCCTAGTAACGTTTATGGTTTTCTGAACGTATTCCTAATCTGAATAAAGGCTGTCCCCCTTTTCAATTAAATGATGCCTGATGAAAGCTTATAAGTAGCATACATCACTTTATTTCGCGAAGAAATATGATTCTTAGAAAAAACATATTTCTCCCATGGATTACAATGGTTTTTATCTTGACCATACTAGTAAACAATATTGCTATTAGTGTTTCCGCTGATACAACGCTCTACGACTTTATAGATCACGCGTCTGAGGCGCAATGGAGCAGTGGAGCCGGGGTTTTGCCTTTCCCAGGAGACCCCTCGGACAGCAGGGGGTTCGCAAGATATGTGTATAACGCTCTTCTGGAAGACGGTTCGACTTGGAGCAAGGTTCTGGAAACCCATCCCCAGTGGGTTGCCGGCGGCTGGATAATAGGTGTTTACCCGCAGCAGACAGTTCCGCCGAACTCTCAGCTAACCGTTAGGATAGGTTTTCTCTCCGGAGCCACCGGCACAGACGGCGCCAGGTTTGACGTTTACTTCGACGAGTACCGTGGTATGAACGAATTTCCCTTAAGACACACTATCCTAAGCAAAGTTGCCACCCTAGACGGCAAGCTTGACCTGATAATTAAGGATTTGGGTTTCATAGCTGGCAAGAAGGGCAACTTCATCCTCTATGTCAATGCATATAATACTTCAAGCAGGGACTGGGCTGTTTGGGCAGAAGCGAGGATAGAGATGAAACCTCTGCCCGACCTTGTCATAACTGATGTTTGGGAGAGCGGCGGCCTTATTCATTACAGGGTGAAGAATGTTGGCGACACCCCAACCACGCCAGCCGGGATGCCGACCAAGAGCTTCTGCAACTGCCTGTCTATAGATGGAAAGCAAGTAGCGAAACACTGCATAACTCAAGTGCTCCAACCCGGGCAGGAGGTTGAGGGAGTTTTCGACTACGCTTGGAAGCCAACACCAGGTGAACATGTCATAAAGGTTTGCGCAGATTGCGAGCAGAACATTGAAGAGTCCAACGAGGAGAACAACTGCCTCGAGGAAAAGTGGTTGAAGGAAAACCTCCCGGATCTAGTGATAACCGACATTATGTGCGACAGGAACAACAGCGTGATAGGCTACGTGTTGAAGAACATTGGGGGCGAGGTTGCGAAGGGCAGCCATAGTACAACGCTTTACGTGGACGGTAAGGAGGTTGCTCAGGACCCTGTGGGGGTTGACCTGAAGCCGGGAGACACCTTTGAATCCTGGTTTAAGGACTATGAGTGGCCTGAGTGTCACAACATCACTGTGAAGGTCTGCGCTGACAACTTTAACCAGGTGAAGGAGTCGGGTGAGGGCAACAACTGCCTTGAGAAGACTTGCATCTCATATCCCGTACCTATAATTATTGTTTCTGGTCCTCGTGCTGTAAATGTTACACAGGATTCGGTTATCGTGATATGGATTACGAATAAGAATAGTGATAGCACGGTTGTTTACAGCGACCGCTCCACGGGGGAGGAGAAAACCGTTTACGACCCAAGCCTTGTGAAAAACCATGCTGCGAGAATTACTGGATTAAAACCGAGGACAACCTACAGGTTCTACGTAGGTTCGAAGGACCGTTGTGGAAACACTGTTATAAGCAAGACCATGGTCTTCGAAACAACATCTCCTCCGGACACGGAGAAGCCTTCAGTGACCCTGTTCCTCCCGGAAAGACTTGTCGGCATCGTTAACATCCTGGCTAATGCGAGTGACAACGTTGGCGTCGAGGGCGTGATGTTTTCCATAGATGGTGTTGTGAAGTTCATAGACTTTTCTCGACCCTACGTCTGGGTCTGCAACACAACCATGTTTCGCAACGGGATTCACGATTTTGATGCGATAGCATTCGACGCTGCTGGAAACAGGGCTGACGACGTTAAAAACGGCACAATCAGCAACCCGATGCCAGATAGGACCCCGCCGCTGGTGCGAATGATTAAACCCAGCAGCGAATGGGTGCATGACCTCGTAGAGATAGAGGCCTTAATACAGGACGATTCGAATGCAACCAAACCCGCAGGGTACATTCAAAGAGCAGAGCTTTACATAGATGGCGTTTTGGCGAAGAGCTGGGTGTATGCTCCACTTCACTTTAACCCCTTCACAGGAGAGATTGTTACAGTACCCTGTACAAGCAAACTGTCTTTCACCCATCTTTGGAATGCAACTGGACTCGAGGCAAATTCAGAGCACACGATAGAGGTTAAGGCATGGGACAACTCTGGCAACTATGGGCATGACAGCATGAGGGTGAAAATATTTCAAATACAATGGATACCTCCCACGATAGAACGAATTAAAATCATTAATATAGAGGTCACGAGGGACGTTATAAGACACGACGTTTACCAGACAGCATACTTCGTAACCTTATATGTAAGAAACACGGGAACAGAAACTTTGTATAACCTTAGCCTCCGCGATGATGTCTGCGGATTCCAAGTGGTTCCTCACACAGCATTCATGAGCGTAGAGTTCGCACCGTCATTTTGGACGAGTATTGTCGTTTTCAAACCACCTGGAGGGGCAGCACTACCGCCGGGAAGTGTTGCTACGATCCAGTACTTTGCCGTGCCCATACTGTTTGCTCCAACCATACCAGACGAATGCTACATATTCGGCTGGCTTGATACATATGTGAGTTTATCATATGACGGTGCAAGTTATGGACGTAGTTTCAGTTTGAGCCATCATCCTGATGACATTTCATCAATACTCGGAAGTACTGACTACATAATCGTTACACATCCTTCGAGATTGTTCAGCTATAATGCAGGTGATAAAGTGGGGGTGAATGCGCTTCTGGAAGATATGGCAAGGCTGGCTATGCTAAAGCACGGGGTCCTAGGATACTTACGGGAGAGCTCAAACGCTTACGAGATTAAAGCATACATATCGCCTTCAGGAGCGTGGAGCAGAAGGCTTTCTCCTGTTTTTAGAAACCCGAATCCTGAGAGAGATAGGGATGCATATGTTCTGATCGTAGGGGAGACGGAGGTAATTCCATCTTTTAACGCACATATTAATAGTATAGATATTCCGCTTAGTGATAATCCTTTTTCAGATACTTTTGGTGATGATGGTAGGCCAGATATTATGGTGGGTAGGATCGTAGGCAATACCGCTAGATATTTAGCAACCCCTATCAAAACCAGTATTGAAGTAGTAATCGGCAGTAAGAGTTTTGACCGTTCTGATGCTTTAGTTGTTACCGGGCCTGCTGGGCCTTGGGAGGAGGTTTGGATGCGAAACGGATATGTCTTGGCAGATCTTCTACATACTTTTCAAGGGGCTGCTGTTTCGATACTACACACCGAATACTATGATACTGAAGTTAACCTGCTACGTGAAGCGCTTTACATATTGGGCACATATTGGGATTTCGACCCTCATACTCGTCAGCCGGAACCACCATCAGAGCTTCGCCGACTTGTAACGAATTACGATAGCCTAAGACGTCTGGTGGGAGTTTATAATTGCCTAGGGGAGCCAGGCCATACAGTAGACGGTGCTCTCTGCACTAGGAATCATCCTCCCATGGACTTGGCAACTCTCCGCACACTAATAAGTAAAGAGGATGCTGAAAAAGTTGAAGCATTACGTATCGGTATTCGACTCTCAGGAGGAGCACCAGTTATATTCCCATACAGTATTCATGAAAATGGTTGCGATGCCTTATCGGAAAGAGGATATCAAATTAAGGAAGCTGCGCGTGGAAAGGACATCATCACCTTTGCTGGTCACGGTGGCCCGGGAAGCTGGGCCTCTTGTCTCGACGCATTCATAGGTTGGTGTGGAGTAACAGATCTATATACTGACTTCCCAGGACACCCACTTACCTTTAGTAACAGTGCACCTGTGATCTCTGCTGCTGCCTGCTCAACGGGCTACTACGAGACTACGGATATTGGCGACATTAGCATATGCGAAGACCTTTTGAGGAGGGGTGCAGCAATATACATGGGGGCAACTATCACTGTTTCAGATGAGTCCGACGAGTTCCATAATCAACTATACGGTTTAGAGTGGACTCTGGACCGCACAATTGGAAAGGCTTTTGCTTTGTTGAAAAGACGCTTGGTCAGTGAGAACACCGTGTGGCAAGTATACGCCTACCATTATAACCTATACGGAGACCCGAAGTTTGGGGATTGAGGTGATGTTATAATGGTTAAAAGATTTTGGGGGATGCTCTTCAACATTGTTCTTTTCATATTTATCTTTAATGTACTTCAGGTTAAAGGTGCTGAACCGCCTTCAATGCTGGAAATTATAATACCTGATTACGAAGTGAGTAAGATTGCCGATTTCGACTATGTTAGTATTCCTGGCGGGCATGTTCTGCTCGTAGACGGTGAGCCAAGGGTTCCCTATTACTCAGTTTCAGTTGACTATCCGGAAGGATACCGAATTCAGAATGTAGTTGAAAGAAAGCGTAGCGGACTTGAAACAACCGCTGGATTTAAATTGCCAATTGTAATGATGCAAAATCGTTCATCTTTCGACGGGCCGTTGTCAAACGAGAACGGAGGCTGGTATCCAAGTGAAGATTACTATTGGTCAACATGGGCGAATCCCGATGGCACTACCACGCTCACAATAATTATTTATCCATTTTATTACAATTCAGAAACCACTGAAGTCAGATACTATAAACAGTACGAATTTGATGTGGTCTACATATTTTCGACGGTTTCAATACTCGATGTTAATACTGAGAGGCTGGTCTACGATCCCGGGGAAGAAATCACAATTAATGTTTTGCTTAACAATTCAGGAGAGGCGAGAGATATCGTTGCTAGTGCTCTGATAAGGCCATATGGTTCAGACAAGATTGTTGACGGCTTACCATTGAGAACGCTTCAGGATGTAGTGGGACAGGCATCATTCTCAATGATATGGAACAGCAAAGACTTTCCAACCGGCGACTATTCTGTAGAGATCATGTTGAATGATACATCTGGGAACTGGCTCGATAGGAGGGTTTGCATATTCAGACTAGGCAGATCCATGATAAACGTGACAGGCTTTAGTGTTGAACCTCAACGCTTCAAAATAGGGGATGAGATAAAAATATCTCTCGAGGCCTTTAACACAGGTTCAACTACCCTTAATGGAAAATGCATTTTCATTGTGCAGAATGGAAACAGCTCTGTTTGGAGTTTATACCAAAATTTCTCCTCTCTCACTCCTGGTGCTTCACTCAGGTTCACCTCAACATGGGACACTTCCTCGGCTGAGAAGGGTGCTTTGTACTATGTCGTTGGTTACGTTTCATACGAGAGCCAGACAACTCCGCCAGCGGTGGTCATGGTCAGTACGAACTACTTGCCGGCAGCAAGGTTCAGCTACACCCCTACCAAGATGGGTTTGGGCGAGGAGGTGTCTTTCGATGCTTCTGCCTCAAGCGACCCCGATGGAAGCATATCTTCGTATAAATGGGAGTTTGGAGATGGTGGGGAAGGGTCGGGCGTTAAAGTTAAGCATTCTTACCATGGGCTTGGAGACTACATTGTTACGCTGACAGTTATTGATAACGAGGGCGGGAGCAATTCCACCATTAAGCTCATCAGGGTTGTGATGACGTATACTCTAAACGTTTCCTCTAATGTCGCAGTCGAGATACCGGGCTCAGGTAGGTACAAGGAGGGGGATGAAGCAACTTTATCTGCACCTTCCTCGGTGAGCATGCCTGGGTTGCTCGGCTTACTGGGTGCGAAGTACGTGTTTAAACAGTGGGTCGGTTTCTTTAATTCTACCGAAAGCTCGGTAAGGCTTGTCTTCACGGGCCATGAGCCGAGGCCGGAGATGCATGCGGTTTACGCTGAGGACTATATGGGCGCTATAATCGTAGCCTCGACATTAATTGCGGTAGCTGTCGTGGTTGTCGCCGTCTCACTGCGTAAAAGGAAAGGCGCCAAGCCCCCAAGACCGCCCTAGCCCCCACTACCTGGCTAACTTCTAGTGGACGAGGAAGGTCGTTAATCAACTGGTCAAAGAACCCATTACCTTCATCTGAGCTTGGCGTTAAGGTCCATCTAGGAAGAACTTTAGCTTATTGAGGATCTTCCTGCCGATTGTGACGTTTTGGGGAGGTCTAGAGCAGACAAGCGCGCGCGCTCTGTTATCAAGACCATCAGAGCTTGAACACCTCGTCTTTGACCGAATGCCGGGACTTTCATCCCCCCTTAGAGGCTGGCCTGAGATTGTAAAGAAAGCCGGCCGGCTCGAGGTTAGATTATATAGCCCCATCGAATCCGGTGTCCACCAGCCTTCCACGACAGCAGCTTTACTATATCTCGCCCGATTACTAGAGGGTTAACATCGGTATATCGGGAGCTTCGTCCCGTCTGGTAGGATTCCGTCGTCATGATATTTGAAGCTTGCTAATATCGACAACTCTAAACACCCTACTTTCAGCTTCCCCGTCGCGCGCGAAGCCTAGTGTTTTCCTCGAATTGACTCTTTAAGTGCATAGTAGCTAAATTGCTGTTAAGGTTTAGGTTTAGCGTTGACACGTGGCTCACCGCCTGTATAATTCTGCGCTCAGCTTTCTTGCCATGGCGTACAAAAGAGTGAACTCCCACGATTCTTGTCTATTAGTGAGCCCACTCGTCAATACCCCTACGGCCCCCATTTTTCTTTTGGTTCCACTTATGCCAGTAACTTCATCAATCACATCCCCCAGTTCCTTTCCACTCAGAACCTTTTTCACGATGACCTCTGGCAGCTCAATACCACCGCCACACCCAAGTGCCACTTCGCCTCCAACATCTACAACAGCACACCAGCCGGTTAGAAAATATCTGCCGGCCCGTCTGGCAACCCCGCCCTCGAGACCAACGCCAAGATCGGCTTCAGCTTTTCTGATGGCTTCCTCGGCTCGGTATATGGCTCCCTCAGCACACTCCTCGTCCGTTAAAGGTGTGTGCGAGACCTTTGACGCGACATCTACTGGAATGATCTCGACGTTGCCGTATATTCTTCTCATAATGTTTTCTGAAGCTTTTATTTTAACAGGATTTGTTGAGCCTACTGCAACTTTTATTACCATCGAACATGATTCTTGAAACAGTTTTAAAAAGCTTACGATTTAAGGAAAACTACATTGCACTCTGTAGTTATTTCTTCAAGTTTTTCCGCCATCTCTTTCTCTTTTAACCTAAAAACCGCCTTGGCTCTATAAAGCTCTGCGGAAGCTAGAACATAGGAATCGGTTAAAGCCAGGTTGAACCTGCTTTTTACACTCCGGGCGAGGAGTGCAAGCTCAAGCGAAGGCTCTGCTAATGAGAAATTCGGAGACCTGTAAAGTCATTCAACAAAATTTTTAGCTTTTTGCTCAGGGTTTTGATGTTAAGCTCCTCATAGATTCTAACTGAAACGTAATAAGTCTCCGCAAGCACAGGGTGAGGTATAATAGTAACAATCTTTCCATCAAGAACACTTTAAATAACTGCTTTAGCTTCTTTATGAAGAGAACCTGATAGGTTGATGTACTCTATTAGCACACCAGTGTCGAAGGAACCCGAGTCAATCTCGAATTCCGAGACTCCTTAAAAGCCTTCTGATTTTTTCATCATCTTGTTTGTCTGCCTCTCTCAACGTGTCTTCAACAATTTCATCAGAGGCTTTCACAAAAATCTCTTCCGGAGGATTCACGAGCAGTTGTATAATGGCCTTCTTCCCTTCTAAGAGCTCGATTTTAACTTTATCGCCTGGCTTCAAGCCCATTTTTCTCCTGATATCCTTCGGAATAACTATTTGTCCTTTTGTAGATACCTTACTTCACTCATCGCTTAGGTAAGACAAAAGTAATAAGTTTCACCATATTGGCTTGGCTCCAGTTTCACGAATTCAGATAACCATCTCAGGTTCAAGCTACTGTTAGACACTAAGCATCCTATGCTCAGCATGCATCTCTGTTGGGAAGCCCGAGTCAATTAAGCTGGGATGAGGAGGAAACCAAAAAATCACGATTACTGAAAAACAATGGATCCTGAACTTAGTGGAATTTAATGAGCCGCCGAGTAGTCTTTAATGGCGCCACCTCGAACGCTACGTTGTCAGAAAACCCGTGGCTTTTCTATAATTTTAAGAGCATGCGACTCAAAAGGTTAAATCGGAGCATGCAAGCATATCCTTGTTGGCTAAGGAACACGGACTTAGGACTCCTCTTAAAAAGGACGAGGTTGCTCGACTTAGTGTCGGAGACGTACTATATGTTAGCGGAGAAGTTTTCACTAGCCGGGATAGGACTCAAAACCTAATACTGGAGAGTGGGAGTAAGTTGCCTATTTCCCTTCAGGGTCTCGTCGAGTTTCATGCAGGCCCCATAGTTAGGAGGAAGAATTCAGGATGGGAAGTTGTTTCAATCGGCCCTACCACGAGCCTTAGAATGGAGAGTAACGAGCACGAGTTTATCAGGGAGACGGGGATTGCAGGCGTCATTGGAAAAGGCGGTATGGGGAGCAAGACTCGAGAAGCATGCAGGGAGTTTAAAGCCTTTTACGGAGTTCTTCCAGGGGGAGCTGCAGCTCTGATAGCTAAAAGCGTTAAACGCATTATTGGAGTTTACTGGCTTGAAGAGCTTGGTGTCCCCGAGGCCATGTGGCATCTCGAAGTCGAGAACCTTGGGCCGATAACAGTTGTTATAGATGCTTTTGGGAACGATTTATATGAGGACCTTAGAAAAAGGGTTGACGAAAACCTTTCAAGAGCTTTGAAAAGCTTGGAGGAATAGAGCTATGGAAGGCGGGGATCTTAAGGACCATATTGTTAAAGCAGTAAGACTCTGTGAAACATCCCTTCCAATCGACGTGAAGAATCGTTTGAAGGAAGCATATGAGAATGAGGGCAGGGAAGTTCCGAAGAAAATACTGGGCGCTTTATTGAAAAATGTTGAAACTGCTGAAAAGGAGGGCAGGCCGATATGTCAAGATACGGGCACGTTAACCTTCTACGTTAAGAGGGGGGGATGGGAGGAGAATGAGCTACATAGAATCATCGTCGAAGCAGTTAAAGAGGCCAGTAGTAAAATACCGTTGAGGCCGAACGCCATAGACTTCCCATCCAAGAGGAACTCTGGAGACAATACCGGAAGATTTATTCCATGGATTGTCTGGGAGCCCGGCGGAGAACATTTGGAAATAACTATAATAGCTAAGGGCGGGGGCTCTGAGGCTGTTTCAAGCCTAAGGGTTTTGCCCGCTACCGCTGGGAAAAAAGAGATTTTCCGAGCAGTGCTTGAAAGCGTTGCGAAAGCCGGGGCTAAACCATGTCCTCCAATAATCCTTGGAGTAGGAATCGGCCCTTCTTCGGAAATAGCTCTTGATCTCGCCAAGAGAGCTGTTTACCTCAGGCCGCTTTCGAAGAGACATGGGAACAGCTTTATTGCGAGGATGGAGGAAGATCTTTTAAGAATGGTTAACAGTCTTGACATAGGTGTCCACGGCTTCGGAGGCCTGACAGCCCTGGACCTTCACATCGAGTATGCCTCTATACATCCGTCTTCAATGGCTCTCGGAGTCGTAGCAAGCTGCTGGGCACTGAGGAAAGCTACGCTGAAGGAATGTGGCAATACGGCGAGAATCGTGGATCATGATGACCTTTCAATATTGTAGTAACACTGAAAAATCATGTTTATTAATTCAAATCGCAGTCAATTAGCGCGCGCTGGGACTTACTGTAGCGCGCGTGCTAGACCAGCATACTGACAATACTTTCCTGCTCGAGGCAAGAAACGGTTTTAGAATTTAGGTTTCGGATATCAGCTTCTTGATAAATTCCACATCTTTTTTCAACACTGCTTTTCTTTCCTCTCGAGTATATTTTCCTAGAGATTCGTCTTCAATTGTTAAATCACCAGTATAACCTGCTTTTCTTAAAACTTGAACTACTCTTCTAAATTCAATATCTCCTTCGTACAGGGGTGCTCCAACCTGGGGAAAATCTTCCCCGGGAAGCCTCTGCCTTTCCCTTTTAGCCACGGGATACTTCAGATTTTTAAGATGAGTATGTTTAACTAGTTTTGCATACTTTTCTATGAGTTCGTGAACCTTGCTCAACGGATAACCATACCAATAGAAGTTTCCAGTATCCAATGTTAAGCCTACTCTTTCAACATTTATCTCTTTAAAGGCGTAGTCTAAAAACCGCTCATCATTGCTAACATAGCCGTGATTTTCAACGGCATAAGCTACGCTGCTACCCTTTGTTTCCCTTAAGAGGCGTTTCATTATTTCAACAAAATGCTTAGCATACTCTTCAACCGGTTTCTCTTCCCTTATCTGCATATGCGAGTTTATCCGTATCACTTCAACCCCGACTTCATCCGCAAGCTGTGTCGCCTTTTTAATGTAATCCAGCTCCTCCTCAAGATTTTCACTCGCAAAATCATTTTCCAACAATATAGTGCATGGTTTTACACCTGCGTTTTTAGAAAATTCTAAAAATTGTTTTCTCTCATTAGCGTTTCTCAGGTTAAAACCTAGCTTCACCACGTGGCCCATATCTTCATACGTGTCTTGAGTTAATGTTTTGTTTACGTACATTTCATACCTATTTAAACCCAAATCCTTTAGTCCCTTAACCAGATCCTCATAACCAACCCATACTACCGTGAAATCCCTAACTGCGACGTACATTTTACTCATACTAACAACAAGGTATTAATAAATCTTATCAAGATAACTGTTAAGAAAACTCTATCAAAGCTAGCTGTGCAAAACATCCACGGAAGTAAGAAGTGTGAAAGTTGATTTATAAAAACATATAGCACGCTTGATACGTGGCTATTTTGATTTTAGACCATATTTTTCCCAATGCGTCACTTCTTCAAGCAGTCTCCTGTTTCTACTGGGCTTCTCATCAGGATAGCCGACTGAAACAGTACATAGAACTCTAAGCCCCTCAGGTATTCCAAGCAGCTTCTTTATAGGTTCCTCGAACGGAGTGTTCAACACACCCATCCAGCATGTCCCAAGCCCCATAGAGTGGGCTGCGAGAAGGAAGTTTTGCACGGAAACCGCAACATCCCCGTGGTACCAGTTGCTGCTCCTGCCGGGGTCAGCTATGAAAACCACTACGACAGGACTGTCAGCCATGAATCTCCCGTACCTATGTATCTCCGCAAGCTTCCTCCTGGTCTCCGGGTTCTTTACCACCAAGAACTCCCATGGCTGAGAGTTGTTAGCCGAGGGGGCCCATCTTGCTGCTTCAAGACACTCGATTATCTTCTCATCCTCCACCGGCGTCGACTTATACTTTCTAATGCTCCGCCTTGTTTTAATCGCTTCCATCACATCCATCTTTAAACACCTAGGAAGATTTCATGAAACATCTTAATATGGTTTACTGTAATCTGGAGGAATCATTATAACGACAGAATTATAGTAATGAGAGGATGACAGTAAACTGGATTTGTAAACCAGAAAGTTTTTAAGACTTACCTGCTTCGGTTTCGAAGACCCAGTTATCAAGGTTTCTACAAATCAGTGAAAGTATTCGCGCAGACTCCTCCGGTTTCATGGCGAGAAAAAGCGCGGCAACATGCTTGCAGAACTGTTTTTGACCAATCCTTTTAACCCAGTCCTCACAGTAATGCTTCAGTCTCCTTTCAGAAAGACTTATCGCAACAGTATACTCCTTGACCCTGGCTTTAACATTCTCTTCTCCAGCCTCCTCGATAACCACTCTCCCAGCCAGTTCCCTCGCCCTCTCCAGCCTACCGCCCTCCAGGAAGGCGGAGACCAGTTTCTCAACATTCTTCTCACCGGAAGAAAGAGCTGCTTCAACCCTGCTAACTGTCCTCCTTAAGCCCTCTTCCCCGAAGTAGCTGAGAATCTTGTTCAAAGCCTCCTCCTGAGGCGTCTCAGCAGTCCCGACGATTTTCATCATTTGAAGAGCGTTCTTCACAGCATACCCTCTGAAGTGGTTGTTAAAGTAAACGTAAACCTTCTCAGCCTTGGAGGAAAGCTCCTCCAGCCTTTCCTTCCACTCGCTAAGCTCTTCAACCCTGTAATCGTAATAGTACCATGGTCTTTTACCCCTACCGTGAAACCTTACGTAGGAGAAACCTCCAGTAACCTTCAGCAACGCAGACAGAAGAGGCTCGTCGACAATGCAGTATCCCACATTAGTCTCCGAGAGAACTCTGAAAGCCTCATCATTCATCCAAGTCGGATGCCTGAACTCGACAGCAAAATCGTAGCCCTCTGGAAGGCTCTCCAGGAAATCGTGGAAGCCTTTGAAGGCTTCGGCAGGCTTTGGTGGAAGCTGGAAAAGCAGCGGCCCAAGCTTGCCACCCTCCTTAAGAGGAGTTAGCACGCTTAGGAAGAGTTTTAAATCCCTCATAGCTCCTTTCTCCAGATCCATTAGTTTAACGTGGGTCACTGTTTTAGGAACCTTAAGGGAGAACACGAAGCCTTTAGGCGAGGATCTTGCAATAGCACGCATTAAGCCCAGATTAGGCTGGTTATAGAAGGAGGAATCTACTTCAACCGTTTTAAAAACACTCGCATACTGCTGAAACATTTTCTCACTACTCGTGTAGAACACGTTAAGCCAATCCTTGTAGCTCCAGCCTGACGTTCCTATAACGATATTATTCAACCCTTTAGAACGTCTTCTCCACCGGCGGTGATAAACTTTTAGTTAGAACCGTCGGGAGCAATAATGACAGCAACTCATGTGTTTTACTCATTTACAGCAGGGCTTTTCCGAGCCTACTTCTATCATAAGACAGGCAGGAACTTTTTAGGACCAGTGAGCCATTATTTCAGCCAGTTGTCTTTAGCATACCTTACATATGGATGGAACCGGCAGAAATATCCTTTAGAGTTCAGCCTCTTCTCCCGGAATTGTTCTGGCCGTTCCACTGGACTCCCTACGTCTTAAACGTAATTCAGATACTGATCCTTAGAAAGATTCATTTAAACAAATAGAATGGCATCATTCTTGCTAACCTTATAGAGCAATTTAAAGGATGCTTGAAGTATAAACCTCATCTGCAACCTTTCTAAAAATGTTATTTAATCAGTTGTACGCTTCTAAAAGAGGGAGAAGCATTTAACGACTCTCAGAGAAAAAGTTATAAGCTTTGCAACTGCTTAAAGAAACGGGTTAGAAATGCTTTGGGAGTGTTTAACAAGCCCCGATATTAAGGAGGCGGCTGAGAAAAAACTTGTCGCAATTCTTCCAGTAGGCTCGATTGAAATACATGGGCCTCACATGCCGACAGGAACAGACTCCATAACTATTCGCGAAATAACTAGGATGGCTGCTGAAAAAGAACCGGCAGTAGTGCTGCCAACACTCTACTATGTTTATGTGCCTGAGAACCGACATTTCCCTGGAACCATATCTCTAAGCGCTAGGACAATACTTACTATCCTCGAGGAAATATGCGACGAGGTTTCGAGAAACGGTTTTAAAAAAATACTTATCGTCAATGGTCATGGGGGAAACAATAATCTTCTAAGGGTTTTCCTGAGGGAAAGCCTGCATAGGAAGAAGGACTACGTTATTTACGCGTTAATCGAGCCATGGTCCTCGATAGAGGAGATCGCTGAGAAAATATGTGAAAGCAAGGTAACAGGTCATGCTTGTGAGCGTGAAACCAGCATGGGGCTATACTTGTTTGAAAACCTGATTAAGATGGAGAATGTTAAGCAGGAGGCGAAGACAGGGGGGACGAATCTCCCCGGAATCGAAACACCTGTAGACTGGCAGGCTTACGCAGTCCAGCTTTATCTCGGCGACCCAAGGCTGGCGACGAAGGAGAAGGGTAGAATACTGGTTGAGAGGATTGTCGATTTCGTAGCGGACGCGATAAGAAGAATTAAACAGGATGAGAAGGTTCCGTTGATACTTGACGATTTCTACAGTAGGGCATACGGGCAGTAGGGATGCCGGTTTAAAACTGGCTTGCTAGAACCAGTCTGAGTGCCAGATGTGAGGATTTCCAGCTGGAAACAATATTTCCAGTGCTTTTTCAACCCTCCCCTCATGCTTCACAGCCTGATCCACCAGGATGTTCCCAGGATGCCTGTATCCGAGGATAAGCTGCATTAATACCCATTGTGGAAGCTCAATCCAGTTCGCCGACAGGGCTTCTGGAAAAGAAAGCCCGGAGTCGGAAACCTCAAGCGTGATGAAGCCTATGTCTGTCTTGAAAGAGATATGCGAAGGCAGTTCTTTCACGCAAGCATTCTTCAAGCGATCTTCAAACACGGGAGCGAGCTTTTCAAATGTCGATTTGAGATTAATGATTCTCCCCATGCCGTCGGAAGCATAAGGATAGTCAATGCTGATCGTGCAGCCAAGGCTTTTACAAAGCTCTGCGAAAGGATGGTCAAACGGGGAGTATACTTCAAGCTCAGTAGCCTTCTTCTGAAGAGCAGTATCACATGCGAAGCGGAGGACATGCTCATACAGAGCAGCATCTACAGCACCCACCTCTGTTATCCTCATTACCCTCGGCCAGCGGTCAGCAGCGCAGTAGGCAACTATTCTGCCAGACTCGTCTTCGAAGACGGTTCCGTCAGCAGGTATCCCCCACCAGCTTCCCTTTCTAAACCTAAACCATTCCCCCCTATACCTCTTCAAGGGGCCCGTCCTATGCTCATTCGTAAACTCGTAGATTTCCAGAACTCTAGGGGCGTCCTCCTTCACCATGGGACGGGCGTTAAGCCTGGGCCTAGCCCTCTCAGCATTTCTAAGAGGCATTGTTATCTTGCAATTGGGAAGCGTTGAAGCATAACCCCACTTGAAATAGTAATCAGGTATGCCGAAGAGCATTGAAACATCATACCCGTTTCTAGCCATGTATTCGATTGAAAACTCCATAACCTTTCTCGAATACCCCTTCATCCTGTGCTCCTCGAGCGTCCCAACCCCGCCGATCCCCCCCATTTTCAAGAATGCTTTCCCAACCTTTACTTCAAGATCGTTAATAGTGAGCCAGCTAACCGGCGATTCTCCCAGCTCATCCAGAAGAAGCTCGACTCTATGCGACCTCGCCGAGTCAGTAACCCTTATCTCGCTTCCCATGAGCCCTCCTAAAACAATACTCTTAAAAAACTTAGCCCTTAATCACTTAGACTCAATATAGTAGAGATCCTGCCTCGGATCCCTTATCAAAGGCCGTTTCTTGACGAAATTGTTCCCGACGAGAATTGCGAGAGCATGCCGCACGGTCCTAGCGGGCAGCATCGTCTTCTTAACAATGTCCTTCTGAGTTAAAGCCCCCTCGTATTCAAGAACCTTCAAAATCAGTTTCGCGCTGGGAGGCAGACTGCTTATGTCAAGCGACATCCTAGCCTTCTTCTCAAGCCTTCTCGCCAGAAGCGCCTCGCTAAGCCTTACGAAGCCAACGTCCTCACCCTTTTTAACAACAACCTTCTCAGTTATTCTCATCCTATATCCACCGTCAACGATGACTTCACAGGCGGAATTACTGACTACTTCTCGGATTTCTATAAGGCTTTCAAGAGGAGTTACCAAGGGTCTTCTAGTAAGGTTTAAAGAGTTAACGGGGACTATGCTCACCACCTTGGCTTGAGGATGTATTATCGGCCCCCCTGTTGAGAGAGCGTAGGCTGTTGAGCCTATTGGTGTGGAAACTATCAAGCCATCACCTATATCTCTCCAGACGAATTCGCCGTCAATATAAAGGCTATACTCGAGTACTGTAGCGCTTTTCCTTGGGAATATTGCGAGCTCGTTGAGCGCGCACGGGGTTTCAGCATCGTCTACAACAGCCTTAAGCCTCGAGGAATACTCCACGCTATACTCTCTTCTCAGGAAAGCCCTTAAAGCGTCTTCAAGCCTCTCAAGCGTTGTCTCCATAAGGAAACTGTTATTCTCAGTCTTGCTCACGCCCAGGATGAGTACATCCCTGGATTTCACGTAGTGAAGTGCTTTCAAAACATCCTTATCCTCGCCTAACACGAGGAGAAGACCCTCGCCAATCTTCTCAAGCTCTTCAAGACTCTTGACGCGTGTAACCTCCACCCCGATGCGGCTGGCTGTTCTCAAGCATTCCTTAAGCAGGCCACGGTCGGACTTCGCTGGGGCTAGCACTATGTTCAACTGGGTTCAGTAGTAGATTGGAGGGCTATTTATTGTTTTCAACGGTTTAAAAACTTTGCAGTTCTATTTTGCCTCTTCACGAAGCATTTATGCAATTATTGCCTGAATAGAACCCCTTAAATAATGGGGGTTAAGCCTTCAAAAGAAGCTGATGGAAGACCTTAGCCGTAAAATACGCGAGAAAGCGAGAGATATGGGAGCCATAGTGCTAGCACACAACTACCAGAGGCCTGAGGTGCAGGATGTCGCTGATTTCGTCGGCGACAGCCTAGAACTGTCCATCAAGGCTATGGAGACCGATGCTAAAACTATAGTTTTTGCAGGCGTAGACTTTATGGTTGAGCAGGCGGCTGTGCTGAACCCCGGTAAGACGATATTGACGCCTGAGCCCAGATCAATCTGCCCGATGGCGTGGCAGCTCGACCCTCCTGTGGTTGACGAATACCGTAGGAAACACCCGGATGCGCCTCTAGTGGTTTACGTGAATTCCTTCGTCGAAGTCAAGTCTATGGCGGACTACGTGGTTACCAGCAGCAGCGCTTCCAAGCTTGTCTCTAAGCTTGATGAGGAGAAAATCCTTTTCGGGCCGGATAGGAACCTAGCGTCATACGTTGCTGAAACAACTGGGAAGGAGGTTATTGCTGTTCCCCTGAACAGCTACTGCCCGGTTCACATAGGGATCACAGCGGGTAGAGTAACAGCCGTTAAGGAAAAGATGCCGAATGCGAAGGTGCTTGTACACCCCGAGTGTCCGCCTGAAACAAGAAGGCTGGCTGATTTCGTGGGCAGCACGAGCCAAATAATAAGGGCAGTTGGAGAGATTGATGCAAAGCGTTTCATAATAGGCACCGAGAACGGGGTGGTTCACAGAATCTCCAAGCTTTATCCTGGTAAGGAGGCTTATCCCGTGAGTAAAGACACGATATGCCCCAACATGAAGAAGATCACGCTTGAAAAAGTGTACAGGAGCCTTGACAGCGGCGAGACCGTTGTGAAAATAGATGAGAAACTTGCTGAGAAGGCGAGGAAAGTTCTTGAAAGAAGCTTTGCTCTCCTAGGGGTTGAAACACCATGGTCGAGGAAGTAATATTCAGAAAATTCCTCGAGTGGCTCTCTGAAGACATACCCTACTGGGACTTAACCTCCGAGATCATACCTTCACAGGCTACGTGCGAGGCAGTAGTAATGGCTAAGGAGGACGGTGTTGCAGCCTGCTGCGAGGATGTTGCTCCAATACTTGAGAAAATGGGGTTTACAGTCAGGGTTTTGAAGAAGAGTGGGGAAGCATTCAGAAAAGGGGATAGAATAATGTGGATTAAAGGCAATATGCGTAGACTCATGGAGATTGAAAGACTATTGTTGAACATTCTCTCGCAAACCTTTGGAGTAGCAACATTAACCAAGGCCTTCGTTGAAAAAGCCCGGAGAATAAACCCGAACGTGAAGATAGCTGCAACCAGAAAAGTTAAGCCTGGATTTCAATATTTCGAGAAGAAGGCCATTGCAGCCGCGGGCGGCGACACTCACAGACTAAACCTGTCAGACATGATTCTCATCAAGGAGAATCATTTAAAGTATTTCAACTCGGTTGGTGAAGCAGTTAAGAAAGCGAGGGAGCTAGCGAGCTTCAGCAAGAAGATAGAGGTTGAGGTAGCTGAGGCTGAAGATGCTGTGGAGGCTGCTGAGGCAGGGGCGGATATAATCATGCTTGACAATTGCACACCTGAAAGAGCGAGAAGGACTATTGAAATGCTTAGGAAAAAGGGATTGAGGAGCAGGGTTCTAGTAGAGGTTTCCGGTGGAGTTAAGCTTGAAAACCTTGAAGAGTACGTGGAGGCTGGTCCTGACATAATAAGCTCAGGGGAGCTGACGCATTCAGCTAAAGCAATAGACATATCGCTTGAAGTCACGAGGGTGAGAAAATGAAAAGGATCGGCTTGATAGGGTGTGGCGCAATAGGCTCCCTCATAGCTAAGGCTGTGGACGAGGGCAAGATTAACGCGAAACTCGTCTACGTCTATGATTCACGAAGGGAAGCGGCTTTGAAGCTGGTTGAGAAGCTGAGGAGCAAGCCGAAGATTTTGAAGGGGGTAGAAGAGATGTTGAGAGACAGGAGGCTTAGTATTATTGTCGAGGCTGCGAGCGACGAGGCTGTGCTAGAATATCTTAAACCCATTATTGAAGCTGGAAAGGAGGTGCTTGTGATGAGCATAGGAGGACTCCTTTTCCCCCAGACTCGGAAGATATATGAGGAAAACGCGGGCAGAATACATGTTCCAGCAGGAGCAATCGCCGGACTGGATGCTATTCAAGCCATAAGCCTAGTGGGTGTGGACAGGGTTGTTTTAACCACGAGGAAGCCTCCTGAAGCATTAGCCTACTCCAACTATTTCAAGGAGAAAGGGATTGAATTAGATAAAATCAGGGAGCCGACGCTCGTCTACGAGGGGCCTGTTGAAGACGCTTTAATGCATTTCCCCAGAAGCGTAAACGTTGCAGCAGCACTAGCCTTATACTCTAAATCAGGCGTCCTCGTTAGAATAATAGCGGATCCAACCAGGAAAGACATAATGCACGAGATAGATGTTGAATCCAAGGTTTCAAACCTCAGGATACAGGTTGAGAACATCCCACACCCGGATAATCCCAAGACAAGCTACCTAGCAGCATTATCCTGCATACAGAAACTCAGGGAAATCTGCGGCTGAGCATCCAGGGCAGGGTTTACAGGGATATTGCAAAGGCTTGCAATCTGCTTGAGCACAGGCTGATGAGAGTCGCACTATGAAGCCAAGGACAAGAGTAGTACTGAGACTGGGAAACCGCTTGGGTGCCTATAGTGCTTTAGCGCACGGTGGGTGGCTGCCCCTGACGCAGCCTTGAAGCCCGTGGAACGAGCCCGTAAGGTCTGGGGGCGGGACCCAGGTGGGGGAGTGTTAGAAAAGTTTATAAATGCGTTTGAGAAAGGGTCTCGGAGAGCCGAGAAGAGATAATTATGAGTAATAATGCGGTTAAAGTCTATGTGCTAGACCCTGCTTCAATACTTACCGGAGTAGCTGCTAGGGCGGTTGAAAAAGGAGAGGTTGCGGGGAGAATAATAGTGCATAAGGCCATCGTGTCAGAGTTTGAGAGAAAAGCGAGATTTGGGGATGAAACAGGGTTAAACGGCTTAAAATCGCTTAAGGATACAGCCTCGGCGAGAGGGCTTGAAGTCGAGTTCATAGGCTCTTCAAACACTCCTGAAGAGGTTTCAACGGTTCTAAGGGACCTAGCGATGAGCACCGGTGGCACTCTTGTCTCATGCGACCCGGTTTTAACTAAGACGGCGACAGCAATGGGGATTGAAGCGATCTACCTTAGCCCAGTTGGAAGAGCCAAGCTTGAAGAGTTCTTTAAACCAGGCATAATGTCGATACACCTTAAGGAGAATGTGATACCGAAGGCTAAGGAGGGTGTTCCCGGCAAATGGGTTTACAGGGATGTTGGCGAGAAACCCATCAGCAAGCCTGAGCTTGAATCCATAATAGCCGACGTGATGGAGAGGGTTCAGCTTACAAACCAAGGATTCGTAGAGATAGATAAGTCGGGCTCGACAATAATACAGCTTAAAGACCTTAGGATAGTCATAACTAGACCACCCTTCTCTGACGGGCTTGAAATCACAGCTGTTAAGCCTCTTATTAAGAGAAGCCTAGAGGAGTATTATTTGGCTGACAAGCTTGTCGAGAGGCTTAGAACCCAGGCTGAAGGAATACTCATAGCCGGGGCTCCTGGAATGGGGAAATCCACTTTCGCCCAGGCTCTGGCGGAGTTCTACAGGTCTATGAATAAGGTTGTTAAGACAATAGAGAGTCCGAGAGACCTTCAGCTCCCGCCTGACGTCACGCAGTATTCTAAGACCGCGGCTGAGCCTAGTGAGCTTCACGATGTTCTACTGTTGAGCAGGCCGGACTACACGATATACGATGAGCTTAGAGACACTAATGACTTCAATATTTTCATAGACCTTAGGCTCGCGGGCATAGGTATGGTTGGCGTCATACATGCTACGACGCCTATGGATGCAATTCAACGCTTCACCGGCAGGACTGACCTTGGCCTCATACCCTCTATCATCGACACAGTCATATTTATGAAGGAGGGAGAGGTTTCGAAAATATACACGCTTGAAACAGTCGTGAAAATACCTAAGGGGATGAGGAACGCTGACCTAGCTAGGCCGACGATAGTCGTTAAAAACTTCTTAACAGGCGAGGCGGAGTACGAGCTCTACGTCTTTGGAGAGCAAACCTTCATAGTACCGGTTCGTAAGAAGAAGACAGGGTACGAGGAGAAGCTTAAGGAGGAGGTGCAGGCAATAGTGCACAACCAGATTTCAGACTTCGACATCAGGATCGAGGGAGACAGGCTTATTCTCTACGCGAACAAGGAGGACATACCCATACTCGTCAAGAAGTATAATAAGAAGCTTAACAGGTTTGCGAAGAGAATAAACATGAATATTGAAATAAGCCCGCAGAGTAAGCATGAAATCGGACACTGAGAACCATAAAAAGAATAGTTGGTTCTAACCTATTGCTCCGCCGATAGCTCCACCGATTATTGACATTACTGATCCGAATGCCAACGATATTATAATTGCTCCTCCAGTGACCAGGCCTCCTAGAAAACCCAGTAAACTACCGAGAACACCTCCAAGCAGGCCTCCGACTCCAACGAAGCCGATGACCAGAAGTATGGTTGCAATTATTCCGCCGAATATTCCTGCTAGAAACCCGGCCAGGGCTCCCCTACCGGCCCCGCCCCTAGCTATTAAGCCGGCGATGAAGCCGCCGATCAAAGAGCCAAAAACTGGAAAGTAAGCGCCCAAAATAGAGTTTATTATAAATCCTAAGAATGCTCCAAGCCACAGGTTGCCTTCTCTCCCCATCCATACCACTGAGGACATTGGGCATTAGCTGTGATTTAATCATTTCTTCTCAGCGAGCGGCTTCTTTCTAGCTAAGTAAAAAGCAGCAAAGCATAAAACTACTAAAGCAACCGCCCCAAGAATAAGCATGGTCCTCAAGTTCAACCCTGATCCCTTTAATATTACGGATTCGTTTCTAATAAGGCTCACACCCTTACTTTCGGCTGAAGTGCTTACAGCATAGTTTCCCGCTGGAAGGTTTGAAAAAATCACATGCCCATCAGCACTAGTTCTCCCAACTACTTGGAAAACCGGCGAAGCTATTTTAACCTCAACATTCCCCAGAGGCTCGGCGAATTCATTAACCACGTGAACATTCAGGAAGTAGGTTTCAGTCCTCAGTTCGATTATTAAAGGCTTACTAGTTATCGGTAGCGGGAATCCCGTGTTCTGGTTGGAGGACACTAAGAGAACACCACTGTTCTTCAGGCTGAGAAAACCCTTGAATACTTCAGACCCGTTTCTCTTTACAGTTACCTCGTGGTCACCTAAATACAGAATGGCTGTCAATTCACCGGATTCTGAGCGGATTACTTCACCATTACTCTTCAACTCTACTACTGCTTCACCAAGTGGCGCTCCAGTCGAGTTTACTGCCCTAAGCATCACCTCACCTAGGACTATTACTACCGTAACATTGCTGGCCTTCAACAGCCTTACTCCACCGGCTTCGAGAATTAGGACGTAGACCCCGGGCGACCCCGGCCTATAGCTCACCGTGAAGCCTCCATCCGGGGACGGGCTTAGCCTAATGGTTTCAACCTCCTTCACGCCCTCGTAAACACGCATCGTCAACTCAGCAGCTTCAGGCTCCAGAACGCCGATGAGAAGCCCGTTGACACGTATTTCCTCCCCAATCCTAATCGGCGACTTGTCAACCCATGTTCGCAGCACGCACGCGCTTGGCAACACTGTTTGAAACCTTCCGTATGCGGTAGAACCCATGTAAGTATCATTACCGGTCCATTCGGCCTTAATGAAAACATCTCCGAAAACCCTCGGCTTCCAGGTCAGCGAGAAAACACCCGTCGTAGCATTCAGCACGGTTAAAAACACCCATGAAGCGTTGTCAAGCGAATAGTATATTGAAACGTTTTGAGCACTCGGAGGGTAGAGGCTCCCGCTTATCCTGATGTCCCCTGTTCCCGCAACAAGCACAGTCGGGCTTACCGTCAGATTAAGAATTGACCTTGCCTTCACTCGAAGAAGGTATTCAGGTGTTGAAGCAGGCTCGTACTCCGCGTCACCTGGAAAATACGCTGAAACCTTGTAAAAACCTAAAAGTGTTGGTGTTAAAACTAACGAAAAACTTCCGTTGGAAGCAGCCGACAAACGGTATTCATCCAAAATATTTTCAGGATTCCTAACCTTCAAATACACTGGTGAAACACTAGGATCAACGTTTCCAGTTATCTTAATGCTGGTGTTAACAGCCGCCTCGCTTGGAAAGCTGAGCTGAATATTAACTGGCTTTCTCGTCGGCGGCGGGGGAGGGGGTGGTGGAGGAGGCGGAGGAGCGGCGGAAAGATGCACGTC
This sequence comes from uncultured Nitrososphaerota archaeon, assembly GCA_964635675.1. Lineage (GTDB taxonomy): Archaea > Thermoproteota > EX4484-205 > EX4484-205 > JAAOZP01 > JAAOZP01. Next base: position 75,910 of record CAZWPT010000004.1, on the reverse strand, counting down.
TAACTTTATTGTACCCTCATCGGTAGTAGACGCGCTGCCCGAATAACTCCCTTTCGACGCGCTTACGGTTATAGTTACGGGGACTGATGAAACGGTCAGTGTGACTGGCCCATACTTGCCATCGCTTCCAGTAATTGTGGATTTGGAGTCCCCTCCACCGGAAACCGTGACGAAAGCACCTGCTGCAGGGCTCCCATCCGGCATATAGACGTATCCCCACACGTTTACCGGTAACTGTGCCCTAACAAGATTCGTGGTGATTAAGAATATGCATAGAACGGTTATGCTGGCTAAGCAAAGCTTCTTCATCATCCTTTCACCTCCAGCTCCACGAACCTGCGTGGAGAAGTCAAGTATGCGAAGTAGCCGAAACCCTGTTCTATTAGAAAGTTGTCTCCTGGCCCACTGACCCCTGGCGAATAGCCCTTAAACTTCTGCGTTGCAGCATCCCATTTCGCTATTAAAGTTGCTTCAAGCCCTATTGCTCTTCCAAGGTCTTCAGCAGAATATCCTGAAGGCGGTTTGAAGACTAGGGCGATAAGGTTATACCTCTTAACTAGACTCCTGACGTAGAAGCGTAAACTAAGCCAGCTGCTCGTGCCCTTAGCGTCATTAGCATTTACATAGATCGTGTGGAACCCGTCGGAATACAGGGTGGCGTTGAAGCCTATTTTGATAAACTCCACGTTTGAATCCCAAGACCCGTCTATAGGATAGGGTATCATAACCGAGGAATTAGTGTCATCGACCGCGTATCCTGCGCCAGTAATATTGTTCGGAGACATTATTTTAACTGTTAGATTAACTATGCCTGCTTCAACAGTGCTGTTCAACAGTGTTAACGTTAGGCTTGTAACCCCGACGGTGAAATTGGCGGTTACCGTGCCTGGACCGTTTATAGTAGCCGTAGTATTCGGCAAGTTAGGGTTAGCTATGGTTATCTTTGAAGTGGTGGAGAACCAGTTTCTGAAGATGCAGCCAGGACCAGGGGTGGCGTATATTTGAATTGTTAAACTCTCGTTATACCAATCTGAGCCGGAGGGCGTTACAGCGCCGTAGCCCGGCGGCTTAACGTTGAAGGTAACGTTATACTGTTTTTTAAAGAAGGCTTTTACAGTAGTGTTGCGGCTGGGAGTAACGTAACTATGGTTTCTGGCTCCTCCGTCGCTCCAACTATACCAGACGTACCTGGTTCCATTCCCTAAATCTACGGGCGAGAACGCCTCCAACAAGTGTGTTGAGCCTACTTCCCAGATGAAAGTCACGGGTGTTGTAACAGACTGCCCGTCAACCTTGACTAAGTTTGATCCCTGAGGGTCAGAATCAACCGTGATTTCCGACAAAGCGTTGAACAGTGAGATACTCGGGTCGCCGTAAAGGTTGAAGTCGAAAAGGTTCATCCACCAAACACTATCATCATGAGGAAGCATCGCCTTAGCCTCGTAGAGAGCTGCACCAGCACTAAGCTTATTCTTTAATAGTTTCTCAACGTAGCGATAACCTATTTCAACATTATCCGCAAGCATCCGGGGCCTCCAGTAGCCAACTATGTACCAGCTTACCCTTGAGGATGAAACTGTTGCTATCGCACCGTTTTTAAGCAGAGCATAGCCAAGGTTATTCCTGTCCTCAGGATACCCGTTGTTGCAGGAGCATTGAAATGTGAACGAAGGAGCTGAATCGTTCAGCCCAGGAGCATCGTAAGAGCTTAAGAACGACCCCCAGCTCATTTCGCCAGACTCCGGCACACCGTCACCATCGTCAAAACTCCAATACTTTCTGTAGGCCCCTTCAGAGCTCCCGTGGCCAAACCAGAATACCACCCCATAACCCTTCTTCCACTCGTTAGCCACGTTATCCCTCGTCAATGGCGCGGAATAGTAGGGCGCAGTCTCAGGCACTGGGTCTCGACCAGCCCTCTCGTAAAGCACGTAGTGCAACCAGCCTGAGGGAAGAATATTTTCAACTACGTATTTCGGCAGGTCTAATCCATCTGTTCTTGGCCAGCCCGAATTGTCCTCATTCGCGTAGTTGCTTACGGCTACTGGAAGCATTATCCTGTTTCTCCAACCTGTTCCTGAAAACGCGTAACACATCGTCTTTCGAAGAACATTGTCTAGCGTAGCGTAGTCGTCATCATAAACAGGTATTCTTCCCACATACACCTCTGGGGTGAAGTCTACTCCAGTGTCTTGAGCATACTCCCCGTAGTAATTGTCGCCATCAGTATTCCAGTTTCCAGTGAGGTCGGCGTAAAAATAGTCTGTAGGAGTTTCATTATCACCCTGAACCCTTGGCCAGCACATCATCATCGGAACATCTCCAAAAGAATCAGAAGGATTGCTCGGGTCATCAGGATCAGGGTTGCCTATGAGGAGAACATATTTGATTCCCATAGTTAGATAATTGTTCTTCAACCAGTTTCTGATGTTTACAGCCCTCTGCTGACCTGTTGCTGAACCATAATCATCCTCTGTAACCACCTTAACCTTGAAACCCCTAATATTCTGAAGATGGTTCACGAAATTGTTCAACTCACGACTCCCTGTTTTTATCGCGTTCGTGGTGACTATGACGTAGTCGAATTGAGAATTCGAAGCCTGAAAAGACCCCGAGTACCATTCTTTCGCACTGTTCCAGTTTACAAACTGCTCCTCAGCGATTTTGTCCATCATAACGTTTCTAGCGGCGACTGCTCGTCGACCCGTTAATCTGTAAGTTATCTTGAAGACCACATTCTTATTCACCCTTAGCTTCCCGCCTAACGGGTTGTACTGAATCGGATTATAGCGTATTCTTGCAAAGACATACGCTCCTCTGTTTGAAACCTCGGAAACCTCCACTACTGAATCCGGATAATACTCGCCCCTCCCGTATATGAGAAGATTCTTGCCATCGTATATTTCCTTGCCGACACCCCATTCCACTGTCTCATTGCACGCTAAAGGTGGTGCAGGCATTACTTCCATCGTCACATTCATCTCAAAGCCTTCATTCAGCAGGATATCTATGGCGATAGAGCCCGGGTCCACATCAGGTGGAAGCAACACGTCTAAAAACCTAACGGGGAGCTCCGGATTGCCAGGTTCTCCTAAGCTTTGAAAGCCTTCTAGTTCAATCTTCAAGTATTTCGGACGGTACGATATGCTTGGAATGCTGCAACCAATGTTTAACTCCACTTCACCGTATTCTGCGCCCAAAACCATTACAGTGGGCGCCCATTTTAAAGAAAAAATAGCCGTGAAACAGAATGCGAACAGAACCAGAATGGCATGTAGCCTCTTATTTCTCAAACGCCTATTCACCAATCCTCTTCCATTCCCCTATTGTTGTTAGTTGCATATAAAATTTTTTCATTAATCTCTTGAAAAGACATTTACCTCAATTGGATTGACGGTTGGAAAAATGTTTATAATTAGAGTAGTTAAAAGCCGTATATAATGTTAATCATTGAGCCTTCGGTTCTCATAATCAGTTCGACGGGATCGACTCAACGAGCAGCCGGGACTTCTTACTTGTTATCTTTTTCCCCTCAAAGAACCCAGCAGGAGCCTCAATAGCATACTTGAAGCTTTCATCCACACCATATAGCTTTGTCGGGCTCGGATCCATGCGTACGATCCCCACTATTGTTCCATCCGTCTTGATGAAAGCTATGTCTAGGCTTGCCTAAACGTTGCGCATATGGAACAAACCCTTAACCTCATAGGGGAAAACGAAAAGTATCAGAGTCTGCTCCAGGATACTTCTGCTGATGTTCTGGAAGCCTGCTGAACGCTCGTCAGGCTCATCCGCAACCCTAACATCAAGCTCCAGAACCTGGTTCTCATCGTTAACAATCCTGATCTTTGCAGTACCCATCTTTTGAAACTCTTTAGTAACCCTTGAACCAGCATTATTGGGAAAGGATGCTAGAAACCAAAGTAAAACAGGAGCGGACGCCAGCAGTATTAAAATAATCTTGCCTCGTCTTTCCAAACCCCCTCTATATGCTTAAGGCTGTTGAAAAGCTTTAATCTTTATTTAAGGCGAGATGGTTAAAATAAGAATGCTTTAGTCTTTAAAGAAGAAAGCAGGTTCAAACGGCGCTCTTCTTTGGCCAGTGCAACTCGCTACACTAGATTGAGAACAGTTAAAAAAGCTGGTTTCCTATGTTTCACACTGTAGGATTGCTAATCCTTCCCATAAAGAGAATGGCCCCCGTTTGCTTCTCCTGAATTATGAAGATGAACGGGCGGTCTGCCCTAAAGACTTTAGCCTCTGGTACAGAGGTTAGCTTCATGACTACAGCGGTTGCGGCTGCAGCCTCAGCCCCCTTCTCATCAACTTTAACGTAAGCTTGGTGAATAACCTGGCTGATAAACAAGTCTCTTCCGCCGGTCATTCCTGAGAAGTCTGCTTCCCCGGTGAACGCGGTAGGCATTCCCAGGTTGCTTAAAGTCTCTCGCATAAAGTATTTGGTTTCAACCTCGAATTTCGGCAGGCAGATCTCGTTCAGCCTCTCCTCCCTCATTTGAGCCTTATACTCTTCAAGCTTCTCAGGCGTTAACGATGCTTCTGCAGACTCAATGTTTTCCGGCAGTATTATCAGCATCGAGACATTCCCACCCTTGTATGGCAGCTCAAGAATTTGCAGATCCCCTGTATCAACGTGGTTGAACTTTACTGTTTCATTTGGACGCATATGCATCATTTGAACCTTTACGCTTACGTTATAAGTCACCCAGAAATCCTCTTCCATGGTTAGGGATTCGTTGAAAGATATCTTCCAGTCGCCTTTGAAGTAGATAGCATTGGTCAGAACAAGCCGCGTAAGCTCGTCGAGAACTCCAGGAGGGATTAAGTCTTTAATCTTATGATTCGTCTGCTCCTCTATGAAGGCGTTGATTGTTTCACGCGACTTCTCAGCTTCATGAATAAAGTCTAAGGCTGCAGCCTTCCCACCGTAATGCTTCTCAACCGTCTTCAAATATTCCTCGAGGAACAGGTAGTCCTTCTGAGTCCAGAGTGCGTTTCCAGTCCTCAACTCGTATTCTTCAGCAGCCCTATTAATACGGTTATAGATCGCTGCGAAGTTCGGCCTCAACACACTGCTTTCTGGGAAGTTGAACACGTTTTCCATCTCCTCCGCGGTTTTTCCTCTCGCACCTTCGTACGTCATTGCCAGAGCGGAGAAGATGCTGTAGGGAGAGTAGAAAACATTACCTGTTTCGGTTTTAACTAACTCGGAATAAAGCTTGAAGGCAAACCGATTATTAGCCCTAACGACCTCCAGAATCCCCTGCGGCGTTGAACCAGCCTCGTTTGCCTGCGGGGGTTGAGTCGGCGAGTATGGGTAGGGAAAGAACATTGCTGCGAGCGGCACCATAGTAATAATGATGAGCGCTACTCCAATTATCCATAATCTTCCTCTGTCCATTGCTGAGGAAAACTCCTGGTGATATTAGTTAAACATTGTGTTGTTCGACTTTTTAGAAAAGATGTCTTAAAGAAAGAACATGCTGTACAGTTTTTTCGAACAGAGTGTTTCCTAGCATGATGATTGATTCATAAAAAGGAAAAATAATGGAACGGGAGGAGAGCTGGAAAAATAACTCGTATTAGAACGAGACTTCTATCTTTCTACCTGTTTCAGCCGACTTCAATATGGCGTCCATGATAACGTTGTTCCTATAACCGTCTTCGAAAGTCGCTCCAAGAGGAGCAATATCTTCATCCTTAACCACTGACTTGATGAAGTGGTATATTTCGTTTATGAAAGTATGCTCCCATCCTATGATATGGCCCGATGGCCAGTATCTTTCTATGTAGGGCTGAGTCTTCTCAGTAACCAGAATGGTGTTCCAGCCGCCTATCGCCCTATCCTCCCATTCTTTCAAGTACACTTTCAACTCGTTCAGCCGCTCCAGGTTGAACTCTATGGAACCCTTCTCCCCATTAATCTCGAAGTTGTTATAGTTCTTCCTGCCGGTTGCAAACCTGGATGCCTCAAGCGTGCCTATTGCCCCATTATCAAGCTCTATAACAGCCTCGAAGGCATCGTCAACCGTTACCCTGCCCTTCCTACTCGGGTCCTCAGGAAGCGGCCTCTCCTCGATGAACGTCTTAACCATGCCCATTACTGACTTAAATTCTCCAACAATAAACCTTCCAAGGTCTATTATGTGGCTCCCAAGGTCGCCTAGGGGCCCGCTCCCGGCTACCTCACTCCTAAGCCTCCAAGCCAATGGGAAGTTTGGGTCAACAATCCAGTCCTGTAGATACCTCGCCCTGAAGTGATATATTCTCCCAAGCATGCCTGATTTAACTATGTGCCTAGCAAGCTGAACCGCCGGGACAAACCTGTAGTTGAAAGCAACCATTGTTTTAACCCTAGCCTTCTTAGCAGCATCCCTTAGAATCCTCGCCTCCTCAGCATTCCTCGCGAGAGGCTTCTCGCATAAAACGTGCTTACCCTTCTCGATAGCCTCAACCGTTGGCTCCACATGCATGTTGTTCGGAAGACAGTTGTCAACCACCTCTACTTCAGGGTCTTCAACAGCCTTCCTCCAGTCAGTAACGTACTTCCTAAACCCATAGTTTATAGCGGCCTCCTTAACTTTTTCCTCAGTTCTACCATATATCACAACTAGATCGGGTATGGCTGGTGGAGGATAAAAGAAGTGAGGCATGCTTTTGAAACCATGAGAATGCGCTTTACCCATAAACGCGTAACCCAGTAATGCCACTCCTATTTTCCGAGCAGCACTCATTTTTGCATCGTTTTATCATCTAGAGCCCCTCTAATTTAAGTGTTGCGGAAGTTTCTGAAATCCTATGGGAATGGATCCCTCAAGCGAGCATAGGAAAGTTAAGAAAAGCATGAAAGAAGTCTAAGGAAAATTCGCTCCTCATAAGGATTGGATGAATCTAATCATTGAGATACCACTAGAAACCACATTTCAGCATTATACTTTCGATGGATCTCGTAGGCTCCGTTGAAGAATTCGCCCCATCGCCTCATGTGGCTGTTCCAATGCTCAATATCCTCATTTATTTCCTCGTTTGTTACGCCCTTGGTCTTTATCTCTTCCTGGAAAGAAGGTCCCCCGATTTCAAACTTCTCTAACCATACCCTGACCATCTCTCTGTCTCTTTGGTCATCCTTTGAGAATATGCTCTCCCCGAGCAGCCTTTTGACTTCCTCTCTAACCTCCTCCAGGCCAACGACCTCGACGGGCCAACAGAAATAATATTTACCATAGCCGATGTTCCTAATCATTTTAACTCTTACATCCACTTTTTCCGCCAGCTTTGCAGCATGTGGATACATCTCCCTCAATCCTTCCTTCACCATATTCTCGTTCCTCATGAAGAGATATGCCCCACGCTCGACGGGGACGTTGTAATGATCTGAAAGCCTGTAGAACGCGAACGTCGTTGAGTCTATTATTTCAGGTAGGTACGTGAGGCCTCTTTGCATCATAAGCCAAGAGTCACCCGTGGTGTAAAACTTCCAACTGTCACTAAGGACAATACTAGAAGCCTTTTTCTTTTCCCATAGCTCCTCTAACCCCATCTCCACCATTTTCCTCTTTTTACCCCGAACCCTTGAGGGAACCCAAATCAACATATGTCTCTCTACCATTTTCGCTACCTCACGTTTTACAACCTTTCCAACCCATATAAGCTTACGTGAAGGAGGGAAGCCAAGCTCATTCTCCTACGGATTTACGTATGAATCTAAAAAGGGATCCGTCGGTAATACCGGGCTTCCATTTTCAATGATAACGAAGACCCTGTTCTCTAGCTCTGGATACTCCTTACAATATTTAACATAAACCTCCCTTATAATTTTAAGGTATTCTCTTGCTCCCTCACTTGAAGGTTTCTTGCTGAAGAAGTAATACGCTTTCTCATAGTCCTTCTCTTTACCCTTACCGAGGAGGAGCAACATATCTTTTTCAGGTTGCTCACGTGCACCCTTACTGAGCGGACTCTCTATTCCCGTCTTAGCCTCAACGATGGCTTTCCTGCCATTTATTTCTGCAAGAATATCTATTCTTCGAGCTCCATCTAGTTCTAGGATCTCGCACCCAATTACCTTGCCCCCCATCTTCTCAATGTAATCCTCGCCATGTATCACAGCTATGACATGCTCAGTATCTATTTTTCCTGGAATCGGCCTGGCAAGACCTATTATCTCCTTCCCTCCATCATCCCTATAGATGACTAAAACCTCCTTAAGCTGGACGTCTTCGCCATCTATCTTCAAAGTGTACTCGGTCTTCTGATACTCGCATCCAGCTATCCTCCAGCTCTTCTTAAGCTCTCCCTCATCTATCTTCCTTAGCTTGACATCAAACTTTAGGTTTCCATCTTTATCTACGTCCATCACGAAGCCTATTTCTCTGGTATCCCTAAACGGAAAGCCCATAACGAGTGAGATTTCCTTCCCGCGAGGTTCCTTGAATCCATAGTCAACCTGTAGCAATTTAGTCCCTTCGGGTCCGCTGATCAGCACGCCTTGGTCCGAGAACTTGAAAGTGGTCCTGTCAACCCTTTGCTCCATGCCGTTCGCCCAGACGATGTAATACTTTGATACCTTAGTTGCCTCCTGTGGAATGTAAAGTTCCATACGAGAGGAACCCGTCCACTTAGCTTCCTTCCCCTCGTAGGTCTCGAAAAACGCTGCAACTGCTGCCTTACCGTTGTCAAGGTCCATCAGGAGCTTGCTGTAAACATCGGGATCGAGAATCTTCTCAAGGAATCCGTTGATCTTCAGCGTCTCTTGCCCGATCTTAAACCCAAGGGCATTCTCAGCGTCGATTAAGCATAACATCTGTGCCTGTGGAATGTTCCTGCTCAAGAGGTGTATGACTCTACTTTCCTCCGTAACCCGCAGGAACAACAGCTCAGCCACAACGTTGCCAGAATCATCCTTGATGGACTTCAGCTCCGCTCCCATTAGAGGACAACCTTCATATTCAGGAGAGGGATATACCAATTTCAGCCCTCCGGAACTGGATACGCGAAGTCTAAACTCGCGTGCATCTTCTGGTTTAGACACCTTAGTGAGGTCCTTATATATGAAGTCTACCCATACCCTCTCTCTATATCCATCTAAGGTACCCGGACCGAGCTGCTTAAGGACCTTGCCGTTGGAATCCCTATAGTATACATTCCCACCTTCCATTACGAGCCTGCCTTTTACGTCATACTTGTTATAGAAATCCTCGGCTGTGAAACCCCTTGTCAGGATTAGATATTCATCACCATGCTTTATGTTGCTATCTGGGAATGCAAAGTTCTTTTGAGGTTCTTCACTTGGGGCGGGTTGCTTGACCTTTCTCGGACCCTCTGCTACGATATCCTTTGTATTTCGATCCAATACGTACACGTAAACTACCTTCCCTTGGATCTTGCTCTGGTCTCCTGAAATAGGAACCTCATAAGTGCTTGGAGCCTTTTCAAAGTATATTAGATATTCCTCTTCTATTGCCCGGACGAAGTCATTGAATAAGTTTAAATTCTTCGAAACCGCCTCGACGAATGCGTCTGCGATGCCTTTACCGTACTGCTTCGATTCAAGGGCCAAGAAGTAAGTATCGAATATTTTTAGTCCGAAGCTATCTCCTATTCTTGCTAACGCTTTACCCAGGCCCTCAAGTTCATTGGCATCAAGGCTACTGAGCTTCCCCGTGGTCTTAACCACCCATTCCACGCTTGGGTTTGCCTTCCGGGCCCAGGTTGCGAACCCGTCGGTGAACTTCGTGTTCTTTGAGAGCAGGGTGTCGATGCTTCCCGCTAGCTTCTTGACTTCTTCTTCCCCAAGTTCAGTTGCCCTTGCGCATAGCTCCCTTATGGCTTGGACGGCTTCGTCGCTGATCTTCCTCTCTCCCGCTGCGTCCAAGACCTTTCCGAAGATGCCGGCTAGGTCGATCGCGCCCTCCGCATCCATCTTCAACGCTTTGATGACTGGGATGCCCAGTTTCTTCATCCTGCTGATTGTCGATACGAGCATTCCGAAGCCCTTCGCCAACTTAGGCACGTTCCTAGCCACGTGGATGGCGTCGGTCATCGCCGGGGTTAGCCAGTTATACAGGCCGTGCAGAACAGCCTTGGCCTTAGCCCCTAGGGACGCTGGAGTAGCTCCGCTGGCAGCTAGGTTGCAGAATCCTGCGACGAATACTGCGAGGCTTACCGCGATGCCGGTAACCTTGCCCCACACCCTGCCGTTCTCATAAGGCTCCGCTTTTCTAAGCCCCAGCAATACTTCCCACTCCTGCAGGCTCATGTCAGTGCCTACCCTTGAGAGGAAGTCAAGGATGGAGGAGAAGTTGGCCTCGACTGATTTTACGACGTGCGTAATCTCGTCCGCCGCATCATTCAAGAAACTAGCCGTCCCGTGGTAGCCTATGTTGCTGAACTGCCTTGCTTCGTCGCGGATAACATTGCCCACCTCCCTCAGCGTGAAGGCCCTTGAAAACACTTGGCCTAGCTCCGCATACTGGGTGACCGCGTTAAACAGGATCATTGTTGAGAGGAATGCTAGCTCGCTCAGCTTCAATGCCATTGCTCCAACAGTGCCCTTGCTAGCCACTGTGAGGACAACCATCACCGCCCCGGTGAGGACTATCCTCCAAAGCTCGCCCCTGAAGCCTTCCCAGAAGCCCCTCCAGAACACCGAGGACTCGGGCTCAAGCCTGAAAATTGTTTTTGCGACGAGCCTGCCATTAAGAGTAAGGTTTACCTTAACCTCCTGCTCGCGAGCGTCTAACGAGGATGAGAGCAGGACAGCGTCCTCCTTCCCGTCGAGATACAGTTTTTTCCAAGCCTTCTCGCCAGGCGCATTCCCGAGAAATGTTAGCTGGGATGTTTCAACGTTAACCGTGTATTCGAAGCCTATTGCTGCGAAGTTCCTCACCCTGACTGTTTTAAGGGGTCCTTCCCCAACGACCTTCAACGGGTGGGAGATAAGAACAATATATCCTAGCTCAGCTTCCCCAACCCTAGTCCTAACGTCAGCAATGGTCTCCCTGAACTCATAATCCAAGTCGGGGTTTTTCTTCTTCAAACCCTCCATCGTAGCTTGGTAGAGGGCGAACTGCGTCGAGTTTAACACTATGGGCTTGCCCTTGACCCAGTATGGCTTCAACGGCTCAATCTTGAAGTCCGAGGAAACATTCCCGTTCCTCAGGGATTCTTTATCCGCGTTGACAAGCCTTAATGCATCGTCCTCCTTAAGGATTCCGATGTATTCGTAGTGTGGCTCTATGCTCTTTATCATCATCTTGACTCCTGCTTCAGTCAAAGCCTCTCTGCCTGTGCTGATGCTTAGCTCAACACCAAGCCCTGGCACGGGTATTGGCACTAGGCCAAGGCTCAACGCGGTCCGGTTGTAGAGGAGCCATTGAAGGTACTCCACGTCGTATACTTGTCTTCCAAGCTTTTCACCGTGGAATATTGCTTCGCCGATTATCCTCTCGTCCCAGAGAGCGTAGAGCCTTATGTGAGTAGCACTCTCAAACCCAGGGACGAAGACTCTGTGGGTTTCCTCGTGCTCAGGCACTGTGACGGTGTAGGTTTCGAAATGCTCTGGAACCCAGAAGGTCTCTGTCGAAACCATCGTCTCAAGCCCGACGAGATACGGGTTGCCGTCGTCATCGCTGTAAGCGACCCTTATCCTAGCCATGGAGGAGGGCTGGAGGAGCCTCAGGCTGAGCTCAACATCCCTGGATTCCCCCGCCTCAACGCTTCCAACGCTTCTGACCACGCTCTCCAAGTGGCTGCCGGTTATCACCATGGTTATGTTTCTCGCAGCCCCGCCGCCATTATTCCTCAGCCTCAATATGAGCCTGGCGTGCTTCAGAACAGAGGTGTCCCTGCTAACTATCTCGATGCCTAGCGACGGGGCCGGCGGGGAAACAACCTGAACCGTATACGTCTCCATGTTGCTGAGGGTGTTTGAGAACACAGCGTTCCCATCGAGCCTGAGAGTAATATTGTAGGTCCCGGGCTTAGCTGCTTTGAGCCTGAACACCCCGGCGATGTGGGTTTCATCAAGCCTTCTCTCAACGCTGTCCAAGGGTTGGAAAGAGTCTGGAGCGTTGAGCGTTAACGTAGCGTTTAACGGCTCTGGCTCTCCGCCGAAGGGCGAGCAGTATTCAGCAAGGTAGCTTATCTCAAGGGTTTCGCCAATGCTTAGGCTTGTTGAGGAAAAGTTGATGCTTATGGTCCAGCCCTCATACCAAAAGGGGTCGTAGGCTGGGAACAATACTTTGAAGCTTCTCTCCTGCTGTGGAACGATGATCCTAACGTCCTCATAATGGCCGGGCACCGCTACGACAGGCCCTTTCACGCGCATCCAGCCCCACAACGTGTACTCGAAGGATGGGAGATAACGGACTGGCTCGTTCCAAGCTCCTCCGCCCAGCTTCCTCAAGCCTCCGAGCCATGCTTCCTCAACCACAGACGCTTCACCCCAGATCCTTGAGACTATGGTGAAGCTCCTGCTAGATTCAAGGTCCTCGAAAACATAAGTGTACCATCCCTGCTCCCTCCTCCAAACCCTGTATTCCCTGACCAGAGTCTTGTTCCAGGCCTCGTAGAACCCAGCTTGCTTAGTGAAGTTGTAATGCGAGTAGCTCAGGTTGTTCTTTGAGGCCACGGGTATCTTTATGCTGACGCTCCCATCCCATTCTCTTTCAACAGCTACGCCGCTAATGTTCAGTGTCACCATGGCTCCGTTTGAAAGCGTTGCGTTAACCAGTGAAGAATTTCCATATACCTTCTTAAGCTCGTCCCTTAGCTCTTCGGTGGTACATCCTGCACTAACGTAGAAGCTTAGGTCTTTCCAGAGCCTTTCGGCAAAGGTGTTGTTAAAGCCCTCTGGAACAACGTACTCACACTCCTCGGCGAGAAGGTCATCCGGTATGGCTTTACCAAGGTATTCTTCAAGCTTCTTCGCGAATTCCTCTGGCTGCGCGGAGACCCTGATGAACCTTACGAGAAGGATGCTGTTGAACTCAAGGCTTAGAGTGAGGAGGATTAACAGTATCCCGGTTACTTTCTCCTCCACCTTCTTCTCACCTCGATGAAGCCTAGAAAGAGGGAAACGATTATCGCTAAGGCGAGTCCTATTTTGAGTAGAGCGTTCTCGCCCCTGAGCCCAGAGGCCTCAGCCCCAACTTTCTCCAACTCACTCCTCAGAGAAGAAATGTTAGTTAGGAGCTCGTTGATCCTCTCGTTCTGAATCCTTATAAGGGCTTGGCTCTGGCTGAGCTGGAGCCTGAGTTCCCCGTTATCCTTCTTTAAAGAATCGATTTGCCTAAGCATGTCCTCGATACTGTGCTTAAGAACGGTGTAGTTGGCCAATAAATCCCTGTAAAGGCTCCTCAGGCCGGTTTCAAGCCTTACGCTGGAGCCGACCGTCTCATAGCTGGGCGTGACCACGAAGACGTTAAGCAAGCCTTCATCCCTAACCCTTACGATGAGGCTGTTGCCAACCCTGGTTGCGTTCTCCTCAACCGAAGACCCGTCTGGCTTAACAAGCCTGGCGCCGAAGCTCAGCGATTCACCCGGGTATGTGAAAAACACGATGGTCTCATCCTCTCTGAACTCTATTGAAGACGGTTTAAGCTCGGGAAGCGTTGGAACGGGCTCCCCCACGACCCTAATCATGAAGTCTACCGGCCTCTTGCCAGTGGCGTTTAGGGAAGCATGGATCGCATGGTCGTCAACGTTCACTGTGAAGCTGTTGTTTGAAAAAGGAGGATCATCGTCGACGCTTATCCATAGCTGAGAGCCGTCGAGGGTGAGCATCGGGACGATGACGACGTAGAACACGCCTTTTACGACGACGTTTGGAAGCCTGATGGTGTACCACTCTAGCGTAGCGTTCTTGAAGACACTGCTGGGGAGGAACGCTGACCAGTAAACAGTGTTTAAACCAGCATCCCATATCTGAACGTAGAATACTTGAGAACCCTTAAGGATGCATGTGGCGTGAAGCCTTATCCCCGTTATCCTCCAGCTCGCAGAGGGCAGGGAGAACCTTACCGCTGCAGCATAGGGGTAGAAGTCCGACCAGCCGTAGTCAGCACCACCATCATCGTAAGCAAGCTCGAAGGGTGTTGCGGAAGCCTTAAGAGAACCTGAAAGAAGGATGAGTAGAACAACCAGGCTTATAAGCCTGATGTACCCGACCATTCTGAATACGGTATGTAGCGGCTTTAGATAAGGCTTTCCGGCTGCCGAATCTTTTAAGGCTAGGACCCGCCTCACCTGGTTACCCCCTCTCCCCAAGCTTTTTGGCTGTTGCATGTCCACACCCTCAACATTCCTGTGAAAAAGCCCTTCTTTAAAAAGTAGGATGAGGCAAACGCTTGAGGGAGAGGGTGGGGTGAAAGTGAGCACATGCTTAAGACCGAGGGTTTAGTACGGAAAAACATTTGAGAGGGAGGGTTGTGTGAATGAGCATCAACTGGCTGGATACGGTATCCTTCGAAAAACATGTTTAAACTCCCTTTCAGGCTATCATGCTTGAAGGCATTTCCCCGGATCGTCTCTTCACAATGACTATACTAAGTTTCAATCCAAACCGCGTTGAAAAAGGGGCTTATGATGCTCATTGTAACATGTTGTTGTTTTCGACAACAAACGCTTAAATCATGCCTTCTCGCTATTACAAAGGAATGTGCTCCTCAGAGTATGATCTTGTGTGCAAAGAGTGTAGGAGGAAGTTCGACACGATCTTCAGCGTGAAGATAGAGTCCGCGGAGCAGGAGAGAAAGCTGCTCGCGAAGTGGCTGAGAACCCTCTGCAAGGATTGTAGGCGAATCCTGATTGAAGAAGGATTCATAGGCGAAGAGTAAAAGCATGTATCCCTAAACCTTAAGCGCGCTAAAGTTATAGTCTGCTCGGATAACAAAAACTTGCTGAAGAGGCTCAAAGTGCAGAATAAGGATAACAGAGTTTTGATTTCCGAAATTTGGGGCATTCCAAGCCTGATTTCAATTAATGCTGCTTAACGCTCGTTATTTGAGTTGCCGAAAAGAGAGAATGCATAAATATTCGTCGTATTTTAAGTTTTGATTCTAGAGGGTTTGAAAGGATGCTGGAAAAATGGCGCATGCCTTTATGAGCTTTTTAAAAGGCTTATAAAGATTCATGGAATATAGTTAATTGGTGAGGAATCTGAAGTATTTCGCCTATGGCTCTAACATGGACCCTAATCAGATGAGGGAAAGAGGAGTTAATTTTTCAAAACGAGAGCACGCGATTCTAGAAGGATGGGAATTGGATTTTAATAAAGTTTCCTCCAGAAATCCCGAGGAAAGCGCGCGCTAATGGTTGAGGTTGAAGAAGAAAGACTGGAGCACGTTAAAGCTATAGCGCCCGCAAGACATGGATCATGTAAAAATTCTTATAAGCCTCAACGTTGTCAGATATGATCGACGATGACCGAGATAAGAATACCGGTTAAGATTAAGTACGCTGAGGACTTCAAGAGGATATATGCAACAGGGGCGCTGGGCGGCTTTAATGGCATCGACTTTCGGGTATCTTTCTTTAACGATGTTGTGAATCATCCTGAGGAGCCGACTCAACCTCCTACTGTTACGAGGGAGATTAAGGTTGAGGTAATTCTTACACCAGTTGCATTAAAACAGCTTACTAAATGGTTGAATCAACACTTGAATGAGCTGGAAAAAATTATTGGAGAGATTAAGGATCAGTATCCACCTCAACCAAGCCAGCGTAGAGAGCCTCACTCAGGCTATTACGTTTAAAGATAACGATGGAATGGTAAAGATGAGCGTTAAGGCAGCTAAACATGAAGGTGTCAGAATTGGTATTCTAGGTGGCGGGCTCTCCGGAATGACTTATGCCTACTTTTCCTCCAGAATTGGTTTCAACACTACTGTGCTGGAAAAAAACGTTGCTCCCGGTGGTTTGATGAGAAGCATTGTTGAAGAGGGGTTTACTTTCGACACTGGCGGTTCACACATAATTTTCTCAAAGGACACTGACGTTCTAAGCTTTATGCTTAGCCTTTTAGGAAATAACAGGATTGAGAACAAGAGGAATACTGCAATACTCTATAAAGGCAGGCTTGTAAAATATCCTTTTGAAAACGGTTTATCTGACTTACCATTTCTGGAAAACCTTTCGTGCCTCCTGCATTTTCTCTATGCCAGGATGCGGAGAAAACGCGATGCCGGAAACCTTAGAGAATTTTTCTACAGTTCTCTTGGAAGCGCTATTTCCGAGAAATACTTGATCCCATATAATGAGAAAATCTGGAAAATGAGCATAGATGATATGTCTCTCGGTTTTATAGGCAGAATTCCTAATCCTAGCGTAATGGATGTTGTTAAGGCTTCTCTTGGAATAGGTTCTGAGGGATATGTTCATCAGCTTTTCTTCCACTATCCTAGGAAGGGAGGGATTCAAGCACTCATAGAATCTTTGAGAAACAGGATGCAAGGCGATGTTTTAACAGGCTTCGAGGTAAGGCGTGTCGAAAAAGAATCAGGTGAATGGGTTGTTTCAAACGGTCGTGTAGAGAAGGTTTTCGACCGAATCATCTCTACAATTCCTTTACATGATGCTGTCAGAATATTCGATGTTCCCCAGGATGTGAAGAGGGATGTTGAGAGATTAAGGTTCAACTCTCTCGTGACGGTTGCAATAGGGCTGGAGGAGCTTAACGTTAAGGGTTTAAGCTGGATGTACATTCCTGACAGGGATATTCACCCGCATAGGGTTAGTTTTCCTTCCAACTTCAGTCCAGAAAACGCTCCTGAAGGCAAGTCGTCCATCCTTGCAGAGATAACTGTCAAGCCTGATGATCCTCTCCTTAAGACTAATAGCGATGAGGTTGCGAGCATAGTGATTGATGAGCTCGATAGGCTTAAGATTCTTTCTAAGAACAAGATTATCTGTAGGAATGTTTTTCAACACAAGTATGCGTATCCTATTCTAGATTCGAATTATCAAGAATGCGCTGAAAGAATAAGATCCTTCTTTAACAGGATGGGTGTAGAGCTTGTTGGAAGATTTGCAGAGTTCAAGTATATTAACATGGACGATGCTATAAGAAACGTGGCAAACCATTTGGACATACAGAAGATAAGCGAATATTCATAGCACGTACTATTGACGTTTTTTCAGAATAATGCTTGCAACCTTACCTTTGAAAGACGGTATTTCAACCAGCAGCTTTCCATGTACCAGCTTAGCATTTAGATCAGCATCCTGACCGTCAACAGCGTAGAGTTTACATTCCACTTCACCAGTAAAGCTATAGAAATCAGCGTCAACCTCTATTAGAAAACTGTTTTTCTCAGACCTGTAGTCAATAATGTTTATCAACAAGCTTCTTCCATCAGAACCTTTAAACGCTTTCGCAACCACCTTCTCAGAGTAACACTTTAATCCCAAGTCATCCATGAACCTTGAATCATACTGTAGCCATTTAACCCTCTTCCTGAGAGCTATCAATCTTCTCACATGCTCAGTTAACGGCTCACCCCTGCTAATCCTTGATCCCAGTGGAAGTGGTGTCACGTCGAACCTGAATCCGAGCAGGTATACCCTGTTTATAAGGTCTTCCAAGCCAACTTCACCACCCATGTCCGGATAGTAGCACTTGCCTATCCACTCAACGGGCAGGTTAGCGAAGCCGTCAATTATAATATACTCTGGGAAGGTGTATGCAAAAACTTCAGGGGCAGGATACATGGTTTGGCTTGAGAAACTGGTGTAGAGATGAAGACTGCAATATTGTCCCACGGAATCCCCGTTTCCCTCGATACACAGTGAGAATTCTCGGTTATGCTTCCTACCTTCTTCAGAGAGTCTCCGTATTATCTTAACTCTTCCTTGAGCTGAACAACCATGATGCTTATGACCATGCGCAAAGTTGAAACAGTAGGAAACAGGTGGGGAAAAAGTTTGATCTATATAGGCGAAGTCTGCACCATACTCCTTCAAGTATTTTTCCACAACCCAGTGAACCAAGTATTTCTGCCATCCCTCAGAATACGTGCACATTATTCTGAAACCATCATTTTCAAACTCTCTTCCAGGATACTGCACGGTCGTCGACCCGTCGAAGTTCGTTTGAGCGTAATTCCTGAACTCGCCCATCCAGTCCGGGGTCTTCTCGGATTCGGGAATCCTGATGCCTCTCGCAGAAAGATATTCTCTTACGGAGGGTGAGAATGCTTGAATGTTGAAGTAGAAGCCTACTATACCACCTTTACTTTTAACTGAGGATATTGCTTTCTTAAGCTCTTCAACAGTCCCCAGTCTTGGATCAGGATAGTAGAATCTGTAGCAACATCCGTCTCCAACCATCTGGCCCCATAGCTGAACATGGTTTAAACCGAGATATTGGGCATCCCTGAAAAAATCTTCAATATCCTTGAATTTGAACTTTATCTCTCCCCCAGCCTTAAAATGCACACCATACCATCCGTCGCTCCATTTCAGTTTTTCAGGAATATTGGGCTTTATCATCCATGACTCAGCCCATTCCCTATATCTGTCGGCAGCCCAGTGCCAATCTCCTTCATGCACCCCTATTACAAACGGGCTTGACCTCCAAGAGCTTCCAGCAGGAACATATGCGTACTTCCTCATGCTAAGGTTCATCGCCCCTCTTGAGCAGTCAGGAATCGATTCTAAAGCAGTAAGTATCAACTCCTTATCATAACTAGCAATATAGAGGCCCGCTTTCTCATCATAAATATCCATCCACATCATTGAAGCAAAGCCGCCGTAAAGCAATGTTCTATGGTAGGTCCCACATTTCTCGACAGGATTCTTGATTTTCTCTCCGAAACGATTTGGCCTAACCAGTATATCGTCTTCACTAGAATTGCCTATGCATATTCCTTTTAACTGTGGAAAGCCTACTCCGACAACATCATCTGAACAGCTTGGATTAAGAGTGTTGTCCACTTCAACATCACAGCTTATAAGCTGACTTTCGCCTTCAAGCATAAAACTGCATTTAACATCTACTGACTCAATCCTATGAAGGATCTCTACTGAAGAACGTGAACCATCATTGCTTAAACGGATTCCCTTTAGGGTTTCAGGTCCAGATGAAACAACTCTAAACGGCTCGTCGTCATTCGCGTAGACTGATGATTTCTTCCCTTTTTGAAGAAGCCAAATGTAAACCAGCTGGTCGTTGGAATGTTTTAGATATGTAGTTGAAACCGTCTTGTTTAGAATCTGTCTTATCCCTCCGCTTTCAGTGTTGAACACCACCTTAACCTTACCGTTGCTTAGAATTATATCGTGATCCTCCTTTTCATCGTTCGAGGAAACCATGCTTCTTTAAAAAACTCGTCGAGCATAAATGTTTTTCCCGGCTGGCGAACGCTAAAATTTTTAAGCTCACTAAGAAGAAAACAAGCAGCTGAATGTTGAAGATAGATTGTCATTCTCACATTAGCGGCAGGTTCTTTAAATGCGAGGTGGAGTTGAAAAATCTCGTAGAGGCTGCTGATAAACTGGGTATCGATAAACTGTGCTGCTCAATACCCTTCGTTGAAGGTATGCCTACACCCAGTGAGTTTAAAACCTGTAATGACGAGATGATTAAGGCGATGAAGGAATATCCTGATAAGATTCTCGGTTACTGTTTCGTTAACCCAGGTTATCAACAGGAATCTCTTGAAGAGGTTGAGAAGAGGATTCTTGAAGAAGGGATGATCGGCGTAAAACTGTACAACCAGTATAAATGTTCCGATCCGATTGTTTTCCCAATTGTTAAAAAGACTATAGAGCTTAAGGTTCCAATCCTGCAGCATGCAGGGTATCTTACAGATCCTGCTGAAGCTGCTAGGCAGCCGAATATTTCTAATGCTCGCGACATCTCCTACTTGGCCTCTCTGTTTCCGAAAGCAGTGATAATAGAGGCTCATCTTGGTGGAGGGGGAGACTGGGAGTGGGCTTTGAAGGTTTTGAGAAACACTCGTA
Organism: uncultured Nitrososphaerota archaeon; assembly: GCA_964635675.1. Taxonomy (GTDB): domain Archaea; phylum Thermoproteota; class EX4484-205; order EX4484-205; family JAAOZP01; genus JAAOZP01. The sequence goes on along the minus strand of CAZWPT010000004.1, from coordinate 55,930 downwards.
ACGTTTACGTTGATACGAGCGGCAGCGTAATAGATTGCGGGATGATAGAGAAAGCAGTTAAACTCTTGGGTGCGGAAAGACTACTATTCGGCACTGATTTAAGCATGGAAGAAGGAATTGGTAAAATATTGGACGCCGAAATAAGTGAGCATGATAGGAGCCTTATATTTGGTGAAAACATGCGGCAGATCCTAGAGGCGAGGTTTAAATGATTATAGACTTCAACATGTATCTTGGGCAGTGGCCATTCCGAAAGTTTTGCGCTAGAACAGCGTTTGAAGCCTTAAAGTGGATGGATAAGAACAGGATAAGCATTGCAGTAGTCTCATCTCTCAACTCTGTGCTCTACATGGATTCGCACGACGGGAATTATGAACTCTTAGAGGAGGTTGAACAATACGGTGAAAGATTTGTTCCGCTTGCTGTTCTTAACCCCAAATACCCGGGTTGGGAGAATGATTTAGAGGAATGCGTCGGCCTCGGTTTCAGAGGGTTGAGGCTATACCCGCAGTACCATAACTATTCGTTGACGGATGAAGATTGTTTAAGACTTGTTAAAAAAGCCTCTGAGAAGAATCTTGTCGTCTCGATACCGGTTAGGCTTAGAGACGGTAGGGGACGTCATTGGATGGACTTGGCGAGAGATATTAGTCTAGACGAGTTAAAACAGCTTGCGGAGAAATCTCCGGAAACAAAGATAGTGGTTCTAGAGGCAAGGAGGATCGTCGACTCCCCATTAACCAATTATTCCAACGTGTATTTCGAAATATCTAGGATGAATGCTGCTTTCGGCGAGATTGACAGGTTGATTGAACAGGTTGGTGATTCTAGGGTGGTTTTCGGATCCGGGTTTCCATTGAAATACTTGCAGAGTGCCATCTTAAAAACTAAACTTATTAAGAAGCCGGAGGGAACCATTGAGAAAATACTATGGAGGAATGCGTGCAGCCTCCTAGGCTTAGATCAAAAAGAACCTCGTTTAGGCTCTATTGAAAACATGTTCCTCCCATAGTATGTTAGAAGAGCGCCTATGGCTTCACCAGCCCCCACGTTCGAAGAGACGACAGGCGTAGCCATAATCCCAATATCCCCGCGAGCAATATTTCCCGTCGCAGCACTCATACACTCCCAGACGCTCGGATACTTCAGGAGAAACTTTACTGTCGAATCTTTTACCGCCTTTAAAAGATCAGGATAGTAGTTGAGCGCTGCAGCCATTGCTAGAGAGCACGATTTTGCCCATGCTGGACCTCTCCAATAAACTTCTTCCTCAAAACCAGGCTGGCCAGGAGCGAGCGTAAAAACCCCGTAGTCGCCGATCAGCCTGAGAAAATTCTTTCTAGCTTGTCGAGCCTTCTCCGGATCAACCAGTCCGTATGCAAATGGGAAAAGCCCATCCACACCTATCCTAGTGTCCAGCGAACCGTCCTGGTGAAGAACACCGTACCAGTGTAGGTCTTCATCCCAGAGGATGTGATCCATGGCACGCCTGGTTTCCTCAGCCAGTCTAAACCAAGTATCTTCCTCACCGTTCTCAAGGATTCTGGACATTCTGCCCATTGCCTGCTCAAAACGGCATTTTTCAGCTGCAAAGATTGCAGGATAGCAGAAATCCTCTTTAATTCCAGAGTCGCCATAGGTCACTTTCTGGAACGCTGGGAAAGTATCCAGCCCGGTGTCGAAAGAGGTGAGAATAGCCCAGAGGCCCAGCCTAAGTAGCCCAGCATCCCGAGACTCGTTAAGATAGTTGTAATACTTAACCAGCTTAGGGTACCATGCTCTAATGCTTTTAAGGTCTTTCGTAGCATAGTAGTATCTCAACGCGACCCATGGGAGATGAGGAGTCTGAATGATGTTTCTACTACTCCATGTTTCACCCGGAGTTTTCTCAACTAGGTATATCGCGTGTGTAACATAACCATCTTCCCTCTGGTGTTTGAGAAACAGGTTTAGAAGGTTTTTAACAAAGACACGTCCTATTTCGGGGTTAAGCATCGAATGCCATTCGACAGCAGGAAGAGACCATTGCCAATAGCCACGGTAAACCGGTAGAGCCTCGAGCACGGTTTTTCCTAGACTTGGATGCCTATAATAGTTTAGCCTGACTATCCACCAGCATTTATAATATGCCTTTCTATCTGCCTCTGTTTCGAAGCTTGGTGCTGGAAGAGAGTTGAACCATTTATTCCACTTCACCCTAATGCTTGAAACAGGATTCTTCAGTCTCAGTGCTCCAGCTGCTTTGTCGGGTGACTGGAAGCTTATGCCGAACAGAAGGCTAACCTGTCCTCCAGATTTCAAAGCAACATCTTTTTCAAAAATAACGTGACGCCCAGTTTTCCTGCGTGCATTAATAGTACCCTTCTCCAAGTCGTCAAGGTACTCCTCTATACACGAGTAGACACCGTATCGGTTAGACTCAGAGGCTATGAACAAGCTTTTCTTCCCAAGATGGATTTTTAGAATACTGCCAGAACTGTGTTTGCTTACCTTTGCTGAGGAACATTCAAGAGTGACAATAGTGTAGAATTTCCTGTTCACGCAGAATGGCGGATGACACCTAGCTTCAAGTGTAATCCTCCAGAAGATCCTCCTTTCGGACACTGGCCGAACAGTTCAGTAGCCCCAATCCCAACGTTTGAGAAAACAATTTTCCTTTTGACGAGGGACGGTTGATACTCCATCGTCCTAAAGTGAAAAACGTTTCTAGATAGCCTCCTACCTGACAAATCCGGAAAACTATACTCTCCGAATTTTAGAGCAGCGACCGGGGCTTCTTCATAAGTTGTCTCTTCCCTGTTGTCTAGGAACCAACCGATAGAACCGAAGTCAGAAGGATATGCAAAGGAAATAGAGAAGTCATTCTCCTTCACAAGGATGGCGGTACGCCTGGGCAGCTTCTCATTAAAACTATCTTTCACTAGATTCCAAACATCCTGTCTTCTTGATAACATCACCTGAATAATAAAGCCAGCCCAGTATTAAGGCTTACTTTTAAGAATTATTAACAAATCTTTAAATAATGCTTACAAAGACTTTTTAACAGTGCAAACATTGGCAAAAGTTTCAGTTGTAAAGATTCCGCGAAAATGTTTCGACGAAGATGTATTCAATGGTGTGAGGCGTAGCATAGAACTACTAGGAGGGCCGGAGGCCTTTGCGAAAAGCGGTGACAAGGTAGTTGTAAAACCTAACGTTTTAAACGTTAGTGATATTGAGACAACAGACCCCCGTGTAATATACGTCGTCTCGAAAATATTTAGAGATATTGGATGTGACGTTACCATTGGTGAGAACCCTCTTGTTGGAACAATATCCAGCGAAGTCTTTGAAAAGATGCGGATGAGAGAAATCGCTGAGAAAGCCGGAGTCAGATTTGTCGATTTCCGTAAGGATGAGCAGGTAACTGTCGATGTTCCGAACGCAAGAGGCTGCCCCACGTTAAGAATCGCTAAAACAGTAATGGATGCTGACCTCATAATTAGTCTTCCAGTTATGAAGCATCATGGATTATGCAACGTTACGCTGGGATTAAAAAACATGTGGGGCGTCATAGGACCATCTCAACGGCGGCTCGGCCACCTTAACAGCCTGAATTGGACGCTTGCGGAATTAAACAGAATCCTACGAGTGAGACTGACTATTATAGATGGTTTAATAGGAGTTGGCTACAGTGAGGCTTTCCCCTTAGGACTTATAATAGCTGGCGACGATCCTGTTGCAACAGATGCTGTAGCCTGCCTTAGAATGGGTTTCAACTCGACGAGTATCGAGCATATTCGATATGCCCATGAACTTGGCTTGGGAGAGATAGATCCAAAGAAAATAGAGCTTGTTGGAACAACTCTCGACCAGCTTGTTAAAGACGGAAAAGCCGCGAGAAAAATATTTGTAATGCCGCTCGCGAAACCCGCAAGGCTTCTTAAACAGGCTAGGAACGTTAAGCTAGTCCAGGGGGATGTCTGTTCAGGCTGTGAGAAAAAGCTATCCATAGCGATAAAAAAGATTGGCGTGAAGAATATTGCGAAAGGACCTAAGATGGCGATTGTTATCGGCAGGGGTGCTAAACCCGTAGAGGGCAGGATAAACGTTATCATAGGCAGGTGTCTTCAAGATTACAGGGACAGGGGGGTCTTCGTCGACTATTGCCCAGCCTATGACCCGGATATACGGCAAGCTATTGAAGTAGCCCTCGGCAAGCGTGAGACGATCACGTATCTCTGGGATGAGCTTGAGCAGAAGATGGAGAAGGGGTTGCCTGGAGCCTGAGTAGCCGGGAGACGATTAAAACACTTGATGCACTGTTGAAGTGTGAGGGTCTGCTTCAACCCGTGTGAAGGCTTCCATCAGAAGCCGTAGCATGTTTGCCGCGAGCAACCTTTAATTAAAGACCGCGAGGAAAACAGCCATGGATTTCGATGCGGGGGACGAGGTTCTTATGGGGATGGGTATTCAGAGTTTACAAAGCACCTGTGGAGGGTTTGAGGTATTAACTCCAGGGATGCGTCTAACGCTGGAAGACAGGGGCCGGCTTAAAGTTGAGCAACGCATCGGTGTTGAACGTAAGTTGTTAAGCTGTAGACTGCCGGATCACCTGTCTCCATGGAGGGTCTCTAGAAAAACCAAGTTCAGATGCACTTTCGAAGGAAAGGGTCTCGAGCTGACTGTACAAGGTGATTCTTTAATCATATTTTCTCTAAAGCAGCATCTTAAGCTTGCTTTCGACGGTCATTTTCTCCCACATTACGCTCAAGAAATTAATGGTAATAGACTCCTTTTAGACCCCTTAGGTGGATGCGGTTTTTTCAGCATTCCGACACGGCGGACAGAGGCAACAGGTCTAAGATCCGAGTCGTGGATGGTGCAGACGCATTTAGCCAGGTGGGATGAACTCTGGGTCTCGATATGTCCACCCAGAGAAATCGATTTGAAAAGGCTTTCGGAATTATTGGCTCATGAAGGAACCTTGGAGGAGCCATATCCCTCTGACGAGATTATTAGAAGCGACGCGAAATATTGCAGGGTGTTCACTATGCATGAAGGCTGGGCTTCTGACGCTCCTGAATGGGCTGAGGATCCACCTGGCTCGGATTACAAGCATCCTAAGCCGTGGGAAACTGATCATCCTGTGCCAGCGGACCCGACGGAGTTTGCAAGAGTCAGGGAGGAAGCCAGGAGAAACGGTATGAAGTTTCTAGTTTATTTCAGCCCGTATTACTCGAATGCTCCAGACTTGTTCTCGGAGATGAGAAGGATTCTGAAGGAGTATAGAGTAGATGGTCTTTACTTCGACGGATGGTGTGGCCACAGGGAGGATTTCCGCCCAGGATATTACTTGATTCGAAGAGCTCGATCTATTCTTGGCGACCGACTGCTCTATCTACACTCAAGCACCGAACCATTCGGCACCTGCCGCGTATACTTGCCGTTTGCACACGCTTATGCAGACTATGTGTTGAGAGGAGAAGCTGGACGTGAAGGTTTGGAGCGTGAAGAATTCCTTCGCTACACGGTCAGTGGTTATCAGATTCATAATGCTGTGGGCCTCTGGTGTTACTATGGTTCGATGGGATTACCTGGATATCATAATGTTGTCCCAACCTCCCAAGATATTGATGCAGCTCTTAGAAACCATGTTCGGATATGGCGAACCGCGCAAGCATGGTCTAAAATGCCGGAGGAGTTAGAGAGGTTTGACAGGGAATACTACGGTAAACTAGCTAGGATTAACCCTAAAAGGTTAAGGAAAACGGGTTCACAGTATGATTTGAGATTAGGATGGCTACTCTGAAAACAGAGGGTTCACATACTCTTTATAGATGAGAGGAAGCAGTCCAAAACGGTTTGAAAAACCTGGTCGCCAGCGTCAGGCGTTACTCTACTCCAGCGTGCGAGCCGGGCTTCGTAAGATCCTTTTTCAAAAGCCTCTTTATCAGGAATGTAGCCAATATAATCCTCTGAATAAGTAGATATTATTGCAGACCTATACCCCATCGAACAAGCCGCCTCACACATCCTCAACCCGAATTCCACAAATAGTTCTCCGGGGATAGATATTAAAACAACTTCACCCCCTATGGTTAAAGTCTGAATAAGTGTTTCAACCGACTTCTTACCTTCTTTGGCAACCTCGTATTCCTCATCCGCGTAAAGAAGGCTGGTGACACACTCCTGGTTATCCAGCCGGTTCCTGCAAAGCTCATACTGCTCTAAGAACTTTCTCCTAGCTTCGCTGAAAAAAGGCGGATCCCTAAGCTTCAGCCTGAGAATTCTATTCTGAACATTAACCCCATCGTGGGCTGGTTCAACCGCGTCTCCCAAAGCATTCTCCAACGCGTGCTGCATGCTTAAACCTATTTTCGATATGAAAACCCTGCCCTTCTCGACAGGATCAATGTCCCCTGCTGAACCCGTTGTGAAAAAAACTTCAAACCCGTTTCCAAGCATCCTAGCATACAGTTCCCCAGGGTAGTCTGCAGAGACACCGAGATCGGTGTTGCAAACAGGGTGGCAGCAATAATTCGTCAAAACAATCTTAAAATCCCTATTCTTGATCAGCATGAAAGGCATGCATTCATCTATAACACCATTCTTATGCGTCCTATTATAGGTTAGGCCTGGGACTAGAGCAGTCTCGAATCTGATGGAGGCAGGCGTAGACTTTTCACATGCCTCTATCGCAGCCTCGATAATGCTTTCCGCGAAGAAAGCCTCCCATTGGCTTAAAACCCTTTTCTCCTCATTAGTGTAGGGGAATGTGTTCGGCCACATAGGAGTGATTGTCTCAGGCCCAGAGTGAGTATGGGTTGTTGTCAAAAATATTCGGCTTGAGCCTATTCCAACCTTTTCTTGAATAGCCCTCTTAATGTTGTCTGCGAAGCTTCTGTAGACTCCGAGCACGTCGCAATGTATTAGGAGCACATCCTCACCATACGACCCGATGTGTATGGCGCTGACCATAAGGGGATCGTGGACAGCTTGAGAAGAACGGCCGAACCTGTGCGCATAACCACCCAGCCGCAACCCTATGGGAGGCGTCACGTCTCTCTTCGCATAACCAGCCTTCATGCAGCATACGCCTCCTCCGCACTATTTCCCTGAATTTAATAATTTCGATGCCCATTATTAAGTTTTGTAGGAGAATGCTTTCCCTATCTTTGAAACCTAACTATTGTCTGAAAAAGTATCTGAAGAAGTCTTCCAGCCCGCCTTCGTAAACAGCCTCGGCTAGGAACTCTGTGCCCCTCTGGTCCCCCCAGCTATAGTATATAATTGTCTTCCCGTTTAACTCGCAGAAATCCAGATCAGAGTTGTTAATGTTTACAGCATTAGCAATCCTGTTCCTCTGCTCAGTAGTAAGCCTTTCGCTAGCAATCTTCTTGTCTTCGACTGAGGGACGCATAACTGGATTAAAAGGACTGCTCTGCCAGTCAACAAGGTTTCTCGAACGGATAGTATACGGCTCATACGTCAATCCCAGTGTCTGCTCAAGATAAACCATATAATAGTATCCATCTAGCCAGCGGATTGCAGGACAAGCAGTATACCGGTCTTTTGAAAAGGCCTCGTTAAACGGGCGCATACTCCATTTAAGCAGATCATCCGACTCGGCGAAGAAGATCGTGAACCTAACGCCAACTAGCCCCGCAGGCTCCCCCAGCTCGATCGCCATTATGTAGTGATCGCGACTCCTACAGACAGAGTTGTTGTAGATTCCACACCCGGGAAGGATGAGCGCGTCTTCCGAGCGCCACTCCTTCAAATCCCTGCTCCAGAAAACCTTAATCTTCGAACCGCCCCAAGCGTCAACACCGTAGACGAAAACCCTATCATCATCCACATAAGCACTACCCAAGTGGAAACCGTGTGCAAAAGCTGGAGTCGATTCTCCGGAGTCGACGTCGATGAAACGGAAGAACGGGATGCCTGTTTTATTCGGTTTGTAGTTTGGACGCACATATTCGAAGCGGTAAAGCCTATTCTGAAAGACTATTGGCGTCGTCTCCACCATGCCGCAATCAATGGTGCCGAGCTTGACTATGCTTGGTTTTCCCACATTTGGCGCTTTGCAAACACCGATTTAAGATTATCTGGCGCAACGAGGCGCTAACCACCGGTTTCCCACGCGTCGCTTAGAAAAATGCTGGATGGAAGGGGCGACTAAAAAAGTCACTGTAGACTGGTTTCAAGCTCCTTGATCTGCCGTCTCCTAGAACCCCTGAGCCTCAGCCTGTATTGAATCGTCAAGAGCTTCTCCGGCGCCAGTAGCATGCTCGTAGCGTAGAGGACGAGAACCGTTAGGGCTGCAGAATACGGGATTCCGAGAATGGCTTCCAAGGATATTGGCGTCATAACCATGTCTTTAGCGATCATTATGGGGTAGGATGTGGGCAGAGCGTACACTAGAAGTTTAAGAGATAGAGGCAGTGTGCTGAGGTCCCCGTACATCATCAGTAATGAGGGCACCATTATCGGAACTATTACCACTCCGAGGAGAGAGTTCGCCATCCTGACGTCGCTGCTTAATGCTCCGATCGCCACTCCGAGAGACGTTACGAAAAGTATCGCAAGAATCAGGCTGACAGCGAGAAGAATGAAGCTCTCAGGCGGGGGTGAGGGAAGCAGCCGGGAAACATCTCCCACTGGAAAATTGAAACCAGACATGGTGAGCATGTTGTTAAAGTATAGGATGAACCCTCCTGTAAACAGGATGCTCCCGATTACAGCCAGGATAGATGAGCCTAGCAGCTTAGCCAGAAGGATGTCGTAGCGCGTCACCGGGAAAGTCAAGAGAGTCTCCAGGGTTTTCTCCTCATTCTCAACCGCGGTTGCAGTAGCAGCAAACTGGACGACAGTAATTGACAGCATTAAAAGCAGCAGCGGAATCATAATGCTGTACCCCATTAAGAGTTGGTTGAAAAGTACTTGAGGAGGAATCTCGATTATTTTATCCTTGAGTATTGAGCGCGTCGAAATGTTGAACGGTTCTCGAACAACATCGGGAGAAATGTTTGGGTTAAGTTTAGAGATCAACATGTTGCTGAAAATCTTCGAGGACACGCTCAATAATCCTTCAACGGCAGAGTATGCGCCTATTGAGCCTAGGCTCATGGTCTCCATTACAACGTATACTTCAACGCTTGCCCTCCTGAAGTTAACCAGATCATTCTCAAACCCTCTCCCTATAACTATCAAAGCGGTTGAACCGAGGTTTCTCGCTTCACCGACCGCGGTTTCAATGTCAGCAACGTCAATACTCTTAACATCCGCCCCTAGGCTCCCAGAAAGGTTTAGGAAGGCGTTGCTTAACACGGTCTTATCGTAGTCGAGTACAGCTATTTTCAAACCCTTAGCCCCGGCTTCAATAGAGCTGCTCATCGATGTGGACATGAGAAAACCCAGTAACGGCATCAGTACCACGGGAACAACCAGGCCAATGTATATCCTGGGGTCTCTTAGAAGATCCTTAACCTCCTTCTCAACCAGTGAAACAAGCTTTCTCATCTACTGGTCACCTCGATAAATGCCTCTTCAAGATTCGAAGCCCCGAGTTTATTTTTAATCTCCTCCGGTGCTCCTTCAAAAAGTACATGCCCACGATGTATAAAAGCAACTCTAGTACACAAGTATTCGACCTCAAGCATATTGTGGCTTGAAAGAACCACTGTCCCACCCTCCTTGACATGTCTGCTCACAACCCCCCTTATGTGTTTCGCGTGAAAAACGTCTAGGCCTGCAGTAGGCTCGTCTAATATCGCTAGCCTCGGCTTTGTCATTAATGCTCTAGCTATCTGGAGCCTCCTCTTCATCCCCTTGCTGTAAGTCTTCATCTTATCATCCACCCTGTCACCCAGCCCTGAGATTCCTATCGCCTCCTCAACAGCTTTAGACGCCTCAATATCCGAATCAAAGTATATCCTTGCCACTATAGACAAGTATTCGCGGCCGCTCAGGTTTCTATATGTCCCAGCGTCCTCAGCCAAGTACGAGATGAAAGGCCTGATTTTACCAGCCTCCTTGACAGCGTCATACCCAAGTATGTTGACGTAGCCGCTTGTCGGCAGGAGGAGTGTCGCCATTATTCTTAGAATAGTAGTCTTGCCAGCACCGTTTGGACCTATCAACCCGAATACTTCACCCTTCTCAATTCTTAACGAAACCCCCTCTACAGCCGCCAGATCCCCGAAGCGTTTAACAAGGTTTCTGACTGCAACTATGCTTTCAGCTCCCATCACGAATCCACGTCTATTGGGAGAGAAAAACTATTTAATTCTTCCGCATAAGGGGATGGGAAAAAGCCGATCGAACGGGTTTAAAGTTTCGCAGGGTTTCCAGGAAACCATCCTTAAGAAATATTGTCGGGAATCATGCTTCCCCTTAGGAAAGATTTAATAGTGAGAAGAGCCGTTTAGGCTTAGAAATGAGCGAGTTAAGATATTATAGAGATTTTTCTTTAATTATGATGAGCCGGATTCTTGAGAAAGAGTTTGGTAAAGAGGCGCTGGACGTTTTGGTAGACTGGAGGAACAGAAGGATAGAGGAGGAATGGAGGAAGAGAGGCATAGAGGCAAAGGATAAAACTCCCAGATACTTTTTAACATTATTCAGTAAGGAGGCTCATGAATTCGAGGTTCTAGAGGAGAGCGAAGAAGCCTTGGAAGTTATCGTTAAGAAGTGCGTCCACGCGGAAGTCTTTAAAAAGTTCAACGCATCCGACGTGGGTGAAAAAATGATCTGCAGCGGCGACCACTATGTTGTGAAAGGATTTAACCATGGGATAGAACTGGTTAGAGACAAGCTTTTAATGAGAGGAGATGAATGCTGCCACTTCCTGTTCAAGCTGAAAAAACAGTGATTCTGAAAAACTTATAAAGTCGTTCCACTCACCCGCCCACATGGTTTACAGGATAGGAATAGTTGGGTCCGACAATTCTCACGCGATAACTTTTTCACAGATCGCGAACGGCATAGACAGGGAAAATTACGTCCCGGGTTTCAAAGCAACCCACCTCTTCGGGTTCGACGAAACGAGGAATAGAGAGGTTGCGGAAAAAGGCGGTATTGAAAACATTGTTTCAGATGTAAACGAGATGATTGGAAACATTGATGTCGCGTTTGTAGAGTTTAGACACGGCGGGCTACACCTGGAATACGCTAAGCCGTTCATAGAAAACAGGATTCCGGTTTTCGTGGATAAGCCTCTAGCAGCCACGGTAGCAGACGCTGAAAAAATCATCGAGTTAGCGAAGGAGAAACAAACCCTTTTAACGAGCTTTTCGACCCTGAGGTTTACGGACGCTGTGCAAGAGCTTAAAAAAATTTTTAAGAATGAGGAGCCGGTTTTCCTAAGCGTACTAGGCCCGGGAGACCTTGAAAGCGAGTATGGCGGATTAATCTTTTATGGAGTGCATTGTGCAGAGATTTTTAACGAGGTTGCGGGAACAGGGGTGAGAGAGATTTATGCAACCGTGAAGAATAAAAACATAGTTGCGACGCTGGTTCACGAGAAACAGATTGGAACAGTAAAGATCGCCCCTGAAATGCCCTATGTTTTTTCACTGGAAGGCCTAACTAAGAAAACCCATTTCTCAGCCAAGGTTGACTCCAAGGACTGCTACAAGAGGGGGATGATGAGGATTAAGGAGATGCTTGACAACAAGCGGTGGATCCTTTCAGGCGAAGAGATGCTTGAGCCAGTAGCCGTCGTTAAAGCAATTGAGGAAAGCATTGGGGAATCATCCAGAAAACCTGTCTTACAGTCTTAACCCATTTTAATGCTTATAGAGACTCCTGCTCCAGTAGGCACTATAACGGTTCTCCACATTCCGCCAGAAGTCTCGTTTAGAAAGCCCGCTATGGTGCCATACGGGTGCTTAACGTTGTGTGCAAGCATCACTCCGCCTCTAAGAATCTTGCTCTTAATCAGGTTGAAAAACTCTAAGTATTGCTCCTTTTCAATATCCATGAAGACTAGATTCAGCTCATCGACCTTCCTGACGTACTCCAACGCGTCTCCGTTAACCGGCGTGATTAGATGCTCCAAACGATGCTTGCCAACAAGCTCCTTGAGCCTTCTAAATCTTCGAATATTCTTCTCAACAGCGTAGACGTTACCATCAACCCCTGACTCTAAAAGAGCTTTAGCAATCCATACTGTTGAAAAACCTATGCCCGCACCAGCGTCCATGGCTTTCAAACATCCAAACCGTATAGCTGTCAGAAAGGCTGTTGAGAAAAGCACGCAGCCGTCATCCATCTCTATTGCAGGAACCCCTAGATCCTTAGAGACACCGTAAGCCTCCAGAATAATACGGTTCCAAGCATAGTCTTCCCGCATTGCTGCTTAACATAGCCCACGGTTTCAACTTATAAACTTAGCAGAAGACTCGCGGATTAATGTTTATGACGGGCTTGATGACAACCTTCAGTCAACTCTTCAAGCTCATCTTTAACATAGGATGAAACCAAGTCTCTGACGATGTTTGAATTAGCTTTTAAGACAGCTATCTTCGCTTGCTGGAACATGGCCAGTGCCCTCGGTCCCATCCCATAGGCGATTACTGCGTCAGGCTTAAGTTGCAGTATACGGTCAGCAGGCCGTCCTGTTCCTCCGAAATGTTCACCCTCATTGCGCACAGTCTCCTGCTTTAAGATTTTCCCCTCATCATCCAGCTCAAAGACTATGAAGAAGGGAGCCCTGCCGAAGTGTTCGGATAAGCGTGAATCCAAGCCACGATCATCCTCCACAGGTATTATAATCCTCATTCCGAATCACCATGCTTAGATACCTGCACTATACATGATGTCTATATACGTCTTACTGTTAATCGACCATTCCCTAGGGTTTTCACCGATTCTCCTAGCGCGCCCGTGGAAACCATGGGTATAGCCTTCAGAAGCACTGAGAATAAGGATGCCAGTAGGACGGTGCCAGCCACCAGAACCAGCAGAACCCGCTTGGCATATTATCACTCCCCTACTCGCTGACTTCCTTCACCGCTTAATTCTTCAAGCCGTTTTCTAACGGCTTCCAGCTGAGACTCCAAGATCTTAATCTGCTGCTCAAGAATCATTCGCTCCTGCTCCCTGGTATAAGCCGGCGGGAAGGGTATTCTAGGTGGAGCAGGTGCAGGCGGAATGCCTCCAGGAGCTGCCCCAAACCATCTTGGGTAGAAGCCGAGCCTGACGCACCCGGGGAGACCGGTTAAGTAGAAAAGATTCCTGTGCCTATACCTCATTTTTCAAACTCACCTCCCTTTTTGTGATTATGCACATTTTCCATGAATAACGAGACTGTGCACAAATATATAAATATTGCGGCTCGGAAGCTAATGAGCAATGTATGGGAGGAGACATAGGCATGGCCGAAGAGGAAGAATGCCTAAACCAGTATGGCTGGGGGCTATTCCACCGATTACCGGGCTTGACCCCGTTGGAACACATGGAAAACCGGATCCTGTTTACCTTGAGCCTGATGAACTTGAGGCTCTGAGGCTCGTTGACCTAGAGGGGCTTTCGCAGGAGGAAGCAGGGGAGAGGATGGGGGTCTCAAGAGGGACCGTATGGAGGCTTTTACAGAGCGCTAGGAGAAAGACTGCTCAAGCCCTCAGCGAAGGCAGGCCGATACGCATAGGGCCAGCTCCTCAACAAACCGGTTTAGAGGAAAACACTTGAGAAGACTGGCGGCAAAATGTTAAACTCTGTTTTCCAACGATTTAACTATCTGAATACTCTTTTCCATTCGTTAAGAATTTCGCGTGCAGTGTTAAAGCTTTCCACGCTTATAGAGAATATGATGCCCGTTTTATCTTCAAGGGAATTCGACACCCGTTTAACCCAGGACTCGGGTTTCTCACCCTCCTGGGGACCGTCAGTCCACACTAGGCACACGCGCCTACTTTGAAACAATTCGACGGTTTCTCTTAAGCTGTAGAACTTGGTTGGGCTTCCGAAGAAGAATGCTTTAAAGGCTCCGCTTGACAAGATTGGTTCAAGAACCTGTCTGCCGTCTGAAGCCTCGCTGCAGCAAAAGTGACCCATGCCTCCATTAAACGGTCTCAGTGAAAACTCGTTAACCGGGATACAGAACTTTCTGTATTGAGCCGGGTTCATCATAACAGCCACGTCTTCGCATAGTCTGACACCGCCTTTATCCATCCACACGTTAGGCGTCCCATGGAAACCCTGGTCAAGAGGTTCCCCCACTATTTTCTTCTGCTCAACCGAGAAATCCACGTATACTTCAGCAACCCTTTCAAGGAGCTCCTTTGCAAAGTCCGGGTGACGATGGAAATCGCTTAGAAGCTTTGGCCCCCTGAGGAGATAGGCGACATCTAAAGGCCCCTGGGTGTCGCATAGATATACTCTCACCCCGGTTCCGTCAAGCAGTTTAACAAAATACTCTTCGGTTTCAATAACGCGCGTCATCAAGCTTTGACGAGACGAGGGATCCTTCAACTCTCCCAAGTCTGGAGGATCCTTCTTTAAAACCGGCTCCTTAACCCACGGCATCTGGTCAGAATCATACTGTACGATCACCTCGCTTCCAAACCCGTTCGGAATAATTCCTACGCCGTAATTAGCCCTTACGCATGGCATGCCGTCATCCTGAAGGAGGGCGTGAGAATATACTGAGGCTAGTTGAGACAAAAGCATCTTATCCACATCGTGAAATGTTTCATAATATTTGAAGGAGGGCCAAGGATCCGGAGGGGGACAGTTAATGATTAAAGGAGGTGTTTCCACTTGTTTAAAATTCCATGCAGCGGCAATCCTGCTTCTCGCCTCATCGATCTTCTTAAGATCTAATTGTGAACTCACCTTCTTAATCCATTTTTCCACATCAATGCACAAAGTCGACGGGAAGCCTTTTGAAAAACTATTTAAGCTTTCTCATGAAAACCTTGGAAAGATTTATATCGTTTAAGCTTAGGCGAAAAAGCATGGGCAGCTTGAAGGTTGGTGCTCAACTAATCATCTGGGGAGCAAAACCGCGGGAAAACCTTAAAGAAGTTCTGGACGAGGCGAGGGAAGCCGGGTACGAGGGTATAGAAGCCTCTCCCGAAATATTTTCTACAGACACCATGTGGAAAAGAAGGCTTCTGCTGGAAAACGGTTTAAGGCTTGTCGCGTTGCACATGGGTGTGGGAAACATGGAGCAGGTTGAACAGGCGGCGAGGCTTTTAGAAACGCTTGAAGGAGAATATTTGACTTTTAGCGGCCCCGGTGGAAAAGGCTTAGATGAAGATTATTTTAAGTGTGCAGAGTTTTTAAACAAGGCTGGGCAAATCTCCAGGGAGCACGGGATTAAAACCTGCTACCATAATCACGGGCACGAAATAGCTGACAATCAGAGGGGAATAGAAATAATTATTCAGAACACTGAGCCGGAGTTAGTCGGACTATGCGTTGACACTTACTGGGTTAAATTCGGAGGAGTAGACCCGCTTCAGTTCATTAAGACAAATAGGGAGAGGATTGTTTACCTGCATCTTAAAGATGGTTCTGAGGAAGATATGAAGAACAAGAGGTTCTCAGAGCTTGGAAAGGGTTCGATAGAGTTTCCAGCCATACTTAGCTTCACGGCACAGCTTAACGTGAAGTGGGTTGTCGTTGAACAGGATTGGACTCCAGGAAGCCCGTTTAAAAGCATGCTGGAGAGCAGGAATTATCTGAGAAAAATCGGGTATTAACATAACAGGCTGACACTCGGCATTTAACAGGGAAGGATTATAGTCTTTGAAAAACATAAATAGTCTTTTTCAGGTTCACGAGGAGAAATGATAAAGATCGGTTGTGCAGCCTACTCTTACAGGGATTATCTTAAGGACGGGAAAATGAGCTATGAGGATTTCATTGAGGAGGCTCATAACATTGGGCTGGATGGGGTGGAGATGACCCTCTACTGGCTTCCCTCAAGGGAACCGCAATACTTCAGGAATTTAAAAAGGATTGCACTTTCACGGGGACTACCAATCTCCTGTGCCGGAATCTCGACGAACTTCTGTAACCCGGATCCTATGGAAAGGGAGCGAATGATAAAGGCTGTGGAGGAAGGAGTGGGTATTGCCCGTGAGCTGGGTGCTCCCGCTCTAAGGGTTTTCGGCGGCTACGTGCCAGAGGGGTATTCTGAGGAACAGGCAATACTGTGGACGATAGGAGCTTTGAGGAGATGTGTAAAATACGCTGAGGAAAACGGTGTTGTAATAGCCTTGGAGAATCACGGAGGCATAACGGCGAGGGCGGACAGCGTGATAAGAATAATTGAGGATGTTGATTCTCCATGGCTAAGGGTTAACCTAGACCTTGGCAACTATAGGGAATCTACGTACGAAGACATTGCGAAGACAGTCCTGTACGCTGTACATATTCATGGCAAGGTAAGCGTCTCTGAAAACATTAGAGTGGACTATGAGAAGGTTAAGAGGATTCTGGAGGATAAGGGTTATAATGGGTTTATCTCGATCGAGTACGAGGAGAAGGAGGATCCTAAAACAGGAGTCCGCGAGTTTGCAAGATATCTTTTAAGGCTGTTCTGAGCCGTTGCGGAGGGATTCTTAAATGAGCAGCCGGGTGAACGTCGGGATCTCTGGACTCGGGAGAAGCGGGTGGGATATTCATGCCAACGCCCTTGAGAAATGCTCCAGCATGTACAACGTGGTTGCAGTCTTCGACCCTCTTGAGGAGAGAAGGAAAGAGGCTGTGAACAGGTTCAGTTGCAGAGCATACTCCGATTTCAACTCGCTCATAAGAGATGAAGAGGTTGAACTAGTAGTTGTAGCTACGCCGAGCCACCTTCATGCTCCTCAAACTATAGAAGCGCTGAAATCCGGGAAAAACGTCGTATGCGAGAAGCCGATGGCCACAAGCCTAGCTGAAGCAGACGAGATGATAAGGACTGCAAAAGAGTCTGGAAGGATCCTAACTGTTTTCCAAAACAAGAGGTACAGCCCGGACTTCTTAAAGGTTAAGGAGATAGTTAGATCAGGAAAGCTGGGTCGCATAGTCCTTGTGAAAATACTCCTTCACTCATTTGGTAGGCGTTGGGACTGGCAGACTTTGAGAAAGTTTGGAGGAGGGGAGCTTAACAATAATGCTTCTCATTTAATAGACCAGGCTGTTCAACTAGTGGGCGAACAGGTTGAATTAAAGTTTTGTGACCTCCAGAGAACCCTAACGCTTGGCGATGCGGAGGACCATGTTAAGATAATCCTTAGAGAGCTAGGTTCCACGCTTGTCGACATAGAGGTTACCCGTGCATGTGCTTATCCTCAGAACTATTGGCTGATAATGGGGACCCAGGGAGGCCTCGTTGGAAACGGGAATTCAATGAGATGGAAGTATTTTGACCCTAAGGACCTTACTCCAAGGCAGGTTGAAACCAGACCCACTCCGGACCGTAGCTACAATTGGGAGGAAATACCTTGGAAAGAAGAGGAATGGGTTCTAGACAAGAATGCTGGGCCTGGAGAAATACTGTTTTACGAGGAACTTTATAAAACGCTACGTGAAGGAGCATCCCTACCTGTTACCCCTGAAAGTGTTCGTAAAGTTATGTATATAATAGAAAAGTGCCGTGAAAAATGCTGCGAACAGTGTGGGAATGCGATGATTGGCTAAACATCAAAAAAATAAATAGAAGCCTAGATCCATTTTCCCCTCCAAATAGAAATGTGGACTCAATCAGTTGAAGTACGGCGTCCCCTAGACCTCTCCAGAATCGTAATGGACCTGGATCAGAAAACCTACTTCATCACTCTTAACATAGCCAATAAGAGCGGTGCACTGGCCTCCTTCCTTTCAATACTTAAAAAACACAATTTAAATCTGATCGGAATAATCAGTGAAACCATCTCTCGCAAAGAAGAAATCGAGATTTCGATGTTTTTAGAGGCTCCGGTTAAAATGGGGCGAGAAGAGCTTGAGAAGCTTCTTACAGAAGAAATATCAAGGGAGAAAATCGATGTTGTAAGAGGAATAAGGATATTTGAACATTTAGAAGGCTTCGATGCAGATGTTTACCACTTCCCCCTCACCATGGGAGATATGCGAGCAGTAATTTTCCCTATGAACGTTTTAGAGAGCTTTATAGTAGGTGTTAGAAAAACCTTTGACGCCCCGGTTGTTCAAACAATGCTGTGGTACCAGGGGAGGGAGATCGGTAAAAATATTTTAGAATCATGTAGAGAAAAATATGGAGTAACAGGAATAAGGGCTTTAGAATTTCTTAAGATAAGAGCCTTGATGCTTGGATGGGCTCTCATAGAAGCCGTCGAATTGGATGAAAAAATGAAGAAAGCAAGGATGAGGATTTTTGAGAATTGGGAGTGCCTCATGTATAAAGGTAGTAATGCACCGCAGAGCCATTTCTTAAGAGGCTTTTTAGCAGGCTTCTTCAGCTCCCTCTTTGGAGTGGAGGCAGAAGTTACAGAAGTGACCTGCATATCTAAGGGAGATCCTTATTGCGAATTCGTCGTGGAAAAAAAGAGAGAAACGGTTAAATCATAGAATCATAAAGAGAAATAGGAATGGTCTCGGATGGTTCGTTGCAATCAACGACTATTTTACGCAATTCTACGTATGATGCAACGGCGGGTTTAAAAGCGAGTAAGTTGCGTTGTGAGTATAGGGTAAACCCACTTGGGATCGATGTTTTAAAGCCTAGGTTAAGCTGGGTTGTCGAATCATCTGAAAGAGGACAGTTCCAGACGGCTTACCAGATTATAGTTTCAAGCACAAGGCTAAATTTAGAGAATGATATTGGTGATTTATGGAATAGTGGGAAAGTAGAGTCGAGCGAAACTAATCAAATCGAGTATGATGGGGAGAAACTTTTATCCAGAATGGAGTGCTGGTGGAAGGTAAGGGTTTGGGATAAGTATGGAAGACCTTCCAAGTGGAGCGAGTCCGCATATTGGACAATGGGCTTGCTTAAGCCGGAGGATTGGGAGGCGAAGTGGATCGGGTATGATGAATATGCTGAATGGGAGGAACCGAATTTTAAAGGCTGCAGATGGATATGGTTTAAGGAGGGTGAGCCTCTTAAAGAGGCTCCTGTCGCCGACCGCTATTTCCGCCGCGCAATAAGACTTCCGGCAGACAGGAAAATAAAGAGGGGAATCTTTTTGCTAACCGCCGACGATCAGTTCGTGCTTTTTGTAAATGGAACCGAAGCGGGGAGGAGTGATGGAAAACCCTATGCCTGGCAGCGTCCAAAGATATTTGAAGTTACAAGCCTGCTGCACGCCGGGTTGAACATATTCGCTATAAAGGCCACTAATACTGGTGGTCAGGCAGGTGTTCTTGGAAAAATAATGATTCTGTTCGAAGATGGTGAACAGCTAACTCTGATTACCGACCGGCACTGGAAAGCTTCTGCACAGGTTGAGGAGGGCTGGGAAGAGCCTGGCTTTCAAGACGCTGATTGGATGGAAGCGCTTGAGCTGGGTGATTTCAGAACTGCCCCGTGGGGTGTTTTGGCAACGAAGCCTCCGTATGTTCGGCCACCACCACTATTGAGGAAAACTTTCATCGTTAAGAAGCGAGTTAGGCGAGCCCTCCTATATGTTAGCGCCCTAGGAAGTTGTGAGCTCCGCATAAACGGTAAGCGTATTACTGAGGATTATTTCGTCCCAGGATGGTCTGACTTCCGGAGACGCGCATACTACCGTGCATACGAGGTTACGGATCTTCTTAACCCCGGAGGAAACGCGATAGGAGCAATTCTGCACAGCGAGTGGTACTCAGGGTATCAGGGTGGATGGGGTAGGCTGAACAAGTTTGGAAGTGGACCACGCCTGCTGCTGCAGCTGGAGATAGAATATGTTGATGGTGAACGACAGCTTGTTGTTAGCAATGAGACTTGGAAAGCAGCATATGGGCCGATTCTTGAAGCAGACAACTATATGGGCGAAACATACGATGCTAGGCGCGAGATCCAAGGGTGGGACGAGCCGTGGTTCGAAGACAATGGTTGGGAGAAAGTTTTAGTTTACGAGGTGGGCTTACGGCCAACGGCTCATCCGGGGGAGCCTGTTAGGAAGGAGATGGAGCTGCCGGCTAGGTCAGTGAGGGAGATTTGCCCCGGTGTCTTCATATTCGATTTCGGCCAGAACATGGTTGGCGTCGTTAGGCTACGGGTTAGAAACGCGGAGCCAGGCGCGAGGATCACGCTGCGTTTCGCAGAGGTCCTTAACCCAGACGGCACCCTGCATACTGCAAACCTTAGAGGAGCAAGAGCTACTGATGTCTATATTTGTAAGGGTGGTGGAGAGGAGGTTTTTGAACCACGTTTCACCTACCATGGCTTCAGGTATGTTGAAGTCACCGGTTACCCAAGTAGGCCGCCTATGGACGCGGTGATAGGCATCGTTATTCATACAGACATTCCGATAACCGGAGATTTTAAATGTTCAAACCAGCTTTTAAACAGGCTTGTGCAAAACATTCTTTGGAGCCTGCGAGGTAACTACTTCGAGGTGCCGACGGATTGTCCTCAGCGCGACGAGCGGCAGGGCTGGACGGGGGATGCGCAGATATTTGCGAGAACCGCAGCCTACTTCGCCGATATCTCAGCTTTCATGACTAAATGGTTGATCGACTTGAACGATAGCCAGAGAGAAGACGGAGCCTATCCTGACGTCGCACCCGCGACTGGAGCAGGGTTTGGAACACCATGCTGGGGGGACGCTGGAATCATCATACCCCACGTGCTTTGGCGGACATACGGGGATACACGTGTAATCCGGCTTTACTACGATAAGATGAGGCACTACATCAATTATCTTGTGGAAAACAGCAGAGGGTTCCTCCGGCCGGAAACAGGGTATGGCGACTGGGTTCCAGCAGGCTCTGAAACGCCGAGAGATGTGCTTGCAACAGCCTATTTCGCATACGTCGTTAAGCTTATGGCTGTAATGGCCCGGGAAATAGGGGAAACTGGTGACGCGGAACGCTTTGAAGAATTATTCGAAAATGTTCGCTCAGCATTCCTTAAAGAGTATGTTCAACCAGAGGGGCGGATAAAAGGAGAAACGCAGACTTGTTACGCCCTTGCACTTGATTTGAAACTGCTCCCCGAGGAGATGGAGAGAACAGCGTTAGAACACTTGGTTAAGGATGTTGAGAACCGCGGATGGCATCTCACCACAGGATTCGTAGGGACGCTGCACCTCATGCGGGCGCTAACCAAGTATGGCAGGACTGACGTGGCTTACAGGCTTCTCCTGCAGGAAACCTATCCATCATGGCTCTACCCGGTTAAACTTGGAGCTACAACCATTTGGGAACGGTGGAACAGTATGACTGAAGAAGGGATTCACGAACCAGGGATGAACTCTTTCAACCATTATGCTTTCGGAAGCGTGGGTGAATGGCTTTTCTCAACCGTCGCGGGAATAGACGCTGAAGACGCTGGCTTTAAACGCATCATTATCAAGCCCAACCCGTTGAGGGAACTAGGGCATGTTCACGCGAGATACGAGTCGATTCGTGGAACGGTTTCAGTCGAATGGTGGTTCTCCGGCGAGGCTTTCCGCCTGCAGCTCATCCTCCCGGCTAACACTTCAGCACTAGTATATGTTCCAGCAACCGAGCCGGGTAGGGTGAGGGAAAACGGGAAGCCGGCTGAAAAATCCGATGGAGTGGAGCTAGTCGGTATGAAAAAGGGTTGCGTCGTGTATAGAGTCCTATCCGGATGCTACAGCTTCACAGTAGCTTGACGCTGACCGTCGGGTCTCAGCGTTTTTCAAACCCTCGAGAATATTTCAGCAGCCCCTCTGTAAGAATTCTTTCAATTCCTTAAGAGTCGCGGCGGCAGCCATCCTCATAAAGCCTAGGTCACTGCCCACGTTCAACAGTCTGAACCCAAGCTCTATGTGTTTCTCAGCATCCTTGGGGTTGGAGGCTATTCCCGGGCACACTTTCGTCCCTTTGTGCATATTAGCTATATGCGTTATCGCCTCGGCAACCCTCGGCTCATCAGGGTAGCCCAAGTAGCCTAGGGAAGCAGACAAGTCTGCAGGGCCCACCATCGTGCCATCCACACCTGGAACAGAAAGTATTTCACCCAGGTTTCTCAAAGCGTCGCCAGTTTCTATTTGAACAACCACTACCACGTTCTCATTAGCCCCCCTAACATACTCGGTGAAACCCTTGTACCAAACCGGCCTCCTTGGGCCACAGCCCCTAATCCCCTCCGGAGGATACTTGCAGGCCATAACTGCCTTTACAGCCTCATCCCTACTGTTGACCCAAGGAACAATAACACCAGTAGGCCCTAGGTCTAGAGCCCTCTTTATATAAACAGGATCGTTCCAAGGAACCCTGACCAGGGTTGCTGCCTCATATCTTCCAATGGCTTGAAGAATCGTTTGAACATCCTTGAAATCAAGTGGGCAATGCTCCATGTCTATCCAGAACCAGTCGAACCCCAGGGTGCCCATGAGCTCCGCAGCATCCGGCTCCGGAGTCTCTATCATAGCGCCCATCAAAACCTCCCCGCTTCTCATTCTCTCCTTAAAGCTGCTCATGCTTCCTCACGGATAACCCGGCTTAGAGCCCTAAAAGCTTTTTATCCCTGTATCGTTAATGCAGGAAAACCCGTGGAGTCGATAACGCCTCGAGAACGGTTTCTCCAAGTAGCCTTGTTTAAAAACCCTAGTAAGATACCGTTGTGGGGCGTTGGAAGCATTAGGCCAGCCACTTTGAGAAAATGGGTTAAGCAGGGGCTTCCGGAAAACACGGCGGTAGCTGAATACCTTGGCGTCAAGGGCTGCGAGGTTGAAGCCGTCAACATAGCATCCTACCCTAGTGAAGGATTCGAGTGGAAGCCAGACCCAGGCTTAATCGACCTTGGGCCTAGGCCAGTGTTCGAATACCGGGTGGTAAGGGAGGACGAGAGACACAGGGTTTGGGTTGACAGCCTCGGGATAAAGCAGATAGGGTTTCAAGATGATTGGAAAAACGGTTGGAGCGGCTTCGCTACAAGGAGCTGGGTTGACTTCCCGGTTAAGAATCGCGAAGACTTCTTGAAGATTAAGAAGCGTTACGACCCGACTGACGCTGAGAGATACCCTGGGAGCTGGGATTCCCAGATTAAGAAACACCGTGAGAGAAACTATCCACTATACGTATCCATAAGGGGGCCATTCTGGTGGACTAGGGACATGGTTGGCTTAAAGGGTATTGCTCTCGGAATCCATAGGAACCCGGGCCTTATAAAGGAGATCATGGATTTCTGTGCAGAGTTTCAAACCCGAGTTCTGCATAGGGCTGTAGACGATTTGGACCTGGACTTCGTGATCTTAAACGAGGACATGGCTTACAAGAATGGGCCGATGATAGGGCCTGAAACCGTTAAAGAGTTCATGAGTAAAGCGTACAGCGAGATAGCCGGGTTCTTCAGGGAGCATGGCGTAAAGGTTTTGATTGTAGACAGTGATGGAAACGTTGAGCTTCTGATACCTATTTGGCTTAAGCTCGGCTTCAACGGGGTGATACCGTGTGAAGTAGCAGCAGGCATGGATGTGGTAAAACTTGGAGAGAAGTATCCTGATTTAATCATGATAGGCGGGATAGATAAGAGAGAGCTTGCAAAGGATAAAGAGTCGGTTGAAAAAGAGGTCGGTTACAGGGTTCATCCGCTGGTGAAAAGAAAAGGGTATTTCCCCGGGGTGGATCACGCTGTGCCTCCAGATGTGCCTCTTGAGAACTACAAATACTTTATTACGCTCTTAAAGAAGCATTGCGGGTGGGTGACATACTGCTAGAGGTAGGCGCCCTGTTGAACCAGGCTTTCCCTAAGCTCCTTTCCGTCTAGCTGTCTTGGCCTAACCCCCTTCTTAACGCAGAGTGCGGCAGCAACCCCCGCTGCCTGGCCTATTGCCCTCATGTTCGGCTGGATTCTTACCGCGCCGTGAGCTTCGAAGGATGCTGAGAGAGCCCTGCATGCAACAATCAGGTTTTCAACCTTAACCGGTATCAGTGACCTGTAAGGTATCTCATGATACTCTCCGGGGCCTAGTTTCCTCTCGCCTGGCAGGCGGCTGGTTGGCAGATGTATGTCAATCGGATACCTGTTTCGAGAAACAGCGTCTTCAAACTTTCTGGCGTTGAAATAGTCCTGTGCAGAAAGAACGTACTCGCCAACTATCCTCCTCGACTCCCTTACACCGACCATCGGCGCAGTCATGGCGAGGTAAGATTCTTCGAAGCCAGGGATTTTCTTCCTGAGAAAACTGAAAAGCCTACTAATTCTCCTCCTACCCTGTATCACTGCTTCCGTAAGATGATCCGCGTCGAAACCCTTATAGTTGCCTATTATTCTTGGACAGTTGAACGCTACGACCCCGGGCATTCCAGGGACGCTGAACGCTTGAAAATAGACTATGTCAGAATCATTCAGAAAGCCTTCTTCAACACCTTCTCGGAAGAATTTTTCAAGAGGCCAGCCTCCGCCTGGAACTATTGCGAACTCTATTAGCGGCGGGTCGACGTAACTCCTATTGTCGTTTTCAAGCAGGAAATCAGCCAGTTTGCTTAAGTCAACGTTCCCCACCATGAACCTTAACGACATCGGTTGACTAACACCGTCCTCCTTTCTTCCGGATTCGAAAGGGACTCCCGCGAGCGCAGCCACATCCCCGTCTCCAGTCGAGTCTATGACGATTTTCGAGAAAACCGCTTGCCTCCCCGACTTATTGGCCACAACTATTCCCCTAAGCTCTTCACCCTCCATTATGACATCCTCGACAAGCGTGAAATAGAGGATTTCCCCACCAGCCTCTAAAACCATTTCCTCCAACACGAATTTTAAGGCCTCTGGATTGAACCAGCCCTCATTACCGTTTTTATCTGTTGCAGCACAGCCCAGTTCTAGAAGACGACTCTGTATCTCTTGGCTTATCCCTCTGACCAAGGGTTTCCCCTCCACATGGTTCGGCATCATGGGTATGACGAGGGCGGCTGACCCGCTTCCCCCTAGGAAACCGAACTGCTCTACAACAAGGGTTTTCACACCATTTCTCGCAGCCGCTATTGCGGCCACGGCTCCAGCAGTACCTCCCCCCGCCACCACTACGTCGAAACTCCCATATGGTTTAAGCCGCATAGCCTCCTCCAGCCTCATCCTCCACAGTGTAGGCGAGAAGCCTATTTTAATCTAACTTGATACCAGCTAGGCGACCCTTAGACATTGCTTACTGAACAGCCGATCGATAAGCGTTCAGAATTTTGAAAACGCTTCTTTCACAGCCTCCTTAAGCTCTGGATGTTGCAAAGGGTATAGGAAGAAGCAGACTCCGCTCGAGCCTTTTTCCAAGGCAACGTTCACCGCTTCCTCCACGTCCCTCCTGCTCCTTAAAAATTGAAACTGGATTCCGGCAACTATCATTTTACCGCACGCAACACCCTCCATGACTGCTTCACCAATCCATTTTATGTTTTTCTCATAGTACTCATGGTATATCATCGGTTCAAAACTGTCAAGCGGCCACTCGCACCACTTTTGAAAAACAATCCTATACGCGTATCCCGGTGTCGCGAAAACAGCGGCTGAAGTCTCAATAGCATTATCATAGTTTTTCACAGTCCTATGGAAGTTTTTAACTATCTCAGTAATCCTTTCAGCTCTCCACGCGTGCCACTCATACCATTTTCGCGACCCGAACCCGATTTCCAAGGGATCTATGCCAAACTCCTTCTTAAACCCGTTTCTACATTTTTCACAATAGCAGAAGTCGAACTCCCCCCTGTAGACGTCTACCTCCCTTTCCAAGCCGTATCTATCCCTTAACCCTTCAGGGAGGAAGATATCTGGAAGCCTAATATAGTCGAGATGAACACCATCCAAGTCATAGGTCTCCATAAGCTCCTGGACTGTGCCAGTGAAATAGCTCTTCACCTCATCGTTCGAGGGACAGAGCCATTTGTAGCCTTCAACGTAAGGCGGGCTGTCAACGCAGCTCTTCCCCTCTCTGCTCACAACAAACCAGTCCTTCCTTTTAGCAGCCAGCTCCCTATTCGGCTTGTTTAAAGCAACCACCCATGCGTGAACCTTTAACCCGCTTCTCTTCGCTTCCCTTATAACGTCTCCTATCAAGCTCTTTTGAGCAGCCTCCTTTGCAACAACTGAAATCTTAGCGGGGTAGAGGGCTCCCTCGCCATCTATGCTCAGCAGAAAAATTTCGTCAGCACCCATTTCCACTATTTCTCTAACATGTTTCTCAGGGTTCTCGGCAATAGGCTTCGGATTCACCCAAAACGCCTTCTTATAACCACTCGTCATACTGCCTACTTTAAACAACGTTTTTATAAACTTTTATCAGTAGGCTGAAAAGACGTTTTGCATGTTCCAGCGTAAGCAATTTCTAAGGCTATTTCTCGGGGAAAAACATGTTTTCCAAGGCAACCCACTTTTAAATACCCGGTTTTATTTGGTTAAGCAAGCAGTATTGGGAAACAGGAAAATATCCATAGTGATACCAACGTTCAACGAGGAGAAGTATATTGGGAAACTGCTCACGACGCTAAGCTGGCAAACCATCCCAAGGTCGGATTACGAGATCATCATTGTAGATGGGGGGAGCAGAGACAGGACTCTAGATATATGTAGAAAGTATGCTGACAAGATAGTGAGGCAAGAGACCCCTACAGTCGGAGGAGCGAGAAACGACGGGGTGAAAAATGCTGAGGCAGACCTGGTTTTCACAACCGATGCAGACTGCATGGCTACGCCCTATCTGCTTGAGAGAGTAATCCACGATTTTAACACCCACCCGGATGTCGTTATGGTGTATGGCGTGGTGACCCCGATAGAAAGGAGTTTTAAAAACACTTTCCTGATAGAGTTGAACAATGTTTTCGTGAAAATCCTTTACAGGTTTAGGATATACATGAGTGTCGGCGCTAACACAGCTTTCAGGAAAAAGCAATTCATAATTATGAGAGGCTTTCCGGCAGTAGGGGCGGGTGACGACTACGGGCTTCAGTTCAGAATGAGAAAAACCGGTAGAATAATGTTCGACGGAGGGCTTAGAGTATACTTCTCCATGAGAAGGTATGAGAAGTATGGTTTCGGCAGAAGCTTCTACGAATGGCTTTACAACGTTTTTAGCGAGCTTCTCAAGAGAAAGGTTCCGCCTGAAAAAAGATACTATAGAAAGCTGTATTAACTGTTCGTGAAATCTTATCTAGAAAGAGAGACGGGGGCAGAGGGATAAAAATGACTTTTAGAAGACTTCGGAAGCAAAGCATCGACGTTTAAACAAGCAATCGACTTAGAACACTGAACAAGGTTAGAAAGCTTTTTAACTATGCATGCTGAGAATTTTCAGCATGCTGCCAGCAGGTGTTCCAGAAATAATCTTTAGCACAACCCAGTCTATCACGTTGTTCTGGGCAATGGATAAGGCAACTAGAATAGTTCTAAACAGGGTTAAAAACAGGAATTACGAGTTCTCAGTAAAGGGGCTTAGAATACACCATTGGCTGGTTGGAGTAATAGTTGCCGTGCTAGGCGTATTAACGCTTTCAGCTCAAAACCTGGTGATGCTTATATACGAGGCTGGTTTAACCAGCATCCCTTGGAAGCTGAGTTCAAGCACCGTGACCGTGGGGTTCAGGCTTTTCCTAGATGATTTGAAGGATTTGAAGAAGCAACTAAAGAGTTTTACCAGGATGCTAAAAAGATAAATCAGGCTATACTCTAGTTTTTGAACCAGGTTGAGCATAGTACTCGGAGTAGATCTTGGAGCAACAAACGTGAGGGTCGCCTTATCCGACGCGGAGGGAAGGATACTTCTGAAGAAGACAGGGAGGACAACTGGTGGAACAGGGCGAGATGTTGTGAGGCAGATTGTTGAAATGGGGAGAAATGCCCTCAGCTCTCTAGAATTAACGGATAGAAGCTTGAAGGCGGTTGGAGTAGGGTCGATAGGGCCACTCGACTTGAAGAAAGGATTGATAGTCAACCCTCCAAACCTGCGGGTGGGTATAATTCCGATTGTTGAAGGCATTGAAAAACATTTTAACGCACCAGTCAGACTTTTAAACGATTGTGTTGCAGCCGTCCTTGGGGAAAAGAGGTTTGGAGCAGGCAGGAACATGGAGAATATTGTTTACGTTACAATAAGCACTGGGATAGGTGGTGGAGCGATAGTTGACGGACACCTTCTGCTTGGAAAAGACGGCAACGCGCATGAGGTTGGCCACATAGTAGTGGATAAGGAAGGGCTTCTCGAGTGCGGATGTGGAAAACGTGGACACTGGGAAGCTTATTGCAGCGGGACCGGAATGGTCAATTACGCGAAGCTACTCTTAAAAGAATGGTGCGTAGATTTCAACAAGAGCTCCCTGAGAAAGCTTTTCCAAGAGGATTTTTCGAATGCCGCCCCCAAAATGCTTTTCGAAGCCGCTAGGGGAGGAGACGAGATGGCGCTTAGAATCATCGGGGAAATAGGGTTGCTTAACGCAATCGGCTTTGCCAACATAGTAAACACGTATGACCCTGAGCTAATAACAGTCGGTGGCTCAGTCGCTCTTTTCAACAGCGAACTCATACTCGAACCGGTTAAGAAAAATATTCCTAAGTATGCTATAAACAGACTGCCGGAGATAACTATAACCCCGCTTGGCGAGGACGCGGTTCTCTACGGTGCCTTGGCTGCCGCGTTAGAATAAAGAGTTTAAGCCGGTCTTAGCTAGAAGCCAGTTTAAAACAGTTTTCAACATTTCCCTGGATTCCTGGTCTATTAAACATAGAGTGGTGAAATAAACAACCACGCCGGCTAGGATGACGGGCATCAGCGACGTTAATACGACCATTATCTGCCCGCTTTTAGCTGATTCAGGATACAGCGTTAGCAGTACAGCTGACATAAGAACCCCCGAGATAAAGATTTTGAATACTCTCTTGAAATCTAAACTGAAGACGACTAGACGCTTGGAGAGCCGTATGTAGTAAAGAGCTATTGAGAGGTTAACCAGCAAGTAGCATACAGCTGCAGACGTGGAGAATAGCATTAGCGGGCTCTCCAAATCCTGCAGGATCTTAGACACTACTCCGGCCACTGTTACGTAAGCAACTGAACCAGCTAAGTCGATAAGGGGGATTCTTATGAGATACGATTCCAATAGTTTTTTCCACGAAGCATTTTCACCAACATCAGTCTTCTCAACGCCCAGTATGACTGTTGAGAAAAAACTTTTCATCACGATAACTGCAGAGCACACAGCCATTACTCTGAGAACATTGTGCACAGGCGCATAACCTTCCCTCAAAAGATATAGTAGGGGCTCAGCAAGTATCAGCTGCCCGAGTGTCATGGGTATCAGGAAGAGCAGTACGAGCTCCAGCGACTCCTTGACATCCCTGCCTGTTCCACCAGACAGGAGTTTCGGGTAAAGCCCTATTGCCAAAGCCCCGGCGAAAAGTATAACTCCTGCGAAAATGTTCGCAGCCCTAATGTATGCTACTGGAAGCAGAGACCCTGTTAACAGCGTTAGGACTAGGGCATCCTGAGAATACACGATGCCGGGAGCAATCGATGCTAAAGGAATCCAGCCCATCCTGAACCATCGGCCAACCTCTCCCAGCTTGAATGAACCCTTAAGATGTTTAGAGAGCCTCAGCGAGTAGTACAGCGCCTGAATTATTAAGGCTAGGTCCACTGATAGAACTGCACCGAAAAGGGATAGCCTGAAGTACCCGACTAGCGTTGCTCCGACAACCACCTTAGAAGCCTCGAAAATAATTGTCCCATAGCCGACTACATGGGGCTCAACCCCGTGACATACGGATTCCAAGCTCGACGTGTGATGTATCGCTACTATCCACATTATGAACGCGAGTATCGTTAACGGGTCGACGCTCACGCTCGATGCGAAAACCGGGGACAGGACGGTGAAGACCGCTGCTGAAACCAGTGAAACCACGCTGTTGAATAAAACTCCTGATTTCGCAACCGGCTTCCCTCTTCCTGTAAACCTGGTAAGCCAGTAGTTTGAGATGCTTGAAGGTATTGTGAAATAACTTAGCAGGCTTGCATAAAACTGCCAGGTTCCGAAAAGCTCTTCGGTAAGCCTTCTGGTAACAAGCATCGTAAAAAGTAATCCTGTTAGGACTGAAATCATCCTCGAGGCGAAGTTGACCAGTCCAGAGTACTTCAGCCTAATGCTGCTCACATTAGTTTCAAACAATCGATACGCGTTTAAAAACCTATTCTAAGCAGGGTCAGGGGCTGCGTCAAACCAGCTTCCATCACTAGCAGTAACCTATTCATCTCGCCAGGATTTTAAACAAGGCAAACTGGATGCAAAGCATCCTGCAAAAATGTCTCCCATGCTTGCTAAGAAAAACCTAGCGCGCTAGGCATTATGCGCCTGCCCGTTAAGCCTCTATGCAGCCCTCGCTTTAGGAAAAGCTAAAAACACCTCCCGGTAGAGAATGAGCTATGTGCAGGCTCTTGGGAGCAGTTTTCGTCGGAACCGGCAGTGTTGAGCAACATCTTTTAAACACGGAATGCTCCCTCTTCACCCAGGCGTTTAAAGGAAGGCAGTCAGACGGCTGGGGGATAGGTTTCTACCCTGGGGGGAGTAACCCAATAGTCTTCAAAAGCGATAAACCGGTTTACGAGGATAGAGACAGCTTTGAGAAGGCTGCTAAAGCTGCGAAGGGCCGGATAATCATCGCGCACGTGAGGAAAGCCAGCAACCCTAGGGGGTTAGCGCGAGAAATGCTTATATCGCTTGAAAACTCTCAGCCGTTCAACCACTCGAAATACGTTTTAGCCCACAACGGCACGATCAATATTCCTGACGAGGTTTCAAGAAGGCTAGGCTCATACGCGAGGCTGGTGAAGGGACGGAACGACAGCGAGGTGTACTTCTACCTGCTACTCAGCCTAATCGAGAAAGAGGGGGATGTAGTCACCGCCTTCAGAAAGGTTGAGCAGACACTTATGGAAATATTTGCAGAGGAGAAGGTGAGCAGGTTTGAAGCCCCGTTCACAAGTTTAAACACAATATTCTCAGACGGCAGCAAGCTCTATGCCTTCACGAGATACCTGTATAATCCTGGCTCATCAATGTGCTATGGAGATGCCCCGGTATACGAAATGTGTTTCAAAATTAACACTGATCACCTTGTAGTCGCGTCTGAGAAAACAGTGAGGGGAAACTGGGTTCCGTTGAAAAACAATAATTTACTCGTATGCTGGGTCGACGGTGGAGAATTAAGACACGACGTGGTGGATTTCAACGTTTAAAGAGGAGTAGTAGGCTTCAAAAAAGAAAAGGCTTTGGAACAATCCTCTTCAGAAACCTCAATACCTCCCCACGCTTCCCTGCGAAAACCTCTATATCGTAGTCAGCGTATGATACGTGGAAATCCTTGACTCTAACAGCCGGCTTAAAGTGAAGCTCAATCTCTCCGAAACACAGGTCTGGGCCAGAATTGTAGGACTGAACACATCCCTTCGGACCATCTGGGTCAGCCTTCGCCGCGTCGAGACACTCCTCTTGGCTAACCGGGGCCATCATGGTCCCCATGGATATGAGGAAAACCTCGTTCTTCCCGTGCTCCACATAATAAATTATTCTTGAGCAGCCTGGCTGAAGAATATCCTCCGGAGCTATGCCCAGCTTATAGATGGCGACACCGTCTATTTTAAACGAGACATGGTCGCTGGAGACCCTCAACCTGTCTCCCGGTATTTTCCCGAAGTAGTGTATTGGCTTAGCGCCTCTGCGCGTAGGGATAATTACTGTGCCACTCCTACTCTCCCCGGGACGCACCTGTGTTAAAGACCAAAGGTTAACCCCGTTTTTAACCTCCCCCCTAGCCGCCATAGCGTCCCTGACCCTAAGCCCCACATACTCTAAGCCCTTCCTGATGCTTTCGCCACGGATTGAGATCTGCCTCGAAAAAGAAATGTGCACCCTAGTTTGGCTCGCGAAATCCTCTAGCTCCGCCTCCCCATCGAGATTCACGCTTTTTATGCTGGAGCTGGCTATTGACCAGCCTCCAGGGTCGAGTGAAGACTGGCACAGCCATTCTTCAAAGCATTCAGGCCTCCGATAGTAGAACCTTCTCTCAGGAGAAACCCAGAGCCTGTTTCCCCCGATGTTCCACTCCCCGCTGCTTATTACCGCTTGCAGATTCTTCGAAACCCAGAAGGGGTTTTGCCTATCGCCGACGAATACGCCGAGCACTCTGGCACCGTACTCTGTAACTATTGCTGAACCCACGTCGGTCTCCAACGCGATGGTCTTTGTCAACCCTTCTAAAGCAGAGAGAAGCCTCTCCATTTGTTTCCGGCCTGACATTTTGAATATTCATTGTCGGATATGGGAAATAAGTCTTTAGCCGATTAAAGCCTAATGGGCTAGTGTTCTAAAAAATAGCATTATATACCCCTAGACTCGTTGAGTAAGCATTATGAACGGGTTGAAACTGAAGGTTTTTCTAGGGGTACTGGTGGTGCTGGCTGCTGCAACAATCATTATAATCGGTTTTCAAAGAAAGCCGGAGAAAATAATGGAGTTAACGGTTTCAGGCGGTTTTTGGGCCAAGCGTGAAAAATACGAGTATTATTCGAACAGAAGCATTGTCTTTAACGACCCTGCTAGGAACAGGAGCGGCTCCTCAGTAGTACCAATTTCAACAAACGACGAATTGCTGCACAGGATGAAGACTCTTCTCGAAGCATACCCGGATGGCTTAAAACTTGATCCTGGAAGCGGGGCAGACTATTTCATTTACAACCTGACTATTTACAGCAAGGGTAGGACAGTAACCTATTATTGGACGGATGTCAGCGGAGAACCGCCTGGAGAACTCCACTACCTCGCCAGCCTGCTGCTAGAATTGAACAGTTTCGCATCAGGCTACTCGAAAATAGTTTTCTACTTGAAGACGGATAAGCTGGTCATCAACAAGGGTGAAACTTTGAAAATACTTGCAATGGCTTTTAACCCGGCGCAGGAGGATTTCACCTACGCTGCCCCAACGCCGTGTAGCCCGGATTTCAAAATACGTCTTCAGACCCCGGGCGGCGGGATAATCGAGCTCTACCCGGTTGGCCACGATCCTGAAAAACCATGCGTGCAGGTTATTCAAAACCGTGTTTTAAAAGCAGGTGGAGCTGTCGAATCCGAGTACAACTATGCTTTCAACGAGGCAGGCACGTATGTTTTAGAAGCCTTCTTCCCTTATGCTGAGTGGAGCGAGACCAGGTGCACTTATATACTCACGGTCCTAGTACTGCAGGCAGGCTCCTAACCCACCCTGATTTACCTTCATGAGCCTGGCTGTCGGTTTTAACCTGTTAATTGATAAAAACCTAAATATGATGTTTCACACAAGGAGGTACAGGGTGGTTAGGATGCCCGTGGTTATAGTTGAAATGTGGGAGGGCCGTTCTGAGGAGCAGAAGGAGAAGCTTATAAAAGGGATTACGAGAGCCTTCGAGGAGATAGGGGTTAGGCCGGAGTGGCTTAACATAATAATACACGATGTCCCGAGGAGCAACTGGGGGCTTAACGGCCAGCAGGCTTCAAAGATAAAGCCTTAGGAAAAACGGGGTGTCTATTGACCGAGGTGCCCAGCATCATCGAGTACATCAGGGGGCTGCCGTCGGAAAACATTGACGAGTTCCTGAAAAGGATCTTAGACAAGCTTAGGAGTTTCAGAAAACACTATACTTGGGTCGGAATATACATGGTGGAAAACGGGTTCCTAGTGCTGCGTGCTTTTTCAGGCGACGAGGAGACGAGTCACGTAAAGATAAGGATTGGGGAGGGTGTTTGCGGCCTGGTTGCTCAGAAAGGCGAGACGATCATTGTTCCAGACGTCAGCAAGGAGGAAAGATATATTGAATGCTTCCCGTCCACCAGGTCCGAAATCGTCGTTCCAATACTTCTTGGGAAGAAAGTAGCGGGAGAGATTGATGTAGACAGTCACCTGTTGAACGCTTTTGATGACGAGGACAGGGTACTGCTTGAAGAAGTTGCGAGAATAATTTCAGAAAAGCTGGCGGCGAAGAAAGCCTAGTATAGCTAGTCCTTAACCAGGCGTGAAGCCAGCTCCGCCAGCCTCCTACCCATTCTTCTACATAGCTCCAAGTCCTCTTCACCAGGCTTCCCGACGCAGGCAACCCCGTAGTGCTTATCCTCCGCGTCCCCCTGAATAATCATACCGTGGACAAGCAGGGCCTGCAGTATCGACATGATGGTTGTTTCAGCCCCTGTTGCACTCCCCCCGGAGGATGTGAAGGCACCACCAACCTTTCCCTCAAGCTTCCCATGTATCTTAACGCTTTCATCCAAAAGCCTTTTCACAGGAGCCGCCATCAACCCGTAGTAGGTTGGCGACCCAACTATTATAACATCCGACTCCACCAAGTCTCCTAAAGAGGTTTCCTCAACACGCTTAAGAGAGGCAGTAACACCCTTAACCTCCTTCGCCCCCTCGGCTACGGCTCTCGCCATCCTTTCCGTGTTTCCAGTTTCAGAGTAGTAGGTTACTAACACCCTCATGCTCAACCAACAGTAACCGATGGCCACTCCGGAATATAAGTTTTAATCTCACGCTCCAAGTTATGTGAACACGATATCAATACTCACTGCAACCCTTATCGAGACTCTTAGTCTGAGTGGTTTAGGATGGGAATCGACTTAATGATACTTGTTTGACTAGATGTACTCTAAAAGGTCTAGAAGCCCTATAAGACAGGAGAGTAGCGCGCGGGACATTGTCCTCAATGATTTACGATTTGACTGACCTTAAAGCAGAGGTCTGTTTCGGTCTACGACGCATAAAAATCGGCAACGGCCCTTCTCGCTCAATGATCCTGTTGGATAGAACAAATAGGCAGTGATCCTATCCGATAAGCCGATCAAGCTAGATGAGCTTTGGGATTAAACAATACGAATAGTGCGTCTAAGCGTCTGGGTTAAATAAGCATACTACTTTCTAACGTTATCACATCTGGCTGATTGAGCTTTTAAATTTCTAAAGTCGGCCGTAGAAAGAATTTTTGAAAAAATACATTCGCATGCTCTATGTTTTAATCTCAGCCTTAGAAGAACCGTCTTCTTGAACAGTTACTTCTATAATGTTTGAAGCTTCTTCCTCACAAATATTGTAGTGGGTTACGAGTATCATTTGAGAGAGTTGCTTAGATGCTTCGCCTATGTAGCTTGCAACCTGGGGAAGGTTTTCTGAGTCAACACCGTAGGTTGGTTCATCCAGTATCAGCAGTGAATTCAGGTTTAGCGCATCGAGGAGCGCGAGGCGTATGGCTAGGGCTAAAATAGTTTGATGCCCTCCCCCAACTCTGCTTGCAGGAATAGGATCTGTCAATCCTTTCGGATGCACTGAAACAGAATAGTCCTCCGGGTTTATGATTATAGCGTCGTAAACATGCTGATCCGTCATAGCCCTATAGTATTCTAATGCTCGAAACTCTATGCGTTTTATCAGTTCCCTCCTTCTAGTTTCAACAGCCTGGTCGAAGAGTTGAGAAAGCCTGTGCGCGAGACCAGCCTTCTCCACCCTTCTTTTAAGCTCGTTGAGCAGCCTCCTATAGTCCTCTAGTTTCTTACTGGTATCCGCTCTAATACTCTTCTTCTTCTCTAAAATCTTCTTCTTCTCAGCAAGCTCACTCCTCCTCTTGGCCAACTCCTCTGGCTGGAGGGGGAGCTGCTGGGCTAGCTTCAGCTTCAGTTCAGGATCCTCGTGGGTGAAAGGCAGTTCAAGGACTGTTAGCTTCTCCTTTATCATAGCTAGGGTTTCACTCCTTATTTTCACGCGGGCTTCAGCGGAATCCAAATACTCTTTTAGACGGTTTCTCAGGGCCCTCATCCTTGAATACTCGCCTTCAGCAGTGTTTATTTTTTCAACAAGTTTTTGAAGCTCAACGTTTTTCAT
The DNA here is from genome assembly GCA_964635675.1 of uncultured Nitrososphaerota archaeon. GTDB lineage: Archaea > Thermoproteota > EX4484-205 > EX4484-205 > JAAOZP01 > JAAOZP01. Next base: position 20,004 of record CAZWPT010000004.1, on the reverse strand, counting down.
CTCGTAAACCTTCCTCGCCTCAGCCTCCTCGAGACTAGCCCTGGCTAACGAGCCGCGATCCTCCTCCAGAATCCTCTGGATTACAGCGGGTTGCAGGTCTTGGCCGCACGTTGGGCATTTAGAAGCCCCGCTTCCAGCGAGAGACTCGCGCTCCCTTACTTGCCTCGCAAGGTTTTCAACACGGCTTTTCACGCTTAACCATTTCTCCATTGATGCATCAAGCTCCTTCTTCAAACTGTTTCTCGCTGCTTTCAGCGTTTCCAGCTCCTTACCATTTAGACTCATTTTTTCCTCCAACTCCTCAATCGAAGAGACGCCGGCATGCTCCAGAAGCTCTTGACTCCTTGAAGAAATCTTCTTCAGCTCCTCCTCAATCTCCTCCCTCTTCTTAATGCATTTGAGAAGCTCGGTTAACTCTGTTGATTCAGCCTTCTTCAAAAGGTTTTCAAGATCCTGAACCTCGCTAATCAACTGGCCAATGTCTTCATCCATCTGTCTTAGGCTGGAATCGAGCTCCGGCACCCGTTCCTCAATATTCTGAAGCTCGGTTGCAACATCCTTCCCGTTAAACCTCTCGAGCTCTCTCCGTGCTCCATCTAACTGTTCACGCAGCTCTCTTAACAGCGTTATCCCCAGTACTGAATCCATGCGTTCTCTCTGCGGCTCCAGTATCTCGGTTAACCCACCCTGCCTAATATAGACCAGGTTGATAAACTTCCTTAAACTCATCCCGAGAAGTTCAGTAATCCTGCTCCTCAAGTCCTCCTCGCTCTCCAGAGACACGTTTTTACCGTCGATCCGGAGCAGTCTTTCCCCTGTCCTGTAATCCCCGTTCCTGTCTAAACCACCCCTCCTCTCAACTTCAACAATCTGGCCGCTAACCGGGCTCCTGAACCTTACGTAGATACTCATCTCCCCTGAGCCCGGCAGCTTTGAAACCAGTAGCTTCGGCCTAGCCTCCGGCACTTCGCCGAAAAGCGCGAACGTCAATGCGTTGAGCAGAGTAGTTTTACCCGTTGAATTCCTACCTTTTATGAGGTTAAGCCCAGCTGAGAAATCCAGCTGAACACTCCTGTAACGCTCCAGGTTTCGGAGTCTAAGCGTTTCGATTAAGCCATTCATTTCAACCACCCGCCTTATCTAAAATCTGAACCCAGCGTTTTACGAAGCGGCTCCTATCGGAGTCTGTGAGAAGCCCTGTTCTCTGACTTGCCTTTTCATCGAGAGTTATACTTAGCTCATCCACGATCTTCATCGCTTCATCCGACATCTCCCCGAGTGATTTCAAAATCTCCATCGCGTAGTCGAGACCACTGCCAAGCCTGGAGAATACTGCTCTCTGCCTAACATCTTCAACACGGTTAACCAAGTCGACATGCAGCAACCTGGTTGAAACGGTTTTCTTCTCAATCTCCCTCCGGAGAGACATGTCTATGTTATGCGGGTCATTCTCAGTGTACCCGATTAAAACTAGGCGAAGCATCCCATCAATACTCCTCGCCTGAAGATCTGAGGAGTAGGCGTCTATCTCGCGAGCAGACTGCTCGATGAACCATTCACAAGGTTTCACCGCGCCCTTTGAATCCACTTTAATGTTGCGTATTTCATGCAGAGGCTTTATTGGCAGGAACTTTACTTGTCTCCCTTCCAGCACGTAGACGCCGAACGGGCCTTCATCAGAAAGGTCGACTGCCTCAGTTGCACCAGGCGTTAGGAAAAGCGTCCCGGTACTCTCCATCGGGTTAACCCTCCCATGATAGTGTCCGGCTAAAACGATATTGACTCCAAGCTCGTCGAAATCCCTTACTGTGAGATAGTTATGCGGCGGGACTCCCGGAGGAACCTCGTGATACCCCTGAATAAAATTGTGTATTGCGAGAATCTTAACCTCTCCCTCTTTCTTAAACCCTCTCTGGATTACGTTCTTGACATTCTTGAAGACACGCGATATGTATGGATGGTAAGGCAGCCCTATTAACCGGATGCCGTTGAAAAAATAGGATTCCTCCTCCCCCTTTATCGCAGCCTCACCAACCACCTTAAGATATTTTGCGAGAGGATGCTTAACGAAATCCAGAGCATTATTGTCAAGGGCACCGTCATGGTTCCCCCTAATGAGGAATACGGATACTTCTCCACCGTGTTCCTCGCGAATAGAGTTGACCAAGCGCTGCAACTCTTCCTTGACGAAAACACTGTCCTCAGATATCATGCTACGTTTCTCAAAAAGGTCTCCCGCATGGAACACGCATTCCACTTTCTCCTTTATGAAAATATTAATAGCCTGAGCGAAGGCGTGGCGATAAGCGTTTCTCCTGAGTTCGCCGACCTCTCTAGGTATGTTTCTCCCTATATGGGTGTCGGCAAAAACCCCTATCTTCACTGCATCTCACCATTTACCCATTTCCCTTTGCCTAAGCTGCTCATTAATCCTTTCCATGATATTGCTGAGCTCAGGCGTTACACCGTGGTGGACAGTCCTCCTGTCCAGGGTCTTCACGTGAGCCGGAAGAGGCACGAAAGGCCCGACGAGCACAGCCTCCCCCTGGTTTAGCCCTGGAAGATCCTCTATAAGCCTATGGTAAAAGCTTTCACTCGCATTCTCTATCACGCTCTGATCCTGCTGGTTGGTTATTCTCATCACCGCGTAGTTCCCGACGTTGCTCAATATGTCTGGGTCTATGTTTCTCGGACGCTGGCTTATCAGGGTTATGAAGAGCCCAAACTTAGCACCCTCCCTTATAGCTGTCGATATGGTTCTGACAGCATAGCCCCCGCTTTTCTCAGAAGCTATACGGTGAGCCTCTTCGATAAAGAGGAAGACAGGGGTAAAATTCTTCTCGCCACTCTTACTTGAAACCTGGTGTCTAAACAGGGTGTCTACAATTATACTTGCGTACGCGTCTTGAACTCTTGAACGCAGCCCGTTTAGACAGATGACGCTCAGAGTCTTAGGAGCCAGCAGCTCGGAGACACTCATCCCGGTTGGCGGGAGCGAGACCTCTTCCCCCAAGTCTTCCAGCCTAGCGAGAAGACCCTCATACCTTGCTCTGTCCTCCCCCTTAAGCACTGGCTTACCATTACTATCAGTCTCTTCCAGCCTGCTCCTGATTAAGCCAGTTATATCCCCCAGCCCGAAGGGACGCCTTTCCGATTTAAGCCTTCTCAAAATGTTTCTCAAAACTATTTTCTGCCTCTCCCCGAGAGTAGTTCCGAGAAGCGCGATTATAGCCTCGTACGTCAGCTGCTCAGGGCTTAGCTGGAGTTCCCTCTGCTCAGCGGTCACGCCGCCTACTTTCGGAGCACCGGGTGGATAGTAGACAACGATGTTGAAGCCGCCATGCCTACCGCCTTTAACCAGCCTATCCATCATAACGTAGTCCGCATGAATATCTATGACGACTACTGGGAAAGGCGTGTTCAAAAGAATCTCCTCGATCAACCTGCCGGCGAAATAGGATTTCCCCGCTCTAGTGGCTGCGAAAACGCCTAAATGGAACTGAAGGTCCTGAAGGTGTATGGGAACCTTAACCATGGGCCTGTTGAGAAGCATCGCTACGTGCAAGGGTATTCTCCTCTTTACTCCTGAGAAGAATGTTTGAAGAAGCTCGTCGTCAGCCCTGTAGACGGGCGCGTTAGGGTCTGGAGCAACCTTCGGCCTCATGATCCGCCCATCCTTAAGATACCCCACCACCTCTGTTGAAACCAGCTTGTAGGAATATGGTGACACCTGTTGCTCAGCAGCCAGCCTCTCCGTCGCAAGAGGGTTTTTAGAAGCCAGGCCAACGATCTCTGCTAAAACCCTAACCTTCTCCAGCCTTCCATCATCAAAATTATTCACCTCTACAAAGACATAGTCGTGGAGAGCTACCGGATTATCTATACCTGTTTTAAAAACGAATCCGTATGGGGTGGACTCCTCTATTACTCTTCCAAGCGGCTCCATCAGTATCCCCTCAACACAGCATCCCTAATGCTTCTCCTCCTAGGGCTTGCTTTAAAACCTCTCCTCCTCAGCTCTTCGACAACAACCGGCTCGTAAGCATCCTTGTAGACGCTCCTACTAAGCCTAGCGATGGAGTCTACTTCAGCGAGCGGGTGTACAACATGAGGCTCGTGCTGCAGCCTGTTTAACACGCTGAATATCTTTTGCGCTTTTTCAACGCCTGAATCATCTATGAAAAAGTCACCTGAAAGGCTTCCACCCGCGCCACCGTGCCCGAGAATGCTTGAAGGCACGTCGACCCTGTAGACCCTTGGGCTCACACCAGGCCTCCAGTATGTTAACGCTACCGGAGGATTTGAGAAGTAGTCGTCAAGCGCCTCGAGAACCCCTTTTAACTCTTCATCCCGCTTTAGACGCGACCTGAACCCTGAGTCCCACCAGCTGGTTGACTTAGCCTCCCCTGTTAGGAAAATGGTCTGCGGCGCGAGGAGAAGCGGCTTCGTGAAGCCTGGGCCGGGGGCTATCTCGCTGTACACTCCTTCATCTGAAAAATCCTGCTCCAACTCCTCGAAACAGGTTTTCAACATTGAGTCTGGAGATAAACCCCTAACCTTCTCGCCTAACACTTCCCTAATCCTCCTTATGCTTCTTCCCCTTGCCTCGGCAGCAAGCTCAGGATCTAGGCTGCGCAGAATATCAATCATTATCTTAGCCCTGAGGTAACTAATGTCACTATCCTTTGAAATGCCCACCACCATCTTCTCCTCGTCAACAAGCCTCATCAGAAGGCTAAGCTCCCTAACGTAATTTTCGAATATCCTTGAAAAAGATCTTAAGCGGTCCCTGTGGTGGAGAAAAGTCAGGTAGAGGCTTCCGTCGAAAATACCGAGGACCCTCACATGCGACTGGGAAGCCTTTTCCAAAGCCCGTCTCAGCGTCCTAAGCTCCAGAGCCCTTAGAAACAACTCTCTGCCCTGAAGCCTATAGCCTGCTTCCACCCCAGCCTCCAGCAGGCTGGTCGGCTCGCTTCCCCTCGAGTAAACATGCGCCACGGATCTGGCGACCCAGACAACCAAGCCTCCGGAGAAGCTGGATTCGCTGATGCTTCCATCACAAGCCGCTACGGCTCCATCCGGCTCACATGCTTCATCATAGGGGCACCATTTTGAAAGATAGGAAGCCTTGAAGGGCGACGAGTTGAAGCCCGGTGGGCTCAGCCTGCTTACTGATTCACGCAGCCCGCTTAGGAACATCTGGAAGAACTGCTCCTCAGCCATCCTTCTTGAAAACCGGCTCTAAGCCTTTATTATCCTTTCTCATGCTGGCCTTGACGTGAAATCCTTGAAAGAACCTTTATTTCACCTGAACACTGCTGAAGAAGACTGTTCTAAAGCCTATGGTTCTAGTTTCACCCGTAACCTTGAAACTGCCTCTAAGCCTTATGTCCTCCGAAGAACCGCCGATAAAGACTTCGAAGACACCTGGCTCAACCACCAGCCTCATGTGCTCATCGTAGAAGGCAAGCTGCTCGGTGGAGAGCGTGAACTCAACCATCCTAGTCTCCCCTGGTTCAAGACTCAACCTTTTGAAACCCTTAAGCTCCATCACCGGCCTGGTGACGCTTGCCACCGGATCCCTCACGTAAAGCTGAACAACCTCGTCGCCCTTCAGGCCGCCAGTATTACTAAGTTTAAAACGTATTTTAACACTGCCTGTGGAACTGGCTTCCCGGGGCTCGATCTCGAGAGAACTGTATTCGAAGACCGTGTAGCTTAAACCATGGCCGAATGGGAATGCTGGCTTAGCATCCATCCCGACGTAGCTCCTGAACGACGAAGGCTTCCTGTTATAGTTCAGCGGAATCTGGCCGGCGTCCTTGGGAAAAGAAACTGGAAGCCTCCCCCCCGGATTATAGTATCCGAAGAGCACGTCTGCAACAGCGTTACCTCCCTCTTCACCAGGGTACCATGCTTCAAGTATTGCTGAACAATTTTCAGCCATCCAGCCTAGGGAAACCGGCCTGCCGTTAACAAGCACCAGTATAACCGGCTTACCGGTTTTGCAGAGTTCCCTCACCAAATCCTCCTGGACCCCGGGCAGCCCCAGGGAAAACCTGTCACACCCCTCGCCGGACACTCCTCTTTCAAACATTCCAGACTTTTCACCCATCACGGCTATCACTACATCCGATTCCAAGGCTGCTTTAACAGCTTCGCCAAACCCTTCTCTCGACCCCCCGGTGATGTCGCAGCCCTTAGCGTATTTCACCAATACTTTTCCGGAAGCCCTGCTCCTGATGCCCTCAAGTATGCTGACCGTCCTCACCGCACCCTCCTTGAAAACCTCGTCGTAACCAGGCGGCGGGTTAGCCATATCCATGTGAGCCGTGAAACTATAGTCCCCGTGTAGATTCCTCTTGCTGTCGGCATTCGGCCCTATGACTGCTATCGACTTAACTGTCTCCCGGATCGGGAGAACCCCGTTGTTCTTCAGGAGGACGATCGACTCCCTCGCAGCCCTGAGGGCGAGAGCCCTATCCTCATCCCTGTCGAACTGGCTTTTAGCCTCCTCAGGGTTGACGTACGGGTTTTCGAAAAGGCCTAGTAGAAACTTGGCTCTTAAAACCCTAGAAACAGCCAGGTCGACAAGCCCTTCGGAAACCCTGCCCTCTCTAACAGCCTGTAGCAGTGGCTCCCCGTAGCAGTCTACACGGGGAAGCTCAACATCAATCCCGGCTTGAATCGCCTGGACTGCAGCATCCTTAGCGTCTTTAGCAGTGTTGTGAAAGTTTTCAAGCATCCTGATGGCGAAATAGTCTGAGACAACAAACCCTTGGAAACCCCATTCCCCCCTAAGGATATCTGTGAGAAGCATTCTGGAAGAGGCGCAGGGAACCCCGTCTATCTCGTGGTAAGCGTTCATAACCGATAGGACCCCGGCAACCTTAACCGCGGCCTCGAAGGGAAACAGGAAAACCTCTCTTAGCTCCCTAGGACCTGCGTGAACCGGGGCGCAGTTCCTCCCGCCTTCTGGAAAACCGTGGGCTGCGAAATGCTTGACGGTTGCTATGACACCGTTCCTCAAATCCTCTCCCTGGAGACCCTTAACGTAGGCAACCCCCATGCTTGCAACCAGGTAGGGGTCCTCGCCGTAGGTCTCCTCCGTCCTGCCCCATCTCGGGTCTCTTAGAACATCCAGAACAGGTGCAAGACCCTGATGGGCTCCCGAAGCCCTAACCTGCCTCCTTATCACTGAAGCGACTTTTTCAACAAGCTCGGGATCCCACGTGCTTGCTAAGCCTATCGCCTGGGGGAACACTGTAGCCCCCATCGCTAGGAAGCCTGTTAAACACTCCTCGTGGACAATAGCAGGTACGTGAAGCCTAGTCTTCTCAACCAGGAACCTCTGGATCTCGTTAGCCATTCTAGCACCGTCCCCAGGATTAACCCCCAGGGCTCCTGATAGGCGTGTCAACTCCCCTATGCCTGTTTTAAGAAGCTCTTCCAGCTTTTCACGCGGCATAGCCGCCACTCCGAAAACCCTTGGCCAGACCGACTGGAGTTGAGCAAGCTTCTCCTCCAGCGTCATCCTTTTCAAAAGATCCCTAACCCTGAGCTCAACAGGGGCTGAGGAGTCAAGGTAAACAGGCTTATCCTCCATCTTTACTCACAAATTAAGCCACTCTTCTTCAATATTTATGTTTTCAATCCGTCAGCCACTGCTCGAAGTCAAAGGGTTGCGGCTTCAAACCGTTAGAATTAAAATAGCGCGCGCCGGCTGCACACCTCACCTTCCTCACGGGCGCCAGCATAGTCACCTGGATAGTGCAGGGTATAGTGTCGACGAGGATAATGCTAAAACAGGAGTCGTGATGACGCCGAAGCAGGTTGCTGAAGCACTTTTTAAGGAAGAGTCTTGGCGCAGGTCCTGTCCAGCCTAGTGGTATGCTTCTTCGCGAGAGGAGTCTACAAGCCTGATATTGCTTTAGAATCCCTGAGGACCATCGGGTTTTATCCAGATATTACTCTTGAAGACTTTAACAGGATTGGGGTTGAGACGCTTAAGAGTAAACACGTGTTAAAGCTAGGGAGGGTTTCAACCATAGGAACATGAAGATACCTGGGAGAATAGTTGAAACTGAAACGCTCATCGGGTCTTTGGATGAAGAGTTTATCAGGGAAGGTATGGAAGAGTTTTTCAGGCTGCTGCAGCGAATTTTCAGAATTCGCGTGAGCCTTTTCGAACAGTTGGATTGCGCGCAAACACTACGGTGAGCCTTTTAAAACCTTCGACCCGGCGTGGATAAGCTCAGCTTTAAGATTAACCGCCGTAACCCTGGTAACCAGAATCGTCCAGGGCTCGTCCTCAATGTTAACAAGGCCGAAGTTACTGTTCTCCCCGTCGAACCTGCCCTGAGCAGGCTGGTCTGAGTACTGGAACCAGTGGTAGCCAACCACGTAGGGCTCGGATAAGATTTTGCCGACATAGTTTTCGAAACGCTCAGCCCTATCTCCCTGAGTCGGTAAAGGTGTTCCAGCACCCCTAGTGTTAGGCAGGCCGGAGTCCCTAGCCTTAAAGGAGAACTCGGTAACCATTACTGGAAGGCCCGTTAGACGGTTTATAGCATTAAGGTCCTCCAGGGGAGGCTCCCAACCATAGTTGTTAACCGAAACCACGTCCATGTATCCGACGCACCCCTTCAAAACCTCGTCTGGAGGCCTGAAAGCGAACCTGCATCCCAGTATGAGGTGGTTGGGATCATGCTTCCTTATCGCGTCGTGGCAAACCTTGAAGTATCTCTTTGAAACCACCTCTAGGAAGCCAAGCCTGTCGGAATCCAGGGAGGCTCCGCCAGGAGGCTCGTAGATATTCAGAATATCCTCGAATGATTTGAATCCAGACCCCCATTTAGCGTTAAGCTCGCCTATGCTCCCATACTTATCCCTTAAATACTGGACTAGCACTCTTTTACCCGGAGCATCCTTTTCAAGAGCAAGATAATCGTCGAAAAGGTGCTTTGAAGCCCTCCAGTCCGGCCCCCACCTCAGCTCGTTGTCAGTGAAATAACCCAGGAGATACGGGTCGTCCCTCCGGGGCGCGCACATCTTCTCCGCAACCTCGTCAGCAACCTTCTCAAACTTCTCCGAAAAATAGTCTACGACGCTGCCGCTCAACCATTCTGAGCCGGCTGAAGCGGCAATGTCGAGAATTACAGTGTATGGTGTTCCAAGCCCGTATAGCTCTCTGCTGGACCATGCTCCAATCGTGTTGAAGCCGAAGCCGCGCAGCCTTTCCACAGCAGCTCTTGCCCAAGAATCTACGCTGCCATATTTCTTCAGAACAGCCTTGTTGTACGGGCTGTATCCTAGAGAAGGAGAGTAATCCCCGTCGAAGCTAACATGATTCACCCCTTTAGATATGAAGCCGTTTCCCTCAGGATCTATGATCCACCAGACGCCGTCAATCTTCTCAACGTGGAAGAAGCCTGTAGCCGTACCTTTAACACGCAACGTCCCACCGTAAGAATCATAGAGGAGGATTGATATAAGGCTTGCCAGGCTTTTGAAGCTTTCACTGTATTCAGCGAGCTGACGGTTAAGCTCCCTGGTTGATTGCGTTAAAACGGATAAGTTGTAGAGTGAAAACGCAAGGATTATCAGCATGATTACGAGGAGCAGGCACATTATCTTAAAACTCCGCGTCATCAACTGGTCTAACGCCACCGTTTTTAAAAACTTTCCGTCAGACTTGAAACCAACTAATACGTGAAAAGATTGTGAAAAAGATGAAAAAAATGGTTTTTTAAGGTTGGAACAGGGTTTGCATCTTCGGGAATACTACTCCAAGGTTCAGCAGCGCAGCGGGCAGCCACATAGCGCCGAAGCCCAGGATCCATCCTGCTACGATGGGCATAGCGTACTCCTCATACCTCTTTATTCCAATAGTCCTGATCACGACGAATTTTATTATCAAAGCGATCAGCGAGGTGAGCCACATGTATGTCGGTATAGTCATAGATATGTAGAGTGCTGGAACACTTATGAACCAGAAGAGCGGAACCTTAAGCTTCAATATGTAGAGTACAAGCGCCAAGAGTATTCCCAGGGCATAGCATATTTCAAGAGAGTATTCTACTGTCAGCTCCGCCGGCCCAGCCCACCTGCCTCTGTGGTAGTAGCCTGCAGCCACCCAGGGCCACCATGTGAACACACGGTCACCCAGCTGGTTTACACCGCCCTGCGTGTTGAAGATGAAATAGGTGTCCAGCGGAACAAACACGAACAACAGCACAACCATGCCGATGATCAAAGCTATCAGGAAATCCCTCATCCGCATCCTGAGCTCGTAGGCAAGCTTGTAAAGCGTTACTTGGAACCCGCCGGATAGTGGGCCGAAGGAAACGTTCCAGTGGCCAGCGTTCGCCATATGCCTAGCTATCGTGAACCAGGCTGGGTCAGTCATGGGCGTGTCCCAAGTTACGGCTGTGGGCGCGGGCCACCCTCTTAGGGCTGACCCTACGATGTACGTTGGGTCCCAGGCGGCGGGGCCAGCACCCCAGCCCGTTCCAACGTGCCAGAACACCTCCGCGTATACCCTCGCGTAGGTCACGTGGAAGACCAATGCCCATAGGGGTACTAGGAGGGCGATCAACGGGTCTGCTCCTTCAATCAGCATTAACGCGTACCATCCGAACGCGCCTATAAGTAGTAGCAATGGAATTGTTCTCATGGATAGACCCCTCTCCTCCCCTCCCTTCCACAGGGATGAGAAGACGCTTGCAAACCTCTTCCTCTGAGTGTAGAGGCACCATATCGCGATTCCAAGGCCCACGCCGGTTGAAGCAACATACCTGTATGGGAAGGGCATCCATACTCCCGGGTATGCTTCCCAAGGCCACACGTACTCCATTCCAGCCTGGTATGCAACTATGCCCATGCTTACGCCTATGCCCTGGTAGAGCACGCCGAAGATGATCCAGCCGAGTATCAGGGTTATCAGAGCATCGTTAGGCATGACCAGTCCCACGGCTATCTGAGGTATGAAGAATATTGCTGACGCGTATATCCCTGGCCAGAGCGCGGCGAGAAAAGGCAGGTTCACATTCTGCTCACCCCACCATGCGGACGCTGGGAACTCCGGCCAGAGCTCAGCTATCAAGGGCTGTATTCCGCTTATCATGCCTATTACGAACATGCCCCAGAAAATCTTTGATGTTGGAACCTTGAAGTTGAATAGCCTAGACTTGTTGGTAGTGGGGTCCACCTCACCCGCTTCCCTGAACAGGTAGAGAGCTGGAACCGCTAGCGGGAAGATCAGCCTCTCCTCCTCAACCCAGACCTTGCCGAAGACGAATGTCACGAATATGCTTATGAAGGCGTAGAACATGTAGACTAGGCCCCAGTATATTATTGCGTTCATTATGTAGCCCCATGGAACAGCTTGCCCAGGAGCCTTACCGTTCATCAGCATCGTGGCGATCTCGAAGCGTATCGGCTCAGGAGCAATTATTACGGCGGGAACAGCCCTGCTCCAGTAGTCTCTCAAGGCGTCTATTGAGAACGCTTCGTAATCGCTTAGGGCACCGTACACGGGCATGCTTAAAGGATTGTTGTGGGCTGCAGCATGCATCGTTAGGTAGGAATGCATGCCTAGGAATGAGATGACTGAGAATACGAAGACTAACTCCTGCGGCGTCAGCCTCATCTTGGGGTTGGCTCTCCCTAGAAGTTCAAATATCACGACTAAGTACACCATAGGTAGGATGAAGGTACCGAATGTAGATGTCTTGTCGGTGTAAAGTCCTACTACAACCGACATGTATGCGAAGAATATTGCGAGAGGGATGGAGACGGCGAGTGATTTTGCTGTTAAACCTGTTCTAAGCTCTACTTCCGTAGCCATAATGTTTTCACCTTCGTTTGTGTTATACATTTGCAAAATTTAAACTTTACGCATGTAAACATCCGTTTCATAGCATCAAGGCTTCAAAATGGGTTCATAAACCCACGGATGACTATGCAAACCCCTTTTACTTCCCAAGTTAGATTTATTTGGCGAAAATACACCGGCATAGGGGTAATGTCCTGGGTTCAGAGCGTGAAGAAGGCGCTTGAAAAGTACGAAGTATCTTTCGAGGAAACAGGGAAGGGAAACCTTGTTGTAAAGCACGTTGAAAACCCGCAAATAAGGCTGATTATCCTCGTGAGAAGGATGCAGTTCAGCTTCGAAAGGAAGTTTGAAATAACCGGTGTGCTTGAAATCCCTGAAGAAAGGCTTGAAAAACACGATAAGCGTCAGCTTTTAAGAAGGATGCTTTCAGAGTCCGTGGAACTGGAGTTGAAAGGGGTTTTAAGAAGAAGCGTGAAGGCAAGCAGGTGGAGTGGACTCTCATCATTAACCGGGATAAACATGCCCGAGGAGGAGGGAATTATGCGAGTCATCGGGAGCAGGGATGTTGAGGAACTGGTTAAGAAGGGGGGAGGCGACTTGATAGAAATCTTCCCATCCATCATACCGGTCGAACTATTCGAAACATACTTGATGACTTCAGACAGAGGGCTGATGATCAGCAGCCTGGTTAAAAAACACTTGGAGGCTCCTCAATCCATATCTTGGATCGTGAGGATGCACATGCTGTATGGCCTCCAGTCTGCAGGAGTGGTTCAGAGAGCATTCCTCACCATTATTAGCCTGCTTAAGAAAATAGAAGAGTATACTTACACTACGCTTTTGCCATAGATATGTAGCTTGCTTTCTCAGCCGCTGAGAAGGATCCCCACATTATTAGCTGTTTCCTCAAGTCGTTTACGAACCTGTAGTTTGAAGTTACCCATGTGCTCTGCGGCCCCGTAAGCCTCTCCAGGTGGAGCACGGCATCGTATCTTTTCACCTCCTCGTTCAGCCTTACGGCAATATCAACCCTTTGAGAAACACCCACTTCGAACGGCGAGAGGCTGACTGTCAAGCTTAACGATAGGTCCTCGTAGTTCGGAGGCTGCAGCTCCTTAACCATGTGCACACCCTCTTTCACAGCCCCGGCACCTTCGTAGTATTCGTGTAAATACGCTAAAAGTCCTCTTCCCTCCTCAACCGTTGAAACACTTATGAGTAGGGGTATATCCCACTCGTCTCCCTTTGGCTTAGTCTTAAACTTCCATCTTCTTTCAAGCGAGGGCGTGGCCACTTTTGAGGCTATGTAAGACGGGTATGCAGCTGCTGCAAGTGCTGCGGCTATCGTCACCAATGTGCCTAGGATAGCAAACGCGGAGGCGAAGTTGAAAACATGTTCAGAGGGAAGTACTCCGAGAAGCATGAAGATTCTCGTCGCGAAGTATCCGGCAATATACCCTATTAAAGCGCTTATTATAGCATAAACTATTACCTCAGTCATGAAGAATACTGTTACACCCATCGGGGATAACCCGACTATGCTGAACACGTGGACTTCCCTAACCCTCTCCTTAAGACTTCCCAGAACAGTTGTAAAGATGTTTAAAGCTCCTAGAATAACGATCATCCATATTATCTCCCATCCTCCCAGCAGGACTGTGGTGAAAGTCGAAAGCAGGTATGGGGAGCCTCCTTTTGAAACGTAGATTTGAAGGTCCAGAGAGTACGCCAACTCTTTGGCTAGGCTGAATATCTCGTTGAAGGAAAGGTTTTCTTTCGGAACCATGGCTATGGAGGCAATGTATCCTCCGATCATTAAAGCCCTCTTGTAAGGTATTATGATGGTGGTTGAGACCCCGAGGTTTGGAGGAGATGAACCTGCCTGCGCTGAGACGGCCATGTCCCTGCTTATGGATGGGAAGAAGCTTGGGTTAGCTGGAAAGATGTTGTAGCCATCAGCCTCTTGGAGGAAATCCACTTCGTTCGAGTCCACTATCCCCGCTATCGTGAACCTGATGCCTGAAACGTAAATAGTGTCTCCTATTGTTACACTCAAATTGGTCGCCAATGACCTCGATATTACTGCTTGATCCGAGTCGTCTGATAATAGTCCTCCCCTCACAATACTGCTGCGTCTCACTAACATGTTGAACTCCTCTACAGTCATACCCATGAGGGCAGGCACTCTCGTAGTATTGGTTGCACTCCAAACCCTGAAGGAGGTGGTCCATGCAGCCCTGTCTACTGGACCGTAAACCCATACCCTTGGGAAAACGTAGTATCTGTCTCCAGCAAATATTTTTGCTATATCTAAAACCTTGTCTGAGAGAATGTTCGGGGGAACACCTCTTCCCTGCTTTATTAGGATTTCATCGCTGTAAGAATTACACTCGTAACCATACCTTGTTACGGGCAAGGTTACTCTTCCGGGCATAAGTGAGGTGAAGGATGTCATAGCCACAACCATGGTGATCAAAGTTAAGAATACGAGTATGGCGCGGAAGGGCCTGCGACGCATATGCTCGCTTCCAAGCGAAAAAGATATCATCGCCGTGTCTAGCCTGCTAACCTCTGCCCTGTGAACACCCAGAACCCGTTTCTCAATGCCTTTCCTAACCTCTTCACTTATCGAGACTATTATTATGAAAACTATGAGGATCACGATCAGTATTAGTGAGCCCATCATACCTAGTGATATGTTGCTCATCAACCCGAATGCAGGATGTAGGATACTGAAGAACGCTAGAAATACGGCAGCGAGAACAACGAGAAAGATTATGCGTCTAGATCCATGAGCGTGAATGACAAGCTTCTCCAGGAAGAAGGCGCCGAATATGACTAGTATGAACATGTAGAGTAGGGATTTGGCTGAATCATTTATAAGGGGCATGACTTCCACGGCGTATGCTCTACTCGCGTAAGCCCTAGCTAGAAGCGCGTATGCATACATGCCGCTGTACTCCCTGTTGCTCAGACTTTTCTCAACCTCCTCTATGTATTTTCTAGCCTTATTCAGAGTCTCGTCTGCACTCGGGCTACCCATGTTTCTTTTAACGAGCTCAAGATACCTTCCGTATGAAACATAGTAGAGATCTTTAGCAGTACTAAAAGTAGAGAAACGTATCCTCTCCCTACTTCCATACTCTACGGAGAAGCCGCTTCCCTCAGTGTTCTCTGCCGAGGAATTCGTTAAAAGTATCCCAGTGGGGCTGACAATAACAAATCTAAGCCCGGGCTGAACCCACACTATAGACACGGGCTCCCAACCGTTAGAATAGTATCCATAGCTTATAGGCGGACCCTTGGCGAACAAGTCGAATGAGAAGATGGAAACTGGTTGAGGTGGGCTCCTCCACATTTCAAAGGCACCGGCTCTCGGATCTATTATGCTGGGCGTCATTATGATGGAGGGAATTTCAAAGTCCAATACTTCTACAGAGACTGCTTTAGCAATCACTACGGTAACATTCTCGTATGCGTGTAGAACTGTTATTTCAAGCGGGAAGTTCATCATGCCGAACTGCCCTAAGTCGGTAGCCATCGTGATAACGCCTTCATCATTAAGCACCCACCCTCTGGCGATCCATCTCGAGAATATTATTACAGTACCTCCTCCCCCAGCAGCACCTGCGATAGGCACGCCGTGCACGGTGAAAGACCCGTCCTCGCCGCTTTTCATAACTATCCTGTTAAGCTTATAGGTTGAAGTAACAAGTTTGACATCCACCAGGGCGTTTGGAACACCATCGTACCATCCCTTACTATAATTATAGACGACGACCCTGCCTTGAAGAGCAGCGTAACCCGGGTATCCTCTTGTATTTGAAAGAAGGAACCTGGTTGGTTTGATTGAGGCCCTGTCGATATTCCAGTCCATTCGGAGAAGCCTGTCAACTATATGGAGAGCGAGCTGAAGATAAAGGTCTAAAGCGTTAAAATCAGCATAATACCCATCGTCTATGGGAACACCAACGTAGAGTCTGTTCGAGCGTCTAGTAGTTATTGAAAATGCAGGTATACCAGCGATTGAAGCAGGCTCTGAGTCAAGCATGTAGGGAATTGGCTCAGTTCCTGAGAAACCCGTGGTCGTGAAGAAGATGCTTACGAGTGATGAGATGAATGCGCTCGATGAGGCTGAAACGTTAATGTTAGGGATTCTTCTGGCGAAACTCCTGACTTCGGCTGAATCAACTATGGTGCCCACTGTTGTACTAAACCAGGATAACCTAAGGGGGAAGCCACCTCCATGTATAGCAGTTCCACCATAGGTCGAGTACTGGCCGGCGTGAAGCAGCTGTAAACCATCTGAGTCGCTAGCCATAAGGTCGAAGTTTATGTTTCCAAGTATCGTTATCCTGCCACTGCTAACGTCCTCTCTGAAAAAGTATTCTTCGACAAACTCTCTTGCACCAGCAAGCGCCTGCCAGTGACCAGAGTATATTGCTAGCCACACGCTGTATCTGGGCGGGTTCGACTTTAGGTAGCGAGCATATTCGAGCAGTAGAGCCAGAGGCGCGAGCTCAGTCTTACTCGCAGACAACGCTGGAACAACAGACCACGAGTCGAAGTGTGTTGAAAGTATTACAACCTCGTTAGCCCTATCCGTCCCGTTTACGAACCCGATTACGTTCACCGCCTCAACCTCCTTCCAGACTATTCTTGAAACAAGCCTGACTTTCGTAGCACCCTTCAAACGCTCCCAATCAGTCTTCTTAACATAAACCCTTGTAAAACCCATGGGAGTATCTAAGAATTTAGCGTAGCACTCCTGATATGTTGTTTGCTCCGGCTCTATGAATAAGACGGCTTCAGCCCCAAGGTTGGCTGCCTTAAGCCAGTTATCCCGCGAGTTGAACTCCATAGCAACTATGCCTCCCTCGACATCTTTACCGTCAAACTCCCTTAGGTCACCTCCCCCAACGTAGATTAAGCGTCCGACTATCCCTTCACGAGGCGTGGGGGAAGGATTAATCCCGTTAGGATATAGGGCGTAAGCGTTAACCCTGGCTTTGAAAGGCTCCAGGGCTTCAACATATGTCTCCTCATCGTACGGCACCAGCACCTTATACTTATGCATCACTACCGCTATGCCCAGCTCGTTAAGATAGTTGTAAAGGTATTCCAGCGTCTTATAGTAGCCGGGGTATCCAGTCATCCTAGACCCGTAGGACGAGACTTCCATTATGAACCGGCTCATCCTATCTACGTCTATGGGAAACAGGTTTTCCCCGTTGGCTGAGATGATGTTGGGGGTTGATTTAGAATGGCTCTCTCCGGATGGGAGAATCGGCGGGACTAATGCTATTAGGAACAGTAGCAAAAGCATCATGGATACAAGCCTAATTTTATTAATCATTTCCTTGGCTGAAAACATTCCATGCCGTCTTATAAGTCTTTAGTCTAGTATGATAAGTTGGACGATAAAAAATAAATTTTATATTTAAGTACTAGGGTAGTAAAAGCCCGAGGTGAGAGCCCACTGATACAGCCTCAACAGGAATTCTCTCCGGGTTTAACCTGGAGAAGCATGCTGGCAATGATAATGGCAGCATTAATCTTCCTGCCGTCTTCAATCTACCTGTGGTTTGCAGTGGGCTCCGGAGTTAGTACAGCAGCTACCTACGTGACAGCCATTCTTTTCACAGCTTTGACCCAGATATACGGCAGAAAGCTTTCTAGGCAGGAACTGTTCATTATATATTCCATTGTCGGAGGGATAGGCGGAGCCATGCCGATGTACTACTGGCTCGTCTACAGGTCGTACTACGTTACAAATCCTTTAAGCTTGGAGTTTAGGCTTTTGGAAACCCCACTAAGGGAATATGTTCCCACATGGATGTCCCCCCCAGTAACCTCACCGGCTCACCAGTTAAGAACCCTTTTCCATCCAGACTGGTTTTTCGCCCTGGGCGTAAACATTGCTTTCGCAGTACTAGGATTAGCGGCAGAACTATCTATAGGCATACTGTTCTCCTACCTGTATGTTGTGGAGGAGCCTCTGCCGTTCCCGTTCGCACAGATCGACACGGCCATGGTGAACACGCTGCACGACAGGAGGCCTCAAGACCTGCTTTACTTCATTCTGTCTTTAACAATGGGCTCCATATATGGTTTAATACTTTACCTAACACCTATGCTCATAGGGCCGCAGGCACGGTTAATCCCATACCCATGGATTGACTTAACACCCTATACGCAGTTCTTCCTCCCGGGTGCAGTCATAGGTGTGGCAACGGATCCTCTTAGCTTCCTCTATGGGATGATTCTGCCGCCCTCCTTGACCTTCGCGATGATGGTTGGATCAATCATCACATGGGTCATAGGCAACACTCTTACACTCACTACTTTCACAAGCTTTTCCCCCCAGTGGGTTGAAGAATACTCTCCGGGCATGGGGATATTTTTGATACTTCAGAGAGCAGGCTTAAGACTATGGCTTTCACTATTCATGGGCTTATCCTTCGGCCTAGCGATCTTCCTTTTAGCCGCCAGCAGCAGGAAAATCGTAGCAGCATTTAGAACGCTTCCAAGGCTTAGTAGTCTTAAGGGTGGACCGGGTTATCCTTCGCCCAAGAAGCTGTTAATCATATTCCTCTGCTCCACGGTGTTGAGTGCAATGCTTTACAACCTGCTTCTCCCAGAGGTTCCACTCTGGCTTCCATTATTGGTTTCAGTAGGGTTCAGCTTCATATTGGCATCCGTTGGCGCTAGGATCTACGGTGAGCTTGGGCTAACCTTCTCTTCCGACTTCATATACAACATGTGGAAGGCAGCAATATACTTTAGCCCCTACAACGGTTACGCCGGGTGGATTTTCACACCGGCCATAGCAGGGTTCTCAACACCCTACTTCGCTAACTCTACTAAAGTGGCGTATGCGACGGGGACCAAGCCCATGGATTATTTTAGGGCAGTCATAGTATCGTTCATAATCGTAACTGTTTTCGGTCTGATACTCACAGATTTCTTCTGGAGGATAGCTCCGATACCGTCTTACATGTTCCCGTATGTGTACGGCATATGGCCAAACTATGCTATAAGCGACTCGCTGTTTGCAACCCGTCAGATACTTATAAAGCCGGATCAGATATTGATGGGCATTGGCATAGCTATAGGAGTCAGCCTCATATCAATACCTTTAAACAAGCTGGGAATACCTTTAAACCCTGTTGGCCTGGTTGGTGGAATGTACAGTATCCTGCCATACACTATGATGGTCTTCATCATGTCTCTCGTGAGCAAGTACTTGATGACACGCATACTGGGGGCTGAAAAATGGTCCTCCATAAGAGGCATAGTCTTAGCTGGGTTCTCAGCTGGAATAGGCATCGTCGTAGCGGTAGGAACAACCATCACCCTGGTTTCAAGGGCTTCATGGATATGGCCCTGGTAGGAGAATACAGCCTTAACATTTTTCTAGGATTCAAAAACGTAGCCGGGAAAGGATTCTTTCAGCCTAGACGCCGAGCAACCCGCTGCAAGATTTATTAACTTCAAAAGAGCTTTTTAAATAGCATGAGAAAAGTTGTTTTAATACCAATGGTGATAGGCTTGATCTTGTCTTCAATCCTCCTTCAAAAATTATTTAAACCGGTGAACGTTGAGAAAAGAATGTTCCAATTCTATCTTCCCTGGGATGACTGTGAGCACAGCGTAACGAGTATGAGTGGTAGCCTTCATAAGCCTGCGGGCAGCCTAGGACATATTTATGCCGGAGAGGATGGGCACCTGTATGTTAATAGGGAAAGAATAAAGTTTCTAGGTGTTAATATTTGCGGAGGGGCATGCTTCCCAGATAAGGATGAGGCTGAGAAGATAGCGGGGAGGCTCGCCAAATTCGGGGTTAACGGGGTGCGTTTCCACCACATGGATGCGAGCGGGGAGGCTTTCAACATATTCGAGAAGATAACAGGAGGCACACGCCGCTTCAGTAAGGATGCGCTCGACAGGCTTGACTACTTTATTTCAAAGCTTAAGGAGAATGGCATATATGTTGACCTGAACCTGCTCGTATCGAGAAGGTTTACTTCCGCAGACGGCTTACCTAGAGAAGTGGAGACAGTAGACTGGAAGGACCAGCAGGTCCTCGGGTTTTTCATCAACGAGTTTGAAGAGCTTGAGAAAGAGTATGCTAGGCAACTCTTAACTCATTTAAACACCTATACTGG
>CAZWPT010000003.1:0-73208 GCA_964635675.1 uncultured Nitrososphaerota archaeon | reverse complement strand
TTTTCTCCGAGAAGCGGCCTGCAAAGAGTGTTTTACGCATGCGGAGTCTTCGCTCTTTTCACCTCACTGCTCTACTGGTTCCACCCTGGTTTTCACCTAGCAACAAACATCTACATTATGTTAGTTGGAGTAGCGATCATGGTTTTCGTCATCCCCATCGTAGGAATACTGTGGGGCAGGATCTCAAGCTTTGTCAAGGCGTTTAGAGAGGAGGTTGTCGGCAAGCATTTTGCAGAGATAAGCAGGTTCAGCGCAGTCCTCATAGCCTTTTCGATGGGTGTGTCAAATATGCGGAAGAGAAGGTTAAGGACTACTCTGACACTAATAACGATTACATTAATAGTTTTCTCTCTAATTTCTTTAACATCGATATATCTAGTATCAATAGTTAGAACTATCCCGAAGCCAGGAAAAACATACTATGATGGAATTCTGATAAGCGAATTCAGATACCTTCCCTCATATTTAGGGAGTTTTCTTAAAGCAGAGATTGGAGATGAAGCCGTCATATGCCCTAGAAGCTGGATTTATACTTCCAGCGGGTATGTATCTGTGCTAGGGGGGCAAGTACCAGGATCAAAGATTAAGGTTTCCAGAATCATGGATCAAGCTCCTGAGACACGATACGTCTTCTCGGCTTTGCTGGCAGTAGTTCCGGAAGACCCGATCTTCGACCAGGGTATTACTCTTACGAATTACACTGGAGTATTCGAATCATACACGGCGATTATACCAAAGGAGGCTGCGGACACATGTGGCTGGCGGGTAGGCGACGTAATTTATGTTGGCGATGTTAATCTAACTATAATCGGAATCTTTGATTCATCCATCCTTAACAGTCTGGTGGATTTAAACCTACAAGAGGTAACACCAATCAACTGGGGTGTCCAATGGGCAGGCGGTGTCCAGCATATTCCAGCGCAATCCGTGCTCATAGTTCCGTATTCGCTTGCAGAAAGACTAGGCTGCCCTCCCATGCAGATAGTTGCCAAATTCCATAATCAAAACAGAGTGTTTGACGTTGCCCAGAGCCTGTCTAACAAGCTGCCGTTCGTTGTTTATGCTAGTGCTGGGGGTCAGAGGACCAATTTCCAGCAACAAGCATGGTTTTCGCTCAGAGGGTTAGAGCATCTTGCTTTTCCGATTATTATCGCTGCCCTAGCAATTCTGGATGCAATGCTAGCCAACGTATATGAGCGGGTTAGGGAGATTGGTATTTTCAGCTCCCTAGGGCTTTCACCCCTACACGTGGCAGGCCTATTTTTGTCAGAAACCCTAGTATACTCGATCGTCGCAGCGGTTTTCGGATATGTAGTTGGGCTAGTGGGGACAAATCTACTCTACATGTTTCAGTTGATGCCAAAAGATTTTTACCCGAACTTCTCTTCCACAATCATCATCCTAACAGTTTCGATATCGATGCTAACCACCATAGCATCCGCGATCTATCCGGTTATGAAAGCCTCTAGGCTAGTTACGCCTTCGGTAGAGAGGGTCTGGAAGCTTAAAACCAAGCCTCAGGGTGATGTCTGGGATATACCGTTACCGTTCACCTCCTCCCAAGAAGAAACCGATGGGATCATACTGTTTTTAACGGAGTTTTTCAGGGCTTTCACGACGGCTGAGGTAGGTGCCTTTAGAACAGATAGTTTAGCATTATCCGAAAGAGTTGACGGTGGTGCTATTGAGAAGGTCATAGCCGTTGACACCACGCTGCCCCCTTTCGACATGGGAATCTCGCAAAGGGCTGAAATCGTGATCCGCAAAGAAGCTAATGAAAACAATTTCAAATATGCTCTACGCCTAGTTAGAAAATCAGGCACGCTCTACATGTGGCAGAAAGCAGGATATAGGTTTGTAGACAGTCTTCGAAAGCAATTGCTAATCTGGAGAACCCTTCCAGCTGCGGACAAGTTGGAAACCATTGAGAAAGCTCGCGAGCTGCGCAGGGGTTTTAAGGAGGTTGGAGACAGTGAGTAGCGTTAAAGATAGAGGCGCTTCAGGGTTAACTTGGAGATCCTTCCTGGTGATAATCTACGGTATAGTTGTTCTTCTGCCAGCAGCAATATGGTACCAACTTTACAGTGGCGGTAACCTTAGCTCCGGAATCCAATATACACTTCTATTGTTTGCGGTTGAACTTGGGTTTCTAGCGGGACACCCGTTAAGCCGGCAGGAGGCATTCATAATATGGATGATGGGACATCAAATCTGCTTCGAGGTTATCAGCATTCAATGGATATATGCTACCTGGTTCAGAACCAGCCCATATGCCTATGGGTTGAATATCCCAGACTGGTGGGCACCAGCTCCAGAGACGAACCTCTCCATCTACAGAACGTTTTTCTCGCCTAATTTTGTTATGCCTATTCTAGTATCACTAGTGGCAGGAATACTCTGGAAGCTTGCAGACATGTCTATGGCGTTTATTGCAAAAAGCATGTTTATCGAGGTTGAGGATCTACCGTTCCCAACTGCTCAAGTTGGGGCTGATGCCATCCTAACACTTTCAGAGAGGCAGGATCCAAGGAGGAACAGGGTTTTCACATTATCGGCTGCCCTAGGTTTCGTCTATGGACTTATAGTTTATTTTCCGGCGCTGGTCTTGGGGTACACTACGATTCCGATTCCATGGATAGATCTCACTAGCAGGATAGAGCCGTTTCTACCAGGAGCCTCGTTCGGCATAGCGACTGATATCATAAGCATAGCTACCGGGTTCATACTTTCAACAAGCGTCGTTCTAACCCTGTTCGCAAGCGGAATGGCCTTCTACTTCTTCGGATGCTTCCTAACTAGCTCCGAATCACCATTGCATGTTTTCAGAGGTTTATTCAGCTACTGGTCTCCAGGCTCCTCCCTCTCCACCATCTACCAGCATTCGCTCTTTGAGCTTTGGGTAAGCCCAATAATCGGCTTGGCTATAGCTGCAGGTGTCTTGCCTATATTGAGACATCCCCAAATTTTCATTAACTCTTTAAAGAGTCTTTCACGCATAAAGGTTGGCAAGGGAGTTGACAATTACCCGTTATGGTTCCTCCTCGTATTGTTCTTAGGCTCAACCGTAGGGTCTGTTATGCTTTTCACCTACCTAATACCTGGGATTCCAGCCACGTTTCTACTACTGCTGCTAGGGCTCTCTTCCGGATGGTCCTTCATATACACTCTGGTGGGAACAAGGTCTTACGGAGTCGTTGGTTTTAAGCAGGATGTTCCATACCTCAAGGAGGGAGTGTTCCTAGCCTACATGAGTGCTACAGGCTTTAACGATACCCAAATCTGGTTCGGCCCACTGATCATCACGACTTTTGGTGCTGATTTTTGCTATTTCATGAAGATTGGCCTGCTTTGCAACACGACTTCTAAGAGCATGTATAAGACGTATTTCCTTGTTTTCCCCATCGCTTGGCTGGTTGGCTTCATCTACGTGTCTGCCTTCTGGAACATTGCTCCCATGCCGTCAAACGTCTACCCGGGCACAAACATTTACTGGCCTATTCAGGCTCGATGGCTACGCCTATTCGCCTCCGGCGGTACAGCTGGACTACTCAACCCGCTTCTAGTAGCCGGCTTCTTTGCGATTGGCCTTACTGTTTTTGCGGTTTCTGAAGCAATGCACATAGGCATCCCCTTGATAGCTCTATCGGCAGGCGCGGCGCAACCCCTGCCTTACTCTGTTTCCTTACTGATAGGGTTGCTTATTGGAAAGCTGATTGAACGGAGAATAGGGCGAGATTTCTGGTCAAGCTATAGGAATGCAATAGTCGCGGGGATTTCCCTTGGAGTCGGTTTGATTATAACGATCAGTGTGGCCATTGGGCTGATACTAAAAAACATGTGGATACTTCCGTATTAGGCTTCATCCTTGCCAATATTCTCAGATCAATATAGTTGCACGTGCCTGGAAAAATATTTAAGCCCGTTTTACCGCTGAAATATGAGTGATCTCATCCATGATTGTTGGGGCATGGTTCCACCCTTCCGGGGTCAGAAGGATTGAAGATTCAGGTTTAAGCAATGCTGCGAAGATTGGTGTTGAGTCTGCCAGAACCTATAATTATGAGCATTCCGAAAAAATATCGGGGATGATGAAAAAACTAAATATGAGGCTATATGCGGGAATAGATGTAGATCCTGAAAATCTTTTAAAAGACTGGCAACGCGAAATGAAACAAAATCATATTTTGCGTACGCACCAATTAAATGTTCCATTAACTGCAATATGCTTTGGAAACGAGCTTAGAGAATACACGGAAGGCGAACCGCCCAACTGGAAGTTTACTGGAAGATTAGCATTCGCTATTTCCAACCTCCTTACAACAGCTAAGAAGTTTATTCGAGAAAACGGGTTCAACACCCCGGTAACCTATGCTATGGAGGGGTTCGGGTTAGACGCGGATGGAAAACTAAAGGAGTGGATTGTGCCAATTGTTGAAGCAGTTGACGTATACTCTGTCAATTGCTATCCTATGGAGGCAAAGGACTGGTTTACTTTAGATGCGTTCAGCCACAATAAGAGGTTTCTAACGGATGCGAGGGAGACTAGTTTGCGATTAGCAAGGTTTGAGCTTATGCTCCGCAGCCTTTTAAACGAGCTTGAGAAGTATGACAAGCCACTAATAATAAGCGAGACTGGGCTTCACGCTGGAGTCGGCTTTAAAGTTGTGAGTAGAAGTGGAAAGAGTAAAAAGTTTGCAATTAAAACAATAGGCGGAACTAGAATAATTCCGATCCAAGATCCGAATAACTTTGCGAGAGTGTATTTACAATTATCTCGTTTGATAAGCCGCGTCAATAGGGATTATTCAGGTAGAATACAGGGTGTATTTATATACGAGTGGCGGGACAACCCGTTCCACAGGAAAATTAAAAGTGAAAACAGTCCTGTGCATGCGTGTTTCGGCCTCTGCTATGTCGACGGGACTCCGAAATTCGAAATCTCCAAGATGGTATCGATCTTAAGAGGCGAGGCGGAATACGACTCGACTTAATGCGCGCTAATTCCTGCTGCTTTAAAAGCAAGTGATTAGGTTCCCGAACCATGGGTCGCGAGGAAGGGCGCATTGCGGAAAAAACGAGGCTCAGCCCCCTACTCATAATCTTTGCCTACAACGTATTGTTCATGGCTGCCTCCGGGCTTTTAGTGCCAGGAATCCCTCTCTACCTTTCTACGAACGGTTTTGACGGTGGCTCCATCAACCTAGTACTGTTCTCCATAGCACTATCGAGCCTCCTAGGGCAGATAGCATGGGGTTATCTTTCAGATAGGACTATGAACAGGCTGTTCTTCCTCAAGCTTGGAGCCATGGGTTATGCGCTCGGGTATCTTCTGATGGTCTTGTTAAAAGACAGGTTTGCCCTCGCTGTTCTCCTTGTTGCGACGAGTTTTGTAGGCTCAGCATCTTACCCGGCTGCAATGACGTTTTTATCAGAAACCTCATCTGTCAAGAACCGTGGCAGGTCGATGGGTTTCTTCTCGTCAGCCGCCTCCTTGGGTTGGGCTATTTCAGTCGCGTTTACAGGCCTCATAATAAACGAGTTGGGGGGAGGCTACTTTTTCGGACTTTGCTCACTCCTCTATTTCGCCTCGCTCACTATAGTTCACCTCGGCTTAAGGGTTAGAGGCCATGCTTCCAATACGAGGAAGAGGATCGGAGGCGGTTCCGCGAGCCCGATCTCCAGGCTGGGAGCCCCTTTTCTAGCGTTTCTCTCCGGAAGCATGCTCTTCTTCATGGCTGATTTCACGAAGAACGTGTATGTGCCGATGTTCTACGCGTTTGAGCTGGGGCTCGGCATGGTGACAGCCACGCTGTTGCTGAGTCTCACCAGCTGGCTAGAAATACCGCTTAACGTGTTTTTCGGCCACCTTTCGGATAGGCTTGGGCGTAAGACAATAGTGCTGGTCGCCTACGTGTTGTGCGCAACATACATGTTTGCCAACTCCATGGCCAGTGGCTTTGAAGGGGCTCTGCTCGCCATGGTGCTCTACAGCTTTGTCTGGGGATCTTTCTCCGGGGCTAGTTCAGCATTTGCCTCCGAGCTTGTCGACCAGGATAAAAGGGGTGTTGCCATGGGCCTGTTCAACTCTTCCTGGAACATAGCGAGCATGCTCACCCCGATGTCGATCGGCCTGCTTAGCCAAGCCTACGGGTATAGGTTGACTTTCAGCACTATGGGTGTTTTAATGCTTATAGCGTGCCTCATCATTGTCATCGGGATAAGAAGGAAAGCTTAACAGCCTCAGCGTCCCTCCCGCTCTTCCAGCTTTCGCCTAACCAGTTCAACCAGATGGTCCACTATGATGTCTACAGCCTTTCTTCCAAGCTCCCGCGAGGCAACCGTTCTAAGGTCCTCCCGCCACTCCCACACCGAGTTTTCACGATAATAGTTGTATGGCGCATCAGGATAGTTATATACCTCAATTCTCCCGGGTTTGAAGTCCTCGAGCACCGTGAGGTGGGGATACATGTACCAGAACATCGAGGTCTCCCACTTGCCAGCATGATCCGCAGGCGTTTCCCCGTCGACCTCAACGCCCTCATACTCAGGCTGGACGGTCACATGAACATCCGGGTGACACCTGTTAAAATCATCCGCCACTCCCTTTAGGCAGTCGACTTGGCAAGGGCCGTAGTGGCCTGTGACGACGAGTATCAGCTTCGCCCCAACCTTCCTCAGCTGTTCAAAGAGCTCCCAGAAGAGCATTCGAATCAAACCGTCGCTGAACGTTAAGGTTCCTACGTATGTTGAAAAGCCCGGCCTCCCCCAATAGTTAGGGGGGAGAACTATGCCGCCTCCAAGCTTCTCAGCGACTCGCAGACATATGCCGTAAGCCTTTAACGCGTCTTGTCCAAGAGGAAGATGGTCACCATGCCATTCGAGAAGACCCGTTGGAACTATGAAGACCGGCATCTTTTCAACCGCTTCTAGAAACTCTCTGGGAGTCATTTCCTCATACCTAGTCTTCATAGGTTGAATCTTTTCAACATACTACTTAAATTTTTAAGTCGGTATGCAAATACTCGTTCCATTGCAACCTGTATTAGATGTTTTTTATTTTTGCTGCCAATAGAGATAACTTTAAATGAATCCTTTGAGATTGCACGCTGAGAGGTGAAGGCGATGGGGGACCGGAAGGTGAAATGCGGAGTCGTGGGATGCGGCGTTGTTGCCAACGAGGCCTATTTTCCAGCTATAGTGGAGAAGGGTGAGCTTGTGGCAACGTGCGACAGGATTAAGGAAAGGGCTAAGAGAAGCATGGAGCTGTGGGGTGCTAAAGAGTACTACACGGATATCGACGAGATGCTGAGAAAAGCCGATATCGAAGCTGTCTTCATACTGTCAGGCATGGGTATGCATGCAGACCATGCAACGAGGGCGGCGAAGGCTGGGAAACACCTCTTGATTCAGAAGCCGTTGGCGACGAGCATGAGGGATGCAAGGAAAGTTTTCAATGCGATTAAAAAGGCCGGTGTTAAGGCGCTTGTCGAGCCAAACGTGCAGATGAACCCTTTATACCTGAAGGCTAAAAGCATACTTGAGGAGGGAGCCATAGGAGAGGTCTACTGGTTTAGAGCAGGACTGGGGAGAGGCCCACCCACCTGGGGTGAGGAAACCTTCTTCACCAGGCAGGCAGGAGGACCTCTTTTCGACCTCGGAGTATACCAGATAGCTGCGCTAACCTTCCTTTTAGGCCCGGCTTCATCGGTGGCTGGAATGGCGAAGATATCCATACTGGAGAGGTTCATAGTTCCGGAAGAATTCTTCACGGAGCACCTCTCCCAAAAGCCCTACGAGCCGTTCTGGAAGAAGCTTGCCACCGCGAAGCCCACTAAACGGATAAAGATGGGGGCGGAGGACAACACGTTCACGCTGTTAAGCATGAGAAACGGGAGCCTAGGGTGTGTCATAGCCAACTTCGTTACTCCAGACGGCCTCAGGAATGGTGTTGGAAACATGCCTGATATAGAGATTTACGGTAGTGATGGTGCTCTACTCCTAGGCGGGTCGGCAGCGATATCCGTAATGACGAAGCGTAAGGAGAGCAAGTACTATTCGCCGGAAGGCTGGTACTGTATTCCCAAGCAGGATTTCCCACCCTGGAACTACTATCAAGCGTCGACTGAACACTTTTTCAACTGCATACTGAACGATAAGGAGCCTCTGCCAAGCCTAGAATGGGGTATGCATGTCAGTGAAATAATGATAAAGTCGATTCAGTCCTCGAGAACTGGAAACAGGCTGAGGGTTTTATCGAGTTTTAAGTAGGACGGAAAAAGCGTTAGGCGTTAAGGCTGAGCCATCCCGGCTAGTATTTTTCTAAGAATGCTTTGCCACGCCTAATGGATTCGACAACGTCAATACCGGTTTCATCCTCGATCGCAAACCATCCTGAATAGTTTATCGACTTCAACGCGTTTACGTAATCATCCCAGGGCACTAGGCCTTCGCCTACTGTTGCACGCTTCGTTACCGGGTTGTAATCCTTAGCATGAGTATGTACAATCCATGGGGCCAGGGTTCTCACACCCTCAACCACACCGTAGCGAAGCATGTTTGCAGGATCATAGTTAACCTTCAATCCTTCGCTGCCGACTTCCTCTAGCAGACGCCTGAGGACCTCAGCCGGCTCCTGCCCCGTCTCTATACAGAATGCGGCGCCAACCTGTTCAGCATGCTTAGCAAGAATCCTGCAGGAATCAAGCATCACTCTATACTTATTGCTCGATGCGTCTGAAGGTATTTCACCGGGATGGGTCGTAACCACTTTCGAGCCCATGTCTGAAGCCAGCTCCAGAGCCCTCATTGTTTTTTCAATCCTCTTCTCAAGACCCCTCGGGTCTCCGAGAGCGGAGCCCGGCCATGGCATACCGGGGTCCATTGGTCCTGTGAGTTGAGCGCAGAACCCGGTTATCTCAAGCCCATATGACTCCACCAGCTCCAGAATCCTCCTCCTTTCAACGCCTACACACCTATCCGGATCCAGGAAGCATGGTTCCGAAGGCGAGTAGTCGACGCAAAAGAGTTGCACACCTTTGACGCCGATTCTACTCGCGGTTTTAAGAGCCGCCTTAAACTCCGACTCGTTCCTAGTCAATCCTAACGACCATAATGCTACACCTATTTTCAGGCTCCCCATTTTTAACCGCTTTTAGAGAGAAGTTAAAGGATATTAGTCTTTCCTCGTGAACCGTCGCCTCTCTTCGTTCTAATGAAAAGTCGAGAGCCTTCTAATTCTTCTTCCAACGGTGCAAAGCATTTAAGGATGAGGCTGGTTGAAATACTGAGACTGACGGGGGCCGTTGAGATGGGTGAAAAAGAGCAGCTTTACCAGGAGAGGTTAAAACGCTATTTAACCGCTATGTGTAATGAAAAACCTGATTGCATCCCGATTCGCCCTTTCGTCGCCGAGTTTACCGCGAAGTATGCCGGCTATACCTGTCAGGAGGTGACGCACGACTACAGGAAGGCTTTTGAAGCAGTGTTGAAATGCGCCAGGGATTTCGACTGGGATGCGATGGTCGCCAACATGGTCTACGTCTGGACGGGTTTGACGCAGGCCCTGGGCCTGAAATACTATGCTATACCCGGCGTAGACATTCCTCCCGAGACGGCATTCCAGTATCTTGAGCCTCCTGAGGAGAAAGCGTTTATGAAGCCAAATGAGTATAACTTGCTGATCGACGACCCTACGGCGTTCCTGTACAACGTCTGGCTGCCACGTGTTTCAAGCGATATAGGTGCGGAAGCGTCTGGCTGCCAATATCGGAGCAGGCTTGCGCTTGTAAAGGGAGCCATGGCGATGAGTGAATACTTTAACGCGTTTGGACCCCAGGTGGAGAGAATGAGGAGGGAGGCTGGAACCGTATCCGCTATAGCCGGTATTCTCAAAGCCCCTCTTGATATTATTGCCGATAAGCTGCGCGGCTATGTTGGCTTAGCTAAGGATCTACACAGGCAGCCTGGAAAGGTGCTTGAAGCCTGTGAAGCACTCGCCCCACACTTGGCAGAGGTTGCACGCATGACCGCCGACCCTGAGAAGAAAATACCCATAGGCTTCTGGATGCATCGCACCTCTATACCGTTCATCAGCATGAACCATTTTAAAAACATTCATTGGCGTACTCTGAAGCCTATCGTGGAGGAGCTCTGGTCCCACGGGCACCGGGTGCTTTTCTACGCTGAAGGAGACTGGACACCACACTTAGACAGTTTTGCAGAACTGCCCGAGGGCAGCATAGTCTTCCACATAGATAGAAGCGATGTCTCGGAAACACATAGGAAACTAGGCCGTAGGTTCTGTTTAAGCGGAGGCCTGCCCAACTGGCTGCTTACCATCGGGACGCCTGACGAGGTTCGTCGCTACTGCAAGAAGATCATTGACACTATTTCTTCAGACGGAGGATACATCATGGATGCGTCAGCGATTATTCAGAATGATGCCAAGGTGGAAAACGTGAAGGCGATGACTGATTTTACACGCAACTATGGCAAGTATGAACGAGGCTCCGAGGGCTTGAAGCATTCTAGTCTGGAAAGGGTTGCTAGTATGCCGGAAGCCACGCTGAAAAAGCCGGGGGTGAAACCTGGTTCCTGCATTCCTTGGGATGAGAAACGCAGGGAGATTGCAGAGATCTCTGGGGACGAGGGTCTGTTAAAAAGGGTCTGGGAGGAGATCGACTCGCTCGGATACTTGTTCATCTGGCAAGTGTTACTGTCTTTCTAAACCGATTTTCACGCGTGCCCGGGCAAAACAGATTGAAAGCCTCCTATGAAACCATTAGGTCAACCAGCGAGCAGAATAGTGCGGTTGAAACAGGGTCCTTAACGAGGTTCTTAATCAGCCTGAAAGTGCAGAGGACGGCGAGGCCGAGGCCCAGTTTGACGGTAACTATTGTAGCAGCCGGCTCCCGCATCCAGCCGAGGAAAATCCCGCCTAGAGCGTTCCTCATGTCGCCGGGGCTTAGAGCTTCTAAAACCATGCTTGGAACACATTCTATGAACGGCATTCCCAAGTGTCCCTCGTAAAAAAGCCTGCCCGTAACATTATTCTTAAGCCAGAGGAATGATGTGCACCAGTCCCCCCAGCGTCCTTTCTCCCTCCTATCGGCCAGTCGGAATCTGCTGAATAATAACGACCCCGCCTCCACCTCTTCTAGGAGAAAGAGTACCCTACCCCCTTTCTCAACAAGGCTAATAGCCTCTTCAACAAGCCCTAAAGATACGGCTATGCTGGATTCACCGGGTTCAGCGATGGTTAAGCCCGTCTCCTTAAGCTTCTCCACAATGTTCTCTTCCACTCCGAACACGCGTATTTCCCCACTGGTCCTGACGGACCATGACGGTAGGACCAGAAGCTCCTGGTAGTTT
Organism: uncultured Nitrososphaerota archaeon; assembly: GCA_964635675.1. Classification (GTDB taxonomy): domain Archaea; phylum Thermoproteota; class EX4484-205; order EX4484-205; family JAAOZP01; genus JAAOZP01. The sequence continues at coordinate 61,838 of CAZWPT010000003.1, read as the reverse complement.
CGAGAGACCTCTCTCCCACCGTCGTCCAGCAGCCTTGCCCATACGGTTAGCTTCCCCGGATGGTGGGCCTCTGGAACCTTGAAACACGCCTCTCCAACCTCAACGCAACCAGCCCTTTTAACCTCAACCTTCTTTAATACACCGCTCAGAGGAGTGTTTTCAACCCACCATTCCACAGTCTTCGGCTCAACAGCTGAAAACCTTGAAACATATATTTTCACCCTGGCTTCTTCACCCTCGAGGTAACTCCATTTTCTAGGCCTTATTACGACAACATCCTGCGCTTGGAATAATCTCATGAAACGGTGTAAAAATTTCTCTCTCCTGCACATATCCATGAGGCCGTTGCTCTCACTGTTCAAATCTGTAAACTGGGTTATTACGTAGCCAACTATCTCGGGATGAAGCCTCATTGTTTCTATCTCAAACTTCAGGGAGTCAAGCTGATGCTTTTGAGTAGCTTCCGAAAGCTTTTTCAACGAGCCGTAAGCTTCATCCAACCTTAGCCTAAAGAACTCGTTAATACCTGTACGAATTGGCCCGCCGTAGCTCGCCTGGTTAAACCAGTATGGGTCTATCCAATCATAGTAACGGAGAATCTCCTCAACATCCGGAAGCCCCCAGTTGCCGAACTCTGAAACCATCAGGGGTTCAAAACCCCTTCTCTCAGATTCGGGAAACCTGAAAGTCCAGGCTGGGTGTTTAGAAAAATCCTCAACCCACTCTTCGAACTCCCAAGCATGGTCGGGTATAGCCTTGTAGACATGCTGGTCCTCTATGTCGCTAACGATGTGACCCGCGTTCGCGGGAGAATTGTCTACGACAAGCCTAGTGGGGTCTAGCTTCTTAACCAGCAGCCACATTTCTTTAAGCCACTGTCTAGCCTCCGGGTTTTCAGCAAGCGGAACACCCCACTCCTCGTTGACAAGGCACCAGCAGAAGACTGAGGGATGATTGAAATCCCTCCAAATCCATTCTTCAAGCTCCCTCCTCATCCTTTTCTTCGCCTCCTCGGTGAACTTGTAGAAGCTCGGAAAATCGATCCAAAGCATGACTCCAAGCCTATCTGCCCAGTCAAGGTAGTTTGGACACGGGATTTTAATATGGGTCCTCAGAAAGTTTAACCCCAGTTCTCTAGATTTCAGGAACTGGTCTCTAAGAGTTTCGTCCGGGGGCGTGCCGTATACCACGTCAGGGTAGAAATCCTGGTCGAGCGCTCCCATAAGGTATAAGGGTTCACCGTTAAGGAGGATTATGTTCCCCCGCGCCTCGATCCTCCTCATTCCGAAGTCTACGAAACAAGCGTCTTCAACCCCTTCCCCGAAGAGAATTATCTCAAGCCTGTATAGAAATGGGGATTCTGGAGACCATGGTCTCAGTTCACGGATAGGTATCTCCACGTCGTAGACAGGTCTCCCCCTCGATACTTCAACAATCCTTTCCTCACCTGTTGGAGAAACCCTGAGGACTAGCCTAAGCCCTTCCCCAGGAGCCTCCTCAGCGTGGGAAAGAACTAGGCGAACCATAATCCTAGAGTTATCAACATCCGGCACTACGAAGGCTGAGTGCACGTAAACCTTCTCTCTGATAAGGATGCTAACCCCCTGCCAGAGGCCGCCGATATTGCAGTAATGGGACTGTTTGCCGTTCGGAACCTCGGAGCAATCCTTAGGGTCGTAAATCCTGACAACCAGCCTATTCTCACCGTTGAACTTGACGATACTCGTCGCTTCAAATTCGAAGGGAGTGTAGCCTCCCTTATGGGAGCCGAGCTCAACCCCATTCAACCATACTGTGGCCTCATAGTCCGCGGCGTCGAACCTTAGGATTATCCTCTTACCCTTAAGACTCTCGGGGATGCTGAAGTCCCGCCAATACCATGCAGCCCCGTCGTAGTCTATGAGATCCGGGAACTGTGCTTCCCAAGGTAGGCCCGCTCTAGCCCTCCTGGCTTCCTTCACGGAGCTGACTGCCTCATGTGTCAGCTTTTCCTCAGAATCGGTTGTAAACATCCATCCATCGTTGAGAACTATGAGGCGGTTAAAAGGGAGCCTAACGTTCGACGCGACGCTCCTGACCTCGGTTCCCAAGATCCAGTTCTCCATAGCGAGCAGACACCTTTTCTTAGAAACATTGAAACACGTGCTAAAAAATTTTCCCATTAGCCTAAAGGACACGTTTAAATATTGTCTCCAACGCTTACTGCACGGTGATAAAACTGAGGCTCTGGATGTTCGGGATCCCGAATCTCAACTACGCTGATTTTCTCCTTGAAAACGGTTTTCAGAATATCGTTGTTGGCTACGAGCCTGGGCTCATCAAGGGGCTGATAGATAAGGGTTTCAACGTCCACGTTGTAATCGGGGCTTTCAGGCTGGACAAGGAGTTTCAAGCCCCGCAGTTTCTAGCTGAGGACCCGTACGGGAGGAGACACATATGGTTCGGATCAGGATGCCCGAATAACCCTGAGATAAGACGTAGGACTCTTAGCCAGGTTTCTGAGATCGTTGAGAAATACGATGTTAACAGCGTTTTGCTCGACGGAATACGGTTTGCCTCAATGGGCAGTGGAATCGAAGCCTTTGCGACATGCTTCTGCGACAATTGTAGGAGCAAGGCTGCGGAATACGGCTACCGGTTCGAAGAAATGAGGAAGTCTGCTAAGCAAATGCTCGACGCCTTCTACGATTTTAAAAACGTTTGGGAAGCTTTGCAAGCATACCGTTCTTCTCCAGCGGGTATCCTGGATATTGCCGCAGGGTTAAGCCCTCTCTTAGACTGGCTTAGGTTCAGGGAGCGTAGTGTAACAGAGTTAATACTTGAAGTTAGAAACATAATCAGGTCCTACAACAAGAAGGCGGGCCTAGGTGCCTACGTGTTCACCCCCTCACTAGCCTTCCTCGTCGGCCAGAACTATCAGGAGCTTTGGCGCTACCTGGATTTCGTTAAACCCATGGTCTACAGAAAGGGGCGGGGAGTCGCCTGCCTCAACTTCGAGCTGGCTAAAATCGCTGAGGACCTTCTAAGGCGGAATCCCTGGCTGGTTGAGAGCGAGCTGTTAGAGGCAATTTACCGGTTTTTCGGTTTTTCCGGGGAGGGTTATCCTCTAAGCATTAACAGGCTTTTCGAAGACTGCCTCCCATTATCCTCTCTAAGCATGGAGTTTCTCGCCTCCAAAAGGCTTCTGGCTGGCCGAAGCGAGCTTCACCCTATCGTGATGCTTGACGATCCGCAGATCGAGGAGGTTGTCAAGCTGGCTGTTGAAACAGGCTTAGACGGGCTGGATTTCTTCGCTTTCCGAGAGGAGGAGAAGAACCGGATCCTCAGGGTCTCGGAGGCGCTTGGAAAATGAAGCCGATAGGAGCTTTCATCAGTCAAAAGGCTCTGAGGGAATACGGTGGTCGTCTTCTCGAAGAATACGGCATAGAGTACGTGCATACGCATCTTCCTGTTTTCCCAGAGGAGGCTGAAGAGCTCTATAAAGGGGTGAAGTGTCTTCCAGAAGACGCTGGGAAAGAATCATACGGGGAGCTAAAGAGGATTGTCGAGGAGCTTCGCGGAGCAGGCTTAAAGTTCTTCGCGAGCTACCCTGTTTTCAGCAGGCCTGATATCGCCGAAAAAGGGGCGGAGTATTCTGCGTGGACAATACTGGGGAAGCCTCATTCCGCTAGAGCCTGCCCCACCAACCCTGATGTTTTAAGGAGAATAGTCGCCGACCTAAGATGCCTAGTCAGAATATACGGGGTTGAGGGAGTTGTGCTCGACTTCATAAGGTTCGAAAGCCCGATGGCTGGCTTCGACTACTTTCTCACATGCTTCTGCCCCAGTTGCTGCGAGGAGATGAGGCGGCTGGGCTACGACCCGGGCTCCATTAGGAGAGACTGGTTAAGCCTAGCGGGCCTCCTCGGCAAAGGACTTTTCCCGAAGGAGATGGTTGAACAGGGGGGCTTAAGCACTCCTGACATCCTGGATCTTTACAACGAGTTTCCAGGTGTGTTCGAATGGTTCAGGTATAGGAACGAGTATATTGAGAATGTTGTTACGACTTTCGCCTCAGCGGTTAAGGAGGAGGGTGGCCGGGGTACAGTGGTGGGCGCCAACCTTTTATCCCCATGGTGGAGCCTGCTGGCGGGCCAGAGCTACAGGGCTCTCAGCCGTGTTCTCGACGTTGTCGAACCAATGCTTTACTTCGACTGGATGCAGTGGGAGGGTTTAACAGCGGTCAAGGAGCTCAGCCGTGCCTACGGTGTCGACAAGGATCTTCTCACCAAGTTCTACTATGTTGCAACGGGCTTAAGCACCATTGTTGAGCCACGCGGCTTCGACGAGACAAGGCTCTCAGGGCTACCATCAAGCTCGATTGAAGCAGGCTTACGAAAAATCTCCTCTTGGAACATTGGGAACGCTAGGGTCTGGCCAGTCATACTCGTCGTCCGAACCGACACGATGCACAGCCTCCTTGGGGAACGCATCTCAAACTTGTCTATGGTTGGCAGAGAGTTTTTCGTGGAAAGCGTTAAATCAGCGGTGCGCGGCCATGCTGACGGCCTAGTGTACTGGAACTTTGACGGCGCTGAGAAAGATGTTCTAAGAGAGCTCTACGCTGTCTGGAGGGCTGAAAACTCGGAATAGTCAACTACCTGCGTATTTTTAAAGTGATTATTTCCCTATTGCGATACGTAAAGTCTAAAGCAGTCCTGCTTATGCTAATGTCTCTCTCAACACTGTTTGATTCAAGAATGTCTACTGATTCCACGCTCTTAACGTTAAAAGAAAGTTTGACGCGTGCCTTGCCCCGTGCATTCCAGAATTCGTAAAGCCTTAGAACAACATCATCCCCATCCTCGGACTTTTTAACAGCCTCAAGCATCAGGTTGCCGGAGTCTATTTTCAAGAAGCTTTTACTCCCCTTCTTCCCCTCTAACGCTCTCAACGGAACATTAAGCTCGTAAGCCCTCCTTAATACTCCCGCCTCCTTCCAGTCTCCTACGTGGGGGTAGATAGAGTAGGTGAAGGCCGTCTCCTCCAAGTCGGTAGAAGGGTCTGGGAAGACGGGGGTCCTCGTTATTGAAAGACCTATTGAAGAACCCTCTACTGAAACTCCATATTTCCCGTCGTTCAGCAATGCAACGCCATAATTGTGCTCAGAGAGGTCTATCATTTTCTGAATCGCCACCTCATACTTGGCTTTCTCCCAGGAAGTGTTTCCAGTAGTGGGCCTTTCAATAACGCCGAAGGGGGTGTCTGAAACGGCTTTCTCAGCGTTCAAATCTAGATCAAACCATGCTTTAACCAGCAACTCCCTATCCTTCATGTTTACAGTTGTTTTGAAGTCTATTCTTCTAGAGTCGGAGTAGACCCTGATTTCCTGCTTTATCTCGGATCTTCTGAACGGGTAGGTGAAGCAGACGGAAGCCATCAACGGGCCTTTGCAGACAACCATGCTTTTCGAGGAAGATATTTCGAAAGAGGTCTCCCTATAGCCCTTCTCTATATTCCACGCGTCAGCCCACCCCGGGATGTTCTCGTAGGCAACAAGCCTGTTCCCCGGACTCTTCAAGACTTCCCTACCCGCCTCCTTGTCGAATACTGAAAGCAGCCTCCCGTTTTTAGCAATCCTGGCTTTGAAAAACCTGTTCTCAACAATGTAGGAATCATCCTCCTCAAGGATTTTCACCTGGGTCGTTTGAGCCTTGTTAAGCGGAGCATACCCTGCTGAGAGTGTCCTCACCCTTATTAAGAAGCCCTCGGGAACCCTCTGGGAACCATCAACCTGTCTGTTGAGCACCACATAGTCCTCCCTCTCCCAGGGTAATGAGTTGAAAACCAGCGTCGTACGGCCTTTCCCAGCTATTTTCCTCATGGCTTCCTCAGCAATCTCCTCTGCCTCGGAAATCACCTTCTCAAGCTCCGGGTAAGCCTCGCTGTAAACCTCCCTTATGGAGGAGCCTGGCAGAACATCGTGAAACTGGTTTTTAAGAAGGATTTTCCAAAGGCTTGAAAACCTTTCTCCATCATACGTTCCGGCGAAAGTCGCCCATGTTTCCGCCTCCCTTAAAGCTAGCTCCGCCCTCCTGTTTAACAGCTTCATCCTTGAATGCGACGTGAAAACACCCCTGTGGTCCTCAAGATAGAGTTCTCCCCTCCATTCTTCATAAACAGGAGGCTTGACGACTGATTCAAATGATCCTTTCAGATCCACTCTCGGCAGGATTGGAAGCGAGTCTACTGCTTCAGCTCTCAGAAGCATTTCTTCAGTAGGTCCTCCCCCACCGTCTCCATAGCCGTAGGAGTAAAGCATGGGGCGATCCTTGTCAACCCAGTTCTGCCACTGCTCGTAAACACTGTCTGCAGTGAAATCAGAGTTATAGCCTCCCCTGCCATGGCCAAAGGCTACAGCCGCAAGCCTAGCGTTGTCTGGACAGACCCAGAGAAACACGTTATATGGAAAAGTGTTCGTATCATTCCAGAAAACCTTATGGGTTGCAAAAACCTTGACCCCGGCGAGTTTCGCTGCCTGGGGGAGGGTTGGCGAGAATCCGAAGGTATCCGGGAGCCAAAGTACTTCAGCAGTCCTCCCGAAGTTCTCCATGTAGAACCTTTGAGAGTATAAGAGTTGTCTAGCCAACGACTCGCCGGATATCATTTGAGTGTCGAACTCCACCCAGCCTGCTCCCAGTATCCATTTCCCCTCCTTGATTTTCTCCCTGACCATTTCAAAGATCGAAGGCTCCTCCTTCTTGATCCAATTGTAATATATAGCAGCGCTCTGAATATACTTAAAATCGTAATGCTCCATTAGAGTCAACACCGTGGAGAATGTTCTGTAAACCTTCTTCCTAGTCTCTTCGAAGGGCCAGAGCCAAGCAGTGTCAATGTGCGCATGGGCAAGCGCAACCATTTCCCCCCTCTTCCCGTATTTTCCAACAAGATTACTAAGTATGCTCCTAAGCAGGTTTAGCGCTCTCCCGTATTTCTCTATGCCCTGCTCCTCAACGTATAGCGATGCAATATCCTCAGATAATAGTCTTGGAACACTATCTAGCCCTCCTATCATAGCCTTGAAAGAAGTGGCCAGGAGAACCTGCTCTTTAGAAACGGTTTCGAAAGGAGCTTCCTTAAGGGAGTTGCTTAAAGCCCTTAGGAGAACAGATTTTAGCTCCTCATCCTTAGTTGCACGTGCTAGTTCCAAAATCGACCTTCCATACGCCCAGAGCTTCAACGCCTCCATGTTTCTGTTGACGCCTACAGGCTTACCCGGGTGAACATCCACCTTCTCGCCGAATGCAAGGAAAGGCGAGAACTCCGCCTCCACCACGTGATGACCCTGTGGAATCGGTATGGCATAATGGTAGCCGTCTAGGGCGAAATATGGTTTTGAATCCAGCTTCACAAGTGCAGAACCCTTGTAATCCAACACTGCGAGTTGAAAATTCTCTCCGGCAGCGTCCAAGGTTATCGTCGCCTTATTGCCGGTGAAGGAATCCCAGTCAAGGATCCTGATGTTTTTGAAGGAAGCGGCGTACAAAAGGGCTAGTCTTGCTTCAAGCTCCTGAATCGTCCGCATGAAGCTTTTCCGTTTCAGGATTTATATAAATCTTTTGAAAGCGTCTACACAGATTCGCATGATTAAAGCTTTAAGCATTCACTCTCTTACAAAATGGCCTGCTCCCACTTTAAACATTCTAAGGGGTTCCACGTATCTTCCTTCTTTTCTACTTCTTTTCCTGAGGCTTTTTACCAGTTCCTTTCTTACTTCTTCCAAGTTCCCCTTTCCAAAGCCTTCTCGGAAGGCTAGGGGTAGTTGGCTCTCATGCTTCATAATGGCTTCAGCCTTCTTCTCTATAAGCTTGGTGATGTCGACGAAGAGATTCGGGTTGCCTGTAGCAAACAGAAGTATTATGTCGGGCTTGTGAGGCGGAATTCCTGAAAGAGTCTGCTCTCTGTAAAAGTTAGGCATGCCCGCGAAAACCGTTGCCTCAGATGCCATTAGTCCAGTAACCCTGTGGTCAGGATGTATTTCGTAAGGCAGCCAAGCGTCAAGCGTCATAACAATATTAGGCTTCACTTTTCTTATCAATTCTACAAGCTTCCCTCTCAGTTCGAGAGAGGGATATAGGTCGCCATCGGGATAACCTAGGAAAAAGAGCTCCTTCACCCCAAGCACATCTGCCGCAGCCCTCTGCTCTCTCTTTCTAATCTCGCTTAGAGCAGCAGGGTCCATGTTCACGTCGAAGGTCCCCTTGCTACCGTCGGTTACAGTGGCATAATTCACGACGCATCCGTCTCCAGTCATTCTCGCTATTGTTCCGCCAACATAATACTCAGCATCATCAGGATGAGCCTGAATAACTAGAATCCTGTCACCGTTCCTCCACACCCTGCTCGTTTTCACATGTGCCATGGTTAGACAGATTCGGGGTGAATTAAAAATCTTATGTTGATAACTCGAGAATATGTTTAAATAAGACTTGGAAAGCGAAGACCCATGGGAAGGCTGATACTGTGCTGCTCTCCTGAAAACGACTTGTACAAGGTTCTAGCGGAATCTGGGAGGACCTTAATGCGTTATGAGCTGTTAGAAGAGGCTGTTAACAATGCTTCCCATGGAGACGGTGTGCTTGCCTTAGCGGACTCTTATCCTGTTCCGAAACTGACAATCGGGCCGGTCATTTTAAATAAGGCCGTGGAGAAAAATTTAAGGCTCTACTTAGAATATCCATCAGGTCTTCCGAACATTGTATTCGAAGAGCCACGGACAGTAGAGTGGGAGAGAGTGGTCGTCACTTCAAGTTTCTTCGAGCCCGAGCTTCCCCGTATGACTATACTGAACATGCATGACTGCTGGTTTCTGCCTCTCTATAAAAAGGAGGGTGTTTCTCACATGGTGTTGGCAAGGGTTGCAGGGTATGATAAAGCGGTTTTCGGCCTGCCCGGAGAGTTCCACCCTATTCTGTTCGAGTATTCTGATAGAACCATGGTCTCCACGAGTAAGCTGAGCCAGTTTAGAACAGGAAGGTATGCTCCTAGCAATGCTTGGAGACAGGTATGGAGGAAGTTGTTGAAATGGTTAACGGGGGAAGCCTACGACTTATCTTGGGTTCCGACCGTTAGAACCATGTTCGAGAATAGCGAGCCCCTGCCTGATAATGCGGAACAGGAGGCTTACCGGAGGTCTGTAGAATGGTTTCGTAAACACGTTCTTTTCGGCGTTGAGAGAAACAGAGGTGTTATTGAAGGCTATCAGTCAAATATAGATTACGAGGGGCATCAACTCAAGAGGGTGGTGATACGTTCAGACTGCTTGGCTGAGGCGGCGATGGTTTTTGCGTACGATTGGAGGCTTACAGGCAACCCGAGGAGCAGGCTAATCGCCACCAGCATCCTCGACTACGTATGGTCCTTCCAGCAAACCGATAAGAACAGTCCTGCGTACGGGCTGGTTAACTGGATGGATGGCCTCCCAGTCTTCTACGGGGATGATAATGCGAGGGTCATTCTTTCAACGCTTTCCGCAAGCAGCAATCTGGAGGATGACCGGTGGGACAAGGCTCTGGCCCTCTGCCTGATCGCTAATCTCCGGACTACGGGTCCCCTCGGGTTTAGGAAGAACAGGATAGACCTTCCAGATCTACTTAGAAACGGGTGGGAATACTATTGGAAAACCCCTATTGTTTCTTATTCGCCTCACTACCAGGCTTACCTGTGGGCCTGTTTCCTATGGGGTTTTCTATTAGCAGGATACCCGAGGTTTCTGGAGAGAACCGTTAACGCGGTTCGCATGACTATTGAGAAATACCCGGATTGGAAGTGGACAAACGGGCTTACGCAGGAACTGGCAAGGATGGCCTTGCCACTCGCCTTTCTCATCCGGGTTGAAGACAGGGCTGAATACAGGATGTGGGTTGACAGAATTGTTGGAGACCTGGTTTCTCAGCAGCAGGCGTGCGGCGCCATCAGGGAAACGTTGGGGCCGGTGGGAAACGGCCAATACCCGCCTCCCAGCTCGAACGAACAATACGGTACGACCGAGGCTCCGGTAATCCAGGAGAACGGAGACCCCGCGTGCGACCTGCTTTACACCTTAAACTTCGCCTTCCTCGGTCTGCACGAGCTGGCTTCCGCTTACGGAAGTGCCAGTTTAAAACAGGCGGAGGACAAGCTGGCAGGGTTCCTATGCAGGATACAGCTTCGCTCAGAGGAGCAACCGTATCTGGATGGCTGCTGGATGCGGGGTTTCGACTATGAGAAATGGGAGTACTGGGGGAGTTCTTCAGACACAGGATGGGGGGCTTGGAGCGTTGAGTCAGGCTGGACAAACAGCTGGATCGCCTCCGTCTTCGCGATGCGCCTGCTTAATGAGGCTCTTTTCAGTTTAAAAAGGTCCAGCCAAATCAGGCAGAGTCTATACGAGGCTGTGGACGAATTGCTTCCGCAAGAAGCCTCTATGTGAAACTATCTTAAGGCTACTCTCGCAGCAGTTATCAACGGATCCCAAACGGGGCTGAACGGGGGAGCATAAGGCAGGTCTGAAAACACTATTTGCTTTACAGTAAGCCTGCTCGTAATCGCTAATGATAATGCTGCAATCCTGCTCCAAACCCCCTCATAACCAACGATCTGCCCCCCAACAATTCTCCCACTGGGCTTCTCTATGATGAGTTTAACCCATATGTCTCCACCCCCCGGGAAATAGCCTGCTCTCGACCTCGCCTTAATCAAAACACTCTTGGTTTCAAAACCGTGTTTCTCAGCCTCCTCCTCGCCAAGCCCTGTCCTGCCTACTTCAAGGTTGAAAACTCTAGTTATGGCGCTTCCCACGACGCCGGGAAACTCTTCATCTCCTCCGGCAGCGTTTGCACCGGCAACGTAACCCATCTTATTGGCTGTTTGAGCAAGAGGAATGTAGACAGGCTTGTTCAACACAATGTGTTGGGCTTCACAATTATCTCCTGCGGCAAACATTCCTTTAACACTTGTTTCCATCCTGCTATTAGTCTTTATCGCTCCGCTTTCACCCAGTTCAACACCTGCCTGCCTTGCTAAGCTGACATTTGGCCTCACGCCGACAGCTATAACCACCAGGTCAGTCTCGTATTCAGCGTCCTCAGCAACCACCTTCTCGACTCTTTCACTACCCTTAAAGCCGATAACCCTTTTATTAAGCTCAAGTTTCACACCGTTTCTAGTAAGCTCCCTGCTTATTACTGCGGACAACTCCGGGTCGACATTAGGCATTGGACGTGGCAGTAGCTCGAGAATCGTAACCTCTTTACCGATCCTCCTAAGGTTCTCAGCTAACTCTAAACCTATGTAGCCAGCACCTATTATTGTAACTCTCTTTGAATGGGTCAGGTCGTCTTTCAGCTTAACGGCACCATCGAGAAAACGAACAGTATGGATACCCTTGAGACCAAGACCCTCCATTTTTGGAACGAGCGGTTTAGCACCGGTTGCAAGAATAAGAACGTCGAAGCCTATTTCCTTCTCTTCTCCTTTTTCAGAAACGTACACGAGGGTTTTCGACCTAGCGTTGATACTCTTTACATACGAGTTTATCTGGACTTCAACTCTTCTGCTTCTTTTGAATTCTTCAGGAGTATAGGTCACAAGTCTTGAAACGTCTTCCACAAGGCCCCCTAGGTAATACGGGATACCACATGATCCGTAGGAAACATACCTGGAAGCCTCCAGCACGGTTATTTCTGCACTTGGGTTAACTCTTCTGGCACTGGCGGCGGCAGCCATGCCTGCAGCACCACCGCCAACCACTACTATTTTCAGAAAATTACTCATAAACAAACATTTCACCAATCATTATTAAGCTTTATTCGAATCCGAATCTTCAAAATGTAGCCAGTATCAGTTGCAAGGGTCTTTATAATCTGAGTTAACACATGTGTTAAATCGTATTTCTATTGTTCAATTCAAAATAGTCTTCTCGAGTTCATTAAAACCCGGAGTAAGCCAATTCTTAGATTAAACTTAATAAATAAGAATTACAAAAATATCTGAAATGACTCCTGCTATAAGAAGCTTAAAACCGGAGGAGTGGGATGATTTCATGCGATTTCTTGAAAGAAGCTACGGGCATTCTAGAAACTATTTTCCCCGTTACTATCCGCAGCTCTACAGGCAAGAGAAAGAGGCTCTTTCATCATTCATAGTTCTGGAGGAAAACGGGAGAATAGTTTCACACGTAGGACTGTTTCCCCTCGAGCTATTTAGCTTAGGGACCCGTATAAAGATTGGTGGAATAGGCGGCGTCGCAACCCTGCCGGAAGAAAGGAAGAAAGGCTATATGTCGATGCTTCTGAAGCATGTGGGCAATCTGATGAAGCAGAAGGGTTTGCCGCTGTCAGTCCTCTGGGGGGACAGGCAAAGATACTATCCTTTTGGATGGGATATTGCTGGCTTAAAATACTCGATAAACATAACGGCTCGTTCTCTTGAAAGGGCGCATGTGAAGCCTGTTAAAGTAGAGGAGGTTTTCCCCGAGGATGCCGCTCTCAAAGTGGAGAAACTTCACAGTTCCCTCAAGATGAGGGTTGAACGTAGGCATCATGCTTTGATTTTGAAGAAGGAAGGGATAAGAATATGGATTGGAAAAGAAGGATATGCTATTTCTTCCGGCGAAATCGGCCCGCCAAGGATACTTGAAGTTGCATCGCTAGAGGGAAAAGAGGCAGAATTAGTTGGAGGCGTTATGGAACGCTGCTTCGGAGACTCCGCCTCCATAGAGGTCAACGCGTTTGACACTGAAAGGCTTGAACACCTGCTTAAAGCAGCCTCATACTGGGAAATAGTTCCTGAAGGACTGTTCAGGATAATCGACATAACTGGCCTGCTCGAAGCTTTTAAAGAGTTTATGTCCGGCAGAGCAGAGATGGTGAGGGACTTTGAACTCTCCATCGGATTGAAGCTTGGCGTTGATGTCGATACGGCCACAATTTATGTAAACAACGGTAAGGTTGACATTGAAAAAGGCAGTTTTTCAAGAAACTACGTAGAGCTTGATGAGCGTGAAGCCGTACGCATCTTCCTCGGCGGTGCTGCGGTAAGCATCGGGAAACTAAGGGAACTTAGCGTGCTGCTTCCCTTACCAGTACACATGCCTTCTTTAGACCATGTATGAAACAGCCCTAAAGCTTTGCTGAAAGACGAAACATAATGCGTCTTAGAAACTAAGCGGGTGCCAGCCCCTCGCAGATTTAGGATCCGAAAATAAGTATTTACGAGAACTTAAAAATACCTTGCCAGAAATTGGGCATGGGAAACCGAAAAATTTTTTATTCTTATGGACGTAAATCAACCTGTTTTACATGCATTAAAAAAAATAAATACCTCCTCTTTCCTCTTTATTTAGGGGGTAATGGGAGAGCGCGCGCACGCTAAAAAGGTGCCTAGATATGTAAGATCGGGGCATCTGCAAAAGAAATTCAAGGTGTCTAAATTTTCGCTCATATTCCTCATGATACTTGTGCTGATCAGCATCTTTCTTCGTCTTGTTTCTCCAACTCCTTATCCTCCTTACTCCACTGCAAGCCTCTTTTTTGTCTTCTGCGTCTGGCTTTCCATGTTCCTAGCGGAGCGGTCCCGTGTAAACAGAAGGATGGCGGTGTACAGTGCTTTAATATTCCTTCTTCTGGGTTTCTCTCTTTTTATGTATGACCAGTTTCTATATGACATACATCGATCCAGATCGCCCTTGGAGTCTCTGATAGCTTTAATAGTAATAGCTCCCGCAAGCTTAATAATTATCAAAAACCTTATTGAAATATATCGAGGGGTTAGTGTCAACAAAGATTTCCACGACGCAAACAGGGAAACTTAAAAGAATAAATCATGAGGAAGTTTCAATAGGGGTTTATGAAAAATGGTGAAGGTACGGTATTCAAAAATACGTCAAAAAGCGGATAAGCTAAGAATGAAGAAAGCAAAGCAATCTACAAATTAACCAACAATCTCCGCAATGCACGATCTATTGCTGATTTAATATTCTATTAGCTCTTTAATTCTCTTAAAGTACCATTCTCCTTCTTCTCTATCCGCCAAATGAAATTCAAACGGATGATATGGCGGAAGGTTTGAAAGCTCCTCTATTCTTATCTTTAATCCTGCCCTTTCTAGATTGTTCCTTGGGATTCTTTCTGAAACCACCAGTATATCTACATCACTCCCACCGGTGGATTCGCCTTTCACTACACTTCCAAAAACATAAATTTTCGAATCTGGTAGAACAGACTTCACAGTTTCCACTATACTATTTATATACTCTCTCCAGTTTCTAACCATTTCGGCCCTCTTTATGAGAATGTCAACATAGTTCTCCATACTTTAAAACCTCGCTTGCAACGTTTACGAGCATTTCAGCTTCTTCTTTAACATACTCCCTTAATAAGTATCTTGAAGCTATATACGCGTCTTCCAGCAAGCGAACCTCGGCTTTCTTTTTGTCGAGAAATTCTGCAAGGTCTTTGCAATCAGGTAGTTTCTTAAGGATAAAGGCAAGAGTTAGGATCGAGTGTACTCTGGGATAATCACCTATTTTTTCCAGTAATATCGATTTAAGATAAAGCTGTACCGACTGCTCAGATAAGAAGGCGGCTAAGTCATAATCCCCTGAATTTAAGCTCTCTAGGGCTCTTACGAAAAAGGATTTTGCCCTCTTCCTCAAAAGCCTCACTTCATCAATACGCGGCATTACGAGAAAATATTCAGAGGCCATTATTAAAGTTTTAAGAATCCGGCCTATAATGAAGGCGAGCGCACGCATGGATAGCACTATCTTTCCGCCGTCATTAAATTAATAAATAGCACGAACCATTTCTAAGCATGGACATATGGCTGGAAAAACAACTAAAAGAAGCTTCGGAGGTTCTGAACGTGATGGATATGGCTATCAAAGGGTTAATAGGCTTGATGCAATCAGTTGTACGGTTCCACGTTGCCGCAGGTGGTATCATTGGATAAGGTTGAAAGAGTCTATCGAGCTTTGAACATTGAAGAGGCTGATAAGGTACCTAAGGGAGAGTTAGGAATACATGATGAACTTGTCTCAGCTCTTCTAAGGGAGCCCATTGATGATTCTTTTGAGGCTCATGTAAGGGTTCGAAAATTGCTCAATATGGATCTGGTAAACCTCGGATTAGGTGGTGGGCCTAAAGTTGAAACCATAGGGACAACGAAGGAGGGATATCCAATATATCGAAACTGGCTTGGAGCAGAATGGGTTGAAAGTGGAAAAACGCGGCGCTACTTGAAATATGCTCCTCACACTCCTGGAGACATGGAGCAATTCTACATGCCTGACATAAGCCTCTTCAACACTTCAAGCATAAGGAAGTGGGTTGAGCAGACTGATTTTTGCGTTTTCGCTCAAGTAGGCGGCGTATTCGACTCGATTTACCCCCATATGGGCTTTACAAATTACGTTAAAGCCCTCTACCTCTATCCGAATGCTCTGAGACATGTGATCGAAGAAGTCTACAGGTTTAACCTAGAAGTCATAAAGATGTTTGCCGAGGCCGGGGCGCACGTGATACTGGTTGGTGATGATCTAGCGTATGATAACGGCCCCTTCATCCCTCCAAGCCTTCTCAGGAAATGCGTGCTCCCCTACTTGGCTGGTGAGGCTGAGGCTGCACACAAGCGCAATCTCCCAGTTATGCTGCATTCAGACGGTAATATCACGTTATTAATGGAGGATATAGCTAAGGCTGGGTTTGACGGTTTACATAGTCTTCAACCAAGTGCGGGCGTTAACATCGTTGATATCAAGAAGAGTTGGGGGGGCATGCTGTGTTTGATGGGAAACGTTGACTTAGACTATCTACTGCCGTTTGGTAAACCGGAAGACGTGGAAGCTGAAGTGAAACGCCTCATGCTGGAAGTGGCTCCAGGAGGAGGCTACATTTTAAGCACTACTAATGTGTTAACCAGGTATGTGCCGCCTGAGAACGCCTTAGCAATGTACATGGCTGCAGAAAAATACGGCAGATACCCGATTAAGACTTAACATGCAGCGTATCTAATCAATAGCCATTTTGCCTCAAACTTTATATATGTAATTTATTTTTGTAGAGTAATGGCTGAACCCGATGTCGGCGAGTTTGAGGAGCTTAAAGCAAACCTGGAAAACGTCTATCGGATGCTAACCGACTACCGATCTAAATTATCCTGGAGGTTTTTCCAAGGGGATTTGAAAGAAGCCTACATGAGGGATTTTGACGATTCCTCATGGGAGACTGTTTCACTGCCTTTTCAATGGGATCCTTCTAAAGGCGATGTATGGCTGAGATGTAAAATCAGGATTCCTGATGAGATAGAAGGGCTTAAGGTTTCAGGCTCGAAGGTTGAAATGTATTCTTCAGCAATGATAACCGGCGGCGAGGTCTATGTTGATTCCAGGCTTGTCTTGAAGGAGGATTATTGGACTGATTTTCGAGGACCGAGAATAACTATTGCGGAGAAAGCGAGACCTGGCGACATTCATGTGGTGGCTATACACGCGTATGAAAAAAGACCATTTTCAAGGGGGGAGAAAAAAGGAATACCCTTGTTTCAACTAGCATATGATGTTGTCGACAACGTCGCGTTCGAAATAGAGTCTTTCATTCAAGAGTTGGGTTTTGCCCAAATCCTGCCTGGTGGGCCTGAAACATTGAACAGGGTTGTTGGAGAATTTGACTTCGGTGTTTTTTCGCGTAATGCCGAAAGCGTTCTGATAGAAATAGAGGAGGCGAGACAGAAGCTAAAGGTTCTGTCTAAGTATGCTAAAGAGTTTAAAGTTCACCTTGTAGCGCATGCTCACATAGATATGAATTGGCTCTGGCCTTGGGAAGACACTGTGAAAGTCATAGAGAGAGACTTCTCAACAATGGTGGATCTAATGGATCGCTATCCGGATTTCCACTTCTCTCAAAGCCAGGCAGTAACATACAGAGTAGTGGAGGAGAAGAACCCTGGTCTTTTCGAGAAAATAAGGGAGAAAATCCGCTCTGGAAACTGGGATGTTACAGCTTCCATGTGGGTTGAGGCAGATCTCAACATGATAGGGGAAGAGACGCTGGTTAGACAAATAATGTATTCAAAAAGATACGTGGAGGAGAAATTCGGCTTCGAAATAAAGGTAGGATGGGAGCCTGATACTTTCGGCCACATTTGGACACTCCCGCAGGTTTTAAAGAAAGCCAGAGTGGAATACTATTATTTCACAAGATGTGGAAAAGGATATCCAATGTTTTGTTGGGAGGGACCAGATGGCTCAAGACTGCTTGCCTTCAACAGTGTTTACAATAACATGATCACTCCTAAAAACATAGTTGAAACCGCGAAACTCTTGCATGAGAAATACGGATTGAAAACAAGCATGTTCGTTTACGGGGTTGGGGATCATGGTGGTGGTGCAACTATTGAGGACATTAAGGCTGCGATCAAAATACGGGAGAAGCCAGTTCTTCCTGACGTAGTCTTCAGTTCGACGCACCGGTTTTTCGACGAGGTTTCGAAGGAGAAACTAGAGTTACCAGTAGTTAGGGATGAGCTCAACTTTACTTTCGACGGTTGCTACACGACTCATGCTGACATTAAGCGTTACAACAGGTTGTGTGAAAGATATTTAGTTGATGCTGAAAAGCTTTCAGCAATCGCTAGCGAATATCCTGGAGAAAAACTTGAAGAAGCATGGAAGAAAACACTGTTCAACCAGTTCCACGACATTCTGGATGGAAGTGCGTTTCACGACGCCTACTCATACTCTAACCGTCTAGCTGAGGAGGTTCTTGCAACAGCAAAGGAAATCTTAGATAAATCCATGAAGAAGACAGCTGAAAGGATAAAATTCTCTCAAGAAGGGTTGGCAATAATAGTATTCAATACTCTTGCCTGGGATAGAAAGGATGTTGTAAGAGTTAAAATACCTAGGGAGATAATTCCTGAAAACCCGGTTGTTAGGGATGTGCGTGGAAAGAAACACCCTGTTCAGATTAATGGCGATGAGCTGGTTTTCATCGCTGAAGTACCAAGTCTAGGCTACTCAACCTACTATCTAGTAGAAGGAGGGGAAGAGGAGTCTTATCAACCTGAACCAAAGCAGACAGTGCTTGAAAACGAGTTTTTCAAGATTGAGGTAGATCAGGATTCTGGAGCAATAGAGTCGGTTTACGATAAGAAGGAAGGCAGGTTTGTGACTAAGGCTTTTAGACATGAGGCTACACGGCCAGAGTTCAGCAACCTGTTTCAAGTGTTTCACGAGGCTCCTCATGGAATGTCTGCCTGGATAATAGGGCCTATAACTAAGGTGGAGAACCTGCTTACTGGGGCTGAGGTAAAAGCGGTTGAGAAAGGCCCAGTGGTGTCGAGGATCCATACTACAAGGAGATATAGGGATTCAACCATAACCCAAGAAATAATGCTTTACGCAGGGATCCCTAGGATTGATTTTCACACAACTGTTGATTGGCATGAAGTGTCTGACGAGTTCACTGACGCCCCCATGTTGAAAGTCTCTTTCACACCAATCTTAGGAACCTCAACCGCAACCTTTGAAATACCTTTTGGAAGCATTTCAAGAATTGCTGATGGAAGAGAGTTTCCTGCTTTAAGATGGGTTGACCTCTCAGACGGCGAGTATGGTGTCAGCTTGCTGAACGACTGCAAGTACGGGTTTGATGTGCAGGGTAATACAATGAGAATGACGATTCTCAGGACGAGTTATAGTCCAGACCCAAATCCGGATCAGGGCCGTCACGAGCTTAAGTATTCTTTGTATCCTCACAGAGAGGATTGGAGGAAGGCGCTTACCTTCAGAAGAGGATACGAACTGAACCATCCACTCGAAACAGTTGTTGTGACTGTTAGAGCCTCCCAGGGAAATCTTCCAGAGGAAGCGTCGTTCATGAGAATAAATCCTGAAAACATAGTATTGTCCTGCCTAAAGACGGCTGAGGATTCGGACGGCATCATAATCAGAATTTACGACGCGACTGGGGAAGGCAGCGAAGCAGAAATCACTCCAGGTTTTCCCGTTAGAGAGGCTGTTGAGACCGATTTGCTTGAAAGAAACCTGTCGAGGCTTAAGCTTCAAGAAGGCTCGCTCAAAGTCAAACTTGGACCGTGGGAAATAAAAACGATCAGACTAAGGAAATAGGCTAGCGCTAAATTTATAATGCCCTTTAGCAAAAACATGCTGCTTTGAACGCTCATGAAAGAATCCTAGCGGTCTTCCAGGGAAGACAGGTAGACAAGGTCCCTTGGAATATAAGGCATGAATACTGGTATTACGTGGCGAAGAAGAGTGGAAAGCTTCCTAAAAAATACGAGGGAGTTAGTCTCGCAGATGTTTGCATAGATCTTGGAGCAAGCTGGAGGTGTTACTCGGGATACTTCGTGAAAAGCGCTGTGGAAGTATCATACGGGGATGACGTTCAGTTTAATGTTACGAGAAACGGAAACATGGTTAGGACAAGGATTAAAACGCCCGTCGGCTCGCTTCAGGAAGTAGCTAAGACTGACGAATGGGGCCTGTCCTCGAGAAAACTAGAGTATCTTTTGAAAACCGCTGAGGATTTTAAGGCTTTATCCTACCTGCTGGACAGTGCTGAAGTCAGGTTCAACCAGGGGGTTTACGAGGAGTTGGAGAGGAACGTAAAGGAGCAAGGAATAGTTTCCTTCTTCTTTCCACACTCGCCTCTTCAGGCTCTAATACTGGACTACATGGGTTTCACTCGGACAATGAGGTTCCTATACATTGAAGGGTATAATAGGCTTGAGGAGATTATGGATGCTATTGAAAGATATAATGATAAGTTCTTTGAGCTGATGGGCAATTCTCCGATTGAAATATTTAACTTGGGGGAAAACATTGATGTTAGGTTAACTTCTCCAAGGCTGTTCGAGAAATTCTGTCTGCCGATCTATCAGAAGAGGTGCGAATACTTGCATAAAAGAGGCAAGTACGTGCATATACATGTTGACGGCTATGCGAAGCCTCTTCTCCCATTACTCTGGAGGTCTGGGGTTGATGGGGTTGAAGCCTTAACCCCTGAGCCCGTTGGAGACATGACAGTCGAAGATATTGCAGGAGAGTTTAAGGATGAGATCGTCGTCTTAGACGGCATACCCTTCCTACTTTTCCTTCCGAACGTGCCTTTCGAAACTTTGGAGCAACTGGTAAGAAAAATAGTGAAGGCTATTCCACGGCTCATACTTGGCATATCGGATGAGCTTCCCCCTCCTGCAGATATCGAGAGGGTAAGAATGGTTTCACAACTGCTTGATGAACTTGCTGCGAAAAAATGATCAGCCAGAGGACCATTAATGTTTAAAACTTTAAAAATCAGATCCTGCGGGCTAAATTGGAAATAAATGGATAAGCCTATAATACTTTCAAGGTCAGAATACTGGGACAAGGTCAACGCTTGCTGGCTTGGAAAGAACATCGGAGGCACTTTGGGCGCGCCCTTCGAAGGAAAGAAGTTTGTGAATAACCTGGAGTTCTACGCTCAACCGGTTGGCGAAGCCGCTCCGAATGATGATCTTGATTTTCAACTAGTCTGGCTGAAGATGCTTGAAGACCATGGGATAGAGGTCAAGCTTGAAACACTTGCAGAATATTGGCTTAAGCACCTCTCAGCATACCCCTGGAACGAGTATGGGTTCTGCCAGAGGAACCTCAGAAGAGGCCTCCTTCCTCCTGTTTCAGGATGCTTCGAAAACTACTACGTGGACGAGATGGGATCGCCAATAAGGAGTGAAATATGGGCCTGCATCGCCCCCGGTAACCCGCAGCTCGCAGCCTCCTACGCTTGGAAAGACTCCTGCCTGGATCATTCTGGGGGCGAAGGCATGTACGGGGAGATGTTTTGGGCTGCTGTAGAGAGCGCAGCCTTCCTGGTAAGCGATGCTGAGGCACTAATAAGGATAGGTTTAAACATGATCCCAGTATATTCCCAGATATCGAGAGTTATAAGAGAAGCCTTATGGTGCTATAGGAATAACGTCAGGTGGGCTGAAGCCAGGGAGAGAATAGTCTACTGGTATGGGCATAACAGTGCGTGCCACGCTGTGCAGAACCACGGGTTCACGGTACTTGGCCTGCTCTACGGGAAGGATTTCGGCGACAAGCTGTGTAAGGCTGTGAACTGTGGTTATGATACTGATTGCACTGGGGCAACTCTGGGCTCTCTGCTTGGAATAATCCTCGGAACCAAGGGTATTCCGGATGATTGGAGAAAGGGGGTTGGCGAGAAGATTATCCTTCACAAGTATACCAGGCTGGATAATGCTCCTAAGACAGTGTCTGAATTGACGGATAGAGTGGTGGCTGTAGCGGAAAAGGTTCTGGAGAAAAACCGGGAAGTAAAACTCGGAGACTGCACAATTCTGCCTGAGAACCATGTATCGCTCCTTATGAGAAACGAGCTGGCAATAGGCTCCTTGAAAAACGATGTCCATTCCTCTGTAAGAAGCATTGACGACTGTGAAGTGTGGCTGCACTACAATGGGGAGCCAGTCATCTACCCGCATGTAGGAAAAACCCTAGGTATAAGAGTCTTTAAGAACAATTTACAGGTGGAACCGGAAATAGGGCTGAGAACTCCCCCTAGGTGGGAAGTGACTGAATTAAAGGGCCTGTTCGGTCAGAAGCGCTTCCTTGTCGAAGCGCCTGAAGTCGAAAACGTAAATGAGCTTAATATAGAGTTTGAAAATAGGATAGCAAGCTTCGTAATCTTGGGGCCTGGAGAAGCCGGATGGTATCCTAGTGGGCAAAACGTGGCTACTTGTCCTGTTTGCCATGGATATAAGGGTCACTGCATATGCAACAAAGATTAGTATATCCGGCGTCCTGAGGAAACAGGGTGATGCGTTTTTCACCACTACCCTGTTAGATGCTCGAGCAGCTTCTCAGCCTCTTTTGCGAAAACTGTCTTCAACAATCCATCTACGTTCCCAAGATTCTCCTCAACCGCCGGGTCGTACGGTATTTCTCCTAGGAACCTGACATTGAGTTTTCGAGATTCCTGCTGAATATTGCTCAACCCTGTTTTCATGTTTTCGACTACACCCACTATAGGAACATCGAGCTCCCTCAGCATTCCTACTAGCTTCTCAACTGTTTCAAAAGCTAGTGGAGACGGGGTTGTAACTATTAGAAATTCAGATTTTCTCATTAAACGTATGACGTCGAGAGTAGCATCGCCAATACCCGGAGGCATATCCAGTATTAGGAAATCCAATTCACCCCAATTAGTAACAGAAAGCAGCTCGATAAACGCGTTTGAAAAATCCATGCCTCTCAGCGGCGTTGCACGCTCACCCGAATAGTAGATTATCGTCATGTATTTTAAGCCATGGGCAAGTGGTGGAATAATCCCCCTGTCCTCCACAGGCCGAGCTTCTTTAAAACCCAGAATGACATGCGTAGAAGGACTTGTAAAATCCAAGTCGAACAACCCGGTCCTATAGCCTTTTCCTGCCAAGATCAACGCGAGCGTAGAAGCCAGTAGGCTCTTACCCACGCCCCCCTTACCGCTTGAAACAGCAATTATCCTTCCTACTTTCCTCATCCTATCGTCAATCACGCTTATTCTCGGATCAACCATTCTTCTCCACTCCGCTTATACTCTCGATCCAAACCCCTCTGCCCCCGGTTATTTCAAAATCCGGGCTTCCGCACCGAGGACACTTTAAGTAGGCGTGAGAAACCTCCGGGAGAAAGTGTATGGCTTCCAGCACGTCTTCGCCAAGGTCCTTCTTTGGAAAAAGCCATTTGAACCCACAGGCTCTGCATTTAAACTCTGTCTCCGCAACCTCTATAATGAACTCAGCGTCCTTCAACTCAACAGGTTTCAACTGCACCAGTGCTTCTCTGAACACTTCATATTCCAATTGCTGCATTTCCCCGATTTTTATTTTAATCTCGGTGACTTTTCTAATCCCTTTTTCATCAACTATTCTTAGAACTGTTTTTATCACCGATTCGGCTAAAGCCCATTCATGCATGAAACCCTATGGTGTTAACACTGTTTAAAAACGTTTTAGAAAGTCTACTTTAGAGGATTAGCAACGGGTTCGGCAGCATGCTTAACAAAACAGCATGATTAGACCTTGACTATTTCTATTCCAAGTATTTCACAAGCATCTTGAATCGGCCTAGTGTAATCTCCATGAATCATGCTAGCATGATGAGTAAAGCCGTTCTTAAGAATAGCCTCGTAAAGCCTCTTCAAATCGGGCACTTCAACCCAGGCCCAAGTGCCTTGAAGATTCTGACGGCTCTCTAAAATTCTTCCCATCGTCATCAGCATTTTGAATTTACCTTCATATTCCGCTAACCTATTAATGGTTACAATACCGGGCTTAAGCTGAAAGGTTCCCATGCCGTTCTGATTAATCCTGGCCTTATCGTTTGCAAGAGACGGCGGAGCGTTTCCACAATGCCAGGCTAAGAAAACATTCTCTTTCTCCTGATGCTGCACCGTCCAGTCGACGAAATGAGGAGGAGTCTTTCTAAAGGAGGCCAAATATTGAATCAGCATTGTTAAAGCACCAAGGATATCTGCCTCACAGGACACCATAATGCCTTGGTCGACAAGTCTACCGCTTACATGGCACGGAGCAATTCCAAAGACACGGTGCATGGGCCCCCAGCACTGGATTCCCATAGCGTCAAGCCTCCACTTATCGGCCAGTGCCAGCAAGCAGAATTCGAGCCTCGCTATTTTAACCAGAGTTTCTTCATTTATCGTCGACGTATCGGCTTCGCTCCTAATGGACTGCATAATTCTATTAATCTCCTGAACATTAATATTTTCTGCCAATGCTCCGGCTTCAACGAGAGAAATGGGGATCACTCTTTGATTGAATGCTCTTATTAGGGTGACCTCATCCAGGGCGCAGGTTTCGAAGCTCTCTGGCCTAGGACCTACCAGACCTATCCTGGCCTTTAAGAAACCATTAACTATGGTGCATGTTCTAGCAAAATTCTCAATG
This sequence comes from uncultured Nitrososphaerota archaeon, assembly GCA_964635675.1. GTDB lineage: Archaea > Thermoproteota > EX4484-205 > EX4484-205 > JAAOZP01 > JAAOZP01. The sequence continues at coordinate 37,844 of CAZWPT010000003.1, read as the reverse complement.
GATTCCCTGAACTCTTTTTCCTCCGGAAAAACTACTCCTCCCCAGACGAACGGTATCTTTCTTCTATAAAGCGCAGAACCTATTGATATTGTTCCACAGAAGGAATCCGAGATTCGTTCCCCCTCAGCAGTGAAAGGCGGTTCTCTTGTTGCAAATAATATGACGGGTTTAGACAAAGCAGATGCTACGAGTGCTGCTGAAACCTCGTCGCCAAAATCTACAGCTTCAATAATAATCCCGTCTACGCAGTTTCCCTTAAACAGCCGTATTACTTTCTCTGCATCTTCATCAGTCTGCACCAGACCGTTCCCAGTAAGGTTTTCATCAGGGGCTATAACTTCCAAGAAACTAATTTCTCTAAGTATTTGCAGAGTCCTGTCACGCAGCTCCTTTGCCCATGATTCAGACCTTTTGAACATCCGTCTATGAGATGGGACAAAACCAAGTTTCACCCTAGTGTTTTGACCTTCCAAGTTTAGACAAACCTCCTTAGAGGAAAGTATAAACTCAAGTCATATTTATGCTTTGTTTAAATCTTCTTAAGAATCCCTCAGTCTCGTTCAGAGAGGGAATCCCTGCCCTGCCGCCGAGTCTTCTGCATTTTAGCGCTGCAACTGCACTTGAAAATTCCACGGTCTTAGGAAGACTCCAGCCTTGCGCCACGCCGTAGCAGAAGGCACCGTGAAACACGTCACCGGCTCCAGTTGTATCCACCACCTGAACCCTGAAGGCTTTCTGCTTCACCACCTCCCCCTTCTGAGTCATGAACACAGAACCTTCTTCGCCGAGCGTCACTCCCACTACTTCAGGCCCTAGGCGAAGAAGCTTTCTGCACATGGCTTCAGGATCAGTTTCTCCAGTAAAATTAGCAGCAGCTCTCCTAGATGGTATACAGTATGTTATGTTTCGGAGAAGTTCTGTCAGATTTGGGTGAAAATACATATCGAGACAAGTTTCAACATTATTCTTCCTGGCAGCTATAGCCGCATCTAAACACTCGGGCTCAAAACAATCCAGGAGGAGTATTCTCCCTTCAGTTACGAAGTCGAGCTCGTCCTCAACATGTTTTCTTGTAATGTTGTTCACAAACTGGTTCTTTGCTTCCGCTAACTTAACCATATGCTTTACTGGCTCTGGAAGAACACGGTCTTTTAATACTTTAGCATCAATCCATCTAGGACTACCATTGGCATCAACAAGTATGAAGAGTATTGGAGTACTATATCCCTCTTGCACAATGATTCTACTAGTGTCTACCCCATACTTTTTAAACTCTGAGATGATGAGTTCTCCAGCCTCATCCTGCCCAATCCTCGTTATCACGGAGGTTTTTGCCCCGAGACGGGCCGCGGCCACCATGGCGGTAGAGGCCTTACCCCCTCCCTGGATAGTCCAGTCGAGTACACTTACCCGGTTCAGATTCTCAACGCTTTCAACCTTTAGAATGCAATCGACACAACTCATTCCCAATCCGATTACGTCAAACTTTCCACCCAATCCCCTTGTCTCCAAGTCTTTTTCATATATAAGTTTTGTTTTCTTACTGGTGTTAGGGTGCTGCTTACTGTAATGTTTTTCTCTTAACGTAGTTTATCATATAAATGTAATTCTCTGCGTTATTGTTAAGCGCACAGCTTGCTGAAGCCGAAAGAATGTAGCCTTCTCTCCCCCCTTCTCTTAAGCATCTCTCAACCTCTTTCTCTACGTCATTTTTAGTCCCGTATTCTATTATCCTAGGATCCACATTCCCAACTAGGCAAATTTTGTCTCCGAATTTTTCCTTAACCTCCCACATCTTCATACCGGCGATCACGTCGATGCACTGGTAAGCATCTACCTCCGTGTCAACAATATCGGGGAGAATGGGCATGATATACCCGTCGGAGTGAAGAACTACAAATGCGCCTTTTCTCTTGAAAGCATCCACTTCTCTTCTCAAAGCTGGTTTAACAAATTTCCTGAACATTTCGATTGACATCCAAGGACCGTTCTGGTTCCCATAGTCAACGCAGAGTTGAATTGCGTCAGCACCTTCATCTATAGCCCACTTGCCGTACTCGATGGCAACGTCAGTATTATGGTTGATTAAGGCCTCTACAGCATCAGGCCTCCTGTAAACCCATAGTAGGACGTGTTTGAGGAGATTTGGATTAGACACTATGGGCTCCCATGTTCCGTCAGCGTCAAAAGACAGGAACATGTCTTTCTTCACCTTGGCTGCTAGTTTCCTAAGCACTTCAAACGCTAACGGATCTATTTCAACATCACTATTCCTACACTCTCTTATCACCTCATCCGGGTCATAGGTCCTACGCTCGCTCATGTTCCAAAGGGTTTCTCCCGACCACTTGTATATTTTCCCGTCTACCTGCCACGTATGCTCGCCAATCCTCTTCAATTCCCTCGGGATGCTGACATAAGCTTTTACAACGCGAATCCAATCTAGCCCGAGTTTTCCATAAAGGTTTAGAAGTTCTTCCGCAATTTGTTCGTTAACCTTGTTTAGATCAATATTTCCCTTAGAAGCTATTAGGTTGAAAAACGCTTCAGGGTTATGAGCCATGATACTGTCGTCATTTTTACCAAGCACGGTGGAAAATATTTTCAAGGAGGGGTGCAACTCATAAATCGGAACCCTATCCGGTATTGAAATCTGCATAGCCGTTACTACCCTTTCCCAAGAGTTCATTCGAAAAGAGGCAGAACACAGTTTATAAAAATTTTAAGACGGCTTCTATTTTCAATTTCTTTAGGTGCTTACTGGGAGTTAGTTTACATTTTGGCTAAAAATGCTGCGATACGTTAATTAGTAACCGTGAAGCGTGTTTTCCATGGGTCCAGCATCCTTTAGGGTTAGAGATTCGGAGATCCTTATGGAAAAGGAGGGCTTTAGACTTATCTTTAGGCCACTGATGGCTCTCGCCGGTGAGCTTTCGAATCCTCTTTCCGTAGAGCTGCATGCCAGTACTGCGCACGTCAAATACCCTGAGGGAAAGAGTAAACTGGTATTCGAAGAATGGGGGCCGGAGGCCATCGTTGTGACAGCTGAGGCCGATGGACTGAGCGATAATGGTCTTCTAGTTGAGCTAAGGTCAAGCTTTGAAGGTTTTAAAAGTCTTCTCCTGTTCCACTTCACTTACGATCCTGACAAATACTTTGGTGAATCACAGGAACCATATCAGTATCCACAGCTAAGAGAGGCGGAGGAGTTCGAGTATTGCGCATGGAGCTACCCAATCCATGCTTCAGGCTTTAAAGGCTTGCCGAGGAATATCAAGGTTTCTCAACTCATTGCCGAAGGTGCAGGAAGTTATGCGTTCTTGCTTCCAATTTCGAACTCGGGTGCTCGTGGTTACGTCTCACGGTTCGAACAGGGTGAGTTCAGCATCCTGCTGAACAGGATGGTAGCAGGAGCTTGGAGTCGGGTGCCTCTTTTCGCGTTTGCGACCTCGAGCAACCCCTATAGAGCAGTGGAATCTGCATACGAGTCCGCTTTCACGCTTACAGGAAAGCATGACGTACTTAGGAAGAATAAGGCGTTACCAGAGATCTTCAAGTACCTTGGCTGGTGTTCTTGGAATGCTTGCTGGCGTGACCCTACGGAGGAGAAAATAGTGGTTACGTTCAAGTCCTTATTAGAGAAGGGTATCAAACCCGGTTTTGCCTTGATTGACGATGGGTGGCAAGACGAGGAGGATATGAGTATGAAGGGTTTGGAGCCCAGTGTGAGAAAGTTTCCAGGAGGTTTTGAGGATGTCGTTGGCAAACTGAAGAGCATGGGGGCGAGATACGTTGGGCTTTGGCACACGCTTAACATACATTGGAGAGGAATCGCTAAGGGAAGCCAGCTAGCAGAGAGATGGGGAAAACATTTGATGGAGGTGGAGGGAAACCTAGTACCAAAACCCGCTGATTCATTCGATCTTTTCAGGGACTGGTACTCTAAGCTCAGAGAATGGGGCTTCGACTTCGTGAAGGTTGATAACCAGTCTTCCGTCGGCCATACGTATTCCGCTAAAATACCTGTTGGAGAGGCGGCCGAGATGCTCCACAAGGGGCTGGAAGCAGCGGCTTACATCAATTCACTGGAGGTTCTTAACTGTATGGCTCAGCAACCAGAGAATGCATTCAGCTGGTTTAGGTCAACGATAGCTAGAAATTGTGTGGACTACATCGTACCTCATAAAAAATCCAGAAACAAATTACACCTCTATTTTAACGCATACAATGCGCTTTTCATGTCTCAGATCGTATGGCCCGACTGGGATATGTTTCAGAGTCACGATCCTTGGGCTCTGCAGCAGGCGGTAGCAAGAGCTGTGAGTGGCGGTCCAATATACCTTACTGATGAAGCTGGAAAAAGCGTAGCGGAACTAGTGAAACCCCTTGCATTCACCGACGGTTTCCTTCCGTTGCCCGATGGGCCTGCACTGCCCACTAAAGATATACTGATGCGCGATCCTTACAATGAAGCAGTACCGCTTAAAGTTTTCACCAAGGTTAGCTTGAGCGATGTGGGAGTATACGGTGTGGTAGCTGCTTTCAACATCACAAAGGACGACATACCGGTTAAAGGAAGTGTAACCCCCTTCGACGCAATGCTTCCGGATGAGAGGTATGCAGTTTTCGAATACTTCAGCGAGGAGTTGTGGGAGAAATCTGTCAGCTTTGAGCTTAACCCCATGGGTGTGAAGCTCTTCATATTCGCACCGTGGAGCGACTGGCTGACACTGATAGGATTGAAGGGCATCTATATTATGCCGCGGGGCATTGATTACGCGGTTGTTTATGAAGACGAAGCGTTTCTTAAGCTTAGAGAGCCTGGAATACTCGTTGCAAAGTCTAAGGGTAAAGTAATGGTTGAAGGAGGAGAGCCTGTGCAGGAGGAGCCTTTACTGAAAATCCGGTGCTGTGGGCAGAGGATCCGGTTAAAGCTGGTAAGATAGTCCGACAGGAAATAGATGTGATTACACATCTTTGAAAAGCGTTTTCAGAATAAGGCTTAAATATGTATACTAAGTTAAGCTTTTGAACAATGCTGCATACTACCAATAGTTTTGAGCAGCACAACGAAATGGTTTTGCGCTTATGGAAAGACTTCAAGCTAAACAGGCATAAAAGAATCCCGGTCATATGGGGAATGAACGATAGAATGATTGTTTTAAACAAGGAGCTAAATATTAGGAACTATACTTATGAGAAGATTTTCAACGATCCTGAAACTATGTTGCAGGTTGAACTCGAATTCGAATACTGGAAGAGGCATAATGTTTATGCCGACTGGGAAATGGGTTTGCCCAGAGAATGGCCCACTCCAGTACAGTTTCAAAACGTTTATGAATCAGCATGGTTCGGAGCACCTCTCTACTTCTCTGCCTATAGTGTTCCAGATATAATTCCTTTTCTGAAGAGTGCTGATGACTTGAGAACCTTTATGAAAAAAGGCATACCGGAGCCTTTCACCGGCTTTATGGCAAGAGTAAGAAGCTTCTACGAATATTTCCTTAAGAAGAAGGAGGAAGGCTACACCTACTTTGGAAGACCTATTGGAAGCATCTCCGCACCGATTGGTACAGACGGGCCTTTCACTATAGCGACTAACATTACGGGCGGCTACGTGGTTAAAATGCTCTATCTAAACAGGAGTTTAGCTGAGGAATTCCTCTGGTTTATGACGGAATCCATAATTGAGAGAATGAAGGCTTGGCATAGATTGCTTAAGATTTCATTTCCGTATGAAGGATTCGGGTTTGCAGATGACTCTATTCAGCTTCTGTCTCCAAGAGCCTATAGAGAATTCGTTCTCCCTCTTCATAAGAAGATAGTTAACACTTTCTGCTCTGGAAGACCAAGCATACACTTATGCGGAGCAGTTATACAGCATCTGAAAACCCTGAAGGAGGAGCTTAATATTTCCTCGATCGACACTGGGTTTCCACTAGACTTGGGAAGGGCTAGAGAGATACTTGGAGAAGACGTGGTGATACAGGGTGGTGTTAGAGTTACAACACTTAAACAGGGTCCTTTAAGCAAGATTGAAGAGGAGGTTAAAACCGTATTGGACTCTGGAGTTACAAAAGGGAAAAAGTTTGTTTTCAGAGACGCTAACAATGTGGCTCCGAACACTCCCGTGGAACACCTTAACTTCACCTACGAGCTTTTGAAGAAAATCGGCCTCTATAAGGAGTAAAGTAGGACTAGCAGCGGTATGAGTGTAAAATTCATTTAGAGGACCTATGCTTTAACCTCTGAAACTTCCACCCTGGGCGGATAGATAAAATCAATATACTTACTTTTTATGTAGCTGGAGTCTCTGCCCTCATGCACAAGAACCCTATACTTAAATCTCAATTTCTCTCCTTTCGGAAGCTTATAGTCCCCTCTGTTCTTAGACATATTCGTAAAGACTGAGACGCCGAACATATTTGCAGTCATCAGTCCGTAATTCCTTACATGCCAGTAGGTTGGGTATCTGAAGTTGCCCAAGTGATCAAAAGCAGTTATTCCAACACTCTCTCCATCAACGATCCCGCTATAGTCACACCAAGCTGCTCTCTTACCCCATGTTTCCGCCTCGTTAATCCCACCAAACGAGTTTTCAATCTTACCACCGTTGTCAACCTTAATCTTTTCGTTAACCCTTATTGAAAGAATTCCACCTTCCTTAGTATCTCCGAATTTAACATCTTTCTCAGGGTTAGAGAGAATTATTTCAAGGTCTAGGAGCACATCTCTTTTAAGCCTCCAGATACGCGTTGTCCTCTCCTCATATAGCTCAATGCTTCCTGACTTGGTAATCCAAACATTGCTACTGCTGAATTCTAAGAAAACTTTCCCACAACTATTCACTTTAACATTTTTCGCTTCAATCCTTCCACTATCGTTAAACTCAGCCCAGAAATCATATCCATTCACATCCCCATGTGCAACCCATAGCGACCTGTGATGCACATGATCCTTAGGCCTGTCTTCCGTAACCCTGACGCCATTCGTGCTGAAGACCGGATACAGATAAGGTTTGCTAAGCAATTTTCCATAATTATAGCCTGCCACCATGTTTTCCCCATGGTTGACAATCAGAGTGCCCTCCTTCAAGTAGTATGAGAAACCGGTTTCTTCCTCTTCTTCACTCAGAACAATATCTCCCCTTAAGGTTCCCCCGGCCTTCGCATAAGGAAGGATGAAGCAACCTTGAAGCGAGTTTTCTTGCTCCGCAACTTGCAAAGGTATTTTTACACCATCTATCTCCAGATGAACGTCCTTTTTGTCCTCAAGGAATGAAGCCAGTTTCTGCAACGAGAAACAAACCGGAGTATCAACCCTGTCGTGAACACCGGCCTCTATCTTGACTTCAGCTATCTTCCTACTCATTTTTATTGAGTTCATTGAAACAACACTTTTTAAACCATTATGCTGGTCTTTAAAAACTTATTAGCCTGATTCAATTTTTCGGTACAAATGAAGCTTTCCATATGCAACGAAGTGTTTTCAGGGATGGATGTTACTGAAGTCTTTCTTCACGTTAAGCGGTTCGGATATCACGGTGTCGAAGTCGCCCCTTTCACCATAGCTAGCAATGTTGAGAAAATTTCCATGGATAGGAGATGGGAGATAAGGAGGAAAGCGGTCGAAAGCGGTATTGAAGTAGTTGGCACTCATTGGGTCTTGGTCTGCGACAAGAACGTGAACCTTTTTAATGACTCGGGAGAAGTGCGTAGAGAGGCCGTAGAGTATCTAGCTAAAGTAATAGAGTTTACAAGCGAAATAGGCGGAAGAATAGTGGTTTTTGGTTCTCCAAAGCAAAGAAGCATCCCATCAAAGGAGGTTTTTAAAAGAGCATGGGATTCTGCTGTCTCCGCCTTCAGAGATATTGGGGATTCTGCTAAGGAAAAAATGGTGGTCTTTTGCATCGAACCCTTATCTAAAGATCAGACAAATTTCATAAACAATGTTAGCGAAGCAATCAAATTCATAACGGGCGTTAATCATGAAAACATCAGACTTATTCTCGACGTGAGAAGCATGTGTGAGGAAAAAAGATCTTTCAAAGACATAATAAAAGAAGGAAGAACCTACCTGAAGCATTTTCATGCGAATGACTGCAATGGGTATATTCCAGGGTCCGGCTCCGCTAACTATAAAGAAATAGTTCAGGGTCTGATTGAAACCGACTATTCCGGATACCTGTCTGTTGAGGTTTTTGACTATAAACCGAATGCGGAAACTATAGCTGTTAGAAGTCTGGAAAACTTAAAAAAATTTTTCAGAGAATACGGAAATATTACTCTTTAAACATTGAATAGTCTTTCAAAACCATAGTTATGAGCATCAGCGTTAGAGTAGAGTCCAGAAATGATATAACTTCTCAGTTGTAAGTTGAATGCTCTGATGTTGCAGCAGGGTATCATTATTCTTACAAAGGTGTGGGAAACCCGCCAGATACGAGGAGTTAGCTCCTTTAGAGAGGATGAAGCTTTTTACAAAAAACTGTCGCAGCTACTTGCTTGAATCTTCGCTTCGTACTTTAAAGAGCTTTTCACTCTTTTTTCCTTCTATCGCATCTACAATCCCTAGCTCCATTAATTCTCTAAGCTTCTTTGCAACCGTTTTCCGAGAGGCCCTTCCTCTAATTTCTCTCAGTAGATTAGTCAGCTGAGATATGTTTAATGGCCCCTCAGCTATCAATATTTCAGTTATATCTCTAGCTAATGGTCCTGCTCTTAGGCTTTCTGAGAGGAGGCTTATTTTCTTAGAAGTCTTATAGGCATCTGAACTTAAGGAGAGGATGCTTCTAACGACAGCCAACTCTCGCAATATATCCCTGTTCAACTCCCTTTCTTTCCTAAGCTCTTCTTCAAGAAGATTGATCTTCCTGACAAGCTCGTCTATCCTGCTTTCCAATCAGTTTTCCCCTCTTTCCTCCCACCGGATTCTCCTCCACTCATTATGGATCTAAGCCTCCAAGGGGAAAACTCCATTTTAGGAAACATGTGTTCAGCTATCTTGATGGAAGTATCCTCCGGTAAGCCTTCCCTCCTCAACATCTTCACCATCTTCTTCCTGTTCTTTCCTATCCTGTAATTGACTAGATAAACATTCAACAAAAGCCATAAAAAAACGGGGGTTAATACAATGAGAGTTATTAAAGCCTCCACTACGATTAGGACTATTTGCAACGCCTTTCCCATTTCGAATCTCTTACTTCTCTAAAACCTTCTCTTCTTCTCTTCTTATCTTGCCGGTTTGCCCAAGCACGTTTTTGATTAATTCTGCTGGGCTGATAAACTGGTTTTTAACCAGCTCGATAGCAACATCCTCCTTCATTCCCGCCGCTACTAATTCTTTATAGAAAGTCGCTATTGCCCTAGCCCTTTCCCTCGCCTGCTCCTCCGTTAATGATGTACCCATCAACTCCTTAAGAGGACCAACGATATCCTTTAAGAGGCCAGGTACTTCCTCTCTAACAGTCTTCAAAACTTCTCGCAATTCTTCAACATCCTCAGCGTGATGCGTCATCTCTCTTTTCTTCTCTGCTTCAGGCAGCTCAACTTCTTTTCTCTCTTCCTCCATTTCACACCACCGTCAACTAAGGTAACGCCATGGTTTATAAGACTTGTGCGATTTTTTACCCATTTTTTTACCCAGCATGCCTATAGCTAAGATTACGGAGCGTTTCAGAAATATTCGTAACCGACTTGTTTCACAGGGTTTCTTCTAGCGCGCCACACATTGCCCAATCCTTTTCTTTACAGGTTGAAGATTTCCCTCCTCGTCTTTCTAATTATTGTAGCCAGCTCTGCATCATGCGTCTCGAGTATGTAGATGCTTCTTTCATTGCAACCGCTTTTAACCACTGGGTCACTAAAAGGTTTCCTACCAGGTATTCATCGTTTATGAACATACAGTTCTCATCCTCAGGATATACATAATAGTCCCCAAGGTAAACGTGAAGAAGAGGGTATCTCCTGCTTTTTAACTGTCTCCTCGTCATAAGTCCACGGTGTTATCGAGATTCAACAACAGGAATGCGAGGCGCTTCGGAGATTCGGAAAAATAGGTGAAGCAGCTAAGCATACGACATTTTCTTAGCATACTCCACCATATGCATGAAGTTCTCAGCATTCGTGTTAATAGAAATGTTGGCAGATGCTGACAGTATATACCCCTCTTTTCCGCCCTCCCTGAGACACCTTTCAACCTCTCTCTCCACATCAGACTTCGTACCGTACTCGATTACCCTCGGGTCGACATTCCCAACCAGGCAAATCCTATCCCCATACTTCTCCTTGACTTCCTTGAGGTTCATGCCTGCTATTACATCTATACCCTGATAGGCATTAATCCCTGCATCCACCATGTCGCCCAGCAGCGGCATGATATAACCGTCTGAATGAACCACTACAAAAGCCCCTTTTCTTCTGAATTCATTCACATGCCTCTCTAAGGCCGGTTTCACGAATCTTCTGAACATCGGCGGAGAAAGCCAAGGACCATTTTTATTACCGTAGTCAACGCAGAGCTGAATCGCATCAGCACCCTCATCGATTGCATACCTCCCGTATTCTATTGCAATTTCAGTATGATAGTTGATCAGAGCTTCAACAGCATCAGGTCTTCTATACACCCAGACGAGAACATGCTTAAGCAGATTTGGATTTGAAACTATTGGCCCCCAAGTTCCGTCAGCGTCAAAGGATAGAAAGACCTCGCCCTTAACTTTTTTGGAAATCCGCTTCAACACGTCGAAAACACCGGTGTTCACCCTTATACTGCTCTTCTTGCAAGCCCTTATCACCTCATCGGGATCGTATTCTTTAGGCTCATCCAGAAACCAAGCTGTATCTCCTGTCCATTTGTAGCGTCCGCCATTTATCTGCCACACGTTGTCTTCAAGCTTTTTAACATTCTTTGGAATGCCGGTGTAGGCTCCGCCAACTCTTATCCAATCTAACCCAAGCTTCTTGTAAAGGGTTAACTGTTCCTCCGCCACTTGCGCATTCAACTTATCTAGATTAATCTCTGCCTTTGACACTATCAGGTTATAGAAGGCCTCGGCATTAGCATACATGATTTCATTCACGTTCTTATTCAATATTACTGAAGATATTTTAGGAGGGATGTGCATCTCGTAGATTGGAACCCTATCGGGTGCTGAAAGCTGCATAGCTTTTACGACTCTTTCCCAAGAGTTCATAGGGCCTCCCTCTAAATTGGGTTATATAAACATTCATTATGTCCTTATTATTTTTCCAAAACTCTTTCAATCTCGCCGGTTGATATGAAAGTAAAAACTCGTAAAAACTTTTTCAATATTTTTCTTATAGAAAGTCTATTTCAAAATTTTAAAGAAAAAGAAAATCGGGATGCTGGACAAAAATACTGAAAGCGGAAAGCCGTTATGTGGACTTTTCTAAAAATAGAAAAGAGGTCTTACCGCATGATCTAATGGTGCTCTCTGGTTCTTATAGCTTAGCCTCATATCCGTGTTCTATTAGTGTTGTTGTATTTAAGAGCGCGGCCTTGAATAACTTTTGATGATTAAGCCGGCTTCATTGCTACAAGATGCCTCCATAAGTATTGTCTACGAATAACGTTAGGTGTGAGACGCTTCGAAAAAGAATGAATATAAGTATTGTTTACAAAAGCCTCACACCCTATTTAGAAAAGTCAAAAAGGGTGTTTCAGAGTTTTCTAAAAATAGAAAGCTCCAACTAAGCGCGTGGCGCGGAGCTTTTCCTAATATTTATTTTTCTTAAAGAACATGCAATACAAATTCTATTAGAAAATTTTTGAACGGTTTGAACGATTTGGTAAAGGAAGCAGAAAAGAATGATGGTCAGAGGAAATGGGAAAAATGACAGGGTTTGCCGTTTAATCAACCGGCCTGGGTATTGAGAAGGCTTTGCCGGCAAGATGAAGCAGGGGTTCTGCTTTACTACTCCATACACCTTTTTTGAACAAGCCTTCTTCAGCGCATGCTCTTTTGACTTCAGCGACATATAGTATCTGCTCTCCGAATTTCATTCTATCTCTGACTCTGCATTCAAGGATCCCTAAGCATTCCTCTATTCCGGGCACTTTAATGGTGCTAGAGGTTGTGAAGCTAACTTTTAGAAGCTTAGCCTTATCCATTTTACTACCGCTTCTGGTGCCTGCCAGCCAAACCTGTTTAAGCAGCTTTGAAGAGGGGATGTTTACTGTGAATTCTCTGGTCTCGTCTATCAAAGTATGAGTATATCCCTTCTCCCATAGAGACATCGCTATAAGCGGAGGGTCGTCGCTCACAGGGGTAACCCAGGAGCAGCTCATGATATTAACCCTGCCCTCCTTGCTTCTTGCACATATAAGAACTACTGGTCTAGGATGCAGTAGCTTATATGACTCTCCTAGGCCAATCTCTTTTTTCATGGAAGAGCCTTATTAAACCCGGGTAAAAAGATTATCCTGGCCCCGTCTCCAGCCCGATCGGTTTTTATGCCCGTTTAAGAGGAACGTAACATTTATATATTGCTACTATATTCAATAGTAGCAATGATGACCAGCGCTCTCAAGATCTCTTTACCTATATTCGTCCTCCTACTAGGCATAGCCATATACGTTAGCCTGACAAACGTCGTTGCACAGACTGGTGAATCTTCAGAAACACCCTTGCCTTGGCTACCGTTCCGCGGCCCGCTGGACCGTTTCAAATGGGGTTCTGCCAAGGTCGAGGCGAATCTTAGTAGGGCTCAAACATACTGTGGTCGCATCAAGCGAGGATGGGGCCCTATCGAGATCAGTGAGGAGTTTAAGAACAATGTCGTTAATATAGCTAAGAGCGATTCTGATGTGCAGAATCTACTCTCAGAAGGCTACAACGTAACTTGTATTCAACCGATTATAAAAACCGTTGTTGAGGCTGATGGAAGCGTGGTAGCTAAGGCTAAGAGCGCCATCCTCACGCTGCGTAAAGACAGCTCTAGCTTGGCATTTGTATGGGTGGATGTTGAGAACAGTAAAGTAACTAGGATTGAGATAATAACTCGTACAGTAATCGAGAAGCCCTAAAACCCGTAATTCCCCATGTTTTTTTCATTCGAATTATAACGGAGGTTTTTCTCTAGGTCTTCCAGTAGGGCTTAGTCCTTATGTACTGCAATTTTGCTTCCAGAAGATCCCTGAGCAATTCATCCTCACTGTAATGCATTTTCGAAAGTATTCTTAGAGCGGTCTGTGGCCCTATTCCGTAGACGGATAACGCGATAACTCCTCTTCTCCCATAAGAATGAATAACGTCTGCAGTCCTCCTCAAGTCGGCAAGAAGCCTCAACTCGTCTTCAGACAGTTTCTCACCGTTCAGCCTCTTATTCACGATTCCCGCAAGATACCCCCTATACCCGGGCAGTACCGCTAGAAGAGTTGAGCCGCAGGAGCAGCTTGGCTTCTGCGGAAGATCCCTAATAGGAATCGGCTCCTGCTTCCTCCCGCATTCCATGCATATAAACTCAACATTAGTATGCATTATGGCGTTTCTCATTCTCTCCACCGTATCGGCCTGAACCTGCTCCGGTGCGATCATCTCGGGAATCTCAGCATACTTGTTCAGTATGTGGTATGATATTGGAGTGGGTTTCTCGCTTGAGATCTGGGTTTCAACCCTGATTTTCCCACTTCCAATGGCTGAAACCACCTTTTTCACCGTTTCGACATCAGCCTTCTCCTGAAGAACTTCCCGTATAGTTTCATCGTATATCGGTGTCTGCTTGAACCTGCTGTACAAGTCGAGCAGCTTTTCTTTCCCCAGCGACAGGCCACGTTCAATCGCACCGAACCTTTCGGCGATGAACTTCATGTAATATCCGAATGGAAACCTTTCCCTAATCCTAGCGTAGAAATCCCTCTCAACCTCCTCAGGGCCTCTAGGCAATACTTTTTCGACAAGGTGTTTGAAGTTGGACTCTGATACCTCAACCGGTAGTTCGATCAGGATCCTATACCCGTCTGCCCACCAGTTTCTAATGAGCCCGTCTCTGGAAAGCCTCTGGTCAATAACGTATCCGAGTGTTCTGTTCGCCAGCTCTCCCAGGCAGCAATTCACAATCAAATACCTATCGAAACCCTCTATTAAGATAAGGTTGTCAGAGGGGACTGGAGCCCTCATCTCCATATGCTCCCGGATTTCACCGACTATTTTCCTAGCGGCATTACTATCTATCTGAAACTCTCTGCAAAGCCAGCTTACGGCTTGCTCATTCTCGCCTCTGCGGAGTTTTACGCTGATTTTTCTCCGAAGCCTGCCGACTTCCCTAGCCAGCTCGTAGGGTATTGGAAGAATCTCGCCATCCCATCCGGGTAGGGCGGCTCTAGGGTCTTCAACCGGTGTCACGTACACCCCATCGTCAGAAATCTGCTCAATATTCCAAACCATTCCTCTGCAGATGAAGTGGAGCCCTATCCTTGCTCTAAGCATTACGAACTCTTCACCAACTATTCCTATTGTCCTGTTCGACGTAAGGTCGACAACGGGATATCTCCTCTCGTCAGGTATCATTGAGAGATTCGAGAAATAATATTTCCTGGCTTTTCTAGTATGTGTTATGCTGTCTCCTTCCAGCCTTATTAGGCCAAGCTTGGAAAGGAAGCCCGCTACCCTCCGAAGCTCCTCCTCATCCAGCCTTCTGAAAGGGTATGCCCTCGACACTATTTCAACCGCCTTAGAAATGCTTATGCTCCCATGGTCTAGGGAGAGCCCAACTAGCTGGTGTGCAAGAACGTCTAGAGCCCCCTCATGGATCCGGGTAGGCTCAACCTTTTCGCTCCGCGCCCTATTCACAACGGCTGTTGATTCGAGAGCGTCGTCTATGAAGGCGGTTAGTATTACTCCTTCAGACGTTAATCCAAGCCTATGACCAGACCTACCTACTCTCTGGATGAAAGGCCCCACTTGACGCGGGGAAAGATACTGTATCACCAGGTTAGCAGTACCAATATCTATGCCGAGTTCAAGTGTTGAAGTGCAGACAATAGCCTTAATCAAGCCTTTTTTGAAACCGTCTTCAATCTTTGTCCTCTCCTCTCTTGATAGGGAGCCGTGGTGGATGCCTATCTTAGGATCTAGTAGACCCAGTCTTAAAGCAAGCATTTCAGCCACCTGCCTGCTGTTTACGAAGACAAGGGTAGAAGTATAAGAGTCGCAAAGATCCTTTATTGTCCTTATTCTCGCGGCAGCCTCGGGAGAAGTGTAGAGAGTAGTTGAAAGGTCGAAATCCTCCTCATTAGGCTGAGGCCATTCTATCCAATACCTGTAGCCTTTCGGCACACGGACCTTGAGGATTTCAAACGGTCTCTTGCTGCCTGCGAGAAGCCTTCCAACCTTATCCGGCGTCCCGACGGTTGCTGAGAGACCTATCCTCTGAAAATCATGGCCAGTGATTTCCCTCAGCCTTTCCAAGGCTACTGCGAGCTGAACACCCCTCTTGCTTTCAGCTATTTCATGAATCTCGTCTACAATTACCCATTTAACCCTCTTAAGATTGTCCTGCATTCTCCTACCCGGGAGGATTGCTTGAAGAGTCTCAGGAGTCGTTATCAAAATATCGGGGGGCTTTAAAGCCTGTTTCCTCCTCGTTGATGACGGTGTGTCCCCATGCCGCACGTCTACAGACAAGCCTAGCAGGGCACACCATTTCACTATTCTTCTCATCATGTCCCTATTCAAAGCCCTTAATGGAGTGATGTAGAGGAGTGAGATCCCCCTTCTGCCGTTAATGCTGAACAGCTTACCCAGAACTGGCAGGATCGCTGCCTCCGTCTTCCCACTTCCAGTCGGAGCTATTAAAAGGATGTTTTTCCCATTCACGATGGCTGGAATAGCTTTCTCCTGGGGCTCCGTTAATTCTTCTATCCCCATACGTTTCATGGCTGTCCTAATGGGTTTTGGAAGCAGTTCCAAGGATTTCTGGGGCAGGGGAGCTTCATTCATCCCCTCATAGTTTAATGGCCGGTACTCATATGTTTATCTGCTAAGGCTCAAAAAGCTTCCGGTTAATCTTTAAATCGTTTCCCCATGTGGAAGACAGTATTATGCGTAGGCAACGTGTACTCGTGCTTATAACGGTAATTGCAGTAGGGAGTATCGTTGGAGCCTGCCTAGCGCGCTAGAGGCTTTCTCGAGAGAAATAGCTTCAGTACTGGCTGAGAAACAGGCGCTAGAAACCACCCTGCTTTTTAGCTGCAGAGTTCGATGAAGCTTTCCAGGTTTTCAAACACCCGAGGCCTCCTCATGCCTGTCACACTGTTTATCCTTTCTTCAAAAACAGCTAGTTCGCTTCCAACTAAAACACCTATCTCAATGTTGAATTCTCTTGTTTCCTGAGGCTTAATATGTTGCAGTGTCTTAAAGTCTCGCTCCTTGTCTCTTCCCAAGACGAGGCTGTTCGCAGGCTCCATGCCCATAACGTATGTCCCCTCGCCAAGCATTTTCCACTGAACGAATCTTGGAAGCTCTCTAGTGTTATACTTCACGTATACTCCCAAGCCTCCGAGAAGCCTGTGGTTCAATATGGCAGCGTAGGCGTTCCCATCACTATCACTCAGCATGCTGTGAAAGTATACTTTTTCCCTATAGCCGGGCCTTGGCCCATGGACACTTGCAAAGTCTTCAACACCTTCTAAGGCATCCCGGTCTCTCGGGGCGAGGCAGCCGGTTGTCGACAAGAACCTGGCACCCTCATCCAGCAGGGGGAAACCTATGTTGATGTGGTATAGTATCATCAGAGGCTGTGTTTTCCACCCGCGGTTCGTCACAAGGTCACGTATTGCTATGTGCCTCTCCCCTAGGAACGTTGTTATTCGCCGTCTCAACACGATGTTTGGCTCAAACACCTTGGATTCTCTAGCCTCCCCTTCTAAAACAATCTTGTATTTTTCCCCCTCCCAGCAGCAATCGGCATTCAGCAGATTAGCCGGCGAGTAGGATATGCGTCCATGCAGCCCCAGGCTCTCGCCATCGTCGAAAGTAGGTGCACCCATATAGGTTAGGCCACATGTCGTCATTAATCCGCCTGGGAAGCCGCGGAGCCACCCGAGCCCTTCCGGCTCGTAGAAACCGGGTGCAACTATCCCAGTAGGGCTAATCCAGCTTAACGGTACTCCTTTATACTCTGCATTCACTATATCCATACCTCGGTCTATTGCCACTAGAAAATTTAGGTCCCCGTTTCTGACTACGGCAACTTTTACACCGCGTTCAAAACCGTTGGAGAATTCCGCTATTTTCACCCCAGCAATCTGCTCCATGCTGCCAACTCGTTTAAGAATATCATCCCTCGCCCAGTCTCGTTCATAAATATGGACCATGCTGATAAACTCCTCTCGCTCTACTAATAAATCTTCATTTCTCTAAAATCTTGTTTCAAGCAATTATTTGGAAAGACTCATGTTAAATATATTAAGTAAAACATTATTGCAAGCCAAATAAGGAGGCTTATAAATATGATCCTGCTGGACAGGAGTCTTCTTATAATTCCAGCCTCCACGGTTTTTTTCGAAATCGAAATGAACTGCAATACTATTAGCGTTATTATCGGAATCGTGAAAGGCAGGAGACCATCTGCATACGGCGAGTGAAAAGTATAGAGAGAATAAGAGATTATTATTAGGGTTGAGAAGACGGTGATCGCTTGATCTATAAGAGCCACGTCATAATGCTTGAAAGACTTTCTATGATGTTCAGGTTTATTTAAAGCGGTTAATTCCTCCCTTCTTTTCGATAATGCAAAGAGCATTGAAACATAGAAGACACTAATCAACAGCCATGGTGAAATATACACATTAACTATTTCGCCTCCTGCTAGCGACCTAATGATGTAATTAAGAGATATGCTAAGCAGGTCTAACCATGCTATATCCCTTAGGAAAAAAGTGTAAGTGGTCGAGTTTAGGAATAAGGAGATGCACAGTACTAGAAAGGGGATGCTCACCCGGTATGAGACGAAGAGGGAAAAACCCAGTAGGATAATCGAGAAGATTAACGCTGAAGCCCTACTCATTTTCCCACTAGCCACAGGCCTATTTTTTTTCCTAGGATGATAAGCATCCTGAGCAGCATCTTTAATATCATTAATCACGTAGCAAGCACTGGAGGTCGCTGACAGGGCTAGAAATCCCAATAAAAGGCTAGGATAATAGACTGGGAGTAGAAGCTTTCCGCCGAAGAATGGTGCAAGCAGTATAAGTAGATTCTTATACCAGTCTAGAATCCTTGCTTCCACTAAAAAATCCTTTACTTTCGCCATTTTCCACGTAGCTTCCTCACTATCGGCAGGGCTATGCCGGAGATCAAAAGACAGAGAAACACTGCCCAGGCTATTTTTGATACATCGCTTCCCACAGTATGCATACTGAACCTTAGCGTTACCCTATTAGACCCGGCTGGTATTTTCACCCTAATGAACGGTATCCTCCAGTTGAATACTGGCTGGATTCCATGCCAACCCGTTATTACGTTTGGCAGCTTCGGATAGTACGTGTCTATCGGGATAATTTCCCCATCTGCCTCAGCGGTGAAGCCTGGAAAGTTCACCTGCCTAACTATCAGATATGAAGTATTTCCAGACACGTTGGATACCGTGACTTCAATTCTATTTATAGTGAAATCTACTGATTCAACTGTCCCCTCTCCCTGGATGAAAACGATCTTTGAGAAATTAGTTTTCCGAAAAACTGCGTACAGCTCATTATAGTACTCAAGGCAAAAATCGGCGGAGGAGTTTAAGAAATTTATTAGTCTCGAATCGTGGATAGCGATGTAGCCGATTCCAAGCTCATCCATCAGCCGCTGAATCAGATTGTTCTTAATCAGCTTTTCAACGGAGAAACTTAGAAGATACCCTCCCTCGGTAAGGGCATAGGTATTAGTTATGTAGCGGGTCCCAAAACAACCGCCGATAATAGGTCTTTTTAGCCTTATTGAAGCAATATAGACATAGTGCGATGTCTGAAAGTCCTCGCTGTCGCCGAAATCCAAAGTATCCTGAAACAGTATGTAAGTGTCTTTGGGAACATTGTTCTCCACCCAGCCTATAAGCTCGTCAACCTTTTCGAAGCCGGGGTAGTCTGAGGTTAGCTTGAAAACCTTCTCCTTGGAAAACGGGTAGACGAGATCAGTGTTCTGCAGTTGAGCGCTAAGCGAAGAGTTGAGAATCAAGAACGCTAGTAATCCGGAGACTATTGAGAAAACTGCTGGAAACCTTGTTGTTTTGGAGAGCGCGTAGAGCTTGCTCAAAATCTTCGAGAAACCAAGGGCCGCTAAGCTGAGTATTAGAATTCTGACTGGAGCGTTAAACTTAGCGTAGCCGAAGCTCCTTGCGAAAGGTATTAGGCTAAGTAGGTCTAGCCTAAACGGGCCGAAGTAGACAAGATACGTATCCGGGCCGGTTGCCAGAAAACCGAGGATGGATATGGATGCAAGCAGGAACGGCACATAGAGATCCTTGGAGGAAACCAGTAAAACCAGTGATGCCGTGAATGCGAAAATAAGCCTCAGCCCGATGTTGCCATCGTACAGGTTAACCAGGTTAAGGAACTGCAATATAAGGATGACTGCAGAGGCGGCTAAGGATGAATAGGAGACTTTCTTTCTCGCGTAAACGGGCGTGAAAGCGCCTAGACAATAAAAAACCAGCAAGTACCACGGTATACTGGCAAATATTTCTCCAAAAATATATGGTCCAGTGGCCCATGTGACGGCTGGAAAACTATGATACGCGTCTATTGTTTGAAACAACGGGACCATCCAGAAAGCAGCCATCCCTATAGAAAGCAAGCCTATGGATGCAAACTTCGCCAAGACAACGGCCTCGGTTTTCAAGATCGGCTTAAGCTTGTCAACGGAACAAAGGTCGGTCAATATTCTGGCGGAGACAAATAGCCATAGTAATAATGCCATTAAAGCCGCTGAAATCCCCATCATTACATGGGTTAGGACAGCCATGGTGAAAAACAGGGAGCCCAGTCCAGTGAAAAGCAGGGTTTTTGAAAGCGCTTTAGATTTAAAGGAGTAGGCCAAGAGGGCTATGCTGAAAAACAGAAAGACTAAGCCCAGTCTCTCTGGCCACATGCCTATGTAGTACATTTGCTTTAAACCAGCGTCAAACCATGCTGATTCTTCGGTGAAGGTTGTTATTGAAAGCAGTGAGGCGACTACGGGTGCGATTTTATCCTCTGTTAAAGCGTGGACGAACATGAATGTGGCGGGGGCCAGTAGGAAATACGCTAGGAAAAACGCAATCTTGTAAGCCATTAAAGGATCCATACGCCCTAGGAAAAGGCTGTGGATGGACGCGACGAAGATGCTCATGCCCGAGTTGTAGTATAGGTTGAAGACCCAGCCGAACTGGTTGAAAGGGTCCCAGCCTAGAATATCCAGCTTGGGAAACATGTGGAGCGCTGTGAGATAGGAGTTCACGTAGTGCACAGGATTGTCCCAGCCCGGGATCACGCCTTCTAGAAAAATTGTCTTCACAGAAAGCAATGCGTATAGGAAGAGCAGAAGCAGAGATAGCATGTAATAGTGTTTTTTAAATGTTTCTATAATCCGGCTGGGTGCTTTCACAGGCATTTCTCACCTATCTCGAAACCCAGCCTTTTTATAAATCTATCTTCGCCTCATGGTTAAAACATTAAGTAAAAACTTATATCGTGCTTCAATTGGAAGCAATCCGGTGATGGCGTCGAGGAGAATCGTAGAGCCGCTTCTAACAATAGTCTCAGTATCGTTTTTGATAGCGGCTCTGATTCTGCCTGGTTTACGATATTTCTTCGTAGAGCCCTCTGAAAATTTGGTTGACAAGGCTTCTGCATACTTGGCGCCTTTCGACTACTTCTATCTCTCTAAACATGAATTGACTGGGAAGTGGAGTTACAAGGTTGACGCTTTTGACCCTGGAAACATTAATCTTTACTATGATCCTTATTATGATGATTCTTCCTGGAGCAGGGTTGAAGCACCCTTCCTTTTTAAGTCAACTAGATCAAACAGCTCGCTATGGGTGAGAACATCATTCACAGTGCCTAGTGAAATGAGGGGGCAGAGGCTGAGGCTTGTTTTCTCAGGAGTCTGGGTTGCTGCGAAAGTCTGGTTGAACGGCTTCTATCTGGGGGAGCACGTGGGTTATTTTTCCCAATTCTTCTTCGACATAGATGGAATTGTTGTTCGCGACAGTGTCAACTTACTGACCCTATACTTAGAGTCTCCAGTCCAGGAAACGTATGAATCTAGGGTTCACCCGATGGGCATATACTCTTTCTCAGAAGTTCTTCCAAACCTCCACGACAGTTACATCGGGATATCTGGAGGCGTCACCCTCGTCGGGACGCTGGATCCCGTTATTAACCTGGTCTTAGTTGATGCAGCACAGTACTCGAACCCTGCCTCCTTAAACCTGCGTATTCTACTTCAGAACAAGGGGAGTGTTGACGATAGCTTTCTAGCATCCGTAAGAATAAAAGACCTTGGCTCCAATAACACAACCGGCTTAGAACAGTCGTTCAGCATACAGCTTTCTGCTGGGGAAAGAAGGTGGGAAACGTTAAGCATCTCCCTCCGGGACCCAGCATACTGGTTCCCATGGGATATTGGTGTTCCAAACGTTTACCTTCTCAACATTAGTCTGCACCATGGTGATGAGTACGCCGGGTCGGTTGAAACATTATTTGGAATACGTTTCTTAGAGGGTTCGATTTCCCAGAAGAATCCTTACGTTAAAGTAAACGGTAGGAATGTTTTTCTGAGGGGCGGGTCGTATTTCTCTAGGCTCGAATGGCTTATCGACACAAGTCGTAGCGTCAAAATGAATGAGACGCTCAGCCTGCTGAGAGGGGCCAATGTCAATTTCTTAAGGTCGTTCGCGCATGTTGAGCCGAAAGAGTTCTATGAGTTAACCTCTTTGAAAGGCTTCATCGTCCAGCTGGACTTCCCCCTGATAGGCGCTTACCCTGCCCTAGACTACTCTGAAAACTATGCTAGGCTCGTGAAGATGCAGCTCGTTGAACTGTTACTGCTAACGTACAACTATCCCTCGATAACAATAGTCTGCCCCCACACCCTCCCGCCGTGGCTGAACAAGGAGTCACCATACTATGGTTCTGGAACCAATTTCTACCTTGACCGTGATCTGAACGTCTTGGTTAAAGAGGTGAATAAGGGAATCATAGTTCTATCATACGTTGAGGCATACGATTATGTTGACAGGTTCGTAGACTACGGTTGGGGAACGGGCAGCTGGGTTGACTACCTGCATTACAAGGAATCTTTTCCAAACGTAATTAGTCCAGTGGGCTTGCCCAGTTTAAACTCTCCATTCTGGGAAGAGGTTCAAACCCTGCCTTATGAGCAGGTTCTTCAGCTTCTCGAGGCGGAAGGGCTTGACCCGGATTTCCAAAACGCCTACTGGAGGGATGCGGCTGAGAACCTCTCCAGCTTAATTGAGCTAAGCCAGAAGTACCAATCTCTGGTTTTGAGGCATGCGATAGATAGGGTTAGAATACTTAGGTACAATATTTCTATAGGTGTTAATGTTCTTCCGCTTACAGACTACCCCCTGCTCGTCAGCGGCTCAATCATAGATTCTTACGGCTTTAAGAAAGAGTCTTACTACGAGGTTAGGAACGCTTTCAACCCTGTGCATACCGTAATAATGGTTGACGGGGACTATAGGCATAATCTGACATCCCTATTCTTTCTTCCAGGCTCAACAGTTAGGATTGCGCTCTGGCTTGTGAACGACGTGTTTCAGGAGCCTTTCGACGCAGTGCTAAGCTGGAGGTTGAACGATATAACCTCCAATAAAACTCTAGTCAGTGAGAACATAAGCGTTGAAATACCATCTTCATCATCACCTGCCTATCTTGCCGTAAAACGTGTCTTCGAGGCGCCACACCATGTTGACTCCGAGCATGTGCTGGAGGTTTCAACGGAGCTGCTCCTAGCAAACGGCACTAGGATCGACACTAATTCTAAACGCTTCGTCGTAAAACCGTCGTCAATGCTTAAAATAACGTTGAACCCGAAGCCTAGGGAACCCCAGTTGTTCCTAGTGTTCGTGAACGAGACATACATGGTGACCAGGGTTTGGGATGAAACAACGATGGCAGTGCCCTCCGGCTCAGAAATAAGGATCATAGGTCCCTCGCTAAACGAAAAAGATACTTATGTGCCTCAAATAATAAGCCTAGGAAAACTGTCAGTCAGAGAAACCAGGAACATAGAAATAAACCTATGTCCAGGAGCGGTCGCAAAAGTCCTGGCTGTTGTTCCCTCTCCCTTTGACCTGACGATTCCAACGCAGGAAATGTATGTCCTTCTACTTAATGAGACGCGGCTTAATCAATTAATGCTGAATTATGATTCAAGCCATCTGCCGCTACTTGGCCTGCTAAACATAACTGGAAATACCCTTATAGTTCCTTCTGAAACAAACTTGTCGATACTGGTTTCAATCACTGTCGGTGGGAGAAGAACAGTAGTGGAAATAGGGAATAGTACGCAGCCGATTAGATTAAGCAAAAATGCTAAAATCTACCTGGATCAACCTGCTTTCCTCCAAGTAAAGTCTTACCAAACTCTCGTCAATGAAACAGTTGAATCTGCTGAAAGACATGTAGAAGAAACCAGGAACATTGGGCTCTACGTGGGCTTGGAGCTTTACAGGTTGGAGCAGATTGAAAGATCCAGTTTAGCTGTTTTAAACACCTCTGACCCAATTAAGATACTGGCGTATCAGCAAGAAGCCGTGATGAGCAGTGTATTAATAATCAATGCTATTCAAAATATTGTGAGGGAAACACGGACCAACCAGATTATAGTATTCGTGATCGTGGCGATTCTATCCTTATCCATCGGCTCGATAATTGCAGAGAGGAAGGATCAATACGCGATGTTTACAGCGATTACATTCATAGTTTTAATGACTATAGCTTACCAGGTGTTCCCGGGTCTTTCAAGAATTACAACTTTAGAGCTTCAGACAGGAATCTATATTGTTATAATCATGTTTCTACTCGTATTTTTAGCTCCCTACTTTCTTGAAATAAAGAGCGAGCGAGGAGTTTCATTGATACCCGCCTTATTGATCGCTATTTCATACTCTATTGGAAACTTGAAAAAGAGAAAGCTAAGGACTACGCTAACTCTCGTCTCAATTACAATAATGATTATAGCAATATCAACGTTGACTTCAATAAGGGTGTCTCTAACGACTAACGCTATAATGGTGGCAAAAACGTGGCCAGCCGATAAGCCTCCAGTGTCGATGGTGATCAAGCCTTCCGGCCCCCTCACGCTTGAAGATTTTAGTTTCATAGGCGCGCAGAGAGAGGTTTCGAGAATAGACTATAAGGTGATAACTCCTGTTGCGTACGGCGCCCTAGACTATGTTAGCGAGGTACCGATCTATGGGGTCAGGGGGGTTTCCGAGGGAGACCCGTCTCTAAGCTTGATTAAGAGCGCCACATACCCGGAGCATGCAATAGAAAGCCTGTTCAACAATAGTAATACTGTTCTTATAAGCAGGTATTTGGCAGCCAGAGCAGACGTGGACATAGGCATGACCATAGTTTTCAGAGGGGTAAGGCTAAAGGTAGCCGGCATATTTGACGGTGGGCTTGTTAACGTGATAAAAGAGCCAGATGGCAGTCATTTCCTGCCCATGTATATTCTTCCGGGCTTTGAAAATGGCCCCCAGCCTGTGCCCGCTGACAACCTCTTGATAACGGATGCTTTCACCGCTCAAAGATTAGGCGGCTACGTTTCCGCGCTCTACTGCACATTCAAAGACAATGCGCAGGCAAGGGAGGTTTCGAGAAGATTAGCTTTGCTAGCAAACTATTCAGTCATAACTATGCCTAGTTCAGAGGGCATAACCTACTACTTCAGAGGAGGTTCTGTCGAGGTCTTTGGCGCGACAGTTCTTATTCCAATGATCATTACCGTGTTAAACATTATGCTGCTATTCTACACGCTAGTTTATGAAAGGAGGAATGAAATATTCATTTTTTCATCTGTAGGCTTAAACCCTACTCATATTTCAAGCCTGTTCATAGTGGAGGCAGGGGTATTCGGTTTCATCGGCGGCGGTATTGGCTATATATTGAGCATGATTATATTCAAAGTGTTTGACGTCTCTAATATGATCATACCTATAGACGTGAAAACTACTCCTATAGATATGCTTTCCCTGATAATGATGGCATTTCTGACAGCCATGGTTTCTTCAACAATCCCTGCCTTAAAGGCTGCGAAAATAGCAACCCCCTCGCTTTTGAGAAGGTGGAGAATGGAAGAAAAAGTAGTTAAAGAAGGAGTGTGGACGGTTCGAATCCCGGTGAGGATTCCTTCGGAGAAGGTTGAAACGTTTGTTAACTATCTTTATGAAAGATTGCCTCAAAGCAGTACAGCATTAGAGCTAGTAATTTCAGATGTTGCGCGCGAGGAAAAACTGGATGAGAACGGGAATATCTCTTATTCGGTGAGTTTCAGGTATGGAAAGGGGGGCAATAGGCCGTTTACAGCCCTAACTGCGATCGAGGTTAAGAAGGATGGCGAAGAGTATGCGGCTTACGTTCATACGAAATCCCTTTACGCAGTTATGCTTGAGTCGAATGCGCATGAAGTTATAACTCATGTTAGGAAGCTCGTCCTAGAATGGTCTACGCTAAGATTTAACGTGGCTGTAGTAATAGGTGAATCAATAGAGTATGCTGCAACAGTTGTTAGAAAATACCGGCCTCAATTTTTAATCATCTATTCAAGATCGGATGTAAGTGGCAAGGTAAGGGAATTGCGGAGGAGAGTTAGGTCTGAAGGCATCTGGCCTCCGACGATCGAGGTTAGGAGGGTTGAATCAAGAGACGTGAATACGCTTGTCGAAAGGCTTTCTGAAGAAATCCTCACGATAGACGCTGTATGTTTAGACTCGGACGACGGCCTGTTAAGCTCAGCGCTCGCAATAGCAGCAATACGGCTGAACAAAAACATCATAACTTTCGATGCTGAAGGAAAGATGTATGAGATATCGGCAAGAAAGTTTGTTGAAAAATCTTAACTCGTAGAGAGTCTTATCAACTGTAAAACTTTTATAAGGTGGTTGCTATGAAAGGCTGTGGATAAGAGAAAACGTCAGTTGCTAACGTTTATTATCACTAGTTACCTGTTTATTCAAACGCTAGTTATCTTCGCCGAGGCAGTTTTAACCATCGATTTTTCCAAACAGGGAAGAACCGGCTTGGCGGGAATTCTGGAGACGGTTTGCCTAAGCCTCGTTCAAGGTTTAACAGAATGGTTTCCAGTCTCAAGCACTGGGCACCTAGTAATAGTGCAGGAGCTGTTTAACATAAAAGTCTCCGTTGCTTTCGACATAGTGCTTCATCTAGGAACCCTCATTGGGGTAATACTGTTTCTAAGAAAGGATTTACAATCAATCCTTAGAGCAGCGTTAAAGCTAGATTTCTCAGGGGAAGAGGGCAGGATGCTCGTGTACATTGCTCTCGGCACAATTCCCATTGGCTTAGCGGGCTTCTTTCTTAAAAGCTTCTTCGAATCTTTGTTTCAAAGCCTTTTCGCAACCGGTGTTGCAATGCTTCTCAACGGCTTAATACTGTATTCGACGAGGAATGCTAAACCAAGTAGGAAACTGGGTGCTTTAGACTCCTTTCTGATAGGGGTTTCTCAGGCTGCTTCAATCACGCCTGGAATATCCAGAACCGGGATGACTGTTTCAACCGGTCTACTTAGAGGGGTTGGGGAAGAAGAGGCCTACCGGTTTTCCCTGCTCTTATCAATCCCGAGCATAATAGGCGGAAGCCTAGTTAAGCTTCAAGAAATTAGTTTCGAGCAGGAGTATTGGATGATTAGCCTAGGGATTCTGGTAACCGCTGTCGTCGGCTACCTTGCCCTAGGGACGGTTAGGAAGTACGTTGCTAAACATAGCTTCCACAAGTTTTCCTACTACTGCCTAGCATTTGGAGCAATTATTATCCTCTTAAGCATGCTTCAAATCTTTTAACCAGGGATGGTCTAGCCGTAGTAGTTTTTAAAAATAGTTTTAAATAAGGGTGCTCCGGAAAACTCCACCAGTACTCTGAAAAAGAGGGAAACAAGGCTTGAGCTTTGAAAACGAGGAGGGGAGGCAAATACTCTTCCGCTTCGTTGAAGACAATCCGGAGTACATGATATTGAGCGACCCTGATCTAGACGGTATTTTCGCCGCCTCAATAACTGGGAAGGCTCTGGGCGCGGATATTTCAAGAATCCAATATCCTAAGCCCAGCGAGATCGACACTGTGAAAGCCTCTAGAAGCATACTCATAGAACTCCCTTTAAGTAAAGGCTTGACTTATGTTGGCAGCAACGTTTTGATAGACCACCATGGTCAAGCACCTGTAATAGCGCTTTACAACGGCTCTAGGAAAACCAGGGAAATACTTTTTAACAGCGGGATTAGAAGTGTTTCAAGGCTTGTTTTCAATGTTTTCAAAGACTTCCTTGAGTTAAACGAGAACGGTGTCAGGATTCTCGAGGCTGTTGACGAGATAGACTCTGGAAACATGGTTTCAGAGCTGTCTGTGAAGATGAATAAGGCTTTTCTCTTGAACAGCATGAGGGAAGATGTTAGAACCAGCCTCACGCGCATGGTTTACGAGATGGATTGGAGCAGTGTTCTGGAGTGGGTTGAAAACGAGATAGGCAGATGGAGCCTCGTGGAGAACAGGGTTGAGAAGCTCAGAAGCTCCTTGGCCAGAACAGGTGTAGTCACCTACTTCACGTATGATGTTACCGACCAGCTTGAGGCCGCTGCTAGAAGAATGTTGATGTTCGAGCTGGAGAAGAGTGAGAAAGTGGTTGTCTGCATAGGCTTAAGGAAGGGCAAACCGGTTTCCGCAACAATAGCTGCGAGAGGCATAGACCTCAGCAAGGTTTACGCTGAACTCTTGAAAAACAATGGTGTGAACGCGGGAGGCAGGGCAAATATTGGTGGCATCCAGTTTAAACAGGAGATTAAGCTTGAAGACGCGCTACGCCTTATCAGGATGGCTGTCGAGGGCTCAGGCTGTTCACTTCCTGTTTAGCATGTTGTAGTCGGAATGCTTGCTCAAGAGGTATGCTTCAGCCTCCATTCTGTGCTTCATTCTCCCAATGTCCCTCCAGAAGACTCCCTCGGGTATCCTGTACGCCAATACTTTCCTACCGTCTTTAATCATCAGCCTGATTGTGTCAGTTATCCAGTATTCTCCGGCTGGCGAAACAGGAGTCCGCCTAATATAGGGGAAGACTCCACGCGTGAAAACCAGTGGGCCGGAGTTGACTGCAAACATGTCGTCGACCTTAGTCTTCTCAGCCTCCTCCTCGGTCGCCTTCTCCAGAATGTCGACAACCCTCCCGCCGTGCGTCTGAACAATACCGTAATCCTTATACTCTTTCATCATGTAGATCCCCATTGTGACATCGGCTTTTTCCATCTGGTGGAGCTCAATCTCGCTCCTGAGGAAATCATACGGGTAGAAAAACGAGTCGCCATAGATAACTATGAAATCATCGTTAACCCATTCCTCAGCAACCTGTATCGCCTTCGCCGTACCCTTCTTCTCCTCCTTCTCACCCAGGTCTTGATAGATGTAGGAGAGTGCAATGTTAAACCTGGAGCCGTCCCTAAGGTACTCGAATATCTGCCACTTGCCTTCTCCGAGCACTATGAACGCCTTTCTAATTCCGGCGTCTGCAAGAGCCTTCACGTTATACTCTATGACGGGGCTCTCCCCGATTAGGGACATCTCCTTGTTTATCGCGTTGGAATAAGGCCGCATTCTAGTGCCCTTTCCAGCCGCCAGGATTAACCCGATCATCCTTAAGCATGAGTCGGGCTTCAATACTTAAGGGTTTTGCGTTAAGCATTCTCAGCCTATATGGGCTGAGGATCTAAAGATTGCTAGGCGTATTTCCCAGGCTTTTTAAAAAAGCTTAATTAGTGCCGTTGACACACATATGTTTAAATCCAGCGATGGCTTCCACTGAGGGAGAGAGTCGCGTTGCTCTAGAAGGGGGATCTCAAGAGTTTGAAAAGCTTCGGGAGGAGCTTGGCGAATACGGTTTAACGGATAATGAGGCCAAGGTTTTCATGCATCTTTTAAAACTAGGGCCGATGAAGGCCAGTGAAATAGGGTTATCACTAGGCATTTCCAGGACAGAGGTATACAACATACTGACAAGCCTCCAGAACAAGGGTATTATTGAAGCCAGTCTGGACCGTCCCGCCAGATTTTCAGCAATAGGCTTCGAAAAGGCTCTAGACATTCTGATAGAGGCTGAGAAGAGAAGAGTGATGACGATGGAGAAAAGCAAGGAGGAGCTTATGGAAATATGGAAGACGGTCCGCGTACCTTCTAAAGTGGAGGAGCAGGAGAAGCTTCAGCTTTTAAAGGGGATAGAGCAGATTTACGCCAGGTTTGCAGACATGCTTGACGAGGCTAAGGAGGAGGTTAACATAGTGGCTCTCAGGACTGAACTCGTCAGAGCGTATAACGCGGGGATCCTTCAGAAGCTTCGCAACTTGAGCAAAGATAATGTTCGCATCCAGATACTTACACACGGTATTTCAGGCACGTCAAGCATCACGTCGTTCCTCAAGAAGCATGCCGAGGTGATAGAGGTTAAGACGATGAGTCTTTCAGCACCGTGCTTCGTAATCGTTGACAATAAGCAGCTTCTCCTGTTCACTAAGCCGCCGGGTGTAAGCCGGGCTGAGAGAAAAGAGGCCACTGCGATCTGGACTAATAGCGATGCTTTGGTACAGTCTCTCAAGAAGCTGTTCAGAAGCATGATGCAGCCTGAGGAAGTATCGGCTAGGATGCTCCCGGTTGAGCAGGAGTTGAAGATGAGGGAGGAGGAGTATGCTTCTTTTAAAAAACAGCTCTCTCAATACCTTTCAATGGTTGGGCTGCAGATTGAGGAGGACATTAAGATAACCGGTAAATCTGGAATCACGCATGCGTTCGACATAGGTGTTTTAAACGGGGATAAGCCGATTGTCTGTGACATTGTTTTCGACGTGACTGATGTTCCAGTCACATCCATAGTTGGCTTCTACACTAAGAGGAATGATGTTGAGGAGATGATTAGCGGGTCGACTTTAATAGTTAAGCCGAAGCTGACAGATGACGCGAGGCAACTAGCCGGTTTCTACGGGATCAGGGTGGTTGAGCTACAGTCTTCTTAAGGATTGTCCTGGGCACTCATCATCTCCCTCCAGCTCTCGTGAATCAAGATGTTCAAGAACAGTGTTTTCAAAGGTTTGACAAAGAGGGAGGCGGAGGACCTTGTAAATGCTGTAAAGCATGATAAATACTGGAGGATCAGCCCCGGGAACAGGGAGTTCATATGCGTAGTGGCATTATCAAGGGCAAGAGTAAGGTCTAGACGGGGAATGTATGCCAGGGCGACGCACTTCGGCGGGGTGGAGGTTTCTAGGGATGCTGCAAACTTTTGCAGGAAGTGGAGGGTTCTCGTTGTGGACACGAGGAGGATGCTTGCAGTATCTGTTTTTACATGGAGGGCGTTCAACAGGATTGTTTCAAAAGGGCTTGGCTCAGAGGTTTGCTCCATGCTGCTGGCCGGCAGGGTCCCGCCATACCTTAACACAAGCACCGTTTTAAAGATCTCGGGGGAGAAGCGCCAGTAGGAAACAACCGGCTGCCTATGGCACTTTAGATCCTTTCCAGAAGATTCTCGTAAAGGCTTACTATTTTGCTCCAGTCATACTTGGAAGCATTGTTAAAACACTCCTGCCTCATGTTCCTACACATGGCCTCCAGAGTTTTCTCCGCGATTTTCTCAGGTGAAACGGCGCATGTGAAACCATTTAAACCCTCTTCCACTAGGCTGCAAGCAGCGTTCCTCTCGTGCCTAACCGTGACGACAGGAATTCCGCACGCGTTCGCCTCTAACACAACGATTCCAAAACCCTCCCGGGTCGAGGGGAGTACAAAAACCTTGGAGGACTTCATGCAAGCTATAACATCGTCGTGATTATCAAGGAATCCTTTAAACACAATGTTCCCGCCTACTCCAAGGCGGTCTGATAGTCTTACTAGAGCCTGTTTCTCCGGCCCGTCGCCTATTATTACGCATTTAACGTCTGGAACACTTTTCCTCAGGATCCTAACAGCTCTTATAATCAAGTCAACATTCTTCTCTTTCACCAGCCTTCCTGCGAAAACAAGGTCAGACTCCTCACAACTTCTGTTGACTCTCGCTATATGCTCAAAGTCTATTCCGTTTGGGATCACCTCGGCTTGAACACCAACTGCCTCCAGTCTTCTCCTCGTCACGCTTGATACAGCAATATGCATGGATGTAAGCTTGGGGACGGCTCTTTCAACAGCCCAGCCCGCGAGCCCCTTAATACCCAAGTATTCAAACCAGTAGCTTCCCCAAAGCTCGTGCCACGTCACTGCCATGCGTGCCCCCGCCATCATGGAGCGGGCCTTAGAGGTGAAGCAGGAGAAGTACGGGAACGCTTGAACATCTATGAAGTCGACATCATGCTTGAATCCTGAGAGTAGCTTAAGCCCGAAGTATAAGGCCTCGCTTATCGACCGCTTCCCATTGACGTAAAGCGGTCTTCCCCCTCCAACCCCGTGAAGTCGGATACCGTCAATATCCCTCTCTCCACCGCCCCACCACTCTAAGCCGAACCAGTGCACCTCATGCCGGCGGGATAGCCTCCTTCCAATCTCGTATATTCTCCTCTCTACACCGCCTTTAATCCAGGGATACACTGCGTCATAAACGAAGGCGATCCTCATGTAGTATCCCGCTTCCAAAAATGTTTAGGCAGGCAACGTATTTAAAGAATTGCTTAGAAACCGGCTTAAAACAAGTATTCGTGAAGACCATTACGCCTACTCCCTGCCTAGAAAAGCCCTGATCTTTCTCACCCTTGCACAGAACGAGCATGTTTCGCTTGAAGCAAGAAAGCCACAGGACGAGCAGGGCCTCAACTCTGAAACAGGCATGGCTCCACTGCTCTGAAGCCTCTCAGCCAGCTTCGTCAACGACGAGAAATAAAGAAGCTTCTGACTCTGCCTCCAAGCAAGGATTTCAACCGCCTTCCTGAATCTTTCAACATTCTCCTTCCTCCCGACAGGACATTTCTCAGGTAAAAACGGAATGCCCGTGACAGAGGCATACTTCATTATGAGCCTCTCCGGAACCCTGCAGAACGGCCTGCCTTTAGCAACCAGGTTCCCATTCCTCGGGAGATATGTTTTAAACCTAGCGAACTCCTCAAACCCTGCGTTCAAAACAGACTTTAACATCCTCACTAGAAAATCCTCCAGGTGGTGAGCAGTCAGAATAATTTCAGCATCAAGCTCGTAGGCAACCTTGTTCAAAAGGTATCTTTTAAAACCTCCGCAGACGCTGCAAACCTTCGGGTAAACCTTCGCCGCATCAATAATTGTGAAGCCAAATTCCCTCTGAAGGTTGAAAACCACAAGCTGGAGACCAGCTTTTTCAGTCTGCATTCTCGCAAAACGCTCAGAGGCCTCTGAGAAACCACCTATGCCAAGATTCAGATGGATGGGAATAACCTCTTTATCTGGGCACACTTCTCTGACAACGTGAAGAAGGCTCCCACTATCCTTCCCACCCGAGAGGGCGACAGCAGCCCTCCTAAAAAACCGGTATTTCTCAACCTCTCGTAAAACCCGTCTCCTAACAATCTCCTCGACACTGGCACTCATGAGCAAAGTGTTCGCATAGATTAAGATTAAAGAGTTTCCTCAGCAATAATGGAATCGCGTTAAGTTTTTAAACACCCTGAGGAAGCCTCTATGGGAAAATGACGATAAAAGTAGGTATTAACGGGTTTGGAAGGATCGGCAGACTCTTCTACAGGGCGGCCCTCGAGGACCCCGAATACGGTAAAACCTTTGAAGTGGTTGCGATAAACGATATTGCCGACACTAAGACTAACGCGCACCTGTTGAAATACGACTCGATCCATGGCCCGTTGAAGAACAAGGTTGAAGTAGGAGAAAACGTGATAAAGGTAGATGGAAGAGAACTTAAAGTCCTTATGCAGAAAGACCCGGCGCTAATACCGTGGAAAGACCATGGCGTAGACATAGTCATCGAGTCCACAGGCCTGTTCACAGACAGGGAGAACGCCAGCAAACACTTCCAAGGGGGAGCGAAGAAAGTCATCATATCCGCCCCGGCTAAAAAACCAGACATAACAATAGTCATCGGCGTGAACCATGAAATGTACAACCCGGATATACACCACATAGTTTCAATGGCGTCGTGCACGACAAACTCGCTCGCACCAATGCTTAAAGTACTCCTGAAAAATTTCGGAGTGGTAAGAGGCCTAATGACGACAATCCACGCATATACAAACGACCAGAGAACACTAGACCTTGTACATAAAGACCTCAGGAGAGCAAGAGCAGCGGCGCTCTCAATAATACCCACTACAACCGGGGCGGCGATAGCAATAGGGGAAGTAATCCCGGAGTTGAAGGGCAAGCTAGACGGAATAGCCCTAAGAGTGCCTGTGCCAGACGTATCGTTAACCGACCTCACCTGCGAAATAGAGAAAGAAGCGTCAGTAGAAGAGATCAACGCAGCATTTAAAGAAGCTTCAGAAACATATTTGAAAGGCATACTGCAATACGTTGACGAGCCACTCGTCTCAGTAGACTTTCTGCATAATAGCCACTCATCAATATTCTCAGCACTAGACACAAGAGTAATCCCACCAGGAGGAAAAGGAAGATTTATAAAAATATTTTCATGGTATGATAATGAATGGGGTTTCAGTGTGCGCCTAGTAGATCTAGTGAAGCTCATGGGCTCAAAGCTGTAATAATCTCTATCTAAATCCTTATTCTTTTTTCAGAATAACCGTAATAAGCATTGCTAGGTTGTTCTGGGCGTTTAGAATGGGGTTAAGAACATTCTGGTTTTTAAAGCTTTTAAGCTGATTACGCTTGCTTCTTAAGAAGGCATGATGCTTCAGGCGAATAATTCTTATATTGAAGGCGTGCTTGGACCGCGGTTGCCTCCTGCACTCAGGTAGGAGGGTGTTAGCGTTGCCTGCCGATGATGGTTTGAGCATCGCTTCCGTAGCCGTCGGCTCAATATATCTTGTTCTTCAAAATGTTGTTTCAACCGTTATCGGCGTCTTGGGCTACGCTTTCATGGCTAGGCTGGTAACGCAGGAGGAGATGGGTATTGTAGCTGGGGTTACTCTCCTGCACTCCTTCGTCCAGGTCCTGGTTGACTTCGGGTTGAACACGTCTATCGCGAGGTTTGTTTCAGAGAGCATCGGGAGGAAGACGGGTTACGTGAAGCGTGTTTTCTCAGCCCTCATCTTCAGGCTCCTAGTCTCTCTAGCAGTCTTCATCCTAATACTGTCTTTGTCGACGATTGTTTCCCAAGTTTTCTTTGGATCCCCCGGCTACTCTAGCCTGCTAGCCATAGTCGCCGTAGACATGACGCTCGCCTCCATCGCTTCTCTTCTGAATGGTGTCCTCCTTGGAACAGGGCGTTTGAAAACCATGGCTTTCTTCAACACGGCTTCCGTCGCAGCCAGATGGGCCTCAATAGTCGTACTCCTGCTCCAAGGCTATGGTTTGACAGGAGTGTTCTACGGCTGGATTACGGGGAGCATTGTGCTGCTAGCATTGCTGGCTTCCTCAATCCTCAGGCTTACGGGCTTCGGAAGAGGGTTCTCCGGGGAGCATGGTGTTTTATGGAGCATGCTGAGGTTCTCAGCCCCAGTCTATGCTGCGTCAATAGTTTCCTTCATCTACAACTGGTATGATAAGGCTCTCATCCTCGCCTTTCTCCCACTTCAACAGCTCGGAGTGTACAACGTTGCCTACACAGCGTTCTCAGTCTACGCGTCCATTGCTTCAGCAGTAGGCTCTTCGCTCCTCCCCTACTACGGCGTGTTGTACGGCAGGGGTGAGCATTCAGCCGTCTCCGAGGGTGTTAGACGGGTTAGCAGGTACACGATGCTGCTTCTCTTCCCGCTTGCATTAGGCTTAGCGTCAACCTCTAGACAGGTGTTAATTGTTTTCGCGGGAAGGCAGTATGAGCCGGGCTGGCTGACGCTGGCGACGCTATCCGTCTTCGGCATGGTCTACGGGGTTTACACAGCCTTCAGCAATCTGCTTCTAGTATACGGGAAGACCAAGACTATTCTCCTCGTGACACTTGCTTCAACACTGCTCAGCATAGTGTTCATACCACTGGTGGCGGTTCTCAACCTGGTTGGCCTTGTTATCGTCAAGGGGGTTTCCATCCTTCTAAGCTTCCTGCTCTCACTATTCTTCATTAAGAGGATCGTGATGATTAGGATAGACGCTACGGCTGCTTTCAAGACCATCCTATCCTCAACTCTCATGGCGATAGTGGTGCTTGCTGCTCAACAGTTTCTCCAGGGAAGCTTGTTTCTCCCTCTGCATGTTTTAACCGGCGTCGCAGCCTACGCTCTATTCGTTAGGGGGCTTAAAGTGTTGAACAGCGACGACATGGAGTTTATCAAAGGAGTTTTCGGAGAAAAAGTCTCCAGATGCTTGGTTAGAATCATGGGGATGAAATCCTGATCTGCACGCGTTACGAGGGTCTTTTGAATCTGATGTTTAAGTATGGTTTAGCGCGAGCAAAAAGATGGATTTGAACAAAAGTTGGAATGCGCTTTATTAATTGAAACAGTCGCGCTAACCGAAAAGTTTAAATTGTACTGGCAGATGTAATGTATTGATACAAAACGAATGGGAGGAGAGTGTGGAATGATGTCTGGGTTTGAGGCAGAGTTTGAGCGGTTGCGGCGTGAGGTTGAGGATGCTGTTAAGAGGGTTTTGGATCTTGCGGAGACGCATTCTTCAAGGTTGTCTGAGGTTGAGGCTAGGGTTGGGCGGACTAGGGATCCTGGCGAGCTTGAGGGCTTGTTGAAGGAGGTTAAGAGTTTGAGGTTTGAGGTTAGGGATGAGTTGTTGAAGGCTAGGGGCGAATTGTTTAGGGAGTTAAGGGCTTTCAGGGACAGGTTGAGGGATGCTGCTTTGGCTGAGCCTAAGCGTCGGGATGAGCTGAGGGAGGCTTTCGACGATCTCAGGGAGTTTTTCGAGGATAGGTTCGAGGAGGCCGAGGACCGTTTAGATGGTTTTCTCGACCGGGTTGAGGATGTTGAGGATGAGGTTAGGGATAGGCTTAGGGATTTGAGGCGTGAGGTTAAAAGGGAGGCTTACGTGATGAAGTTCAGAGTTCCGGAGGCTCCTGAGGCTAGGGTGCATGAGGTTAAGATTCCTGATATTGGTAAGCTTGTTGAGGATGCTCTCTCCAGGGCTTGGCGGGGCTCGATGATTGTTTCCTCTGTTAGGCTTCCCAAGACGGATTTGGATTTGATTGACGCGCTTGTTGAAGCCGGCTTGTTTAGGAGTAGGAATGATGCTATTGCTTTCTTCGCCCATAAGGGTATTGAGGCTAGTGAGGACTGGTTGAGGAGTGTTAAGGACAAGGTTGGCGAGATTAAGAAGCTGCAGGAGGAGACTAGGAGGGAGTTGGAGAGGATGCTTGGCGAGGCTGAGAAGCCTGGGGAGAAGGGCGAGGGGGAAAGGAAGGAGGATTAGTTGGAGCCTTTTTGAGAAAGCTAGTTTGAAACCAGTAATACTCTTTATTTTTCAGTGTATCTGAAACTGAATCTCAACCATAGCGCGTGCTCATTCTAAGGTGTTTTACTGCTTGATAACGTTTCAGGCTTCCTCTGAGTATTTTAAGCCTTGCGCGCCATCCTTTACACACCTTTTTAAGCACCGCTATATTCGTCCAGCCTGCCTGCACTATTCTTGTTCTGCAAGGTTGCTTGGCCGCATGCAGGCGTGTCTTCAAGACGAGTTCCCCTCTTTCCGTTTGTCTAGTTTCCAAGCTGTAAATTGTTGAAACGTGTTGCTTAACACCTTTTTAACTGAATAGTGTTAATAAGGTTTAAATAGTTGTCTGGACAATGGAGCAGGGTATGTCTGCTGGCGACGGTGGTTTCTCAAGCCTGGCCCGGAGGATTGAGGAGGAGCGAGTCAGGTTCATCGACTTCCAGTTCACCGACGTTCCCGGGCGTTTGCAGCATGTTACTATTCCAGCTGGGAGGCTTAAGGCCACTGATTTCACGGAGGGCGTTCCAAAGCTCGACGGCTCCTCCATAAGGGGTTTCACAGAAATATTCGACTCAGACCTTGTTTTGAAGCCCGACACCTCTACGTTCGCCATAATCCCGTGGATGAGCCCTGAGAACAAGACTGCAAGGCTCATCTGCGATGTTTACGCGGGCTATGGCGGCGGCAGGTTTACCAGGGACCCAAGGTTTGTCGCGCAGAGGGCTGAGGACTACGCGTCGGAGCACGGTTTCTCCTCA
Source organism: uncultured Nitrososphaerota archaeon (assembly GCA_964635675.1). GTDB lineage: Archaea > Thermoproteota > EX4484-205 > EX4484-205 > JAAOZP01 > JAAOZP01. The sequence goes on along the minus strand of CAZWPT010000003.1, from coordinate 393 downwards.
TACTGGGGGCCCGAGGTCGAGTTCTTCGTCTTCAAAAGGGTTACGTGGGATGTTTTAAATCCTTACAGGGGTCAATCATACGTTATCGAGTCTCCGGAGGCAGCCTGGTCCTCAGGCGAGGGCTATCCGATCAGGTTTAAGGAGGGGTATTTCCCCGCTCCCCCGCACGACAGCCTGATGGAGTACCGCTCCACCGTCGTTAGGCTGATGGAGGATTATTTCGGGGTTGTCTGCGAGGCTCATCACCACGAGGTTGCCACTGCCGGGCAGGGGGAGATAGACATGTTTAGGGATAGGCTGGTTAAGATGGCTGACAGCGTGATGACGCTTAAGTACGTTTTGAAGAACGTTGCTGTTCAGCACGGGATGGTTGCGACAATGATGCCTAAACCA
>CAZWPT010000002.1:0-11890 GCA_964635675.1 uncultured Nitrososphaerota archaeon | reverse complement strand
CCTACAACCTTACTCTAAGGCTCTACGGCAACGCTGTTTTCGCGAACACCGCGGGCAGCGAGGAGAAATACACTGTCCAGATCGTCTCCCCGCCATCGCCGTCGCTAAGCATCGGGATTGTTGAGCGGGACGCTTCCGTGCTTAAGCACGCTAAACTGGTTTTAAGGCTGAGGAATAACGGCGGCAGCCCGGCTAGAAGCATCGTCCTACAGGCGTCTGGAACCAGCATGGAGAGCGTTTCCAAAAGCCTGGGAAGCATTGAAGCGGGGGAATCCAGGGATGTGGAGCTTTATCTCAGGCTGCTCCAGCCCTCGTCCCCAGCAAGCATAATCGTGAAGTATAGTGATGAAGATGGTAATCCCTTCCTCGTCAGCCTGGAGACAATGGTTTCCACAGAGACCTTCTGGGTTCCGGAGCACTTCGAGGAGTACACCGTCATAGTGCCTGAGCACGAGGAGACTCTTAGAGTATTCGTCCCGGGGTTTGAGGGTGCTACTCACATAAGGTTCTACGCTCTCTGGGATGAGAGGATTCTCGGCGAAGCAGTCTTCAGGGCTGAGAAACTGCATGAAGCCACCTATTACGAGGAGAGGCTAAGCATGGGTCTGATACCTGTCCCCCTCCCCGGCCTAGGGGTTGAGCTCAGCATCAGAGCAGCCAGAGAGGCTTTGACTGAAGCAGGAGTCAAGATGATGGTTAAGAGCATAGAGCCATACTACGAGTACACCGGGGTTCTGAAGGAGGATGAGGCCCTGAGGCTTGTCAACGCTGACAGGGAAGCCCTCAGGAGTGGAAACATTTCATCTGACTTCAGGGTTGAACCGTTGAAGCCATACTGGGTTAAGAGCAGCAGCATAGTGTTGAACGAGACGCAGCTCGCCCTCTACCAGGCGGCGATGGACGAGTTGAGGAGGAACAACCCTGACGTCGATTACGATTACAGTGAGACCATGGTTGACTTTAGGACCAGGGTTGGGGAGGCTGAGCCGGGCTACGTAACCCTGATATACCGTCCGTTGAAGATCGTTGGAGAAGGGCCTCTTAAAACAGTCAGGGTGAGGAACTTCGCCGCAATAGGCTTAGACTACAGGGTTGACGTTGAAGCGTCGGGCAAAGCCTCCCAGCGTCTCCAGCTAGACGGGAACGGGGACGCCGTAATACTGTCCTCCTCGCTCCACATGTTCAGGCAGGAGGTCAGGGTAAACCTTACTTTCAACGGCAGGCTCGTCGCCGAAGCCAGTTTCACCCTGGACCCTGAGTCCTCAGCCTTCTGGAGGGGCTTCTGGGACGGTTTCAAGGGCAGGCTGCCAACGATAATGCTTACTGGCGTGGTGATGATTGTCCTCACGGTGGCTAGCAAGGGCACGGTTGGCGCGTTACTCCTGAAGCTCAGCGTGCTGACAGTCCTTTCAGCAATGATAGTTATGAACGCCGCAAGCCAGTACCTGGAGCTCGGCCAAGTTCTCTCCACAGCCGTCGCGCTGAAAGAGGTGGATAATGCTCTCCGCGACCACGCTAGGCAGTTCAAAAGCCTAGGCTACCTTGAAACAGCCGGCCTCTTGAACGATGCGGCGGAAGAGGTTGCGCGCGTCGTCGAATCAGTGAACGCCAACCTTTCCTCCATCGTGGACTTCCTCTCGAGAGTATGCACCGACCTCAGCCTGGAGGAATGGGGAGCGCTGCTGGGGCTCAGGGAGGCTGAGCCGTATGAGAAGGGCGTGGCATGGGGCAAGGCTGTTGGCGGCGCGATAAGCCTCTCAGTATTCGTCGCAGGCTTCTGCAACCTGGCAACTAGCAGCGTCACACCCGCCTCCCTAGGGGCTAGGGCTAAGGTTGTTCTGCACGGCCTGTGGAACTGGCTCACTCCCGCGTTAACCGACGCGGTCAGCATAGTTTGGAACTCGCCCAGGCTGGCGAAGGGCTTCGGAATACTCTTGACGATACTAAGCAGGGCTAGGAAGCTAGGGTTCTCGCTGGTCAACTTGCTGAAGATGGATGCGAAGGGCGTAGCCGACCTCGCAGGCATCTACGACAGGATTATTGAAAAGATTCTGGACGCGGCTAGGAGGAAGGAGATTAGCGATGAAGCCGTTGAAGCAATCAGGGAGCTCTGCGCGAGAGCGGCTGAACTAGGGGAGGAGGAAGCTAGGAAGCTGGCGGTAAGCATAGACACCCTGCTGTCTGAGAACAAGAAGTTCGCAGACTGGTTCCTCGTCTGGACACGCAGGGTAAACCCGGGCCCGAAGTGGACGGTTGAAACCACCGGGGAGCTCAGCAGCCTCAGCGGAGAGAAGCTTGGAAGCCTGCTTGACCCTCTTTCAAAGATTGAGGCCGATAAGGAGAAAGGCTTCGAAAACGGGTTTAAATTATTCAATACTTACTTAGGAATGTCGAAGAAATACGCGAGTCAACAGGTTGAAGCCTTTAGGGACGTGTTCCTTAAAGACGTTAAGGACCATGGTGTTGAAGCGCTTGACGCATGGGGTAGAGCAGTGGAGAACGGAGGATTTGCAGCCTGGACGAGCAAAGAGGCAACAGCATACCCGTTTATCCACGCGGATGTTTACCAGGCTTTGGGGGAGCCTAAGGTGGGAGCATGGTTCACCGTGGTTACGCGTCTCGACGGCAGGGAGATCAGGATTGCTGCGGAGCTGGCGGCTAAGCAGGTCGGAAAATACACTATCCACCGGCTGGCGCCTGCGAGGGAGGGAAGCTTCGTTGTGCTCGAGGCCGAGCGCTTCGTCGAGGTTTACCCAGGCTGGAACGACATAAACCTGATCATAAAAACTGGAATCGGCGAGGGCGGAGAAGTAAAGTATACTATTCAGAACCCTGACGCTGATTATATTCGAAGCGTCGGCGAAGGGGTTTACGAGATCGCGTACTGGAGGCTCGGCGAGCCGAGTGTCGAGCACCACAGGGTGAGGGGGCTCTACTCGTCCACGTCGGCAATATGCTTCCCCTCTGATGGGGAAGGAACATACGTGATAAGGCTGGTTAGAAGGGTCGACGAGGCCTTCCTTCTAAGCCTATACAACGGGCCGGGGCAACTATCCTACAGCGGGGGAAAATATTTCCTCAACCTTTACGGCGTGACCCTAACCGGGGAATCCAAATACTCGCACGGCATCGCAGGAGGCATGGGGGGCGTGGAGATAGTATTCCCATTCTTCGGCGAGGGGGAGCACGCGGAGTCATTAGCAATAGTGTCCACGGTGAACGACCAGGGAGCATGGTCCTCTAGAATAGGGTACGGGTCCGGTAGAAAGGGGTGGCGCTACGTCTACAGCATGCCCCCTCCCTCTGATGAAAACGGTTACAGGGTTTTCAAAATATTCTTCGGGGAGAACGAGCCTGAAGGAGCAGCCTTCGTGAAGTACGACCCGGGCGCCGGCGGGTTCTCCAGCTACAGGATATCGCGGGACAGCATCGTCTTCAAAGAAGCCCTGGGAAGCATCATAGGCGACAAGTACTCTTTCGCGAAGGAGACTGATGCGGTAGGCGGAGCCGCGAGATGGGTGCCAACCCGGAGCCTGAAGGAATACGGGGATGCTGTCGGAGTAATACGGAGCCTCAGCGGAATTAACCCGAAATACGACGAGGGTGTCGCCGGCCACATGATTGCCGCCGAGTTCGTGAAGGAGAACAAGGAGGTTTTCGGAATAGGCCAGGAGGTTGAACTAGTGGAGGGCAAGAACCTGTTCATCGACGAAGTTGGCAACAACGTGAGGGAGCCATTGGACGTGCGCATCATGGATCCAAATGATCCTAAGAGAATAATCGCCGCCCTAGAGGTTAAGCTGATAACCAGCCCGGAGGAAAGCCTGACTAAGGATCTGGATGGCGAGGATTTGATGGAAGAACTTTGGAACCGCATAAAAAATGCTAAAGAAGACCACAACTACGAGTTACCGGAAAACATTTATGTGCTTGCGATAAAAATTACTACGGAGAAAATTGAATTCGCATGGAAGAAGCATAGTGTCAAGAAGATCTTAGAGAAGTTTAAAGGTGGGTGATGATGAGCGAGAACGTGTTTCAAAAGCTGGTTGAAGCATTGAAGGAAAGATGCAGCTGCAAGTTCAGGCTGGAAGGAACGTCTTGGAGAAGGTATGATGATTATCCGGTGAAGATGTCGGACGGCAGGGAGCTAGGTACCATGATCGGTGGAGGAAACTTAGAGCGCATCTACTTCGAGTGGAAGGGAAGCATAAAATGGCCTGACGACTGGATAGACCCGTATCCCCCATTCATCGATTATCTCTACTTCAGCAGTAAAGAGAACACCATTGAAGTTGCTGCTCGGGGAGGCGTGAATTTGGAATTCATGGGGAAGATGTACTATGCTGTGTGGGTCCCAAGCATTCTCCACCCGCAGCTCCTTGAGAGAAGAAAAGACGTTATGAAGCTGGCGCGCTTCGTGCCGGCTGTAGTTAAGGACCTCTGCATCCACTCCAAGATCACGAACGAGGTCTTGGCAAAATACAACGTGGATATGTCTGAAGTTAGGGTGAGCGAAGCCTTTCTAAACTGTCACATGAAGTTCAGCATCGCAGGCATGAACGATGACGAGATAATAGAGAATATGCTGAGGAGAGTGGAGATACTAAGCGAGCTGAAGAGGAGATGGGAGGAGTGGTTGCCAAGCGAGGAAAGAAGGGAATACTATGAGAGCACGATAGTTTGCCCGGAGGACTACCCTGCTCGCTACAGGATCTATGGGGGGCATGATGGGATCAGGCGCCTAGGGCTCTACGAGGGAGTGCCGCTCCTTCGGAAGTATCCGTTGGAGAGCGGAAACCCCGAGCGGGACAAGAGAGGAGAGAAGAGTGTGAAGCTTTGTCTCTGGGATGGCTTTAAGGTGTATAACCTTGACGGCTATAGGTTGAGATTGGCGATTAAGACTGAGAGGGGCGTGGAGCTCCTCGGAAAGCCTGATAGGAAGGGACGAATAGTGCTGAATGAGAAAGGAATCCTGAAGGAAGAGGACTTAGATAAGGAGACTTTAGTTATCGTGGTTGATAAGAGGATGAAGAGGCTGCCTAAGATCCCTCTGGAGAAGATGCGGTTCTTAAGAGAAGAGTTTCCGGAGATGTTCGCCACCTACTCGGACGAGTAAGAGACAGGTGCTTAACAGCGCGCACTAATGGAAACTATCCTAAGGATAAAGTTAAAGAAGAATTTAATGAATGGTTTAGGAGAGTAGAGGCATACATCGATGATCTGGAGTTGAGAATGAAAAGTGAACTTCGAAAAGATTAAACAATATAGCATGCGCCAAAAACATCCGGCTTAAAATAGAAGGTTTTTAACCACGCGGGGACTGGCGTGCGCTACCATGCGGTCTCGACAATCTTTGACTCCATAATCTCTTTATCCTTCGTAATCAGCTTAGCGTTAAGAATTTTAGCGGTCGCGACAACGATCCTATCGTGAAGTTCCCCTAGCTTTATCTCAGGGAGAAGCTTTAATACCTGAAAATTAAGAGACGGGAACGAAGTTTCTGCCAATCTCTAATTTATCAAGTAAATCTTCGAAATCAAGGTCTATTTTCTTGTTCTAGTGTGCGCCAGGAGTCGGAGAAGTCGCGTGAAAAGTTCGAGGGGTTCAAGAGGCAGAGGGGCTACGTATAGCGCTTACAGTGGCCACCTTCATCTTTTCCTGAATGCTTTAAAAGTTTAAGCGCGCGTACCCGCCAACCGTAGAGTACGAACTTAGCTTATTGCAAACGTTACACGACATGTCTTCAAAGTAGGCTTCAGGCTCAAAACGAGTCAACCCTCTTTTCATATATTAGCGCGCTATAGTGGGCGTGCTCAGTAGAGCTCCGAAAAGCTCTGGAATGGTAGAGAGCATAGCCTTCTGTCTTTCTGCTATGAATCGTAATTCATCCCACTTTAGATATAATAAAGTTTAAATCCCACTTTTAGAAGACATATAAATCAGGTGGGAAAATGAGCATTCTGGAACTGGACAGCAAGGGGAGGCTGACGCTGCCGAAAGAGGTTCGGGAATCCCTCAACATCGGGAGAAAAGTCCTAATCATAAACGCTGGCGACCACCTTAAAATAATCCCGCTACCATCCGACCCTTTCCAAACCCTCCACGGCGCGTTCAACGTCAAGAAAACGTTCAAAGAACTGAGGAAGCAGGCGGAGCTCGCGGCTGAAAACGAGGCGGGAAAAAGGAGTTGACACAGGATGCCGCTGTTGGAGAACGACGTTGTTTTCGCATATTTAAACGAGTATGACCCTAACCACAAGATCGCTGAAAGAATCTTCCAAAAACTCAAAAACGGAGAGCTTAGCGTAGAGATCTCGAGCGTCAGCCTGATCGAAATGGAGCTGATCTACAAGAGCGAGAAAATGGAGGACAGGCTTCTAAAAGACCTTGCAGCCATGGCGGCGCTGCCAAACGTGAAATACGTAGCGTTAACACCCGACGTAGCTGTTGCGAGCGTTTACCTGAGGCAAACACTCAACCTAACTTTCTTCGACTCACACTGTGCTGCAACCGCTCTGAACCAGGATAGGAGAGTCATTTCGTTCGACCAAGCGTACGACAGGGTGCCGGGCTTAACACGCATCAAGCCTAACATGATTTAAGCACGCTAGGGAAAGAAACCAATAAACATGGAGAAGTAGCGCGCGTGCACGCAAGTCTTATATTAACGTTTATATTATAGATTCTTGATTCTTACAATCATGATTGTAAGATTTGCGGATTGAAAAGACGAGCTTTCAACTTTAAACAAGCTCTTTAAAGTGGAGAAGCCCACCTCGTGTAGTCTATGGGGGAAGAAGGGCAGGAAAGACGTGTGCACTAACAAATAGAAGAAGTCAGAAAAGGTAAATAAATACTTACTTAGAAAAAGTTTGTAAAAATGCGTCTTTGGTCAATCCATCCAAAGTATCTCGACGCGAAAGGGCTTGTAGCTGTCTGGAGGGAAGCGCTTCTAGCTCAAAAAGTCTTAGAGGGGGAGACGAAAAGATACGTGAATCACCCACAACTAATTAGGTTCAGAAAAACTGCGGACCCAATTCTGTACGTAGGCACCTATCTCTACTACATATACTTGGAGGGGAAAAGGAGAAATTACGAATTTGACCTCGCGAAAATAAGAAGGTTCAATACAAGCATACCTAGAATACCAGTAACCAGAGGACAAGTCAAATACGAGTTCAACCACCTCTTAAAGAAGCTTTCAGAAAGAGATGAAGCGCTATACATTAGACTAAGGAGAATGAAGATAATCCGGCAGCATCCGATCTTCTACATTACTGAAGGCCCAATAGAAGAATGGGAAAAATCGAACTAGCTAGTGCGCGCTATGCAGGAGAGAACCCCGGCTACAACACCCATCTCCTCCCGAGTTACCACTCTAGCCATTAAGCGTAGCCCGAGACGCCGATATTGTTTATACGCTTCCTTTTAAGAAGACGCGTAGCTCCTGCATTTTATCCTCCGGAACAGGGTTAACCGCCTTTATCCAGTTTATTTTGCCGAAATGCTCCGTGTCGAGTGTGTAAATAATCCTGATTTGGTTCGCTTCCATCAAGCGCAGAATATATCCGTCCCAAGCATCTAAATCGTAATTCTCAGTGTTCTCAAAGGACTTCTCCACATCGTCTTTGTCAATACGCCCATGCCAAACTATCCTTTTGGAGGATAGTAAACTTCGCAGTAAGCCGCCTGCCTCCTTGGGAGAAACGCCGTAAAACCTGGTCAAAACATAGTGGGCGCCGAAAACCACAGTATACGGAATAAGGACTCTAATTCTACCCCTAACAGCATCCTCTATCAGTTCTAGGCAATAGTCGGTGGCAGGGTTCTTAGACAAACCTACAGCCAGGATTCCCACGTCGACTACGGCGTCAGCCCTAGCTTCCTTCTCGCCCAATCCTTCATCATCCGGCTCTTCAGGTCGGCAGGAATCTTCTTTCCAACAGCCTTAATTTCCACTAAATGGTTTTTAATTTGATGCATAATCTCGTCAGGCGTTTTCTCCTCCCGCACCAGCCTAACCACTATAACATCTCCCTCTAGAATCCACTCGACCTCCTCTCCCTCGCGGATCCCGAGCTTCTCCCTTATCTCCGCCGGAATCACGGTTCTTCCCTGAGAGGAAACCTTTGTCCTACTCGCCATATCTGGAATGGAAGATGGAATTCCACTTTTAAACTTTGCGAAACCCGGCAGCGGCTGTAACTAAATAGCGACACTAGGATTCGTGAGCTTGAAGCACGCGCTATACGCCTAAGGGATCGAAAAACTCCGAACTACTGTCTCAATCGAAAAAGAAGAAAGAGTCCTTTTGACAATGATCATGATTTTCTGAGGATGGAATCTTATAAACCGATTTCCGGCACATTAGTATTGCCCGTATATTCGATAGTTGAGATGAAGAGATATTGTGAAATTCTTTGGAAAATTTATATTTGAAGAAATCAGGAGTAAAGCTTTCCTGTTGACGAAAGAAGGTTTCTTCATTTTCGGAGAAGGAGAAAAAATAGGCATATGAATTATAAGCACGCGCTATGGTTTTTATCTTAACTTAGCTTGTCAAGGTTAATTCGAAAGCAGGCTTTGAAGGCGCGCGCTATAAGAGTTATATACGAGTTGGCCGCACAATAGAGAGGAGTCTTGGTCATCAATAAAGCCTACTTAAGAAGTAGAATCGATGAAGCGCGAGAATGCATTAAAGAGATAGAGAGGATAGTTTTAAAGCCCTATGTAAATTTAACGAATGATGAGAAATATTCTTTAAGGTATCAGATAATAGTTCTGGTCGAAGCTATCGGTAGTGCTTGTTTACATATTACCATGGAAGACCTCAATTATGAGCCGGAATCCTATAGAGACTGCATCAGATATTTAGAGAAATCCGGGATTACAACTCAGGTCGAGGATATCATCAAAATCATAGGATTAAGAAACCTGCTTATTCATAGATATTGGGTGATAGATGATCGTAGAATCTATGAGTCCGCTAAGAAGGATTTTCAATGGATTAAGGATTTTCTGAGGGCCGTGGAGAGCAAGTATGAATTACGATAAAGTCAAGTATTACAGGTTGAGTGAGGAAGGTAAAGCAGAAGTATTACGGAAGCTTGAAGAAATCCTCCAAAAGAAGGATGAAATTAAGCTAGCATATATTTTTGGAAGTTTTATAAGGAGAAATGCTTTCAGGGACATAGATATAGCAGTTTACTCTGTGCCTTCATTGACGCTTGAAGAATTCTTAGAGTTAGGGGCTGAAATAGAATTGGAATCAGGCTTTCAAGTGGATCTGGCGCAACTGCAGGATCTAAATCCTAAGCTAAGATTAAAAATATTAATGGAAGGCAAACCCGTAATCATGAGAAGCAAAGAGTTACATAGTAGGCTAATATCGCAGTCAGCATCAGAAATCCAAGACTATGAGATATCAAAGCGCACGCGCTCGAGATAAACCAGAAGGAAGTCGTTAAGACAATCCAGGATCCTGCGCGCGTAGACCAAAAGGGCACTATGAATTAAGCCTTCTCAATAGTCTTTTAAAATTCATAAGTTTAGTAACCCGTCGTATATTGTTTCCCATAGGTTCTAAACTCTCAGCCCGTGCTATTTTTCTAACAGCTCTTTAATCTTGCTTTCATCCTCGGTATCAATCGCCCTTATTCCCATCCTGATAGCTTTAGTCACCAGCTTTTTATCAGCACTTAGAAGCACATTGCTGCCGGAGTATATGCATGTTTGGACTTGAAGAGCATCTGCCTCATACATGTGGTCGCTTAATATCAAGGGCCAGGAGTCGGCGATCAGTTGAGTTAGAACTGGAAAAACCTCCAAGACTTTTAAACGGAGCATTTTTACAACTTCCCCTGTAAAGTTTTCAAGCACCTCTTTGAACTCATCCTCGGCGAGCCATCTTCTCCTTCTTCTAAGATCGAGGACACCAAGAACTTCCGATATTCCAGATTGATGTCGCCGTGGTCAGCTCCCCCGTCAAGCTCTTGTCGAAAATGAAGTCAACGGTTGAGCTCCCGGGTTCAGAAACATACCGCTTAACCAATGCACTACTATCAATATAGACTTTTACCAAAACGTTTCCCCCTCATTTCCCGGATGAGTATTTCAGAAGGTGGTCCTCGAAGCCTAGGCCTGTTCCGCTTTATCTTCTCAGAAGTAACTGAAACATCACTATTGACCCCCATTTTCTTAAAAGACCCGAGCAACAGCTCTTCGCAGACAAGCGAGTGTCGAAGCGATTCCTCGACCTCGCTGCTCAACTTTCTCAGAGTCCCGTGCTTCCTTAAAACGTTCTCCTTGAAATTCGTCCACAATTCCTCATCTATATAAAGACTGACCTTCTTCAAGTATACCACTAAAGAGCGCGCGCGGTAAAGAGGTATTTAAGCCTTATCTTCGAGCTTTTCCCAGTATGCGCCTTCTAGCGTGCTAAAAACCTTCACATTAGGGCGGCTACAATTATAAAAAGTACAGACTGTGCCCCTAGGATCCTCCTGCTGATATATGCCACATCAACGCCCTCAAATCCTAAACCAAGCTAAGCAGCCTATCGTTAACCTGCACACAGACAAGTGTGTGCTTAAAAGGATCCTTGACGTAATCCAACCTTACATGACAATGATTGAAGTTAGAAGCATGGGTTTATGCTGGTAGCTCATCCAAGCTCACTGCCCGTATCATCGTGCTTGCTACATTTCTCAGCTTAACATCTTCCGTAACCAGAGTAAGCTTCTCCCTATGTGCTAAGGCAAGATACGACGCATCGTAGACGGTTAAACCAGTTTCAACAGCTATCTTAAACACCTCACTTTCTAAACCCCTTGGGTCAAGCGTCTTTAGATAACTTAATAGTCGAATGAACACGTCCAATAGGCTCTCAGCCTCTTTTCTACTCATTTTTCCTAAAACATAAGTCTCTCTCCACAGGGCGTTTAACACCTCATAGACCGTTAACCCCTGGATGTAGCCCCCGGCCAAGACATGTATCCTTTTAAGCCTCACAGCGTAGACTAGGGAGGAGGAGTCGAACAAGTATGGCAAGAATATTCACCTGCTATCCCTGTCCTCCCTTACCAGCCTCACAATTTCCTTCACATCGATTTTTTCGAGGACGCCATCCAGCGCGCGCTTACAAGATTATTGTCGCACCAGCAAGAATTCTTAACGTTAAGCTCATCGCAAAAGATGAGGAAATTAGAAAGCCGAGGATAGCCGAGACCTTATGGTAAGATTATGAGGCACGCGCTAGCCTGGAAACAGTCTTCACATCCCTCTCCGGCCTCAATTACGCATACCACTATGGATGAGACCCGTAAAATTTAGAAGAAAGCCTTAAATAGCAAATTCGCTCTTCACTTCATTATGAGGGTTGAAATCAGTGAGTACATTGTCGTCGACACCGAAATCTGTCACGGGAAGCCGACTTTCAAGGGCACCAGGATAATGGTGTGGCAGGTTTTGGAGATGCTTAAAACAGGCTACGGGTTTGAAGACATATTGAGAGAGTTTCCACCCCTAACCGTTGAGCATATAAAGGCTACTTTAGATTTCGCCGCTAAGAAGATTGCTGGCGAAAGGCTTGTCCCAGCTTAAAATCCTCGCCGCGCGCGGGGAAAAACTGACGGGTCTGAAACAAGGAGGACAGCATTCTCCAGAGACTTTCCGCTGAAACCTCTATGAGGGGGAAACCATTACTCGTGAAAATCGGCACACGCTTCTGAAGCGTCTTCCGGTTAATTCGTTTTTTTGGTTGGTGTGCTACTGGGTTTTTCAATAAAGCTTAAAAGGGGATTGGTATACAGCCTTATATTGAGAGATGGCTCAATTAGAAGTGCCGGTCGGGTTGCGTGAAGACATTAAGGATGTGGTTATCGAATAC
>CAZWPT010000001.1:0-6357 GCA_964635675.1 uncultured Nitrososphaerota archaeon | reverse complement strand
GTATACCTTAGCTACCTTAACACGGGATCATCGCCCGCAAAGATAGACAACGTATTCATCAACGGTGCGCCCTTCGAATCGTGGACCACCATAACTGTAGAGTGGAAAGTTGATACTGAGTCTAAAGAACTGAAATCTGCTGATTCCACGACATTCGCGCCTGCGAATGTTGGAACAGCCGGGCAGCTGATAATAACTATAGACCCTGACTCCACTTTCGGCAACCAGAAGCTTGTGAGCGGCGTCACGATAGAGATAAAGCTCCACTCGACAGGCGGCAAGGAGTATTTCGCCAGCGTAGTCCTCCCTTGAAACCTTAAACAGGCCCCTCTCCCCCTACCCCCCAGTTTTTCTCACGTTCTTAAGCCGGTGGTGTAGTATTGGATGTTAAAACCGGGTTGGTTTGGAATATGCTCCAAGGTTCTCTATTAGGCGGTTTGGAAACAGTAGTGTTTAACAAACTTTATAAAACTCTCCCCGCTTCGAATCACCGTCAAATGGGTTCTGCGAAGACCGAGGAGGAGAAGAAGGATAATCCTGCTGTCGCGGAGGCTAAGGTTGAGGCTAAGCCTGTGGTGGTTGAGAAGAAGGAGGAGAAGCCTAAGCCTGTGAAGAAGGAGAAGAAAAAGAAGAAGGAGGAGGAAGGGGAGGAGCTCGTCGAATACGTTTTCGAGCCTATACCTGTTAACGTTAAGCCTATAGACGAGTACTGGATTGAAGAGCCTTTCGTCAGGATCCTGATAGTTCCAATCCCGGGCAGGGGTGGTGAGAAAGGATACTTCGTAGACGAGGTTTCCCTAGACAAGACTGAGAGGAGTGCTTTCAACAGGCTTAAGGATATTCTGAGCAGGGAGCTTAAGCCTCCTGAAGACATGTCTGTGGAGGCGAGGAGCTACGTTATGGAGGAGGCCCGCAGGCTGATGAAGAAGTATAGGAGCATCCTGGGCTCTCTGAACGAGGAGTCCATGAGGAAGGTTGAATACTATATTAGGAGGGACCTCATAGGCTACGGGCCGATAAACCCGATCGTGGAGGATAAGAATGTTGAAGACATTTCGTGCGACGGTATTGACAAGCCTGTGTACGTTTGGCACAGGAGGTATGAGAGCCTCCCTTCAAACCTGAGGATCGCGGACAAGGGTTATTTCAACGACTTCATTATTAAGCTTGCGCACTTCGCTGGGAAGCATATTAGCGCAGCATTCCCCATCGTGGACGCGATGCTCCCCGGCAGGCATAGGCTTGCAGCAACCTACGGGGACGAGGTCTCCACTTTCGGCTCAACATTCACGATAAGGAAGTTCAGGGAGGAGCCTTTCAGCATCGTCGACCTGATTAAGCTCGGCACGCTAAGCCCCTCTCTAGCGGCGTACTTCTGGTTCATCCTTGACAACAGGTTGACCGTCATGACTATAGGGGGTACGGGCGCAGGCAAGACCTCCTTCCTAAACGCTTTAACGAACCTTTTCAAACCCGGGTTGAAGATCGTCACCGTCGAGGAGACTGCTGAGCTGAACATCCCGCATGACAACTGGGTTCAGTTCGTAACCAGGGAGAGCTACGGCCTGGGGACTTCGAAGATAGGTGAGATAACGATGTTCGACCTCGTCAAGACCTCCCTCAGGTATAGGCCTGACTACCTGATCGTCGGGGAGATTAGGGGTGCTGAAGCGTTCGTCTTGTTCCAAGCCATGGCGACGGGTCACGGGGGTCTTAGCACTGTCCACGCTGAGAACATTGACTACGCTATTAAAAGGATGACGAGCCCGCCTATGAACATCGCCGAATCCTATATTCCGCTTATGAACGTAGCATGCCTTGTTGAAAGGGTTGTCCTGCCTAAGAAGGCTGGAGTACCCTTCGGAAGAAGGGTTAGGCACGTCTGGGAGCTGGACCCCGAGGGCAACAGGATTACTATTTCACACTGGGACCCGATGGAGGATGTTCACGAGGTTGACTTCAGCAGGTCTGTGCACCTGCCCAACGTCTGCAGGAAGATAGGCATGCCTCCAGACTGGTACGTTAGGGAGCTGCAGGTCAGGGAGAGCGTTATAAGGTGGATGATGGATAATAATGTGACCCACTTCAGGGACGTTGCCAGGATTGTGACCGAGTTCCACGTTAAGAGGGCTGAGGTGCTTTCAAGACTAAGGTGAATTGTCCAACTGGCTCTTGCTTGAGAATGCTCGCAGCATAGTCTCCCTAATACTCCTATCAATAGCCTCAATCCAGGATGTTAAGAGCAGGGAGATAGACGACCGCGTCTGGATAGTCTTCCTGGCTTCAGCGGTAATCCTGAATCTTCCAGGTGTTTTAAACGGGTCTGTCGAGCCAGCCTGGTGGCTTTTACTCGCCGGCCTCCAGTCGGGCCTGTTCACCCTTCTTTACTACGGGGGTGTCTACGGTGGTGCTGACGCTAAGGGTCTCATGTGCCTGAGCCTAATGTACCCCTCTACGCCAACAGGTTTCCTCACGGACCTGAGCATAGGCAGGCTTCCAGTAGCCTTCTCAACGATGAACAATGCTCTACTGCTCACAATCCTCTACCTGCCCGTCAACCTCCTGTGGAACCTGTGGGTTAAGCTCAAGGGTGTTGAGCTTTTCAAAGGCCTGGAGAGGGAAAGCGTGCTGAGAAGGATTGCCGCACTCCTCCTCCTCAGGAAAGTCAGGTTCTCGCACTACCGTGCTGACAACACTAGGTTCCTGCTGGCTGAGAGGAGGAGTAGGAGCGGAGTCAGGAGAATAGTGTTTTCAAGGAGGATTGACGAGGACAGGGCTGAGCAGGCTTTCAACCCTGACGAGCATGTTTTCACAAGCTTCCTCATGCCCCTGCAGGCCCTGATACTCCTTGGCCTAGTTGTAAGGCTTTTCTACGGCGATATTCTCCTCTCGCTCTCGCTCCTCGCCGCCAGCCGCCTAGCCGGGTGACCCGCGTTTTGAAAAGCATAAAAGCTTCGCGCCCGGTGGAACCCCTGTTGAGGGTCTTCGCCTGCTCCGATATTCACCTGCGGCTGAAACTGCTCGAGGAAGCTTTGAAGACCTCGAGGGATGCTGACCTAGCCGTGTGCCTCGGCGACCTCACAGTCTACGGCAAGGGTTTGGACGCTGCCCTGGAGAGACTAAGGGCTTTAAACGAGCATGTTTTCGTAATACCTGGGAACAATGAGACTCCTGAGGAGCTTGGGGAGAAGGCTTCCGCAACAGGTATTGTTTTCCTCCACGGTAGGAAAACTGTTTTCAAAGGCTTCACGCTCGCGGGCGTGGGCGGGAGCCTCCCAACACCCTTCAACACCCCGTTTGAAATCGGCGAGCAGGAGTTTAAACGGGTCCTCTCAGGCTTCAGGGGGCTGAGCAGCCTCATCCTGTTTTCACACACTCCTCCCTTCAACACGTCCCTAGACCTTGCTTCAACGGGTGAGCACATAGGCTCCGCCGAGGTTAGAAGATTCGTAGAGGAGGAGTCTCCACTAGCATGCTTATGCGGCCATGTTCACGAGAGGGCGGGCCTGTCTGAAAAAATCGGGGGCACGCTCGTCGTCAACCCTGGGCCCAGGGGGATGGTGATAGAGCTGTGAGGATTCTCGTGACGGGGAGGCCCGGGATAGGTAAGACGACGGTTGTCTCAAAGCTCGCCCAGATGCTGAGGGAGAGGGGTGTGAACGTGGGCGGCATGATAACCTACGAGACCAGGGAGAAGGGTGTTAGAACAGGGTTCCTCGTTGAGGATTTGAAAACCGGCTTGAAGGGCCTTATGGCCAGCGTCAACTATAGCTCCGGCCCCAGGGTCGGCAGGTATTTCGTCAGCCTGATGGAGCTTGAAAGAATCGGCGTCAAGGCTATACGGGATGCTGTCGAGAGGGATGAGGTGGTTATCATCGACGAGATAGGCCCGATGGAGCTTTACTCAGAATCCTTCAGGAAAACAGTCTCCGAGGCTTTCGCCTCAGGCAAGAGTATTGTCGCAACAATCCACGAGAAGGCTTCGCAATACTCTTTCTGCAGAACCATTCTCTCAACCAGCGGTGTTTCAACCTTCACCGTTACCCTCGGCAACAGGGATCTGCTTCCGAAAACAATTCTCGATAAACTGTCACCGCCGTGTTAGAAGCAGTATTCCGCGAAGTTGACCATGGCTAGCCCCATGGTTTCGCTGCCCTACCACGGGTTTAGCCGCGTTAACCATAAGCCTGGCAACCCGGGCTGAAACGTTTAAACCATTGTTAAAAGCCTTTTCCACACGGCCCGGCTTAAGCCGATTCTCAACCCTTGCGTGCAAGGATGGAAACGGGAAACTTTTATAATGTTCCCTCGCAGCCTTCAGGTGAAGCCTGATGGCTCAGCAGGATGCCGGCGAGCTTAAAGAAAGAGCGATACGAGTGGCTGACCGAAGGATACTCGTAGGCGGTCCAAAGCCTGTTCTGAAAGAGGGGGAGGAGCACGTTAGGGACACTCTCTCCGTTTGCCCAGAGTGCTACAGGCTTCTCCCCGCGCTCGTCTACGAGAAGGATGGTAAAATCTGGATTAGGAAGAACTGCCCGGAGCACGGCGAGGTTGAAGACCTCTACTGGGGCGATGCGGCAATGTACAGGAGGGCGATGAGGTATGAAGCCCCGTCGACCAGGGTCAAGTATGCTTACAAGCAGCTTGAAAACCCCTGCCCGTTCTCATGCGGCATATGCACAATCCACACTACTCAGACAGCTCTCGCCAACGTTGTCGTGACGAACAGGTGTAACTTCAGCTGCTGGTATTGTCTCCCAGAGGATGAGCAGGTTCTGTTTAAGGTTGGCGAAGAGGTAGGAGTGAGGAGCTTC
The DNA here is from genome assembly GCA_964635675.1 of uncultured Nitrososphaerota archaeon. GTDB lineage: Archaea > Thermoproteota > EX4484-205 > EX4484-205 > JAAOZP01 > JAAOZP01. The sequence goes on along the minus strand of CAZWPT010000001.1, from coordinate 1,543 downwards.
AAGGAGGTTTCAAGGGACCTCGTCTTCAATCACACAGTTAAGATAGGAGAATTCTCCGGAGAATATTCGCTCCCAAGAAACCTATACGTTTTAAGCTTTAACGATGGGAAGGCAGAGTGGACCAAGGTTACCAAACTCTTTAGAAGGAGGTATGAGGGAAGGATTCTGAGGATTAAGACGTTAACGGGGCGTAAAACGAGGACAACGCCGGAGCACATGTTCTTTATTCATAAGAATGGGAAGCTCGAAAAGAAACGTGCAGATGAGCTTGACAAGGGAAGCGAGTTAATCATGCTTTGGAGTTTTAATAGCGATGAGGGCTTCAAAGAGGTGAATCTTATAGGAGAATTCAAGACGCTTTCAGAAGAGGATAAAGAGAAGGCCTATGTTAAGGGTATTGGGAACTGCAACGTTCTTATTTTAAGAGAAAAATATGCGCGCACACTGGGTGAAATTGGGGAGAGGAAGGAAGTCAAGGTAATGAGGCTAGGCGACTTCTATTTAGATAGGGTGAAGTCGGTTGAAGAAGACTTCTACAGTGGTTACGTGTATGACTTAGAGGTTAAGAATGAAGGCCACTGTTTCGTAGCGTCAGACGGATTCTTGGTTAGCAATTGCTTCTTCTTCGCCGAGAGGTCTGGCTACGTTTATGAGCCTACTCTAGAGCAGTACAGGATGATGATGAAACACTTGAGGAAGCAATACCCCTATGGTTCCAAGGCTATTCAGCTCACTGGCGGCGAGCCCCTTATGAGGGACGACCTCGTCGACATCATCAGGATAACGAGGGAGGAGGGTTTCACCCATGTTCAGCTTAATACTCACGGGGTTTTCTTCGCTTTGGAGGGCGGTGTCGAGCTTGCGAGGAGGCTTAGGGAAGCCGGGGTCAACACCGTCTACCTGAGCTTCGACGGGCTAGACCCGAGGATAAACGTGAAGAACCATTGGGAGATACCCTACATCTTCGAAAACTTCAGGAAAGCAGGAATGACCAGCGTCGTCCTCGTCCCAACAGTCATAAACGGGTGGAACACTGAGGAGCTTGGGAAAATAGTCAGGTTTGCCGCCGTTAACGCGGACATCGTTAGAGGCGTAAACTTTCAACCCGTCTCCCTAGTGGGCCAAATGCCGAGAAAAGAGAGAGACAAGCATAGAATAACCATCCCCGATGTGATAAGGCTCGTTGAAGAACAGACGAACGGGGAGATAAGCAGGGAAGCCTGGTACCCTGTACCCTTCACACTCGTGCTGACAATGTTCTTCGAAAAGCTCACTAAAGGTAAGGAGAGGTGGCACATGCCCATCCACCCCGCCTGCGGAATGGCTACCTACGTTTACCTCGACAGGTCTAAAGACGGAATCCACTTCACGCCGATAACGAGCTTCGTCGACGTTGAGAGCTTCGCTGAATACTTGAGGGAGAAGACTGTCGAAATGGAGAAGGGCAGAAGCAGATACATGGTCATGCTTGAACTAGTCCGCAAACTGGGAAGCTTCATCGACAAGGAGAAACAGCCCAAAGACCTCAACCTAGGAAAAATAC